>NZ_LFKZ01000127.1:0-404572 GCF_028128975.1 Bradyrhizobium sp. CCBAU 45321
GAACTCCTAGGCCACATGCGATAGCCCTGCCCTGGAGGGGGAGGGTCGATCGCGCGCAGCGCGAGCGGGGTGGGGTGCTCTGTCCACGCGGGCACTGCCTCCGTGGAGAGACTGTCACCCCACCCCGTCTCACATTTCGCTGCGCTCATGTGAGCCGACCCTCCCCCTCCAGGGGAGGGTAAGAGCGCGGCAGCACGCCATGCGTAGCACGCCGGGCGCCTCGATTGAACTTGGCCGCACGAGCGGCTAAGGCATCGGCCTGAGTTCGGAGGAAGCACATGACGACGCCCACGGCAGTGGCGCTGGAAGATACCAGGGTGGCATTCCGGCTGGGGGACGGCCGGGTCTATACGGCGGTGGAGAACGCGCATCTTGCGGTCGCGCAGGGCGAGTTCGTGGCCATCGTCGGCCCGACCGGCTGCGGGAAATCGACGCTGCTCAACGTCGCGGCGGGCCTGCTCAAGCCCGCCGCGGGCAGCGTCAGGATTTTCGACCAGCCATTGGCGGGGCTGAATCGGGATGCCGGCTATTTGTTCCAGGCCGACGCGTTGTTCCCCTGGAAGACCGCGCTCGACAATGTCGCGATCGGACTCGAGGTCAAGGGCACGCCGCGCGCGGAGGCCTTGTCGCAGGCGCAGAAATGGCTGACCGCCGTCGGCCTCGGCGCCTTCGCGAACCGCTATCCGCACATGCTTTCCGGCGGCCAGCGCAAGCGCGTGGCGCTGGCGCAGGTGCTGATCCGCGATCCGAAGATCCTGTTGATGGACGAGCCGTTCGGGCCGCTCGATGCGCAGACGCGCCAGGTCATGGGCAATCTGCTGCTCGACTTGTGGAGTGCCGACCGCAAGGCCGTGCTGTTCGTCACCCACGATCTCGAAGAGGCCATCGCGCTCGCCGACCGCGTCGTGATCATGTCGGCGGGACCGTCCTCGCGCATCATCGGTGACTGGCGCGTCGGCCTGGCCCGCCCGCGCGACATCTTCGAGGTGCGCCTCGACAAGGAATTCCATGCGCTCCATCGCGAGATCTGGAGCGTGCTCAAGGACGAGGTGATGAAGGGGTACGCACAGTCCACCCAGGCGGCGGAGGTGGTCTGATGTCGCGCACGACGCTGTTTGCGCTGCAGGTCCTGGTCGCTGTCGTCGGCCTGGTGCTGTGGCAGGTGCTGTCGACCATTCCCGTGTTCGGCAAGATCCTGCTGCCGCCGTTCTTCTTTTCCAACCCGCTCGACGTGTTCAGCCAGATCGTGAAATGGTTCGCCTCCGGCGTGATCTGGAAGCACCTCGGCATCACGCTCGCGGAATCGATCCTCGCCTTCGTGATCGGATCGCTCGGCGGCGTCCTGGTCGGCTTCTGGTTCGCGCGCCAGCCGCTGGTCGCCGCGGTGTTCGACCCCTATGTGAAGATGGTCAACGCCCTGCCGCGTGTCGTGCTGGCGCCGATCTTCGCGCTGTGGCTCGGGCTCGGCATCTGGTCCAAGGTCGCGCTCGGCGTCACCCTGGTGTTCTTCATCGTCTTCTTCAACGTCTATCAGGGCGTCAAGGAGGTCAGCCGGACCGTGCTCGACAACGGCCGCATGCTCGGCATGAGCGAGCGGCAGCTGATGCAGCATGTCTATTGGCCGTCGGCGCTGTCGTGGATGTTCTCGTCGCTTCATACCTCCGTCGGCTTTGCCGTGGTCGGCGCGGTGGTCGGCGAATATCTGGGATCGGCGGCCGGGCTCGGCTATCTGATCCAGCAGGCCGAGGGCATCTTCGATGTCGCCGGCGTGTTCGCCGGCATGTTCGTGCTGTCGGCCTTCGTCATCCTGATCGATTTCGGCGTCACCTTGGTGGAGCGGCGCCTCCTGGTGTGGCGGCCGGCCGCGTCGGACGGGCGGGGATAGGAAGCAGGTCCATTTGATCGCGTGGATGCGATCCGGTCGTGTGTTGGGTGTACTAGCTGCGCCGAAGGGCCGATCAGGCAGTGCTTCTCAAGCCAGTCCCGCTGCTCTATGGTGCCGCCGGCCGAACGGAGGAAACCAATGAAGAAAACGATTGCCAGGCTCGCCGGCGCGCTGCTCGCGCTGACGCTCACCACCTCGCTTGCCGCGGCGCAAAGCAAGGTCACCATCGCGGTCGGCGGCGGCTCCTGCCTGTGCTATCTGCCGACCGTACTGGCCAAGCAGCTCGGCGAATACGAGAAGGCCGGCGTCAGTGTCGAGCTCGTCGACCTCAAGGGCGGCTCGGATGCGCTCAAAGCCGTGCTCGGCGGCAGCGCCGACGTGGTCTCCGGCTATTTCGACCATTGCGTCAATCTCGCCGCCAAGAAGCAGGAGCTGCAATCCTTCGTGGTCTATGACCGCTATCCCGGCCTCGTCCTGGTGGTCGCGCCATCGCGGACCAACGACATCAAGTCGGTCAAGGATCTCGCCGGCAAGAAGGTCGGCGTCAGTGCGCCCGGCTCCTCCACCGACTTCTTCCTGAAATACATGCTCAAGAAGAACGGGCTCGATCCCACCAGCGTCGCCGTGATCGGGGTGGGCCTCGGCGCCACTGCGGTGGCCGCAATGGAGCAGGGCCAGATCGACGCTGCGGTGATGCTCGATCCGTCCGTGACCGTGCTGCAGGGCAGCCACAAGGATCTGCGTATCCTCTCGGACACCCGTACCCAGAAGGATACGCTGGAGACGTTCGGCGGCGAATATCCGGGCGGCGCGCTGTATTCGACCGTGGCCTGGATCAACGGCCATGAGAAGGAGGCGCAGGCGCTCACCAATGCGATCCTCGCCACGCTCGCCTGGATCCATTCGCACAGCCCTGAGGAGATCATGGCGAAGATGCCCGAGCAGACCGTCGGCAAGAACAAGGAACTCTATCTCGCCGCGCTGAGGAATACGATCCCGATGTATTCCGAGACCGGCAAGATGGACCCGAAGGGCGCCGACGCCGTGCTTGCAGTGTTCAGCGTCGGCTCGCCCGAGGTGGCGAACGCCAAGATCGACGTCAGCAAGACCTTCACCAACAAATTCGTCGAGCAGGCCAAGAAGACAACGGGGAGCGCCAAATAGCCGACGCCATGGCGTGGTATCAGGCGTCATGACGTCACCGGTCATACATCGCGTCGCGACGCTCGATCTTGCGGTGCGGCCGATCGTGTGGCCGTTCGCCGAGGAACGGCGCGCCGAGATCGCGGCGCATTTCGCCGAGAAGCAGCGCGAGCGGCCGAAAATCTGGAACGGCCGCGTCCTGCTCGGGCGTGACGCCGTGTTCAACGACGGTCACCTGACGGCGACCTATTTCGAGACGGATTTCGCAAGCTTCCTCGCCTGGCGCGACTGGGGCTTTCCCGACAAGGCCGTGTTCAACGGCTTCGGCATGGGCGCGCTGCGCGCCTCCGACGGCGCCTTCATCATGGGCGAGATGGCGCCCCACACCGCCAATGCCGGCCGCATTTATTTCCCCTCGGGAACGCCTGATCTCCACGATGTCAGCGACGGCGCGCTCGATATTCCCGGCAGTGTCGTCCGCGAGCTCGGCGAGGAGACCGGCCTGACCGCGGCCGACTATCGGATCGAGCCGGGCTGGCATTGCGTGGTCACGGGCCCCACGATCGCGATGTTGCAGGTCATCAACCTGGGCATGCCGGGCGATGTGGCTCGCGCCCGGATCGAAGCCAACCTTGCGCGCGAGACCGAGCCGGAGCTGTCCGCCATTCACCTCGTGCGCGGGACCAGCGATCTCAGGCCGTCCATGCCGCGATTTGTCACGGCCTTCGTCGAGCAGCAGTTCGCAGCGCGCTGATGCGCGAGGCTTGACATCGCCGCGCGCAGCCCATGTGATGGGCCGAAGAATTGCACCAAGAATGCAATGCACAAATCGTCCAGGGAGGTTTTGATGCGCCTGCGCATGGCTGCCCGCTTGGTACGTGGGTTGTTGGTCGCGATATCAGCGACGGGCTTGGCGGTGTCTGCCGCGGCCCAAGACAAGGCTCAAGAGAAAAAGCTCAAGATCGGCGTCATCTACGATCTCACCGGCCCGCTCGCCGGCGGCGGTTCGGAGCTGCAGTACACCGGCGCGAGGATCATGCTGGATCAGTACAGCACGAAAGACGTCGAAGGCTACAAGATCGAGGCGATCTATGCCGATGCTCAGAGCAAGCCGGATATCGCCATCAATGAAGCGATCCGTTTGATCGAGCAGGAAAAGGTCGACATGCTGCTCGGCTTCTTCTCCTCGGCGCAATGCGTGCCGGTGGCAGCGCGGGTCGAGCAGCTGAAGAAGTTCATGTGGATCACGACCTGCATTTCGTCGGCGGTGCTGGAGAACAAGAACTACAAATACGTGTTTCGCCCGCAGGCCTCCGGCGACCAGTTCGGCATGATGACGATGGACTTCATCGCGCAGAACACCAAGGAAAAGCTGGGCAAGGACCCGAAGGACCTGCGGGTCGCCATCATCCACGAGGACGGCGCCTACGGCGTCGACGTTGCCAAAGGCAACGAGGCCGGTGCCAAGAAGGCCGGTTTCAACATCGTGCTCAGAGAGGGCTATTCGGCGACGGCCCCGGATCTGTCTGCGCTGGTCACCAAGCTGAAGCGGGCCAAGCCGGATGTGGTGTTCCATACCGGCTATAATCCCGACATCACCCTGTTGCTTCGGCAAGCCCGCGAACAGGGGCTGAAGTTCGGCGCGCTGGTAGGACATGGCGCCGGCTACGGGGTCTATGAGAAGCTGAAGGAAGGCCTGGGCGCCGACGTAAACTATGTCTTCAACACCGATCCGATCTCGATCTGGCTCGCCAACCAGAAGAGCATGGATCCGAAGCTGCCGCCGATCATCAAGGCGGTCGGCGAGGAGTTCGACAAGCGCAAGCCGGGTGTCGCCATCCGTTCGGCCCATGTCGGCATGGCTGCGTCCAACACCTATTTGTTCCTGAACGACGTGCTGCCGCGAGCGATCAAGAAATATGGCGGTGTAGATCCCGATTCCCTGCGCAAGGCAGCACTGGACACCGACATACCCGAAGGCGGCACCATGCTCGGCTTCGGCGTCAAATTCCACGGCGAGGGCTCGCCAATGGCCGGCCAGAACGAGCGCTCGTTCCCGGTCGTGATCCAATACGTCGACGACAAGTCCTATGTGGTGTGGCCCAAGAGCCAGGCGCAGCGCGAGGCCGTGCTGCCGCTGCCCAAGGGCACCACCTACAGCAACCAATAGCGGGGTTCTGCGGTGTTGGAAGTCAGCGGATTGGTGAAGCGGTTTGGCGGCTTCACCGCCGTGAACAACGTCTCGTTCCGGGTCGATCAGGGCGAGATCCTCGGCCTGATCGGTCCCAACGGCTCGGGCAAGAGCACGATCTTCAACATGCTGTCCGGCACGCTGGCGCCGACCTCCGGATCGATCCTGTTCGCCGGGCACGAGATTGCGGGCCTTGCGCCGCACCGGATCATCAACAGCGGCATCGGGCGAACCTTCCAGATCCCGCGGCCGTTCCGCCGCCTCAGCATTTTCGAGAACGTCGCGCTTGCCGGCTTCTACGGCCAGGGCCGCCACAGCCGCGCCAAGGCGGAGGAGGCGGCCGAGCGGTCGCTGGCGATGGTCGGCCTGCCGACCGACCGCCATGCCAGCGTCGATGGGCTCGGCGCGGCGGGGCTGAAGAAGCTGGAACTGGCGAAGGCGCTCGCCACCGCGCCAAAGCTGTTGCTCGCCGACGAGAGCCTCGGCGGTCTCGACGAGGCCGAGATGGACCAGGCTGCGGACATGCTGCGCAACATCCGCGACGAACTCGGCATCACCATCATCTGGGTCGAGCACATCATGGGCGTCCTGATGCGCGTCGTCGACCGCGTCATGGTGCTCGATCACGGCGAGAAGATCTCGGAAGGCCTGCCGAGCGCGGTCGCCGGCGATCCGCGCGTCATCGAGGTCTATCTCGGCACCGACGCCGAGACCACGCAGGCCGCGGCCGCCGAAGCGCGCCGCCGCGCGGGAGGCTAGGTGATGCTGGAGCTTCGCGGCCTCAATGCCGGCTATGGCACCTTCCAGGCACTGTTCGACGTCAATCTCGACGTGAAGGCCGGCGAAGCCGTCGGCGTGATCGGCCCGAACGGTGCCGGCAAGACCACCTTGATGCGCGTCATCTCCGGCCTGATCCGCCCCTCGCGCGGATCAATCAAGATGGAGGGCGTCGACCTCGTCGCGACACCGTCGCACAAGATCGTCAGCCTCGGCATTGCGCATGTGCCGGAGAACCGGCGGCTGTTTCCGCAGCTCACGGTCGACGACAATCTCAAGATGGGCGCCTTCATGAAGGAGGCGCGGGACCACTACGCCGAGCGGCTGGAGGTGGTGTTCGACCTGTTCCCCCGCCTGAAGGAACGCCGTCACCAGATGGCCGGCACCATGTCCGGCGGCGAGCAACAGATGTGCGCCATCGGCCGCGCGATGATGTCCAATCCGAAACTGTTGCTGCTCGACGAACCCTCGGCGGGGCTCGCGCCGGTGGTGGTGCAGCAGGTGTTCGAGCTGGTGAAGCGGATCCGCGCCAGCGGGCTGACGGTGCTGATCGTCGAGCAGAACGTGCAGCAGGTGCTGAAGGTGGTCGACCGCGCCTATCTGATCGAGGCGGGCACGATCCGCACGTCCGGCACCTCGGCCGAGATGCTGGCGAGCGACACGGTCAAGGAAGCTTATCTCGGGGTGTGATGGGTATGCAGGCGTTCCTGGACGTATTCGACATCTACCTGCTGGAGGCCGTCATCAACGGCATCCTGCTCGGCGGCGTGCTGGCACTGCTCGCGCTCGGGCTCAACCTGATCTTCGGTGTCATCGACGTGACCTGGATCTGCTACGCCGAGCTCGTCATGATCGGCATGTACGGCATGTATTTCATGGTGCAGTATTATGGCGTCAGCTATTTCGTCGCTGCCCCGCTCACCATCCTGCTGGTCGCCGTGCTTGGTGCGGCGCTGCACTACCTCGTCATTGCGCCGCTGCTGACCGCGCCACCGATCAACCAGCTGCTCGCGACCGGCGGGGTGCTGTTCGTGCTGCAGAGCTTTGCCACGGTCGCCTTCGGCATCGACTTCCGCAATCTCGGCATCCGCCTGCCGGTGCTCGCCTTCGGCGACATGAATTTCAGCTACGCACGACTGCTTTCGTTCGTCGCCGCGCTGGTCGGCATGGTCGCCGTCTATCTGTTCATGACGCGCACCTTCACCGGCACTGCGATCCGTGCCATCTCGCAGGACCGCCAGATCATGGCGCTGATGGGCGTCGACACCAAGCGGATCTACCTGATCACGTCGGCGCTCGGCGGCGCGCTCGCCGGCCTCGCGGCCTGCCTCCTCGTGCTGCAATACGACGTGCATCCCTTCGTCGGCCTGTCCTTCGGGCCGATCACCTTCCTGATCTGCGTGCTCGGCGGCCTCGGCAATTTCATCGGCGGCTTCATCGCCGCCTTCGTGTTCGCCGAGATCATCTCGCTCGGGGGCCTGTTCTCCGACCTCGAATGGGGCTATGTGCTGGCCTTCGCGTTCTTCATCGTCATGATGTTCATCCGGCCCGCGGGCCTGCTTGCGAGGCGCCGATGATGGGGCAGGGGCGGCTTGCTGCATGGGGCGTGGGGCTGGCGGCGCTGGTCGCGCTGCCCTTCGTCTATCGCGATCCCTATCATCTGCACATCCTGGTGCTGATCCTGATCTGGTCGTTCGCCTATACGTCCTGGTCGATGATGGGGAGGTTCGGCCTCGTGTCGCTCGGCCATGGCGGCTTCATGGGGATCGGCGCTTACGTCACCGCGCTGTTGTGGAATCACGCAGGATTGTCGCCCTGGATCGGCATTCCCATCAGCATGGCGGCGGCCGGTGCGCTGGCGATGATCGTCGGCTATCCCTGCTTTCGCTTTCGTATCACCGGGCATTATTTCGTGCTGGTGACGCTGGCGCTGTCAGGCATCGTGCTCCAGGTCATCACCGCGACGCGCGACTATACCGGCGGCTCGCTCGGCTACACCCCGAACCGCGCGTCCGGCAACAGGCTGCTGGCGCTGCAATTCGACGACAAGACCACCTGGTACCTGATCGCGCTTGCGGTCTGGCTGTTCGGCATCGTGGTCTGGCACTGGGTCGACCGCAGCATGGCGCGTTATGCGCTGGAGGCGATTTCCGAGGACGAGGACGCCGCCGCCGCGGCCGGTGTCGACGTCACCGCCGAGAAGCTGAAGATCACGCTGCTCAGCGCGTTGATGACGGCTCTGGCGGGCGCGATCTACTGCCAGTACCAGATGTTCATCACGCCGGACACGGTCAGCGGCATCGCGGTCTCGCTGCAGATGGTGTTCGCCGCGATCGTCGGCGGGCTGTTCGTCTCGCTCGGCCCGACCATCGGCGCCATCATCACCATCCTGCTGGCGGAGAGCTTGCGGATCGGTTTCGGCACCAAGGCGGTCGGCTGGGATAATCTCGTTTACGGCGTGCTGCTCGTGCTTTTCATCATATTCCTTCCCAAGGGCATCCTTGGTAGCTTGCTCGACCGATTGAAGTTGCAACGCAAGGTGCCCCGCGCTCATGAGCAAAAAGCCGTCCAAGTCGCTCGCCCAGGAGCTTGACCGCTACATCACGCCGTTTCGCTACGAAGGCTCGGGCAAGTTTCACCTCAAGGACCACAAGACCGACGAGAGGGGCGATCTCGACAAGGAGAAGGCGCAGGCGATCCTCGACGCCAACAAGAAACGGCTGATCGCGTTTCAGGAGAAGCTCTACGCGCAGGACCGCTGGTCGCTCCTGATCGTGTTCCAGGCGATGGACGCCGGCGGCAAGGACTCCGCGATCAAGGCGATCTTCGAGGGCATTAATCCGCAGGGCTGCGAGGTCACGGCCTTCAAGGCGCCGAGCAGCAAGGAGCTCGACCACGACTTCCTCTGGCGTCATGCGGTCGCGCTGCCCGAGCGCGGCCATATCGGCATCTTCAACCGATCGCACTACGAGGAATGCCTGGTGACGCGCGTGCATCCCGAGATTCTCGCCAAGCAGAAGCTGCCGCCGAGGCTCGTCACCAAGAACATCTGGAAGGAGCGGTTCGAGGACATCTCCGCTTTCGAGCGCTATCTCTGCCGCAACGGCACCGTGGTGCTGAAGTTCTTCCTCAACCTGTCCAAGGAAGAGCAGCGCGAGCGTTTCCTCGCGCGGCTGGACGATCCGGCCAAGCAGTGGAAGTTCTCCATGGACGACATCAGGGAGCGTGCGCTGTGGCCGCGCTACCAGGCGGTCTACCAGGACATCGTCCGGCACACGGCGACGTCCCATGCGCCCTGGTATGTCGTGCCCGCCGACCACAAATGGTTCGCCCGCGTCGTGATCGGCTCGGTGATCAATGCCGAGCTGGAAAAGCTCGATCTGCGCTTCCCCCGTGCCGACAGGGCCTCGCTGGAGGAGTTCAAGCAGGTGCGCACGGCGCTGGAGAAAGAAGGAACGGGAGGCAAGAGGCAAGCAAGGTGACAGCCGGCGGGACCACGAACTGCAAGAACGTCAACTTCGCGCTCCAGGGCGGCGGCGCGCACGGCGCTTTCGTGTGGGGCGTGCTCGACCAGGTGCTCGAGGACGGCAGGCTCGCGATCGAGGCGATCAGCGCGACCAGTGCCGGCGCCATGAATGCGGTGGCGATGGCCTCCGGCATGGCACATGGAGGCGCGGAGGCCGCGCGGGAGAGCCTGCACGCATTCTGGTACGAAGTCTCGCGCATGGACATGGCATACGACCTGATGTCGCCGCTGAACCAGTGGATTCAGGCCCTGAAGCTGCCGCCGGAATATCATCCGGTCCACGCATTCATCCATACGCTGACGCACACGCTGCCGCCCAACCTGCTCAATCCCTTTCAGTTCAATCCGCTCCGCGCGCTGCTGCAGCGCGTGATCGATTTCGACCGGCTCAATTCCTCGCCCGAGGCGCCGCAGCTGTTTCTCAACGCCACCAACGTCCGCACCGGCAAGATCAAGGTATTCCAGAGCCCGCTGCTGACGGCGGAAACCGTGCTCGCCTCGGCCTGCCTGCCGCCCTATTTCCAGGCCGTCGAGATCGATGGCGAGCATTACTGGGACGGCGGCTATCTCGGCAATCCCGCGATCTATCCGTTGATCTACCGCAAGGGCAGCCACGACGTCGTCATCGTGCAGGTGACGGCGATCCGGCGCGACGAGCTGCCGGCCAGCGCCGCCGATGTCCTGCACCGAATCAACGAGATCAGCTTCAATTCGTCCTTGATGCGCGAGATGCGCGCGGTCGCTTTCGCCACCCGGCTGATCGACGATGGCGAGCTCGACAGCAACAAGCATAGCCGCATGTACATGCATTGGATCGGCAACGACGCGCTGATGTCGCAGCTCGGCACGGCCACGCAGTTCCACCCCGAATGGAGCCTGTTGTGCCGCCTGCGCGACGAGGGCCGCGCGGCGGCGCGAAGCTGGCTGGCGCGAAACTTCGACCAGATCGGAAAGGCCTCGACGGTCGACCTCGCCGAGATGTTTCTCTAGTTGGCCGGGTGGCCATCGACCAAAAGTGCGAAAACAACCCCATGCACAGTAGCCAGGAATAGCGGAATCAATGGCTTATCGGCTCCTATCATCCGCGATGCGGATTTCACGAAATTCGTTTGCATCGTCGGGCAAAACAGGGGCATGATGTCACCATGCCGGCTGCCTTCGGAAATCCCTCACTTCGCGCGGAAGCGATTTGCACAGCGGAACTCGGGCCGTCAAATGTGATCGTCAGATCATTGATCCTGCTTGACAGTTTTGTGTCGCAGGGGGACCATGCCCCTGGTCGCCAACAAGCGACGCGCAACGTCCACCTCATGAGCAAGGGGAGGTCTATGACACCACCTCCGCAAATCCAGCCGCGTTAATTGCGATGGAGCTCGTTCGGACTATCGCATAGCGGCGCAAACCGCGAACGGCACGCCGGGACAAGGTTTAGCGGGCTGCATCAGTGAGGCAAAGCCCCTACCTTCCCGGCGCTGTATTTTGATCGTGTCGGATGGCCGTGAAGGCCGCCGCACCGCTTTTTTTTGACACCCCGCTCGTCTTAATCCTGTTGTCTGATCCGCAAACGGTCTTTGTGCGCGCTGACGGGACATCAGCTCCCGATCCTGCGCTGCGGCAAATGCCAAGAGAATGTCGTCCCAAAGGCCAACTTCCGACACAGGCTGGGGGCGAATAGCGCCGATCCGACATGACGGATGTGCTTCGGCGGTGGCGGCCACGCTACCTGCGAGCACATTCACTTTTCCAGGGAATCTGCGTGTCGCAAAAGCTTGTCCCGGCGCTTCTCGCCGCTCTTTTCCTTGCGATCTCTTCTCTCTCCTGCGCCCGCGCCGATGCGCCAGCCGCGAACGGTGCCGCGGCGCTATCGCCTGACGAAGCCAGGCGTGCGTTGGACACGCTTCAGGACGACAAGAAGCGCGCGCAGATGATCGATACGCTCCGTGCGATCGCCAACGCGTCTGGTCCGCAACAGGCCGGGCCGCAGCCGAATTCGCCGATCCCGCTTTCGGCCGACGGCCTCGGAGCGCAGCTCATGCTCACGGTCTCGGAGGAGATCGGCGAAATCTCGCGTGAGATCGCCGGCATCGCGCGGACGCTCACGCACTTTCCCGCGTTCTACTACTGGATCGTGCGCACCGCGAACGATCCCGCGGCTTACAATCTTCTGATCGAGATCGCCTGGAAGCTGGCGCTGGTGCTCGGCTGCGCCCTCTCGGCCGAATGGGTGATCTTCCGCCTGATCCGCCGGCCGGTCGCGTTCCTGGAGGGACGCGTGCCGCAAACCGCGCGCCTGCCGGCACCCGCGTTGCCGCTTGCCGATCCGCCATCGTCAGTCGCCGACGTTACGCCTGCACCTGAAATGCAGGAGCGACGCCACAGCCTTGCGCGGGTCTGGCAGATCATGCTGCGCCTGCCCTTCGTGTTCGGGCGTTTCGTACTCGAGCTGCTTCCCGTGCTCATCTTCGTCGGCGTCGCCACCGCGCTGCTCGGGACGGAGATTGGAGAACCGACAACCGTCCGCCTCGTAATCCTCGCCGTCGTCAACGCCTATGCGTTCTCGCGCGGGCTCATCTGCCTGGTTCGGGCGCTGGCGGGGCCGTTCGGCTTGTTTCCGGTGCGCGCGGAGACCGCCGCCTATGTCGAGATCTGGGCGCGCCGCATCGTAGGCGTCGGCATCTCCGGCATCGCCTTTGCCAATGTGGCGCTGCTGCTCGGCCTGCACCGCGCCGGCTACGCCGCGCTGCTGCGCATGGTGATGCTGGTCGTGCACCTCTTCATCGCCGTCATCATCCTGCAATGCCGCCGCCAGGTCGCCGATGCCATCCGCGCGCCGGCCGAGCGGCAGGGGATCGCGGCTCGTTTGCGCAACCGCATCGCCGGCGGCTGGCACTATCTTGCCATCGCGCTCGACCTCGCGCTCTGGGCGGTGTGGGCGCTCAACATCCGCAACGGCTATTCGCTGCTGCTGCAATATTTCGTCGGCACCATCGCGGTGGCGCTGGTCACGCGTGTCGTCATCATGCTGACGCTGAGCCTGATCGACCGCGGCTTCCGCATCAAGCCGGAAATCCTCCAGCGCTTTCCCGGCCTCGAGATCCGTGCCAACCGCTATCTGCCGCTGCTCCGCAGGATCGTATCCGGCGTGATCGCCTTCATCGGTTTCGTGGCGGTGCTCGAGGTCTGGGGCGTGGACGCGATCGTCTGGTTCTATGGCGGCCAGATCGGCAGCCGGCTGATCTCGGCCGTGGTGACCATCGGCCTTGCCGTACTCATCGCTGCAGCGATCTGGGAAGCCAGCAATGCGCTCCTTGACCGCCAGATCAATACGCTGTCGCGGGACGGGCACTATGCCCGCGCGGCGCGGTTGCGCACCTTCCAGCCGATGCTGCGCACCGCGCTGCTCTGCCTGATCGCGACAATCGTCGGCCTCACGGCGCTGAGCGAGATCGGCGTCAACGTCGCCCCGCTGCTCGCGGGCGCCGGCATCGTCGGCATTGCGATCGGCTTCGGCTCGCAGAAGCTGGTGCAGGATCTCATCACCGGCCTGTTCCTGCTGCTGGAGAATACGGTGCAGGTCGGCGACACCGTCAGCGTGTCCGGGCTGTCGGGCGTCGTCGAGAACGTCTCGATCCGCACCATCCGCCTGCGCGCGGGCGACGGCGCCGTGCACATCGTGCCGTTCAGCGCGGTCACGACCATCACCAATGCCAGCCGCGGCGCCGGCAACGCCTCGGTTAGCGTCAACGTCGCCTACAAGGAAGACACCGACCGCGCCGGCCAGATCCTCAAGGACATCGTCGACGAGATGCGCCGTGAAGCGGATTTCCGCGCGCTCATCCGCGGCGACCTCGAGCTGTGGGGCGTCGACAAGGTCGACGGCGCGATGGTGTCGATCGTCGGGCAGATCCGCTGCACCGAGGCCGGCCGCTGGCCGGTCCAGCGCGAATTCAACCGCCGCATGAAGCTGCGCTTTCAGCAGAACGGCATCGAGGTCGCATCGTCGGGGCAGACCATCCTGATGCACATCGCGCCGCCGGCAGACAGCGCTGCCAATCTGACGCCCCGGCGGGCGGCGGGATAAACAGTCCCAAAGTGTGGCCTGCCTTTATTTGCGCGTCCGCCAACGCGCGCCCCGGTTGGCGCGTTAAACCTTTTCGCGCGCAAGTGCCAGGCGTTTGCAAAAATCTGCTGCGGTGCGAGATCACGATCGCGGCCGGAGTCGCTACGTCCTTGATCTCGACTGAACGCTGGCCGACAATGGCCGCGGTTCAATAAGAAACTCCTTGGGGGAATCGTGAATAGACCTGCTCGGGTCAGCGCCCATTCGACATCATCCGAGATCGCGCACGGCATGACGCTGCTGCGCGACCCCCTGCTCAACAAGGGCACGGCCTTCACGGAAGCAGAGCGCGCCGCACTCGGCTTGCGCGGCCTGTTGCCGCCCTGCGTGCTGACGATGGAGACGCAGGCTCAGCGCGTGCTCACCAATCTGCGCACGCTGCCGACGGACCTGGAAAAATACGTTGCCCTGAACGCGCTGCATGACCGCAACGAGGCGCTGTTCTTCCGCGTCGTCGTCGACAATATCGACGAGATCCAGCCGATCATCTACACCCCGACGGTCGGACTTGCCTGCCAGAAATACGGCCTGATCTTCCAGCGGCCGCGCGGCATGTTCATCTCCTCGCGCGACCGCGGCCAGATCGCGGAGATCCTGAAGAACTGGCCCTACCAGGCCAGGCTGATCGTCGTCACCGACGGCGAGCGCATTTTGGGACTTGGCGATCTCGGTGCCAACGGGATGGGTATCCCCGTCGGCAAGCTCTCGCTCTATTCGGCCTGCGCCGGCGTGCATCCGGAAGCGTGCTTGCCGATCGTGCTTGATGTCGGCACCAACAATGAAGAGCTGTTGAACGATCCCTATTATCTCGGCCTGCGCGAGCGGCGGCTGACGGGCGAGGCCTATGACAGCTTCGTCGACGAGTTCATGCAGGCCGCGCGAAAGACGTTTCCGGGCGTGCTGATCCAGTTCGAGGACTTCGCCAATCATTCGGCGTTCAAGCTGCTGCACAAATATCGCGACGAGGCCTGCGTCTTCAACGACGACATCCAGGGCACCGCGGCGGTGGCGCTCGCCGGCCTGTTCTCGGCCCTGCGCATCTCGGGCGGCAAGCTGAAGGATCAGAAGATCCTGTTCCTCGGGGCGGGCGAGGCGGCGACCGGCATCGCCGATCTCGTGGTCTCCGCCATGATGGCGGAAGACGCGTCCGAGGCGGACGCGCTTCGCCGCAACTGGCTGGTGGATTCCCGCGGTCTCGTCGTCAGCGGCCGTGAAGGCCTTTCTGGCCATAAGCTCCGCTATGCCCATGCCGGTCAGGCGCCGATCGCCGACTTCCTCACCGCGATCAAGACGCTGAAGCCGACGGCGATCATCGGCGTCGCCGCGGTCGGCGGCGCCTTCACGCCCGACGTGCTCAAGGCGATGGCCGAGCTCAACGAGCAGCCGATCGTGTTCGCGCTCTCCAACCCGACCTCGAAAGCCGAGTGCTCGGCGGAGGATGCCTATCGCTACACGGAGGGACGCGCGCTGTTCGCCTGCGGCAGTCCGTATGATCCGGTCAAGCTCAACGGCCGCAGCTTCGTGCCGCGCCAGGGCAACAATTCCTACATCTTCCCGGGCGTCGGCCTCGGCGTCATCGCCAGCCGCTCGCGCCTCGTGACCGACGAGATGTTCATGGCGGCGGCCCACGCGCTCGCCGATTGCGTCGGCAAGGAGGACCTGGCTCAGGGCAGCCTCTATCCGGCACTGCCGCGCATCCGCGAGGTCTCCGTGCGCATCGCGGCGGCGGTTGCGGATGTGGCCTATCAACGCGCGCTCGCCGACGGACCCGCGCCCAACGACGTGAAGGCCCTGGTCCAGTCGCAGATGTACGAGCCGAAGTACTGAGGGACCAGGCCGACGGTTGATCTGGTTGGGCGCTCGCCAAGCTTTTGGTATTGCCGCGGCTCGTTCACCTCTCCCGCTTGCGGGAGAGGTCGGCGCGAAGCGCCGGGAGAGGGCTTTCTCCTCTTGGGAAGATTGTCCCATTGCGGAAGCACACCCGCTCCCCAACCCTCTCCCGCAAGCGGGAGAGGGAGCGGACCTCCGTCGTTGCGCGATCAAGCCTCATTTCATCGCGCCTAAAGGGGGCCGATCTGTCCCGATTCTGAACAGGTCACTGTGGTGGAATCGCCACAGCTGGCGCGAAACGAAGGCGGCCCCAGAGCCGCTTTTGTTCCGACAAGGTTCTGCCCTCATTGCCCACCGAAACTTGGGGTTGTTCGGAGGGCGCATCATGTCTCGCATTGCAAGTGCCGAAACTGCCCGGATGTCGCTGGCGAGCTCGAGCCGGTTGTTGGTCGCAATCCTTGGGGCCGCATCGCTCGCCGCCTGCTCGCAATCGCCGGTCGGCCGTCAGAAAGCCGATCTCGCCGGAACAACCCGGCAAGCCGCGGTCGAGCGCCCGCACAGGGTGGCGGCGCTGCATCCGCGCCCGATCAGCCGGGCGCGCGTCCCCGACCGTGACGCAAAGCAAACCGCTTCGCACGGCATCGCCAGCTTCTATTCGGATACGCAGACCGCGAGCGGCGAGAAGTTCGACAGGAACGAATTGACCGCGGCGCATCCCACCCTGCCATTCGGCACCAAGCTGCGCGTTACCGAGACCTCCTCCGGCCGTTTCGTTACGGTCAGGGTCAACGATCGCGGGCCCTTCGTGCGCGGACGCGTGGTCGACATCTCGCCGTCCGCCGCCGAGGCGCTCGGCATGGTCGACAAGGGCATTACCAATGTCAGGCTCGAAGTCGTGCAATAGGGCGCCACGCGTCGCGACCGTACGGGACGCTTAACCGGCTGTTAGCGGCTTCTCAAGCACCATGGCTGTCCGCACAATTGGGGGCTTTGGGGGAGGCAACGCTTGAACACGATCCAGCATCTCGAAGATCAGGCTGCGCGCGCCGAGCGGCTCGCCAAACGGATCACGGATACGCTGACGATCGAAAAGCTGCTGACCTTCGCGGGCGAACGCCGCCGCGAGATCGAGGTCATCGCCGGCAAGCACCGCCGCAACTAAAGCGCGATGCGGTCAGGTTTGATTGCTACAAGGAAGGTGCATTTCCTCTCCCGCAAAGCGCAGGGCTATCGCATACGACTTGTGACGGCGGCCTGCGCGCACGCCTCGTCCTTCGAGACGGCGCTGACGCGCCTCCTCAGGATGAGGCTAATCAGCATCAGTACTCGTTGAAACTGCTGACGCGCACTCCGCCCTCATCCTGAGGAGCCCGCCCAAAGCGGGCGTCTCGAAGGATGGACGCAATGCGATAGTCTTTCCCGCAAGCAGGGAGGGAGCGCACCTCCGTCCTTTCGGCAAGCGAGCTTCATTTCATCGCGCTTTGAGAGTGGCTTTCGATGAAGTCGCTGAGATAATCGGGGAGCTCTATTCCATAGATGTCGCACCGTGCGCGGATCTCGCCGGCGACGTCGCACGAGATATCCTTCATCCAGTGCTCGAGCGTGTTGAACGAGATCACCTTGATCGGGTCATTGAAGCAGCCGGCGACGAGCTCGCCGATCGTGGTGTCAAGATCGCTGCGCTCGATGCGGATTTCGGTCGCCTCGTCACGGCGATCGACCACTACGAACAGGGTCTGGTCCGCTCCGTAAGGCACGATCGGTGATGATACGCCGGTGTCAAACATCTCGAGGCGCTCACGTCATTGCTTTGATCCCTGACAACGGGAAGAACCGGAAGAAGGTTCCTACTCGCGCGCTTGTGAGGGGCGTCAGAGAAATTCTCTCAAGCGCGACAGCTCGAGGACGTGTTCGGGGGAGAGGATTTCGGTGACGAGCGGCGGCTGCGCCACGGTGCGGATCTCGTAGAGATGGCGGGTCGTCGCCGGCTTCTGCATGAAAGCCGAGATGCAATCGTCGAGCGTGCCTTCGATGAGCTGGTAGGGCTCCCGGTCAGGCTGGCGCTGATTGGCAAGTGATGGCCATTTATGCAGCGCCGCAAGCGCACCGAAATCGACCTTTGAATCCCCGACCACGTCCCCCATCGCCCTGCCTCACGCAAAACACGACCCCAGCACACGTGCTCGCGTGCCGGGGCCCATAAACCTATCGCTGCATCTCAATGCCACGAAACCCCAACGCGGCAGCCGGGAAATAGTTCCCGGCCAATGCGCTCCGGCGCAACGCTCAATCGCTGGGAATCTTCGGAATGTGCAATATCCAGCGGACAAACGCCTTCACCCGGGGATCTTTGGCCATTGCCGCGGGCCAGCGCACGATTTGAGCCTTGCTCGACGGCATGTCCCACGATGGCGGAAGCACCCGTACCAGCCTGCCCTCCCTGAGGGCATCCTAGACCAGCAGCGAACGCGCAAGCACGATCCCATTGCCGGCCAGGGCCGCGGCTATGGCGGTGGCTATCGTCGCAAAACGTATCTCGGCGGGTGGCGGGCGGCCGAGGCCCAATCGTTCAAACCAGGAGGTCCATGACCATTCGACCCCGCGCTCGTCGCCGGTCCGGCCCTTGTGCAGGAGCGGCAAGGATTTGAGGCGCGTCACGTCGGTCAGTGGCTGCTGGCCAGGCAGCAGGCGTGGGTGGCAGACGGGGTAAACATGCTCGCGAAATAGCAAGCGCTGCGTCGACGTCGGCCTCAAGCCCGCCGCTGGTTGCCACACAACCGCTACGTCGAGATCGGTCGACCTCGCATGTGCGTCGGCTTCACGTACGGCCAGCTCAACCGGTATGCCCGGATGCTCTAGCGCAAAATCGGGCAAGCGGCGCACGAGCCAATAGTCGGCAAGCGCTGCACCGACGCCGACTTTCAACGCCGGCGGCGGAGCGGCGGCGCGACAAAGCGCACGAAAATCCGCCATCCTGTCGAGCAAACCGGCCAACTCGTTCGAGAGCGCAATACCGGCGGGCGTGGCGCACAAGCCACTCGGCTGCCGAATGAGGAGGGGCGTCCCGACGAAGTCCTCGAGCTTGCGCAGCCGATGACTGACCGCGCTCTGCGTGAGCCCGAGCTCCGCGGAGGCGCGCGTGACGCTCGCATGTCTCAAGGCTGCCTCGAACGCAATCAGCCCGTCAAAGGGAGGAAATGAACGCATTGCATCATCATGAATCATTTTCATACCGATGTGAATGCATTGCATTGGCGCAGGCCTCGCCCCCGCATGCATATCGGTACCAGACGCTTTCAAGATGGGACAACGATGATCACGCCTGAACCCGACCTGCAGTCCAGAGGCCGTTGGCACGACCTGCTGCCGGCGATGATGCTCGGCATGGCGGCCTTTCTGACGCAATTCGACGTGACCGCGGTTGTTGTCGCGATGCCGGCCATGGCCGCCGAACTCGGTTTCGGCAGCGCTGCCTACGCCTGGGTGATGGATGCCTATAGTCTGGCATTTACCGGTGGGCTGCTCGCTGCGGGCGCGCTGGCCGACAAGTATGGACGTCGACGCGCTCTGCTTGGCGGCAACGTCGTGTTCCTGGTCGGATCGATCATTTGCGGCTTCGCGGCGGGCGGTTCAATGCTGTGGGCCGGGCGCGCAGTTCAAGGCCTCGGCGCGGCGTTCGTCATCACGGGTGGCATTGCGCTGCTTGCGAATGCCTATGCTCGGCCTGACGAGCGCGCCCGCGCCTTTGCATTCATGGGCGTGCTCTCAGGCATCGCCATGGCGCTCGGACCAGCGCTCGGGGGACTTGTTTCGGCCTGGTTCGGATGGCGCTGGATCTTCCTCGCCAATATCCCGCTTTGTCTGCTCACGCTTCTGGCCGTTCCGCGGTTGGTCGCAGAGTCGCGTGATCCCGCCGGCCGCCCGCTGGACTGGAGCGGTGTCGTGCTTCTCACCCTTGCGCTTGGTATTGCGATCGAGAGCGTGCTGGAGGGAGGTGAAGTGCCGGCCCGGATTGCAGCGGGGCTCGGATTGAGCGCCTGTCTGCTCGCCATCTTCGTGATGCAGCAGCGCCGGCGGCCCGTTCCGATTTTCGACCCCGCTGTGTTCATGCGGCCGGTCATGGTCGGCATTTCCTCGCTGCTGATTGCTGTTTCCGTCGGATACTGGGCGGTTCTCGTCTATCTGCCTCCGTTCCTGAACGCAGCGTTCGGCTGGGCAGGCCCGTCCGTTGGCTTCGCAATGCTCTTGGCGACGTTGCCGATGCTTCTGCTGCCGCCCTATGGTGCTCGCCTCGCAACACGCTGGGGCTGGCGCCGGCTGTTCGCGACGGCGATGCTGGCGCTGCTGGCAGGAGATCTCATTCTGGTCCTGGCGGCGAGCGGCTGGCTGCTGAATGCGCAAGTCGTTCTCGCTGCGGCGGCGACCGGAATGCTGTTGACCGGGATTGGCGCAGTCCTGGCGCATCCGCAACTGTCGAGCGCTGTCGTTGCGCTGGTGCCCCCGGCCCAAGCGGGCATGGCCTCGGCGGTCACCGTGGTCATGCGGCAGGCCGGATTTGCACTCGGCATCGCAGCGCTCGGTGCGATTCTATCGGAGGAAGGAACGGCTGCCGATTATGCGTGGCCGTGGCTTGTTGCGGCTCTTGGATCAGCAGGCGGCCTCATCGCCGCAGCGATGTTGCTGCCCGACCAGCAGCCTTAGCTGTATCCGGCGGATACAGCCGGCTGCCGGCGCCACACCAATCGCGACGCCGGCCGGGAAACGGTTCCCGGCGGCCTGTCGCCACTCAGCTCGCGGCCGCCGCGATCCTGCGCCCGGGGCTGTCATGCTCCTGGTTGTTCTCGCCGCGGCGGACCTCCGGCGGCAGCCCGGCAAAGCGCCGCAAGGCCTCCGCCATCTGCACCCGGCCCGACACGCCTGTGATCACCACGTCCACCATCGCGAAGGACGAGTGGAAGTGGCCGCGCGCCTTCAGTTGCTCGACCGGCACGCCCGCTGCGGCCATTGCCTCGGCATAGGCGATGCCCTCGTCGCGCAGCGGATCGAACTCGCAGGTGACCACGAGGGCCGGCGGCAGGCCGGCGACCTTGCCGCGCAGCGGCGAGACCCGCGGGTCGGTGCGGTCCGCCGGCGAGCAATAGAGGTCCCAGAACCAGTACATCAGCGAGCGCGTCAGGAAGTAGGCGGTCCCGTTTTCGTTGTAGGAGGGCCGCTCGAAGCTGCAGTCGGTGACCGGGCAGACCAGAAGCTGGCCGGCGATGGCTGGCCCGCCGCGGTCGCGCGCGAGCTGGCAGGTGACGGCCGCGATGTTGCCGCCGGCGCTCCAGCCGGCGACCAGCACCGGGCCCGGCCTGCCGCCGAGCTCGGCGGCGTGCTCGGCGATCCAGCGCGTGGCCGCATAGCCGTCCTCCGCAGCCGTCGGGAAGCGATGCTCCGGTGCGTGGCGATAACCGACGCTGACGAACATCATGCCGGTCCGCCGCACCATGTCGCGGCAAAACGGCTCGTCCGATTGCTCGTCGCCGAGCACCCAGCCGCCGCCGTGGAAATAGACCACGACCGGATGCGGTCCCGGCGTTGCCGGCTTGTAGACGCGGTAGGGCAGCGCGCCGTCGGCGACAGGCAGGGTGCCGTCGACGATCTCGCCGATCGGCCGCCCCGCAGGCCGGCCCTTGTTGAACTCGTTGACGAAGGCGCGGGCGCCGAGCGCGCCCATCGACTCGATCGGCGGCAGGTTGAGCGAGGCGAGCAGGTTCAGCACCAGCCGCACGTCCGGCTGCAGGCGCACTACCTCGCCGTCATTGCATTGCGCGGCGCCATCGGGGCCGGTGAGCTTGAAGCCGAGCATGCCGCGGCTGACCACCTCGTCGCAGATGCTGCGATAAGGGCCGACGCCGCCGGTATAGGGCATCAGGCCCTGCACCTTGCCCGGCACGTTGGCGCCGGTGTACCAGGTGTTGGCGAGCCGGTGCAGCGTCAGCATCGAGCAGTCGGCCATGTGCCTGTTCCAGCCGGCCTGTGCCGTCTCGGTCGGCTCGATTGTGGTGAAGCCGGCATCGCGCAGCGATGCAAGGCGATCGACCACCCAGTCGACATGCTGCTCGATCGACACCGCCATGTTTGACAGCACCGACGGGCTTCCGGGTCCGGTAATCATGAAGAAGTTCGGGAAGCCCTCGACCGTGAGGCCGAGATAGGTCTGCGGTCCCTGCGCCCAGACATCGGACAGCGACTTGCCACCGCGCCCGGTGATCGGATGCACGGCACGGATCGCGCCGGTCATGGCGTCGAAGCCGGTTGCGAAGACGATGACGTCGACGTCGAAGCTGCGACCGTTCGTGGAGATGCCGCTCGCGGTGATCGCCTTGATCGGCTCCTTGCGCAGATTGACCAACGTGACGTTCGGCCGGTTGTAGGTTGCGTAATAATTGGTCTCGAGGCAGGGGCGTTTCGCGCCGAAAGGATGGTCGTCCGGCATCAGCGCCGCGGCGGTCTCGGGATCCTTGACGGCGACGCGGATCTTTTCGCGGATCAGGTCCTGGACGATCTTGTTGCCGTCGACGTCGACGGCCTGGTCGGCCCAGAGCTGCGTCAGGATGTGGACGAGGTCGCCGGCGGCCCAGGCGCGTTCGAACCGCTCGCGGCGCTCGGCATCGCTCAATTGCCAACTCACGACCGTCTGCTGCGGGTAGGGCACGCCGGCCATCGACTGCCGCGCCTGCTCGCGATAGGCCGCGCGGTCGCTCTGCAGCAGGCTCATGCGGTCCGCGGGCGCCGGGCCGTTATGCGCCGGCAAAGCGAAATTCGGTGTGCGCTGGAACACCGTCAGATGCGCAGCCTGCTCGGCGATCACAGGGATCGACTGGATCGCCGAGGAGCCCGTGCCGATCACGGCGACGCGCTTTCCGGTGAGATCGACGCCGTCATGCGGCCAGCGCCCGGTGAAATAGACCTCGCCCTTGAAGTCCTTGACGCCGTCGATCTCCGGCGGCTTCGGCGCGGAGAGGCAACCGGTCGCCATGATGTAATGGCGGCAGGAGACGGGTGGCCCATTGTCCGTGGTGATGAGCCAGCGCTCGGACGCTTCGTCCCATCTGGCTTCGGTGACCTTGGTCTTGAAACGGATGTCGCGGCGCAGATCGTAGCGATCGGCGACGAAGCCGAGATAGCGCAGGATCTCGGGCTGGGTCGCGTATTTCTCCGACCAGGCCCAGGCGGTCTCGAGCTCCGGATCGAACGTGTAGCTGTAGTCGATGGTCTGGATGTCGCAGCGCGCGCCCGGATAGCGGTTCCAGTACCAGGTGCCGCCGACATCGCCGGCCTCGTCGAGCCCGACTGCCGAGAACCCCGCCTTGCGCAGGCGATAGAGAAGGTAGAGGCCGGCAAATCCGGCGCCGACCACGGCAACATCGACCTGCTGAGCGGTTCCGCGCTCATCGGAGGCACGTGTGGCAACCATTGCGTCAGGCATGGTATTCCTCCCGGATGTCTTGTTTTGGCGGCAGGCTATAGCCGCAGGCTCAGCTTGTCATTACAGCAAGTGCAATCTCAGGGTGGTCGTTTGCGGCGGCTTCGTGACCGCGCGAATCTTGCGGCACCACACGCACCGCGATGCACAATGGCCGTGATCGCCCGGGGTAATCAGCCATCGTCCTTCTGTGTATGCTTGCGCTTACAAGCCACGCGCACCGCCCCGGGCGTCATGACAGAGTTGAGTGAGCGAACCAGAGCGAACATGGACGTCGTCCTCGAGCAGACGTGCCGGCAATTGCCGCATGGCGGCGATCACGACAGCCGCAGGTTCATCGCCGAGCGCCTGATCGAGGCGGCACGGGCGGGCCACTCCACGCTGGGCGAGCTCGGCATCGTCGCGCGCCACGCGCTCGCGGAGCTGATTGGCAAAGGCGCTTAGGCTCAAGGCGCGAGGCTTGCCTTGCCGACGGCTCTGGACATAACCTGCCGAAACCCTTCATCGAGATGGTTGCGAAGATGCGGGCCTTGCTTGCATTCGTTGCGGCTATTGCAGTCTTGTGTGGCGCCGGTTCGGCCGCCGCCCAGCCGGTCGGGCAGTTTCCATTCGCGCTGACCCGTGAAGGGCAGATGCTCGGTGCCGTGGAAGGCGAGGTGGCCTCGTTCAAGGGCCTGGCTTACGCGGCGCCGCCGGTCGGGGCACTGCGCTGGCGACCGCCGCAGCCGACGACCGAAAGCTCGGAGATGCGCACCGCCTACGAATACGGTGCGCCGTGCCTTCAGCCGGCGCTGCCGGCGGCGAGCGAGGATTGCCTGACGCTGAACGTGTTTCGTCCTTTCGGGGTCGACGGCCCGTTGCCGGTGATGGTGTTCATCCCTGGCGGCGCGTTCGTCACGGGCACCGCGAACGATCCGCTATTCGATGGCGCCAAGCTGGCGCAGGCGGGCCTCATCGTGGTCACCGTGAATTATCGCCTCGGCGCGCTCGGCTGGCTCTCGCATCCCGCGCTGTCGGACGCCGGCTCCGGCAATTTCGGCCTGATGGACCAGATCGCCGCGCTGCACTGGGTGCACGACAACATCGCGGCCTTCGGCGGCGATCCCGGCAACGTCACGCTGTTCGGCAGCAATGCAGGCGCGACATCGATCGCGCTGCTGATGTTGTCCGCGCAA
Organism: Bradyrhizobium sp. CCBAU 45321; assembly: GCF_028128975.1. Classification (NCBI taxonomy): domain Bacteria; kingdom Pseudomonadati; phylum Pseudomonadota; class Alphaproteobacteria; order Hyphomicrobiales; family Nitrobacteraceae; genus Bradyrhizobium; species Bradyrhizobium sp. CCBAU 45321. The sequence continues at coordinate 24,116 of NZ_LFKZ01000127.1, forward strand.
GCGCGCGATCTCTTCCACAAGGCCATTCTGCAATCGGTGCCCGGCCGCGCGCGCCTGCGTTCGGCAGATGAGGCCGAGGCCGTCGGCCGGGAGTTCGTGGCCGCGCTTTCGCCGAAGACGGATCTGCGCGCCGTCGAGCCGCGGCGCCTGCTGGCCGCCGAGAAACAATTGCTGGAGACATCGCCAAGCAGCTTTGCACCGATGATGGATGGACGTCTTGTGAGCGAGGACCTCGCCGCAGGTTTTGCGGCCGGACGCCAAAGCCGCATTCCCCTGATCGTCGGCTCGAACGAGGATGAGAACGGCTTGGAGAACGAGACCGCGATCAAGGAGGAGCTTGCGCCGCCGGGCGCGGGCGGCGGCGAATTGCGCAAGCTCTATCCCGATCTCACCAGACCGTCGGATCTCGCGGCAAGAATTTACACCGACAAGGTCTTTTCCGAGCCGGTGCGGCTGCTGGCACGTCTGCACGCGGCAGGCGGCGCGCCGACCTTTCGCTACCGCTTCGCCTATGTGCCGGAGGCCAGGCGCGCCAATCCGGACGTCGGCCACGGGCGCGAGCTGCAGTTCATCTTCGGTGCGGAAGGCGTGCCCGGTGCGGGCATCCTGTCGCGGCGCGATCGCGAGGTCGCAGGCCGCATGCGCGCCTATTGGATAAACTTCGCCCGAAGTGGCGATCCCAATGGTCCCGACCTACATGGTCCCGACCTGCCACGCTGGGACGCAGCTGGCGGCGATCGCCTGCTGCTGATCACGAATGATGGCATCGCGAGCGGTGACGATCCGTTCGCGGATCGCCTCGACCGGCTCGCAAATGAGGGCAGGAGATGAATCGGATTTAAGCCGCGAGCTCGACGCGCGGCGCCGGGCTGAGCCGGTCTTCCTCCAGATAGTCCATCGCGCCGTCCTTCTCGACGGCATAGAACTGCTGGCCATCCCGCGACTTGAAGGCGGCGCGGACGACACCGCGGCGGCCCTTGTCACTGTTGACGACGTCCCCCAGCGCAAACTTCCTCATCGCACGTCTCACTTGTCTTCAGGCCGACTGCTTCGGCCCAGCGGGGATTCTGGGCGGCAAATCGTTAACGACTTGCTAACCATGCTGCTTTGCCTATGCTCACCGCCGAACGTGCGGACTGCCCGCGCGCGCCCGTTGTCAATGAGACGAGCCGATGACGCGATTTCCGACCCTGTTCCTGTCGCATGGCGGCGGCCCCTGGCCCTTCATGGAGGACAGGCGGGTGCAATATGCCAAGACTGCCGAGGCGTTCGCGAACTTGCCGCAGCTTCTGCCCGAGAGGCCGAAGGCGGTGCTGGTCATCACCGGGCATTGGGAAGCCGACGCCTTCACGGTCTCGACCTCGCCGCATCCACCGATGGTCTACGACTATTACGGTTTCCCCGAGCATACCTACCACCTCAAATATCCGGCGCCGGGCAAGCCCGAGCTTGCCGCGCAAGTGAAGGCGCTGCTCACGCATGCCGGCCTCGATTGCCGCGAAGATCCCGACCAGGGTTTCGATCACGGCACGTTCGTTCCGCTCGGGCTGATGTATCCGAACGCCGACATGCCGATCGTGCTGCTGTCGCTGAAGTCCAGCTATGACGCGGCCGAGCACGTCAAGGTGGGGCAGGCGATCGCATCCTTGCGCGACGAAGGCATCCTGATCGTCGGCAGCGGCCTGACCTATCACAACATGCGCGGCTTCAACCGTCCGGAGTCCAAGCCCGTCTCGTATGATTTCGAGGCCTACCTGAACGAGGCAATCAGCAACCCCGATGCGGCGCGCCGCAATGCCATGCTGGTCGATTGGGAGAATGCGCCGAGCGCCCGCCTTGCGCATCCGCGCGAGGATCATCTGCTGCCGCTGATGGTGGCGGCCGGTGCTGCGGGAAGCGACGTCGGACGGCGCGTCTTCGTCGACGAGGTCGCGCATGTGGCGATGGCCTCGTATGTGTTTGGGTAATGATCTCTTCTCCGTCGTCCCACAAGCGGGGAGAGGCGAAGAAAAGCCTCACCCATATCTCAGCTTCATTACCAGAATGCCGCCGGCAAGAACCATGGTGACGGCGTTCGCCGCGACCAGAGGGGCATCGCCTGAAAGCAGGCCGTAGATGAGCCAGAGCGTGAGGCCCAGCATCATGACCAGAAACATGCCGAGGGAAATGTCGCGCGCCGAGCGGGTCTTCCAGACCTTGATGAACTGCGGCGCGTAGGCGACGGTGGTGCAGGTGGCGGCGGCAAAGCCGAGCAGCTTGATCGCGAAGGGGTCCATGTCCGGCTCTATAGCATGGATTCGGCTCTGCCTCACGCGCGGGCCGTCATCAGCCCGCGGTACAGCGCGGCATAGTCGCCGGCGCGGTTGCGCCAGGAGACGTCGGTCGCAAGGCCGCTGCGTTGCAAGCGGCGCCAGGTCAGCTTGTCGTGGAAGGCGGTGTTGGCCTTGCGCAGCGTGCCGGCGAGGGCATCCGCCGTCACGGGGGCGAATTTGAAGCCGGTGGCATCGTGGCCGGACGCGTCGGCCTCGCCGATATCGACGATGGTGTCTTCGAGGCCGCCGACGCGCGAGACGATCGGCACCGCGCCATAGCGCAGCGCGCAGAGCTGGGTCAGGCCGCACGGCTCGAAGCGCGACGGCACGATCAGCGCGTCCGAGCCGGCCTGGATCAGGTGCGCCAGGATTTCGTCATAGCCGATCACGACGCCGATCCGGCCCGGATTGGAGCGGGCCGCGGCCTGGTAGCCATCCTGCAGATCGCGGTCGCCGCTGCCGAGCAGCGCGAGCTGCATGCCTTCGCGCAGGATGGTTGGGATGGCTTCCATCAGGAGATCGAGCCCCTTCTGCCACGACAGCCGGCTGATGACGCCGAGCAGTGGCGCTTCGTCCGAGGAATCGAGATTGAACTGCTGCTGCAGCACCGCCTTGTTCGCGGCCCGGAAGGTCAGGTCTTCCGCGCCGAAGCGGTAGGCGATGTGCGGATCGGTTTGCGGATTCCAGACCTCGGTGTCGATGCCGTTGAGGATGCCGCTCAGCACGCTCGATCGTTCACGAAGCAGGCCGCCGAGGCCCATGCCGCCTTCGTCGCTCTGGATTTCCTTCGCGTAGGTCGGCGATACCGTGGTGATGCGATCGGCAAGGCGCAAGCCGGCCTTCAAGAAGCTGATGCCGCCGAAATATTCCAGTTCGCTGACGTTGAAGGCATGCCAGGGCAGGCCGATCGATCCGATCAGCTCAGGGGCGAACTTGCCCTGGTAGGCCATGTTGTGAATGGTCATCACGGTGCCGGGCCGCGGACGATTGTCGTAGTGCAGATACGCCGGCGCGAGCCCCGCCTGCCAATCGTGGGCGTGCACGACATCGGGCACGAAGGCCGGCGCGAGGCCGTGGCCGATATCGGCCGCCACGCGCGACAGCGCGGCGAAGCGCACGCCGTTGTCCGCCCAGTCGATGCCATCGGTGGTGACATAGGGGTTGCCCGGCCGCGCATAGAGATGCGGCACGTCCAGCACGAACAGATCGAGCCCGGCATGCGAGCCCGCCAGCAGCCGGCCGGGGCCTCCGAAATAATCCGGCCAGCGCCGCAGTTCCTCTGTGCCGGACAAAAGGCGCATCACGTCGGGATAGCCCGGCAGCAAGGTGCGCATCTCGACGCCATGCGCCTTCAGCGCAACCGGCAGCGCGCCCGCAACATCTGCGAGGCCGCCGGTCTTGATGAGGGGATAGACTTCAGAGGCGACCGCGAGGACGCGAACAGGCATCATGTATTGAGCCTGTCGATCATCGGCTGGGTGATCAGCGAGATGCCCTGCTCGGTGGTGCGGAAGCGCTTTCCGTCGAACTCGGGATCCTCGCCGACGACGAGCCCTTCCGGGATCTCGACGCCGCGGTCGATCACGACGTTCCTCAAGCGGGCGCCGCGGCCGACATTCACGTAGGGCATGATCACCGCGTTCTCGACATTGGCGTAGGAGTTGATGCGCACGCCGGTGAACAGCAGCGAGCGGCGCAGCGAGGCGCCGGAGATGATGCAGCCGCCGGAGACCAGCGAACTCACCGCCTGGCCGCGCCGGCTCTCCTCGTCATGGACGAATTTCGCCGGCGGCGTGATCTCGGCATAGGACCAGATCGGCCAGGCGCGGTCGAACAGGTCGAGCTCGGGCACCACGTCGGTGAGGTCGATATTGGCGGCCCAATAGGCGTCGACCGTGCCGACGTCGCGCCAATAGGCGGGGGTGTCGGTGCCGGAGCGAACGCAGGAGGTCGAGTATTGGTGCGCCATCGCGCGGCCGTTCTTGACGAGGTAGGGAATGATGTCCTTGCCGAAATCGTGGTTCGAGTTCGGGTCCTCGGCATCGCGCTTGAGCTGATCGAACAGGAATCTCGCGTCGAACACGTAAATGCCCATGCTGGCGAGCGAGACGTCCGGCTTGCCCGGCATCGGCGGCGGATCTTTCGGCTTCTCCAGGAACTCCTGAATCCAGCCGTTCTCGTCGACATGCATGATGCCGAAACCGGAGGATTCGGTCCGCGGCATCTCGAGGCAGCCGACGGTGACGTCGGCGCCGCTCTCGACGTGCTGGCGCAGCATCACCTCGTAGTCCATTTTGTAGATGTGGTCTCCGGCCAGCACGACGATGAAGCGGCAGGCGTGGGATTCGATGATGTCGATGTTCTGGTACACCGCGTCCGCCGTGCCGACATACCACATGCTCTCGGAGACGCGCTGGCTGGCGGGGAGGATGTCAAAACTCTCGTTGCGTTCGGGGCGGAAGAAGTTCCAGCCCATCTGAAGGTGCCGGATCAGGCTGTGCGCCTTGTATTGGGTCGCCACCGCGATACGGCGGATGCCGGAGTTCACCGCGTTCGACAGCGCGAAATCGATGATGCGGGATTTGCCGCCGAAATAGACCGCCGGCTTGGCGCGGCGGTCGGTCAGCTCCAGCAGGCGGCTGCCGCGTCCTCCGGCCAGGACAAAGGCCAGCGCCTGACGGGCAAGCGGCTCGGGTCTCGCGGCACTCATGTGATCCTCCCACAACTCTGGCGCTCGCGAGAAGCCTCCCGGCCGCGCACATTGGAACCGATAGTAATGGCACGAATAGTAAATCGTGAAGGTGGTTGTTGGTTGCGAATGCACGGGAAGCTTAATGCCTTGCCGGGTGATCGGGCCTCAGCCACCGTCGCGCGGCTGTCACAGGCGGCGACGTCGCCGGGCACCGGTTGATCAGAACGGAGGCAAGCGTCTTGTGCGGTGCACGCAAACTCCAGGCTTTGAAATTCAATGCTTTGACTTGGCGCAAGGATGTCCGATCATGACGCTGCGATCCTTTTTCCAAGCGAAAGGTCAGACAGGGAGTAGGACGATGAGGATCTGGAAGACGGCGATTGCCTGTTCATTGGTCGGCGTGGTCATGGTGGCCCAGATCGGGCAGGCCACGGCGGCCCCGATGCCGACCAACGTTGCGACGATGAAGGCTGCGGCCGGTGATAATGTCACACCGGTGCATTGGCGCGGCGGTGGCTGGGGCTTTGCCCTCGGTGGTCTCGCAGCCGGCGCGCTCATCGGCGGCGCCATCGCCAGCAGCGCGCCTTACGGTTACTATGGCAGACCCTATTACGGTGGCTACGGCTATGGATATCCGGGCTACGGCTATGGTTACGCCCCCGCCTATTACGGCGGCTACGGCTACGCACCGGTCTATCCGCGATATTATCGGCCGTACCGTCCGTATTACAGCTATGGCTATTACCGGCCGTACCGGGTTTATCACCGCCCGTTCGGTGTTTATCCCCGTCCCTACTACCGCGCCTATTGGTGAGCACCGCGCGGCTAGATGGCAGCCACACGATCAGGCTCATGCATGCAACATGCATGAGCAGGATCGCGGCGAGATGCAATGGCGGGCTTGAGGTGAAGCCTGCGCATCCCGCCGCCTCCGCCTAGTTCGATCCCGCGGCTGCGAAGCTGCGGTCGGCGGCGGCGGTCAACGAACTGGCCGACCGATCGATGATGGCGTGGGCGCCGACGCGCAGGCTACGATCGATCTGTATTTCCGCTGGGACTGATCAAGCAGAAGCTGGACGCAGCGGAGATCGTGGGCCGTTCATTCACGGACGCAATCGAAGGCGAAAATGTAATGCTCCGTCGTCATTCCGGGGCGCGACGAAGTCGCGAGCCCGGAATCCATTCATCGACAGACATTGCGGCTCGATGGATTCCGGGCTCGCCCTTCGGGCGCCCCGGAATGACGACTGTGGGTGTGAGAGCTCACGAGTCACTCAAGCATTCGTGAAGCGCGACGAGCACGTTCCAGCGCAATCGCCTTCTTCGAAATATTCCTTCTGCATTCTCACGGCCCGACAACACCCTCATTGCTATTTGCACCGCAGCTCTTGCGGCACGGCGCACTCCCGCAAAGATCAATCCGACGACCACATCGGGAGACCGGCCATGGGCCTGCAAGAAACAAAAATCGAATCGCTTCCCTTCGTCACTGCCGAACTCAACTATCTCGCACCGATCGAAGGCAAGCCGCGTACCTACGCGTTTGATCCGCCGCCGGGTGAGCCCAAGAGCACTTCGCTGCCGGAGCCGCATAAGGTGCCGATCTTCGATGCGCGGCTTATCGCGCAGAACTTCTCGCTGGATCGAGAGGGCTTTGCGTTGGTGCGTCACCCGACGCAGGTGAAGGATTTCTACAACGAGGACGAGGTGAGGGCGGTCTATTATCCCGCCGTGGAGGCCTTTCTGCGCGCGACGCTGAAGGCCGACCGCGTCGTCATCTTCGATCACACCGTGCGCAAGCGTGTTGAGGGCGCGCCTGATATCCGCGACGGCGGCCCGCGTCAGCCTGCCACGCGCGTCCATGTCGACCAGACCATCACGTCCGGCGCCAACCGCGTCCGCGAGCATCTGCCTGATGAAGCCGAGGAGCTGCTGAAGGGGCGCGTGCAGGTGATCAATCTGTGGCGGCCGATCCGCGGTCCCTTGCGGGATTCACCGCTCGCCATGGCCGACGGAACCACGGTCAAGCCGGAAGACCTCGTCGCTTCCGACCTGATTTATCCCAACCGCCGCGGCGAGACCTATTCGGTGAAGTACAATCCGAACCACCGCTGGTTCTATTTCCCGGAGATGATGCCCGACGAGGCGCTGCTGCTGAAGTGCTACGATTCCGCAACCGACGGCCGGACCCGTTTCGGGCCGCATACCGCATTCGTCGATCCGACCACGCCGGCCGATGCCGCGCCCCGCGAGAGCATCGAGGTCCGCACGCTGGTGTTCCACCAGCAGTAACAAAGTGTGATGCCCCTGCCGGGTCCATGCATCATGGGCGCGGGCGTCGTTCAGGTCTCGGTGGATTAGGCCCCCGAGCACGCTATAGTGCCGCCCAAAGCAAGACAGGGGGCGCTATGACTCGGATCAGGGTGGGACTCGTCGGCTGCGGCTTCGTGTCGGAGCTGCACATGTATGCGTTCCGGCGCGTCTATGGCGTTGACGTCGAGGTCGCGGCGGTTGCTGCCCGTGGCGACAAGGTTGTCGCGTTTGCCGGGCATCACAATATCCCGCGTGTTTACCGGAGCTTCGCCGAGCTGATCGCCGACCGCGATCTCGACGTCGTCGACATCTGCACCCCGCCCAATCTTCACGCCGAGATGATCGTCGCCGCCATGCAGTCCGGCAAGCACGTCATCTGCGAAAAGCCGTTCGCCGGCTATTTCGGCCGCGAAGGCGATCAGCAGCCGATCGGCAAGCACGTGCCGAAGGCGCTGATGTATGAGCGCGTGATCGAGGAGATGGACAGGACGCGCGCCGCGATCGAGCGCACGGACAAGCTCTTCATGTATGCCGAGGACTGGATCTACGCGCCGGCCGTGACCAAGACCGCCGAGATCATCAAGGCGACCAAGGACAAGATCCTGTTCATGAAGGGCGAGGAGAGCCATTCCGGCTCGCACGCCGCGCATGCCGCGCAATGGGCGATGACCGGCGGCGGCTCGCTGATCCGCATGGGCTGCCATCCCCTCTCGGCCGTGCTGTATCTGAAGCAGGTCGAAGCCAAGGCGCGCGGCGAGCGCATCCATGTGGCCAGCGTCACCGGCGATGTCGGCAACGTCACCGCCGGGCTCAAGCCGGAGGAGCGCAGCTACATCAAGGCCAATCCCGTCGACGTCGAGGACTGGGGCACGCTCACCGCCACTTTCTCGGACGGCACCAAGGCGACGGTGTTCTCCGGCGACATGATCATGGGCGGCGTGCGCAATCTGATCGAGACCTATACGAGCGGCGGCTCCCTGTTCGCCAACATCACGCCGAACAATCATCTGATGAGCTATCAGACCAACGAGGAGAAGCTCGCTTCCGTCTACATCACCGAGAAGGTGGACCGCAAAACCGGCTGGCAATATGTCTGCCTCGAGGAGGAATGGACGCGCGGCTATTTGCAGGAGATCCAGGACTTCATGGAATGCGTCGCGACCGGGCGCCAGCCGCTTTCGGACCTCGCGCTGGCGTATGAGACGATCAAGGTGAACTACGCGGGATATTGGGCGGCGGAGGAGGGGCGGCGGGTGGTGTTGTGAAAGCAACGTGTCTCCGCAGGCACGCTTCCCTTCTCCCCTTGCGGGAGAAGGTGGCGCGAAGCGCCGGATGAGGGGTTGTTTCCGCGCATCCCAATGAGAGTTGAACACGCGGAGGGAGACCCCTCACCCGTCTCGCCGCTAACGCGGCGAGCCACCCTCTCCCGCAAGGGGAGAGGGTGTACACCGCCCGTGCCGCCCCCTCACGCCCCGTAGGTCGAGCCCTTCGGCAGCGGGAAGACCGGGTCCTGCGTGCGGATGTTGGTCGGCCACACCACGGAGATGTGCGCGCCGGCGTTCTGCATCACGACCGGCGTCGAACGTTCGTTCTGGCCGGAGAGCGGCGTGCCCGGCGGGAAGAATTTCACGCCATAGCCCTGGATCGTGCCGCCCGCGGGGATGTCGACGTCGAGCGCCGCTTTCCGGATCGCCTCGGGCTCGAAGCTGCCGTACTTCTCCTTGGCGACCGGCAGCACGTTGTTGAGCAGCACCCAGGTCTGGTTGAAGCCCATCGAGCAGTGCGGCGGCACGTCGGTGGCGCCGGTCTTGGCCTGGTAGCGACTGACCATGGTCTTGATCAGATCGCCCATGCCGGGCGCGAGCTTGGCGGGATCGAGCAGCTGCGCCGGCACCGGGTCGATGTTGCAAAAATGGTCGATATCGGCGCCGAACGTGGCGCGCAGCTTGTCGAGCTGGCTGTAACCGGCACCGGCTCCGAACAGCATCTTGAAGCGCAGGCCGCTCTCGCGGGCCTGGCGCAGGAACAGGGTGATGTCAGGGTTGTAGCCCGCGTGCGAAATCACGTCGGCCTTGGCCCGCTTGATCTTCGTCACCAGCACCGAGAGATCGGGCGCCGAGGCCGAATAGCCTTCGCGCAGCACCACCGGAATGCCGGCCTCTTTCGCATAGGCTTCGTCAGCGGAGGCAACGCCGACGCCATAGGGGCCGTCCTCGTGAATCAACGCGACCTTGACCTCCTTCGGGTCCATGCCGAGCTTGGCTTTGGCATGCTCGGTGAGGAAGCTTGCAAAGGCCTGGCCGTATTGATCCGAATGGATCTGCGCGCGAAACACGTGTTGCAGGTTCTTGTCCTTGAACACGGCGGTCGAGACCGCGGTCGTGATCCAGAGGATCTTCTTTTGCTGCTCGACCTTGGCCGCGAGCGGCACCGCATGCGAGCTCGCATAGACGCCGTTGAGGATGTCGATCTTCTCCTGGCTGATCAGGCGTTCGGCCTCGTTGATCGCAACGTCCGGCTTGCTCTGCGAATCCGCGGCGACCGGAGCAACCTTGTATTTGCCGCCGACACCGCCTTTCTCGTTGACGAGATCGATGGCGATCTGCGCGCCGATCGAGGAGGCGACCGAACCGCCGGCGGCGAAGGGGCCGGTGAGGTCGTAGATCAGGCCAATGCGTATGTTCTCGGCTTGTGCCTGGGCGCGTGTCCAATCGAGGCTGAGTGCAGCGGCGGCAGCCGCCGAGGTCTTCAGCAGCTGCCTGCGTGAAGTCGGCATCCTATCCTCCCTCAAAACCGTCGTTCGATCTTGTTGTTGTTCGCGAAGTATGGGGAGCGGGACGGCGGAAAGTCAACATCGCGAAAGTCGAGTTTCGTCCTCCGCGGGCCGGGAGTGCAATTGCGAAAGGGACCCCCGCACACCCGCGATCACTGCTCCAAGCGCCGCGCCAGATAGCGCGCGGTCTTTCCAACGGCCTTGGCCAGCTGATGCGGCGTTCCCGATGCGACGATATTGCCGCCTTCGTCACCGGCACCGGGCCCGAGATCGATGATCCAGTCGCTGTGCGCCACGTCGTCCATGTCATGCTCGACCACGATCACGCTGTTGCCAACGATCCGTTCGAGCTGCGCGATCAGGCGCTCGACGTCGCGCGGGTGAAGGCCGGTGTAGATAGTCCCGAAGGCGAGCGAGGATTTCCCCGAGCCTGATACGCCCGTGAACACGACGAGGGCGTTGCGAGGAATGCGGACGTCGACGTTTCTCAGATTGTGCTCGCGCGCGCCCCGGACTCGCACGAAGCCGTCATCCTGTATCAGGTCGGGTTGTCTTGGCCGATCGTCCATCTGGCTGCTCCGGGCCGCGTCGGGGACAACGGCAGGATCGCAGGATGGGTCCGTTGATGCCGGCGGGACGGTTATGATCTGACGAAGCCGAAAGCGTTCAGATTTCGATGGGCATGCGCTCACAACGCAGGGAGCGAGTCCTTATGACCACTGCCTCCGCGGCACATCAAGTGGCGGAAGGCGGGCCGGATCGAACGGCGCGAGGTCGACGTTGCGTGTCGCGCCTTCGACAATCAACTCCGCGAGTGCTTCGCCGGTTGCAGGGGCATTGAGGATACCCCAGACCCCATGGCCAGTCGCGACGTAGAGCGCTTCTTCCTGCGGCACGCGGCCAATCAACGGGGAGCCATCCGCTGTCACGGGGCGGTAGCACGCTTGTTTGGCGATGATCTTCTCCGGTCGGAACAGCGGCGAAAGTCGCTCTGAGATCTGTTGCAGCCTGTGCATGAGATTTGGCTCGGGCTCCACACGGGCCGGATCCGTAGGGAAGGTGTCTGTGTCGGGACAAGCGGTCACATAGGTGGTGCCGTCCGGGCGGGGGAACACCTCGATAGGGGTGACTTGGCCGCGAATCTCCATCTCGAGAAACAGGGCGTCTGCGGATACATGTGTGCCCGTGTCGTAGACAATGCTGGGGCTGCGTTGCGCATACAGGGCGGGCAGACTCATCCACTTCGTGGCGAGCAGGGACCATGGACCCATTGCGATCACCACGGCGTCGGCCTCGATGATGCTATCGCCCACCCCGATGCCCTTGACGGTCGTGCAACCCGCCTCGCGCAGGATGCCCGTGAAGAGGCCATGGCGCAGCTCGGCGCCTTGCGCGATCGCCGCATTCATCATGGCCGATGTGAACTTCTGGGGATGAACGATGGCAGTCGTCTCGGTCGTGCCGATGCGCTGCGCGATGTGGATGCCGTTGCTGAGCCAGTCGAATGTAGAGCGCGTGTTCCGGCGCGGATCACCTTCGGGAACGACCCGGCCGCTGTATGCGCTCATCGGCCGGTAGTCCCAATGCCCGGGAAGCTCCAGGGGCAGTTGCGCGTGAAGCTTAAAACTGTGACGGGCCAAGGCGTCGAGGGGCGTGCCCGCGCACCAGTCGCGCGCCAGAAAGCCGCCGGCTTTGCCGGAGGCTGCAGCCGCCACGGCGGTCCGTTCGACGACGATGACATCGACACCATGCCGGCGGAGGAAATAAGCAGTGCAAGCTCCGATGACGCCGCCGCCACAGATTACAACACGCATCGCCTACTTCCTCACGGAGCCGATCGTTGCGGCCACAATCCGGCTCGCATAGCATACAGCCGCTGCTATTGCGATGCCTGCGGCGGCAGCATGGGATCGAAGGCCTCGTCGCTGTTCTTGTGAATGACTGCTTCTCATGCAAAGGCGTCGACGCCGGCGCCTCTCGCAATTTCACGTAAATCTCTCAGGATCGTAGGGTGAGCACCATCTCGTTCCGTATCGGAGGGAGGGGTGGGCGCGCTTCGCTTGCCCACCCTACGCTAGCGGTGCACTCTTCGCTCAGCCCGGCCCTGCGCCCTGCGTCGCCGTATACACGGCGTAGAGCGATTGGCTCGCGGCCATGAACAGGCGGTTGCGCTTGGGGCCGCCGAAGCAGACGTTGCCGCACACTTCCGGCAGACGGATGCGGCCGAGCAGCTTGCCCTCCGGCGACCACACCGTGACGCCGCTGTAGCCGACGGCGCGCCCGGCATTGCTGGAGGCCCAGAGATTGCCGTTGACGTCGCAACGCAGGCCATCCGGTCCGCACTTCACGCCGTCGATCACGCAATCGGTGAACTTCTTCAGGTTCGACAGCTTGTTGTCACTGCCGACGTCGAACACGAAGATCTCGCCCTTGCCGCCGGGGCCGGTGTCGCCCGGACCCTTGCCGGTCGAGGCGATGTAGAGCTTCTTGTAGTCGGGCGAGAAGCACAGCCCGTTCGGATCGGGCACCTGGTCTTCGGTGACGACGAGGTCGATGCGGCCGGAGGGATCGATGCGATAGCAGTTGGTCGGCAGTTCGCGCTTGCCCGGCACGAAGCCGGCCGGCTGTCCGATCCGCGGATTGAGCTTGCCGCCGGCATTACTCGGGCCGCCCGCGACATCGGGCTCGCCTTCGTAGAGCTGGCCGCCATACGGCGGATCAGTGAACCAATAGCTGCCGTCGGGATGCGCGGCGATGTCGTTCGGCGAGTTCAGCTTCTTGCCCTGGTAGGACTCGGCGAGCACGGTGGCGGTGCCGTCATGCTCGTAGCGCGTCACCCGCCGTGTCAGGTGTTCGCAGGAGAGCTGGCGGCCCTGGAAGTCGAACGAGTTGCCGTTGGAATTGTTGGAGGGCGAGCGGAACACGCTGACGCGGCCGTCGTCCTCGGTCCAGCGCATTTGCCGGTTGTTGGGAATGTCGCTCCACAAGAGATAGCGGCCCTGCGCACTCCACGCCGGGCCTTCGGCCCAGAGCAGCCCGGTATAGAGGCGCTTGATCGCGGTGTTGGGCTGGGCGAGATCGTTGAAGGACGGATCGACCGCGATGATGTCGGGGTCCCAGAAATAGGTCGTCGGCGCGCCGCCCGGGCCGAAATCGCGCGGCGGCGTCGTGATCGTCGTCGGCGGTGCGGCGGGCCCGGTCTGGGCCAGCGCGGGGCCCGCCAACGTGGCCGCGGCGCCGAGCGCCAGCCCCCCGACCAGCGTTCGTCGTGAAAGCGCAGCATCGTGCGCACGCTGCTCCTGCTCAGGAGCCTCCTGGCGTGTCATCGTGTCCTCCCGGTCATGTTCGGCCCGCCGGTTGATCCGGCCGAGCGAGGCGAAGGTTAGTCCGGTCCGCGTCAGGTTGCGAGGGGCAGACTTGAAACCGCGGCGTGATCGCGGGTCGCAATTTCGTCACCTTCGAGTGCGTTTGGATTGCAGGGCGCTAGGGGATAAAGCCGGAGCTCATTGTGCAAGTCGTCATCCTGGTCATCCTTCTCTCGTTTGCCTTTGCGGCTGGCTATTTCACGCGAGATTACGTCTCCCGAAAAAGGCGCGCGGAGGCACGCCGCTGGCGCGAGTACGCTGAGCCGGACTGGCTCTCAGCCAATGCGCCGGCCAACACCAACGAGATCGCGAAGACCGGCACCCCTGCGCCCACTGGCGAGCTCGGCCAAATGCTGAACCGTTGGGAGAACAGGGCACGCGCCCGCCGCACCGGCACGGCGTAGGCCTATCGCTTTTAGGTCACCTATGTTGACCATCTTTTGGCGTTGCAGTTGCGGCCATTTCTCGTCTAGAAACGGCCACATCGGGCCCCTCCCGGAAACCAACCGTCAATGGTTTTGACCGAGGATTTGAGGCTCTGCAGGGTCTGGCAATGCTGATTCGCGGCCAAATCGAGGGGATTTCGGGGGAGGTGGCTCTGGCCGCCGCCGCGATCCCGGCTGCACTGCTGCCCACCCTCCTTATTGGCGGCCTTCTTCTTACTTGCCCCTGAGGGCCGGCTGGGCGCCATGCGCCTGGGCGCTCAGGGGTTGGTCGAGATCAACGGACACCTCAAGCGCCAAGGGACTGAAACGGGCTCTGAACGGCGCAAACGCTCAAAAGGAAATCTAGGAATGGCCACCGTGAACAAGTCCGAGAAGGACCGCGTCATCATTTTCGACACCACGCTGCGCGACGGCGAGCAGTGCCCCGGCGCCACCATGACCTTCGAGGAGAAGCTCGAGGTCGCCGAACTGCTGGATGATATGGGCGTCGACGTCATCGAGGCGGGCTTTCCGATCACCTCCGAAGGCGACTTCCAGGCGGTCAGCGAGATCGCCCGCCGCTCCAAGAACGCCGTCATCGCAGGTCTGTCGCGCGCCCATCCCGCCGACATCGACCGCTGCGCCGAGGCCGTGAAGTTCGCCAAGCGCGGCCGCGTCCACACCGTGATCGCGACCTCGCCGCTGCACATGCGCGTGAAGCTGAACAAGACCCCGGAGCAGGTGATCGAGACCTCGGTCGCCATGGTCGCGCGCGCCCGCAACCAGATCGACGACGTCGAATGGTCGGCGGAAGACGGTACCCGCAGCGAGATGGACTTTTTGTGCCGCATCGTCGAGGCCGTGATCAAGGCCGGCGCCACCACGGTGAACATCCCCGACACCGTCGGTTATACGGTGCCGGAGGAATATACCCACTTCATGAGGACGTTGATCGAGCGCGTGCCGAACTCGGATAAGGCGGTGTTCTCCGTGCACTGCCATAACGATCTCGGCATGGCGGTCGCCAACTCGCTGGCCGGCATCACCGGCGGCGCGCGCCAGGTCGAGTGCACCATCAACGGCATCGGCGAGCGCGCCGGCAATGCCGCTCTCGAAGAGATCGTGATGGCGATCAACGTGCGCAACGACAAATTCCCCTACTGGAACAAGATCGACACCACCCAGCTCACCCGCGCCTCGAAGCTGGTGTCGGCAGCGACCTCGTTCCCGGTCCAGTACAACAAGGCGATCGTCGGCCGGAATGCCTTCGCTCATGAGAGCGGCATTCACCAGGACGGCGTGCTGAAGGACGCTTCGACCTACGAGATCATGCGCCCCGAGATGGTCGGCCTGAAGCAGTCCTCGCTGGTGCTGGGCAAGCATTCCGGTCGCCATGCCTTCGTGCACAAGCTGGAGGAGATGGGCTACAAGCTCGGTCCGAACCAGTTGGAAGATGCGTTCACGCGGATGAAGGCGCTGGCCGACCGCAAGAAGGACATCTACGACGAGGACATCGAGGCGCTGGTCGACGAGGAGATGGCGGCCTCCCACGACCGCATCAAGCTGACCTCGCTGACCGTGATCGCCGGCACCCACGGCCCGCAGCGCGCGACCATGAAGCTCGACGTCGACGGCCAGATCAAGATCGAGGAAGCCGAGGGCAACGGGCCGGTCGATGCCGTCTTCAACTGCATCAAGCGCCTGGTGCCGCACGAGGCCAAGCTCGAGTTGTACCAGGTGCACGCAGTCACCGAAGGTACCGACGCGCAGGCGGAAGTGTCGGTGCGGCTGGCGCAGGACGGCCGCTCGATGACGGCGCGCGCGGCGGATCCGGATACCCTGGTGGCTTCGGCCAAGGCCTATCTCGGCGCGCTCAACAAGATCGTCATGAAGCGCCAGCGCGACAATGTGACGACGGCGGCGGCGAGCTGACAAGCGAAGCTGCGAGTTCTTACTCCTCTCCCGCTAGCGGGAGAGGTCGGCGCGTAGCGCCGGGTGAGGGCTCTCTCTTCCCGAGGATTGTCCCGTTGTGGAGACACCCTCTCCGCAACCCTTTCCCGCGAGCGGGAGAGGGAGCGCAGCAGTGCTAGCGGTATTCACCATGAATGCCTGTCCTGCTAAGAGCCAATAGCGGCCCTGCAGGCGAGCCGCTATTGATGTAGCCGGCATAAGATTGGTCACCCGGCGCCGCCGGGGGCTCAAACGAACAACAGGGAGAGACTATGCGCACCTTGGCGATCGCCGCCTCCATCGCGGTTCTGGCACTTGGCTTGAGCGGGCCGGCATCGGCTCAATCACCGATCATCATCAAATTCAGCCACGTTGTCGCCACCGACACGCCGAAAGGCAAGGGCGCGGAGAAGTTCAAGGAGCTCGCCGAGAAGTACACCGGCGGCAAAGTCAAGGTCGAGGTCTATCCGAACTCGACGCTCTACAAGGACAAGGAAGAGCTCGAGGCGCTTCAGCTCGGCAGCGTGCAGATGCTGGCGCCGTCCAACTCCAAGTTCGGCCCGCTCGGCATCCGCGAGTTCGAGGTGTTCGACCTGCCCTACATCCTGCCCGACATCAAGACACTGCGGAAGGTGACGGAAGGGCCGCTCGGCACCAAACTGCTGAAGCTGCTGGATGCCAAGGGCATCACCGGCCTTGCCTATTGGGACAACGGCTTCAAGCAGATGAGCGCGAACAAGAAGCTGATCACGCCGGCCGACTATCAGGGCGTGAAATTCCGCATCCAATCCTCGCGCGTGATCCAGGCCCAGTTCAAGTCGCTCGGCTCGCTGCCGCAGGTGATGGCGTTCTCGGAAGTCTACCAGGCACTCCAGACCGGCGTGGTCGACGGCCAGGAGAACACCTGGTCGAACATCTATACCCAGAAGATGCACGAGGTTCAGAAGTACATCACCGAGACCAATCACGGCTACATCGGCTACGTCGTGATCGTGAACAAGAAGTTCTGGGACGATCTGCCGGCCGACATCCGTGACCCATTGTCGAAGGCGATGAAAGAGGCGACCGAATTCAGCAACGCGCAGTCGCAGAAGGAGAACGATGACGCGCTGGCCGAGATCAAGAAGAGCGGCAAGAGCGAGATCATCAAGCTGACGGCCGATCAGGACGAGGCGATGCGCAAGGCGATGGAGCCGGTCTACAAGGAGGCCGCGGGCCGCATCGGCCAGGGGCTGATCGACGAGTTCCTGAAGGAAGCCAAGAGCCCGACGAACTGACCTCGACGGGGCGACCCCAACGAAGGGCTTCCGCGCAGCGCACGGAAGCCCTTTTTGTTGCAGATCGTTTCAGTTTGCATCTGAACGGACATTCACGGCAGTTACATCTCTGCAAGGACCCCTTCCTGTCCAAGTTGTAAGTTGCGCGTCAGCCCCCTCGCGCTCATCCTCACGGGCACCTTTCCAGAGGAGGTCAGGATGAAGAAATTCACCATCGCAGCCATCGCCGTGCTCAGCATCGCCGGCTCGGGCGCGGTCTACGCCCAATATCATCGCCCGTGGATGGAGCACGTCCGCCACATGCGCATGAACCCCGAGGACCGGGCCGCCTTCGTCGATGCGCGGATCGCCGCCGTCCATGCCGGCTTGAGGCTTAACGCAGATCAGGAGAAGCTGTGGCCGCCGGTCGAGGCGGCGGTGCGGGAGTTCGCCAAGCTGCGCATCGACCGTGCCAATGCGCGGATGAATGCCGGGCCGGGCGATGCCGACAGGGCCGAGGATCCGATCGCCCGCCTGCGCCAGCGGGCCGAGGACATGGGCGCCAGCTCCGCCGCCCTGAAGAAGATCGCCGATGCCGCCGATCCGCTCTACAAGACCCTCGACGAGGGCCAGAAGCGGCGTCTCGCCGTGCTGACCCGGCACCGCGGCCCGTTCGGCGGCGGCGAGGACGGCCCGCGCCACTACCACTTCAAGGAGCGCATGGACCGCATGATGGAACGGGGCATGGACCACTTCCACCATGACCGCTTCGACCGTGACCGCGGTCCCGACCGGGACCGGGAGGGCCGGCTCTGAACGGACCGGTTCTCAGGCCGTAAACCCTGGCGAAGCCGCTGGAATCCAGCGGCTTTTCGCATTTCCGTTCCTGTGGACGAGACCTTGGAAAACTTACGTCCGATCGCTTGCCATACCCGGATCGCTTTGCTAAACGACCGGCCTCGCAAGGCCTTGACCGCCTTTCGGGCGCATAGCTCAGTTGGTAGAGCAGCTGACTCTTAATCAGCGGGTCCCAGGTTCGAGCCCTGGTGCGCCCACCATATAAATCAGGACCTTAGCGAGAGAGACCGTTTGAGACGGCCGAACTAAAACGGTTTTTCAAACGGTGTTTTTTCGAGTTTTCGCTCGGCTGGCTCTCGATAATGTGAAGCGCCGGCAATCTTTTTCGGGAAGCGAATGAGCCTCGCCAAGCTGTTACAGGCACGACCGCGCCGCAACTGTCGGCCCTCTTGATCGTCGGCTCCGTGAACCATGCACATTTGCCCAGCCACCTTGGGGTGGTTTCCATCTGAATGTTTGACCACCTTGTCTATTCGCGAGGATCGAATATCAACCTTCGCTCCCCCAAGGTTGTCGTTGAGAACGAGATGGATTGGCTAAGTTTTCTGAAGTTTTTGCTGTCGGTCGGTACGGTAGCCTGCACGTGTCTTGCATTCGATCGCGTTCGTCGAGTTTTACGGAGGTCGGTCCTGGAGCGAACCTGGTATGGTTGCGACCGCGCCCGAGAAGAAATCATCGTTTCGCGCCGAGGCCCGCCGCAGCCGATTTTGATTCCACCAGACGTAGGTTCGAATCCTGCCGCCCCAACCACCAAACCCTCTGAAATTCTCTTATTTCATCGCAAAAATTGCGATTCCGTCCCACGAATTCCGACGCG
The DNA here is from genome assembly GCF_028128975.1 of Bradyrhizobium sp. CCBAU 45321. Lineage (NCBI taxonomy): Bacteria > Pseudomonadati > Pseudomonadota > Alphaproteobacteria > Hyphomicrobiales > Nitrobacteraceae > Bradyrhizobium > Bradyrhizobium sp. CCBAU 45321. The sequence continues at coordinate 42,877 of NZ_LFKZ01000127.1, forward strand.
GCATCGTTCGCAAAAATTCCCGTTCAATTTCAATGACTACCAACTTGTATCGGCGGCTCCACGCAGCAAGGACGCAGCATGGACTCGCTTGATCGCTAACGCATCACGCCGACTTATAGCTTCGCGGGTATCCGAACGTCTTCCTGGAGGAAGCCATTGTAGAACTCTTCAGCTCTCTTTTTGATGATCTTTGCCTCGGCTTCTGAGCGTGCGCACAACTGATCGTTGACCTTGATCGTCGCGATGCTCAATTCATCGACGGCGCATTGCAGTACCAATGGTCATCGGGAATCCCAGTGGGGCCCAGGAAGGCGATTTTCGCGGCGCATCGGGATTTTGAAGGTGAATGATCTTAGAAGGGCCTCGGCTTGCTCTTGAAGCTTAGCGCGCACCGGCTCGTCTTCCGGGTCATTGCCGAAGAGGACGCGTTTCGAATAGCTCACGAGGTTATTCCTCCTGGCTTTCGACACGCACAGGGATTTCAATCACAGGCATGAGCGCTTCCAACGTTCCGCGGTAACGGCGCACGATGCGATTGTAGAGGTCGGTCACGCGGCGCGCCGTAACAGACACGATGAGCGCGTATTTCAGCTCCTGCTTTTTCTTGCTGTTGTGTCCTTCCGCGCGCGCATTGTAGTGAATTGAATGCGGGAGCATCGAGCGAGCGTCCCCGATATGTATTCTCGGCATGGAGGCAATTCTCCCATTCCAGGCGTCGCGGCGCAACTCGTCTTCGGCGACCGTGGGCCGATCCTTGCCGAAGAAGCTCTTCGATACAGCATGCGTTGCCTTGTCACGTACCTTGCCCGCTGTTCGGTCGAAAGATCACATCCAGACCCGCGCGCGTGTAGTTGCCTGGATGGTGGGGGTCGACTTCGGTCGCGTAAACAAGCGTCTCCTTGATCTTGACCAGCCCTTCAAGAGGTTCGTCAGGAACGGGGATTGGCGCCCTTATGTACTTGGATGCGGTGATCGTTCCCTCGAACACGACGCGGACGGTATCGTCATTGCAGATCGCAATTTCGGCAAGATGTTGAGAGGCGCGACCCCGGACCTCGACATGCGGGATGTCTATGGGTTCGGCGCAATGCACGAGCAACGCGCGAATGGCAAGCGGACTTTGGGATGAGCCGAGGTGCGCGCGAATTCCGACACCCATACGCAGGGTGCTGGGAGCCGCAAAGCTCCTGCCACCCGTGGGCCACCAGGCGTGGCTTCACCGGCAGAGGATCATGCGATGATCGGCAGGTTCAAGACGCTGACCGCGATGCTCGGCGGTGCCGCGGCTCTTATCGCGCCTATCGTTCTCGAGATCACGCCGCTCTACGTCTGGAATGCATCCGAGAGCGTACCGTTCGGCCTCTATCGTTTGCGACCGGTTGACAGCCTGTTTCGTCACGGAACTCCTCGCCGTACAGCCACCGGAGCCGCTTGCAAGCTTCCTCGACCTGAACGGCTATCTGCCGGCCAGAGTGCCGATGCTTAAGCGCGTGCTGGCGCTTCCGGGGCAGACCGTCTGCCGAAACGGGCTCACAGTTTCTGTCGACGCGATCGAAATGGGGCAAGCGCGGGAGCGCGATGACCGCGGCCGACCGCTCCCGAAATGGCAGGGCTGCCGCGTCGTCGGCGAGGGCGAATTCTTCGTCATGAACTGGCAGTCCGCCAACTCGCTGGATGGCCGCTATTTCGGGTTCTTGCCGACATCGGCCGTGATTGGCCGAGCGTTCCCTGTGTGGACTTGGGAGGACTGATCGTGCGCGTGTTGAGAGTCCGATCTGCCATTCCTCTGTTCGACCGAGTGCGGCACCATTCCTCCGTCCCGACCAACAAACGCACAGCCGTCGCGCGCAGCGGCGGTCCAGGGCGGCCGGAAGGCCGGCGCGAAGCGACTTTACCCTGGACGGGCGCGCGCACGGCGGCATGCTTGTGCTTGTTCGAGAGAAGCCTGCGCGTTGTCGTGCCGCTGTTCCTCGTCCTGGCCGTCAATAACGCTACTGCTGTCGCCCGGATGCGACCTGCGGTGGCTACGGCGAGTTATCGAACTGGCGATCCATTTGCGGCTTTCGTCGAGGAGGCCTCGCGTCGCTTCGGCGTCCCGGTGCACTGGATACGCGCAGTCATAGACGTCGAAAGCGTTGGAGACGTGCGCGCCAAGTCACCGAAAGGCGACATGGGGCTGATGCAGATCATGCCGGAGACTTGGGCAGATCTGCACCTGCGGTACCATCTCGGCAGCGATCCGTACGATCCCAGCGACAATATTCTTGCGGGTACTGCGTATCTTCGCGAAATGCACGATCGGTATGGTTCACCGGGCTTCCTTGCAGCCTACAACGCCGGACCTGCTCGCTACGAGACGCATCTGGCCGGCCGTCCATTGCCAGCTGAGACCCAGGCCAATTTGGACAAGCTTGGACCAGTGGTCGGCGACGACATCACAGGTTCGGAGGCAGTTGCGAACCTGCAGCGATCGGCAGCGGTGCTCTTCGTTGTGCGGTCTGGAAGCTCGAAGACCGATGCACGGCTGCAGCCTGGGCGCCCGCCGAACCGGGCTCCGACGGCCGCTGCCGTTCACAACATCTCGGCCATCGTGCCACAGGCAACAGGGTTGTTCGTCGCGAGATCTGATGCAGGACGCCCGCGATGACCGAATGCGCAACCTCGCAAGCATTGGCGTGCGCTGGAGAAGAATGTGCGGAAAGGCGATGGAGGTGGGGACGCACGACAGCAGGACAGCTCTTCAAATCGGGCTTCGAGATACCGATGCACGGGGATAAGACGGTCGTGGCCGAATCTGGAGCCTGGTGCAACGACTTGCAAGGTCGTTGCCACAAGGGAGAGCTCCGATGAAACTGTACGTTGGACTGGACGTCGGCCTTGAAGAAACCAGCGTTTGCATCGTTGATGGCGAGGGTCTCACGGTTCGCGAAGTCAAGGTCAGCACGGAGCCAGAGGCGATCCGCTCCGCTGTAGAGGGCTGCGCGGATCGCCTCGATAGAGTGGGGGTCGAGGCGTCATCGCTAGGCTTCTGGCTGTATCGCGAATTGCAACCAGCTGGACTTCCGATGATTGTCGTAGAAGCGCGCCATATGCGCGTTTCGCTTTCGACAATGCGCAATAAGACCGACCGCAACGATGCGCGCGGCATCGCGCAGATGATGCGGCTGGGCTGGTATCGCGCCGTCCATGTCAAGAACATCGAGATGCAGAAAATGCGCTCGCTGCTGGCGAACAGGAAGCTGCTCAAGCGCAAGATGATCGACCTCGAGAACCACATTCGTGGCACGCTGAGGGCTTACGGTTTGATGGTTGGAGCGGTCGGCCGCGGAGGATACGAAGCGCAGGTCCGCGAGCTCATCGAGCACAGCGATCCGGTATTCTCCGTGATGATCGAGGCCATGTTGGACGTACGGCGAGCGATCTTCGAGGGTTACGAACGATTGCATAAGGTACTCCTGCAGGTGGTCCAACATGATACGATTTGTCGTCGGCTGATGACCGTACCCGGCGTCGGTCCCGTTGCGGCTCTTTCGTTCAAGGTTGGTGTCGATGACCCTCTCCGGTTTGCGCGATCTCGGACAGTCGGCGCGCATTTTGGTCTGACGCCAAGGCGACACCAGTCTGGAACGTCCATCGACTTCGAAGGCCGAATTACCAAACAGGGCGACGTCGCAGTTCGCTAAGCGCTCTGCGAGGCGGCCGCTAGCTTGTTGCTGCGGGTCAGGAAATGGTCGGCCTTGCGGGCTTGGGGCCTGCGGATCGCCAAGCGGTCGAGCATGTTGTGCGCGGCGTCGCGGCTGTACGCAAGCTTGCGAGCATTCTGCACAGGATGTGGGTCAATGAGACCGACTTCCACGTCGGCTTCGGTGCCAAGGTCACGCAACGATTGCGCTTAAAGCCTGCGCAGTAACTTCTGTTGGATCACGGAGGATGAGCGCTGGTGCTGCAGCCGGCATGCTGAGAAGGAGCAACAATTAGAGATCCGGGCGCGCGGTGAGCGTCCCCTGGCGGGCCGCGAAACGGGGAATGTCCCCTATTTCTTGCCTGCTTTACGTGATGAGAGCGCCAGACTGCTTGGACAGCCCTGTTTACGAACCTGATGAAGAGCATGCGACGGCCATAGTGCTGAACGCGAAGGAACGCATGGACCCCGCCTGGAGAATGCAAACCGCGGTCGCGGCTTTGGTGAGGTGTGTGCGTTGTGTTGCAAGGAGTGCGTGATGTTTGAAGTGCAGAAAGTCGCAGAAAAGCGTAGACGTGGATTGACTTTGCATGCCCGATTAGGAAGGCGAGATAAAAGGGGCTCGCCGGTCGAACCGCAAGCCATTGGCATGGCTTGGGTTTTGGCGTGCCGGTCAGTCGGGGCGCGTGCCGCGCTTTGCATTTTGACCAATGGAATCAAAGGCGTCTTCGGCACCATGTGCGATTTTGATCGTTGGCAGGCCTTGCGTGAGCGTGGGCGACAGCGATCTGCGTATTCGGCCTGGACGCATCCGCAGTACCCGCGCGCCGAAGCCGAAGAGCTTCATCAACCAGGTGCTGCGGGCCGCGAAGAAAGCAGGACACACCTCGGGGCAGGCCGCAGCTGGCAGGCGTGCTGCAGCCTATGGGCGCTCGACGTTTGGCCGCGGCAGGCTGTCCTTTAGCCGCGCCAGATTGTTCAGCCCGACACGCCGCGTTGTGGTGAAGGCACGCGTGGTTCGTCACACAGGGCGAGCCTTTCGCTCAGCGCCGCTGACGACCCACATTTTATATCTGAAGCGTGACGGCGTGACCCGGAGCGGCGAGCGGAGAGATGTTCGATGCCGCCGGTGGCCGCACCGATAGCGCAGCTTTCGCAGAACGCTGCAAGGACGACCGGCATCATTCAGGTTCATCGTCTCACCCGAGGACGCCGGCGACATGACCGACCTGAAGGCCTTTACCCGCGATCTCGCCAGACAGATGGAAATCGACCTTGGTACGCGCCTCGATTGGGTGGCTGTCGATCATTGGAACACCGACAACCCTCACGTTCGTCTTCTCGTTCGGGGAGTAGATGAGGAAGGAGCGGATCTCGTGATCTCCCGCGACTACATCAGCCAAGGCCTGCGCTGACGCGTCGAGGAACTGGTCGCCATCGAACTCGGTCCAAAGCCGGAGCACGAGATCCGCAATTCGCTCGAGAGGGAAGTCACGGCGGAACGATGGACGCGGCTCGACCGAGAGATCCGGCTGATGGCCGATGAGACAGGCTCGATCGATCTTCGCCCGGAGAATCCCGGTAAGTCCGATCCCGAGATCCGGCGCCTGATGGTCGGTCGTCTTCAACACCTGGAGAAGATGGGCCTCGCCGCACCCGCCGCGCCAGAGGAATGGATGGTCGGACTCGAGGCCGAGCGCAGCTTGCGCGACCTCGGTATGCGCGGCGACATCATCGAGACAGTGCACCGCGCCTTTGCCGAGCGCGGAGAAGCTCGCGGCGTTGCCGACTTCATTATCGAGGGCGGCCAGCCGACATTCCAGATTGTCGGACGACTTGTCGACCGTGGACTGCATGACGAACTGACCGGCGAGGCCTATGCTCTGATCGACGGAACAGACGGACGGGCGCACCATGTGTGCTTTTGAGGGCTCGAGGCTTTCGAACATGCACCGCCGGTCGGCGGTATCGTCGAGGTCCGACGCTTGGGTCAAGCCGGCGATCCGCGACCGACCGTGGTGCTAGCGACCCGTTCCGACCTCGATCTCGGTGGGCAGGTGACGGCTAAAGGAGCAACCTGGCTCGACTACAGGCTCGTCGAACGCGACCCGATACCGCTCGCCATGGGTGGATTTGGCCGCGAGATCCGCGACGCCATGGAGGCCCGTACCGAGCATCTGATCCAGCAGGGCCTGGCCCGGCGGCAGGGCCAACGCATCATCCTGCAGCACGATCTCCTGGACACGTTGCGTCGACGCGAACTGGACGAGGTGGCAGCAAAGGTCTCGGTCGGCACCGGCCTGCCTCGCGTGAATGCCGCCTCCGGGGAGCATGTGGCGGGAACGTATCGCCAGGCTGACGCTCACCTCGGGACGCTTCGCCATATCGATAATGGGCTCGGTTTCCAGCTCGTGCCTTGGTCCCGCGAACTCGAAAAGAGGCTCGGCCAACACGTCACCGGTGTCGTGAAGGACGGCGGTGGAATCGAATGGGGCTTTAGTCGCAAGCGCGACCTCGCTGCCCATCGTCCCAGCTTTGGCCGCGGCTGCACCTGCCGCTCGTACTCGAAGGAGGTCTCTCCCGACCTCAGCACCTTCCGAACCGTGTTCCGCGACACCTTCAGGTCACGGGCGTCTCGCCCTTCCCCTGAGAACTCGGCGCAGTCCGATCCGTCGCGGGTGCCGTAGCGCACGTCCAGGAGGCCCCTGAGAGCCTTGGCGGGGGCCCATAGTTCGGCTTGCCGGGAAACTTAATTCCCGGTCAAGGCTGCTTACCGACCGTGGCCCATCCCAGCTAGTTGTTGCAACTTGCAGCACGTCGTCGGATTAGCCATCGATGGCAGAGTCGTTCGGCAATTCGTTCACGATTGTGGAGGTGGCCTCAGACGATGCGCCGCCAGCGAAGCGGCAAGCCAAGTCAGGCGTTGACACTCGTCCTCGCGGCTGTCCCCGAAGGCTGGACGGCGGAAATTGTACCAGCGCTTGTTACGGAAAAGCAGCAAGGGCTGTTTCAGGAACTCAACCTCCAACCCGGTGACGTTTACAAGCTCACTCCCGAGTGAGACAGCTTCATTTGGCGTCCTTTTATGCTAGACAATTTTCTTGCCGGGATGACATCGGGCCTGCGTTTGGGAACTGTCCAACTCTGTTCTAGGTTGCCTCGTGGACCGCGCAATGCAGCTTCGCCATTTGGAACAGGCCGAACGGCACGTCGCCCAAGGCGAGCGGAATATTGCCAAGCAAGAGGAGCGTATTGCGGACTTGGCTCGCCGAGGAGCGAACACAACCGAGGCTCAGAAGCTTCTAAACACCTTCTTCGCCATTCAGATGCAGCATATCCAGCACCGCAACCGCATCCTCACGGAGCTGGAAGAATAGGAGTTTGTATAGCGGCAACGCTTGCCTGAGATGGTTCGGTATTTGAACGACCCTTGCCGACCGACCGATGACAGACTCCTGCAAAGCAGCCCTCCCGAGCCGCAGGATCCCGGCCCCATCCGTGAGCCTTGTTCCCTTCGTTTTCGGCATTCGACGCGGGCAAGAAAAAGCTGTTGGGTCTTTTGAATGTCGGAGATGCCAACAGCCGTGTTTGGGATGACGAAATAGCGTGACCGAAAAGCAGCCCGTCCAAAGCCTTCGCCGGGGGGCGGCATGGAGGAAGCTCGACAGGCCGCGCAAGAGTGTGCCGACGATCCCGGGCTACATGACGAGCTTCGGCGAAGATGAACTAAAAGCCGATCCAGTTGGCGGCTCTATTTGCTAGCCCGATGTTGTCCCAGCTCGGACCTGGCGAGAGCGGCTAGTGCTAGTGCGCCACTATCAGGATCATAGCGGACCTCATACAAGGGAGTTATTAGTACGCGCCCTAGCTTGGGGCGATTAGGAGGAAATATTCAGACCGGCGAGAACTATATCGCAGTCCAAATGGCGACGCTTGGTTCATCGGGGCGCGAGCCGACTAGCGGTCATGCTTTTATTATTCATCAGCCCAATGCCCCTTCTGGTGGCCGCCTTTCTCACATTGAATTGGGCGAGCTCTTGCGTGACGGAAATGGAGTCGAACCGCAAGCGTTGCCGCGACTGATCGGAACACTGGTCGAGGTACCGCTGTTTGCCCAGGTCCGGAAGTGCTCCCCAAGGCTAGCAACAGACCCGCCGTTACTCAGTTCGCTAAGTTTGAACGCAGCTAGTCCCGGGACTCGGCGTTCTGAATAATCTCACCATTCAGCCATTCTTGCTCATCGGCCAAAGTCCTTCATGCGGTTTCTATGCGCTTGTACCGGTGGAAAGTTGGATCTCGGCAGCGCGCTCGGCAGTTCTCTGCATTTTGGAATGCTGCGATTGCTTCAAGCTGTCCTCCGTTAGGATGGACATGGGATTGGCCCGGCTCGCGATCAATGCAGTCCGGTCTGACAATTCTCCACCTAACGGGCTGTAAATCGGCCTAGCTAAAAGCAACGCGACGCTAGGTACGGAAGAAAACGAACCAGACAACGGCCATAGCGAGCACAGCGACACTTACGCTGATGAGAAGCAGCAAGAGGATCGAGGGCCCGGGTTCGGCTTGACGCGCTTCCATGGGTGTTTCGATAATGATGCCGTGCTTTTTCTTCACCATGGTTGCAACTAAATTTTGGGTGCTAAGTCGGCGCGGTCAAATACCGGGACAATCTCAACATCCTCCGGCAAGGCACCCGATGGCGTGTCTTCCGCAGCATGGCGCAACGCTTCGGTGCTTGCATCCAATCCATCGGTAGTTTCGTTCGCGCCGCTACCAGCGTCGTGACGACGTGACGGGACTTGACGGCCCGCATCGGCTTCTGTGTTGGGTATCTTTGTGGACATAAGATATCCTTTCGTTTTGGATACCAAGCTGTCCCAACGACTATGGTTCCTACCCTGGCTGAGCGCCGAGCAAGCGCAGGCGTCTTTGTGCACACGGGAGGTTACGCACAAAGTTGGGTACAATTATGTCTCATGTCACTGTGTTGTGCGCTGCCAGCGCACGATGAAAGTCAGGTTGGGCTACCGCCGACGAAGCAATTCCTTATTGGCAGCGAGCGCGGATTGTGCGCGTCATGAGTGCGAGTGTAGCGCGGATGAATTTGGTCTGCCTACCGGCGGAATCTCCCCGTCCAGCCACTGCTGCTCCTCGGCGAGCGCGCGCCAAGCCGCCTCCATGCGTTGATAGCGGCGCGCGGCGGGGGCCGTCCGAGCCTGCTCCGCGAGCTGCGCGCAGTTCTCGGCGCACTCAAGGTATTCGCGGGTACGATATATGATACTGCTACTCTCGACTGATGGGTGTTGCTCTCCTGCCATTCTCCAGATCGATGTCCGGCCGGTCAGGAGGGAGTTGATCCTTCTCAGGATTGCCCTTCCACGGTTCATTTGTCTGCTTGTGATGGGGGGCGTCAGTCTGCTGCCGCGGATCATCCAGCGGCGTCTCGCGCGGGTCTTCGTCTTGTGGGCGTATATTTTCCATGATGGGTAACGGAAGCGGCTGGCGATCCGTTCCTACGGTGCATAGCAACAAAAAGCTCCCAAAATGCGTTTAGGGGGCATGCAGCGCATAGCCCTATCGCCTTCATTCTTGCCAGCGTGGTTCTCGCCCTCCCCTTGTCGGGAAGGGTGGCGCGAATGCGAAGCACCATAGCGCCGAGCAGTCCACCACAGTGGGAGGGCGAAGTAGTCCGCCATCCACACTTAGCCCGGCACTTCATCGGTGCTACGTTTAATGAGTATGTGTTCAATGTGGGCACATATCCATGTCGGTGCGTGGGCTGGTCACCGAAGAGCCAATCTGCACTCAGGCATCGAAAGCTGCGGCGGAGCTATGCCAGACCATCTGGCGCGCCGTTAAGCGGCGGGTTCTCAATGGCATCGATCCGGAGCATCCCCAGAACCGTGAACCTAATGGTGTTATCGAGTTAGCCTGTTGAGAGTTGCCTGAGCCGCACCGCGTAACTTGCCTTGCTGTTGCATTAAAACGACGAGAGCTCCGCATGAACGCTGATCGTCACTACGCCGTCGCCTCTATCTTGTTTGATTACGTAAAAAGCCCATCCTTGAAGCACCTGCGTGAGCCGCATAGCGTTCACAAGGTATCGCGCGAGATTATGAAAGCGCTGGATGGAGCAAGCTCCGTGTGGAAGAAGTGGGGAGAGTCGGCGAGAAGAGGCCGCACAGGCAGCGGCTCCATCTGGATACCCGTCGAGGACCTCCAGGCGTTTCTGAATACGTTACCCGGCCTGCCGTTGACGAAAACGGATGTAGAGCAGAGTCTGCGCGCTATTTGAGAAGAACCACATACAAGGTATCCCAAGGACGAACTCAGAAATGGCTGTGTCGCATTGTGTCAGTCAGACAAGGGAAACGGCACCGAGATGCGCGCGATCATTGGAGCGTTGCAGGAGCGCATCGAGCGCGAGGAAGACAGGCTTAGAAACGGAGCAGGAGCAAAGCTATCGGCGCTGGAGAGAGGAAGAGCGAATAAGGCTGGAACAGCGGTTTCTGTTGGGCGCGGATTGTGCGTGGACCAGAATCGAGAGATCCGAAGCATTCTATTGTCGCCGCAACGGTCGTGCGTTCCGCATCGCGCAGGGCAAAGACAAGCGCTGGACCCTGTGTCGGGTTGAAGAAATTGACGACGAGGGCGAGTCGCTCGGCACTTATCAAGGTCGCGGTGATGCGAACAAGGCACTGAAGAAGATTGCTTACGCTCCCCAGCCGCAAAGGTAAGCCCCCCTGAAGAGAGTTCACCAAAGCGGAGTCGGTCGAGATTTGCTAAAGAAAGTATGAAAAGCTTATCGTTTTCTGCCGACGTTGATCGAGGGCGCGTTCTGCAGTCGGATGAACTGGACGAACTCGAACCGCAACAGGAGATTGACGGCATGGCGAAGGGATAGCAACGCGGCAATCGCGAAGCCAAGAAGCCGAAGAAAGAAAGACTAAGGTGGTAGAAGACTAAGCGCATGAGAACGGACCTGCATCAGCGGCCCGATTTCATTTCGGGCTCGATTTCCAATGCGCATGAGAGCGGCGCAGCGCGTCCCGGGTGATGTCCCGCCAGGGACGTCGCATCGGCACATAGATGGAAGTAACAGATCGTCGTCGCACATGGCTACCGACCGTAGGCTGGGACCCGTCTGTCAACCACCGGCGCCTATGACTGGGCCTTGGCCGGTGGTGGGGCAACCGCAGGAGATGAGGTCGTTTGGCCCCTGAGAACAAAAACGCCGCCCGCTTAAATAAAGCGCAGGCGGCGGCTTACCAGCCCGGGAGGGAGACTGTAAAATCCCGGTATAGGTTGGTCTCTTCGTGGAGTGCAGAAGTTCATCACGCGAACGAGAGCCAAGCTTAAGGTGGCGCCTGTAGTCCGGCGAGGTCAACCACCTGTTGATCTCTCCTGCAACATCGATGTGCCTGGCCTTTCGCAAGAGCTCTGCGCGGCGAACGCCAACGGGCAACTCCTTGACCTGTAGACTAGGCGGAGATTGATCACCTCCTGTGCGAGGCGATATTCGAGTGTCGATGATTGGTGTGAGGGCCGTCGAGCCGCCATGTTTGATGCTCCGCTGCGGGTCAAGCGGGAGCGCAACTTGCGATCACATCACCGTAATTGCTAAGGGGCGCGCGATGGCGGACAGTGCGCCTTTCGGTGCTGGATAGCGAGCACTTGTTTCGGCTCCCGCTAGGAACTATTCGAGTTTCTGCCGCAGGCCGACTGCCGTCATGCGGTGATCGCTTCCGCGCGCGGGCTGGTGTTCGCGACCTATGTCAGGCTCTTAAGGCCAGACGCCGCCAACTGAGGCGGCCTCTCTGCGCTGGTAGGTTTATGTCGGAGCGCGCAGACCTGGTGAATCCAGCCACTTATTGACGATAGCCGAGTTATCGATCCGGTTGGCCATCCGTAGAAGCTCGTCGCGTCGAACGCCATGAGGCATACCCTCAGCCTGCTTGCGCAAGTCAATTGCCTCGTCCTCTAAGCGGTATTGAAATATCGATGATTGCTTGAACATGGGTGCTCGCTGTTCGGTTAGGCGGGAGCGCAATTGGCGTTCTCAGCACCGATAGAAGCCATGAGCCGGACGGTGATAGGCGTTGTTAACACCTGTGGCAGACCAGGTCTGAGCAATTTTGACCATCCGCTTGGGCGCACTCGGCGACCGGCCGGCGCGTCCCATAAGAGCACGAGTCGGTTAGAACGGCCCGCAGGTGACGAGAGTTTCGTGGTGGCTTGTCTTGCCTTCAATATGCCGAGGCGTCCGACGCCGGCGGCCTTAAGCGGGCCTCCGCAGGCGGAACCGACACGATCATGGACCGCGAACATGTGAAGGGCCTTGCCGACAAGGCAAAAGGCGCCATCCATCAAAGAAGGTGCCGGTCAACTTATCGGCGACAAGACGTGGAAGCCGAAGGCAAGATCGACAAGGCGACGGGATCTGCCCACAACACGGCGGGAGATGTGAAGGATGCAGAGCGGGACGCCGCTGACGCCCTCAAGAAATAAGCAGAAGAGAAGACAAATCTAGGCGCCTCCGGGCGGCCTTCTCTTTTCTGGTGGGCAGACGGCTTCTTGGATCTTTGTTCCGAAGGCGCGAGGCTTGGAAAGGCCCGTCCTCGCCCCGACTCTCAATTTTCGTGTGCGCCGGCCGTTCGCTGCTCTTCCTTACTGAGGTTTTCAGCCACCAAGCGTGAGGGAGCGTTTGCATCCTATAGGAACAGCTAGTCAATGCTTGCGTTCGCCGCCACGAACTCTGTCAGGAAGATTCGAATGCGGAGGGAGCGTTGGATTGGTGATCGGCGCTTTGGCGTCAATTACTTTGATGGCGAGTATCTGCACGCAGATCCTTTCAAACGCCTCGATTGACCTGCAAGGTGTGCCGATATCCGATCCGTCTCTGCTTATGGTCTCGGAGAACAGCCCGTATATGTGAGCGCTAGGCCGCTCTAACGCTGCTGGTACGCCCTAAGCGTACGGTGGCACGTGCACTAGCGTACCTATCAGGCGCAGAAGGGCCTGGTGCTCGGGTCCTTTCGGCTCACTTCGCAAGAAATCGCCGAGTTCAATGTGTGTCAGTCGGCCGCCAGAAGGCGCATTTGGCTGATGAATGATGAAAGCATGTCCATTGGCCGGCTCGCGTCCCAGAAACCAAGCGTCGCCGTTGGTACTACGATATAGCTCACGTCGTTCGCTCATCTGACGCTCCTTGTGGGCTAAAGCTTCAAAGTTCATCTGGCCGGTTTCCCCGCTCGCAGATCGAGGCGGCGGAGAAACGCCTGCGTATCAGCTAAGCCCGACTCCTCTGCTTACCTCGCGGGCTTCTCCTGGCGCGAGTCCAACAGTCAGGCCGAGCGCTGCAGCTTGCTCCAGGGCGGTGCCCCCGCGATCGATTAGTTTGGCGGTCCATCCCTCCGGGATGGCATCCAAGACGAGCTGAACGGCCTCTTCTTCCGTACCGGCTGCTAACCAAAACCGGCACTCGCCATCGTCAGTAGTGACCTGCAGAAGATGCGCTTCCATGCATGTGAACAGCCAAAGCCATACTTTGTTGCTATCCCCCTACTCGCGCCGCACGTCCTAGGGCGGCTCTGCCTACGTGAGCCACGGTGGCGGCTTCCAGGGATCGAGCCCAGGAAGCACCGCGGCGGCATTAACGAGACGTTCGACAAGGTCCCGCGCCGGCTTCGAGGCGGCATGGCAGAGGTGGCTGGCAACGCGGTCCGAGATCGATTACGAGGCTTGGCGCAGCTAGCGCGACTGGACCGCCTGGAAGAACTGCATGCACAGGCTGGCTCTGCCGTTGCCGACTCAACGGCCGGACGGGAACGCCCGCTGCTCTTGCGGTGAGATGGTCACCATCCGCACTCTGGATGGCCTGAGGCCGCGCTGAGGAACCGGCAAAAGAGGTTTGTGATCGATGGCGAGGCCGTGATCCTGAGTTTGCCGCCCTTGGCTCCGGAATGACGCCTAGTTGGTTCTCCAACCGTACAGGTCGGCCCAGAGCGGTTCGGACTTGTCGAGGAAATCGGTGAAAGCGGCGCTCTCGAGAACTTCAATCTCGCGGGGCTCGTTGTTGTGAAGTTGTGCTGGTAGCTGAGCCGGCCACTGACCACTGCGAAGCGGACAGCGAGCTCGCCGAGAAACGCTTGTTGCCCTGGCGTAAGGCGGGGCCCACGCTGATGCAGCATCAAAGCCGGTCACTTCAGCGAACGTGGGCAGCCGGCCATCCGGCGACACGGGAAGCGGAAGGTGAGCGACATTGAGCATGTCACTCAGAAGGTTAAGGGTGCTTTCTATTTTGGTTTGCCCGCGACGTGGGAGCACGACGAACCTGTTTCTGTTTTTTTTAACGAACTGGGCCATCGGGCTTGCGAAGACAGGGGAGGCGAGTTTCGCCAGAATTTGTCTGACGCTCCACGAGACGGTCCGCCTGCGCGAGCTCCTGGTTTATTGGATGGCTCCACCCCTTGAAAGGCGCCCGGGAGCATCTAGATACAACCACATACCATCCAGACGGATGGTGCAGGGATGTTTCACTATGGCCGGAAATGCACACGAGCTGCGACCCAAGGCCCCCGACACCGAGAAGATCACGATCAACCTTGGCTATGTCGACCTCGGTCATGTCGATCTCATGGTGCAGGAAGGGTTCTATTCGAACAGGACCGATTTCATCCGGACAGCAATCCGGAACCAGCTCGAGCGACACGTAGAGGTCGTCAGACAATCCACGGCCCGGAAGAACTTGGACCTCGGGCTGCGCAACTACACACGCGAGGATCTCGAAGCGGCGCGGCGCGCCGGCGAAATGCTGCAGATCAATGTTTTGGGCTTAGCCACCATCGCCCAGGACGTCACTCCCGAGTTGGCGCGCGCCACGATCGCGTCGGTTTCGGTGCTGGGGGCCCTACACGCCACTCCCGCGGTCAAGGCCGCTCTCGCCGACAGAACGAGGTGAACGATGCTGAATCAAGACATAGTCCGCGAAGCAACCCGCCTCACGCGTAACGGCCAACTGGTCGAAGCCACCGCGCTGCTGCAGCGCATGCTCCAGGGCGATCGCGCTCCAAGACCGGAGTCGCGCAGCGCCTCTCAGGCTCCGCTCTCGCGGCTCGATCCGCTTACCATCGACGCCATGGCCGACGTCGTCGAGGAGCGAGAAGCTCCGCAGGCCTCGTCGGCCCGCTCTGGTCAGGGACGCAGACGCTCCTTACCGCTCGACGGAATGCGGGATTTTTCCGGGCTTGGCCTGCGAAGTCCGATTACGCGCGCTCCTCTGTCGCCATCGGACATCGTGCCCGAGGGCACACGGTTTATCGCCGGTACCTTCAGTAACGCCGCGGGAAGCCGGACCTACAAGCTGTTCATCCCGAGCCGCTGCCAGGGACAACGGCTTCCCCTGATCGTCATGCTTCATGGCTGCACCCAGTCGCCCGACGATTTCGCGGCCGGCACCCGGATGAACTTCCTGGCGGAAGAGCAGAATTGCTTCGTGGCCTATCCTGAGCAGCCGAGCGGAGCCAACCAGTCGAAGTGCTGGAACTGGTTTCGCACCGGTGACCAGCGCCGCGGTGAGGGCGAGCCTTCGATGATCGCCGGCATTACCCGCCAGATCATGCGCGACCATCCGATCGATCCGAAGCGCGTATACGTCGCGGGTCTCTCTGCCGGTGGGGCCGCCGCTGCCATCATGGGCGCCACGTATAGCGACCTATACGCGGCCGTCGGCATTCATTCAGGCCTGGCGTGTGGGGCCGCCAGCGACCTTCCCTCCGCGTTCGTCGCCATGCGGCAGGGAGGCGGCTCCAAGGCAATTGCGGACGGCAAAACTTCTGTGCCGACCATCGTTTTCCATGGCGATCGCGACACAACGGTGCATCCAAAGAATGGCGATCAGATTATCGAGCAGGCCGCCAGGGCAACGAGGCCGACGATGAGGGTGCTGCGCGGACGCGTACCCCACGGCCATGCCTATACTCGCACCGTCCTGATCGACGCGGCCGGTCGGGCGACTTCCGAACACTGGAACATCGATGGCGCCGGACACGCATGGTCAGGCGGCAGCCCCGCCGGGTCCTACACTGACCCGCAAGGGCCGGATGCCACGAGGGAAATGCTGCGCTTCTTCCTCGAGCATTCGCTCGGTGGGTAGTCTGGCTTCTCGGGGCGGCTCAGAGAACGTGCGATTTATCTTAGTTCATGCGACCAACAGTGTACGGGCTTGGAACGCCACGTCACAGAGCCTGTTGTCCTTTCGGAAATGACCGTTGTGGTCGCACCCCCATTTTCTTGGAGCGTCAGATGAGCAAACGCAAAGCGGCGACAGCGGCAAAGCGCGCCCGCAACCCGAAAATGGCCGCGCGGGCCCAACGGAACAAGCAGGCCATTGTTAGAAGCCCGAAAGACAATTTACTTCACTCTGCTGCGGCAGACTCGGTCGAACCGCCTCCTGAGCTTCATGATGATCCTAAACACCAGGTTCCCATCATTGAGCCTGAAGCGGATGCCTTAGTAGGTGACCGCAGCCAGAGAATGACGGATAGCGATCCAACGAAAGGCTTTGCTCTAACGACAGCAAACATGCAGGCGTATCAAGCGAAGCTTCTTGAGATAGCCGGGGCCAACGCGCAATTCGCTTTTGAATTCGGCCTGAGACTTGCGACGATCAGGTCACCAACTGAATTTTTCGGCGTCATTACGGAGTTTACAAGCAGACGGGTGGATATGTTCGCGCAGCATTCGAAAGAACTGGCGGCATATCCGTTCTTGCGCATCAAGCTGGCCCGAGAAGTCACGGCTCTGCCGGGACGATAACTGCAAGCCGTACCCGCTGCGGCAAAGGATGGACGCAAACGCGGATCAAGCACGCGGGTCACGGTTGCTGCTTTCGGCTAGGGAGCGCGACTCACAGCGAGGGAGCGGAATCAGCGCCGGCCATTTTGGTGCCGATCTTTGTCTTGACCGCAGTTTCTGCGTGAGGGGCCATCAATCCGCAGTCAGGGGCAAGTGCCTTGCCTTGCGACGCCGCTCTTCAGATGGGCCCATCAAATTGGAACACGACAAGGATGTCGGGCTCGATTTGCTTCCCTGGCAACCCGCGATCTCTGCGCTGTACCCCAAGAGTTAGCGGCCGAGGCTGCTGGCGCGAGTTGAGGACCCTGCCATCTCCGGGACGCGGGTTCGGAATCAGGTTTGTTCGGAAGATCGGCGGAAGCTGGTGCAAGACGGCGCCGGGTTTTTGCCAATACTTAGCAGGCGGTGCACGCCTACATCTAATCGCGTGGGCGCTCTCGCAGCCTCTGAAAAACCTTCCCGACATGGCGACGAACGTGTCAATGGCGTCGGCGACGCATCGCGGCGGCCGTCCGATATTCCGGATAACTCCGCCGGTGTGTTTTCTCGCTGAGCCGCCCCTTGAGAAAGGCGCGCGCATAGATGCCGGGCGAACTGTGGCCCTGAACCAGGATCAGATCGCCGCCATGGTTCTCCGAAGCTGCCAGGCGGTTCGAACGCGACGCGCCCATTCTTGACGAGCAGACGACGTCTGTTCTGCTGGCTTAGCATGGCCGGGAAATGTGCGCGAGCTTCGCAATGCCGCCGACCGTTTCGTATTGGGTGTGCTCGACGGCAAGACGATCAACAAATCCGGCCTTGGCGGCGCGGACGTCTCGTTGCCTCGCCAGCTCGAGAACATCGAACGATTGATCATCGAGGATGCATTGCGCCGCAAGCAGGGCGACGTCCAGGCAACAGCTGCGCTGCTCGGCCTCCCCAAGCAGACCTTGTACGACAAGATCAAGCGTCTTGGGGTGAACGTCGACGGCATCAAGGAAGGTTCGAGTCTCCGCCGGGGATTGTGTTCGAGTACGGACGCCGGGATGACGTGCCGCCGACGTTACCCGCCATCTTGAAGGCCGCGGGACAGACGCGGCTCCGGACCAGGAAACGCACTCCCTGAGATCCCCACGCACTGCCTCAGGCGACAGATCCAATAAGATAAGACGTAGCCGAGTTCCGGGTACCCCTGACCGAGGTCGCACAGTCCGAAGAGGCGATCGGGCTCGTTTGGGTCGACTTCAGTGATGAGCCACGCGGCTTGAGCCGGTGTGAAAAATTTCGCAACTGGCACGTGGCACCGCCGTTGATTGCGTTCACCAAGAGTTGGACGCGGTCTGTCACCGTGAGGAGATCGACGTTGGACATCAAGCCGCTCCAGTCAGAGCGTTTGAGTAAATCGACGATTGGATATGTCGCACAATTCATTGGCACAAAGGGCAAATTGGTCGGTCTGGTAAGTGACTTTTGCTACTCTCGATCGGTCGCTCCCTCGGGGGCACCCCGTCGTTTGATCTCGTCCTCGATTTCTTCAAGAAAATCGAGGATCTCGGGAAAGTCCATGTCCTCAAGCGCGTCGAGCTTATAACGCTCCACGATCGTCAGCTCAGCCTCTGAAAAAGGTCCGGCCCCATTTTGCATCACCGTCTCCCGGTTTATAGGACGAGCAGGCAGGCGAGAGCGACTGATGGCGTTCTCATTACCGATAAATGCCTAGGGCCTCGCGGTGACAGGTTTTGTTAACATCTACGGCGGTACCGAATCTGAGCAAATTTGACCATCTCGCCACAAGGCGATGGGGAGAGCCTAGCACTCGTCCTTGGCTCTGTGATGAAGATTAAAAGCGTGTCGTACTTGTCGCGGGCTTCGGTACCAGCGCCGTATCGGCCAGGCCGCCATAGTGTGGTGGATTGTAAATTGTCGTTGTCAGCGTCTGCCTTGGCTTGTTCGCTCAGTCTTCTCGTCGTCCAAACGGACATTGATTGATCTTTACCCCACATCTTGGGCCTCACTAATGACTTTGCTGCGGCTTATGGCGCCGGCGGCAATTTGAACAAGGTGCCAATCGTCCAACAGCTTCCCGCCAGAATGCCGAATCCATCCCGCATGGTGTGGTCAAAGACGATCGCCCGATCGAGGGCGACTGGCCCTATCTGTTGTCCTCCCGAATGGGAATCAGGTCTTGGCCGCTGTCTTGGCAATCTCCGTCTCGATGCCGGTGGCGCAAGCCTTGGCGAATGAGTAGTCCATGCTCGTGGACGCCACACTCTTCACGAATTCGCTGACGACGTTTTCTCTGGAATAAGGGCCGGTCGCCTTGAACTTCGCGAGAGCGCCGTCCGCGGCTGTAAACTGAGCGACACACAGCGGTACCAGAACGGACATCCGGCCACTGGTCTCCGCCGAGACCCGCATGACCCTGGCGGACTCCCCGGTGACCCAACCGCCCCAGGCAAATCCAATCGCCATGGTCGCCACCGCGCCGAAAGCAATTCCTTGAAGGAAACGGGTCCGCGCCTCGCCTTGTAATATTGCAGGAAGCTTCATGATGGTTGCCTTTCGTGAGCGCATGAGGACGTGCACGGGCGCCTGCTGACGCACGTTGGTAAAATCCAGTTTTGTGGTTGCGCCTTCCGATGGCACGTGAGCTGCTACTACGACG
Source organism: Bradyrhizobium sp. CCBAU 45321 (assembly GCF_028128975.1). NCBI lineage: Bacteria > Pseudomonadati > Pseudomonadota > Alphaproteobacteria > Hyphomicrobiales > Nitrobacteraceae > Bradyrhizobium > Bradyrhizobium sp. CCBAU 45321. The sequence continues at coordinate 62,058 of NZ_LFKZ01000127.1, forward strand.
ACGCGCGGCGACTTCGGAGGTCGCTGCTTCCTGGGCAGCTTCAAGGGGAGCATCTGCCAACCTCTAGCCAAACCCTATATCTTCGGATTGACCATGTAAATGACGTTCCGCTCTGGTTCGACTGCACGTTCAGGCCGCGCGACGAGCCTTCTTGGCTCTGCGCTAGTCAGACAAACTACTTTGCCAGAGCGTCACGGCTACGACGAGTTGAGAGTAATTGGCGTGTCTGAACTCCTCATCCCAACGGATAAGATCGTACGCGATCTTGTCCGGAGTATAGGCACGGAAGTTGAAGCCAGCAGAGAGATGCCGCGCGGCGGCACCATCCAGGGCTTCCTTGGTGACATCCGTCATACGGCGCCCTTCTGCAAAACCGGTTTCGCTGCTGAACGTGCTTCCGCTCAAGGCCAGCCTCTTCGTTCGGATGACGCTGCGCTTCGTAGCAGGGAATAGCCAGTGAAATCGGGGCTCGCGAGCATCAAATCGAAGGTCTGTCCGCTCCCTGCCAGGTCGAGATAGTTGTGGCTATTGCAGCTCCGGAGGTGCACGCTGTCCTTCAGGCAGAGACGATATCAATCGGTCGATCTGTCAGACGCGCTGCCGTCGCAATGGTCCGGAAGGCAATTGCACTTCGTCGCTCCCTGGTCGTGTTTGAGAACAGCGCAAGGAGCTGTGGGATGAGCGGGCGGTCGTGGCAGGAGTTCACTGGAACCCTAAGCGACCGCGGTCATTAGCTTGAGGCGGGAGCGAAAATGGCCGGATTCCCGCCTCTCCTCCCGCGGCATCGCCGTTATCGCCCTCCAATCAATGATGTCAGAGATGTCCAGGTCAAAAGCAGTTCCGCGGAAGACGTCAGCGGGGACAGCTGAGCAAGGACGGGCGGTTCGGCTGACGCCCGAGCTTCTCGACCAGGTTGACGCATGGGCGCTCAGCCAGAAGCAGAGGCCCAACCGATCAGAAGCGGTACAGCTGCTGGTGAAGACGGCGCTCGAAGGGCTGCGTGATCGGCCTATGCGCGAAGCTCCGGATTCGAATCGTGAGAGCCCTCGGATCCGCGCAAAGGAGCTGGCCTCTGACGCAATTGACGGGCTGGGTGATGCGAGTGCGACATCTGAAGACAGGGCAAGCCGGAAGGGCAGGTTAATGAAAGGCCCCGAAGAATTTCGCAACGTCCGGCGGGACAGATCGAACAGTTGAGGCGGATCGTGTGACAGACCGACAGGCCGCATCAATGTCCGAGTCTTGGAGCAAACGAAGCACCGACTGGGGCTAATATGTGATCATTTTCCGGAGCGCTCGATGAATCGGTATTTCTTTGACATCCAAAGTGGTCGCGATTTCTTTGCAGACCAGGAAGGTCTACCCCTTCCCAATCTGAAAGCCGCCGAAGTCAAAGCAATGCAAACTTTGAGTGGAATCGCCAAGGAATCCGTCTTCCCAAGCAAGCGGCCGGATTTGGCGGTGGAAGTGCGCTCCAGCACCGAACAGCTGTTCTGCGTTTCGATAGTCTATCGGAATTCAAGCATCAAGCATTGAAGCCGCTCCCAAAGGCCATATGGTGGTGCCCGCTGGCCAGCTACATCCTCAGGTCCTGCAGGGCGAGGCAAAACGCCACCGGACCCGTGTCCCGAGGTTCCGGCCGCAAAGTCGCAGAGTCAGTTGTGACGGTGGGGGAGCCAGTGGCTATACTCTAGGCCGCGCTTCGGAATGCAGGTTTGGCATTTCCGCGAGCAGAGCGCTCGCTGTGTCTGCTCGCGTCATCTACTTGGGGGCCGGCTTTGAGCAATTCCACTAAGCGGCGAAAGTATCAACGCCTGGCTGACTTCATTCGACAGAACCAGGCTCCGATCGTGAAGGAATGGACGGAGTTCGCTCGAACTCTGTCACCGGCCAGCGATCAGATGACGAAATTGGCTCTGGAGGATCATATCGTCGATCTTCTTAGGTTCGTGGCGGACGACCTCGAAACCGCACAAACCCCGCTGGAGCGATTTGATAAATCCCGAGGCGACGGCCCGAAAGACAGCCCCTTTTCTCAAAGTGCAGCTGAGCTCCATGCCGCTCTGCGTCTGGCCGACGGCTTTGACATCGATCAAATGGTTTCAGAATACAGGGCGCTTCGCGCAAGCGTCGTCAAGCAGTGGATTGCTCACCATCGGAGCCTTGAGGACACCGATATCGAGGACTTGACGCGGTTCAACGAAGCGATCGATCAGGCCGTGACGGAGTCGGTGGCCCACTATACCAAGACGATAAATGACTCGCGCAACCTGTTTCTGGGCGTCCTCGGCCACGACCTGCGCAATCCTCTCGGCGCCGTTTCAATGGGCGCTCAGTGGATGGAGCGATCGGGGACAACCGACGCGAAGCAGGCCAGGGTTGTTTCCGAGATCAAGCTGGCTGCAGGGCGGGCGACGCGAATTCTGAACGACCTGCTCGACCTCACGCGCTCGTCGTTCGGCACTCAAATCCCCGTTGCAAAGACCGAGAGCGACGTCGCGGCTTTGTGTCAGGAAATCGCGGATGAGTTTCGCGCCGTCAACGCAGATAGGAAACTTCAAGTCGCGACGAAGGGCGATCCGTTGGTTTCCTGCGACCGCGCCCGCCTGGGACAGGTGCTGTCCAACCTGATGGGCAACGCGGTCCATTATGGCGACGTAGCGACGCCCATCACAGTGACCGTCGCAGGTAACGATCCCGATGCTGTGACCATCAACGTGCACAATCTCGGCTCCTCAATCCCGCTTGAAGCGCAAAAATCAATCTTCCAATCCTGGACGCGAGGCCACGATGACGGAAGTCCGCCAGAGCACAGTACCCACCTCGGCCTTGGCCTTTACATCGCAAAATTGATCGTCGAAGCCCATGGCGGCGAGATCTCTGTGGCATCCAACGAAAAAACAGGCACCTGCTTTTCGATCCGATTGCCGCGCAAATGACGGTCATGCTCTGAGCGGAACGGGTGGCGGCGTTCGACGCGCTCACCCTGCGGCGATGGGTGGGCAGGGTCGCCAGACGCACATTGCCGACGGGGCGACTTCCACGCTCATTCGGCGGGTGGCGGCGCCTCATGTGAACCCTCGGACCCGTCAGCCGCATTGTCGATGCAAAGATTGCTCAGAAACAATCGGCCATTCGGAACGTCGGCTGCTGCCATCGCTTAAAGCCGTGACTGCGGATGTCCCGACCGGGTGGCGTCACTGCATTAGAAAGGGCTGATATGCCAGAGCAAAGCTCTCCTCGCGGCAGTTGCGTCTTGATCGTCGAGGACGAACCGATGCTCCTCTTGATGGCGAACGACATCGTCCAGGATGCGGGGCTGCATCCGCTCCTTGCCGGCAATGCCGATGAGGCCATCAGGATTCTTGAAACCCGACAGGATGTTTGCGTGGTCTTTACGGATGTCAGGATGCCTGGCTCGATGGACGGGCTTGGGCTCGTGGAGGCCGTTCGCGAAAGATGGCCACCGATCCAGCTCCTTGTGGTCTCCGCCCATCTGGTCAAAGGCTCTGAGCTACCCGATGGGGCAAGATTCTTCCGCAAACCATACCCGTCAGAGGCGATCATCTCGACGCTCCGAGAGCTTGCTGCCTGATCGTGAAGAGCGTTTGTCCGCACAACGGGTTGCTGAACGCCTTTGGCGCCGGCGTCGCTCCGATGCCCATCTGTGCTCGCGCGCTTCGCATTTCCTGTGGGGTGTTGATCCTGCGGGCGCCGAGCGCCGGCCTCACCAGCTTCTACCACCTGATCAATATTGACCAGCGCGTCGTACCTTAAATTGCTACGCTTGATCCATCACCGCGCGGCCCTCGGCATCTGTCGGTGATGAGAACGCTGTCGCGCTCCCGCCTTCCCTGGGAAAGGAGCACGCTATGCAGCGACGCCGTCTGAAGCAAACCACCTCCTTTGAAGAACGCCTTGCCGAGCATGGGCGAGCCCTTCGTCAAAAGGCAAAGTCGCTTCCGCCAGGTATCGAGCGGGACCAAACAATCCGCAAAGCTCGGCAGGCGGAGACCGGGGCCCAAATCAGCGAATGGCTGTCCACACCCGGATTACCGGCTCCCGAATGAAGGAACGGGAGGTCGTCCGGGGCGTTCCTCCCGCATGACCGAGCCACTTCCAGTTCTCATTGAAAACTCGCTTCAGATAGCCTGGGACTTCCTGGACCGCTCAGGTGGGATCGCCGATCCTCAGCAGGCGGCTGAGATCCTACTTCAAAGTATCAAAACGCAAATTCTCAAGGGAGAGAGCCGCACCCTGATGCTTTCGAATCGGGCCATCGCTGCGTTCGAGCAGCATCAGAAAGCAGCATGATGTTGGGCGCGGATCCTGCTGGCAGGCCCGCGCGCCGGCTCACGATCATTGCGTTCAGTCCCGGTCGTTCGCCTCTTCCTTGATCACGGGCGGTGTGTGGCCGAGCTCAATCTTTTGAGCCAGTTGCGCCCGCTCCTTGTCTGCCGGCTGATCTTCTCCGCGTACGCGCATGATGCCGTGGTCTGATGTCTTGGTCATGGTGACCTCCTGCCGGACCAAGCCCGGCTTAACCACAACGTTCCAAATACGGAGAATGCCCCGCCGCCGCGGGCGGAGCGGTCGCGTCATTCCGGTTGCTTCGCCACAATTGGCCGCCGCCTCGTTCTGAAACGTCGCCTCAGCCGCTTCCATTTCATCTCGATCCAACGCAACATGGCGAGGAGAGGCTTTTGCAGGATCGGCATGTCCTGCGCGATGAGAAGAAGTCCAAGGGGGAGCATCCAGAGGCCGAAGAGGGGCAAGAAGCTGAAGATGCCCCCGAGAATGAGTCCCCCCGCAACGATGATCCGGATCCAGAGTTTGGATGGCTCCCGCAGCCAGCGAATGAAAGTCCCGACTTTCGTGGGCACTGAACGCTCGATCAATGTGAAGTATCTGTTCAGCCCTACTGTGACGGAGGCCATGCCAAATCCGATTCGCGTGAGTGTTAAAGAACCGCATCGCAAAATGCTGCTCGGAACTAAACCGGCTGGGGGCGAAGTGTTCCCAGGTCGTGGTTGGGATCGGCTTTCTCGATTGCGGCAGCCAAGCGACTTCACAAGAGATGCGCCATCAAACAAAAGCCGCTCGGGCGTTACACCGAACGGCTTTTCTTCGCGGCTCCCAGTCTCCTGGTTCTGCCGCCCAACTCAAGCCGCCTCCTCACCCCTTTGTTCCCTCGGGCGTCCGGCTGTCAGCTAATCGGTGGCGCAGATGAGACGAACGATGACTCTCCGGCTGCCGCATTCTTCAATGAGTGTAGAATTCCAACCTGCCCTAGAGCCGTCTCTGGGGTGGCAGATGGTTCGAAGAAGCTCATGGACGGCCATCTGTTCATCCGTCCGCGCCGCCGTTTGACGAAGGGGCGTAACGCTACGTGGCCGTCTTCGGTAGGTGGAGATATCCCGCGTCGAAGTCTCCGACTTCCTGGAGCCGGGGCCAATCAAGCACGGTCAAGTGCCGGCTTTCGAGGTTGATTAAACCCAGCTTGCGCAACTCCTGGAGCACGCGGTTCACGTGAACAATTGAGAGGCCCATGGCATCGGAAAGCTCTTCCTGCGTGATCGGCAGTTCGCATGAGTAATCTTCCACAAGACCCATGGCTCGCGCACGGACGATATATTCGCACATAAAATGCGCTGCCCGGCCTAGCGCCTGCCGTCGTCCGATATTAGTGATCCATTCGCGGAACATCGCCGCATAGATAAGTGTTTCACGCCAGAGGGCCGCCGCGACGCGGGCTTGGCGTTCGCACAGGCGCTGCAGATCCTCATGCTGAATGAAGCCGACCTTGCAAGCCGTGATCGTTCCGATGCTGATGTCCAGCGTCTGCAAGTGCAGGCTCTGAAGGTCCGGCATGTCGCCCGTGATGTGGAATGCGAGGATCTGGCGCTTGCCCTCGCCTGTCATTTTAAAGGCGCAAGCCACGCCATCGTCAATGACGAAAGATCGGCTCGGGCGATCCCCCTCGCGTACGATGTCCTGATGGGCCTCGATCACCCTCTGATCGATCGGGAGCGCCAGTATCGCCTTCCGCTCTTCGTCAGAAAGCGGAAAGACAGTTTCCAGCTTGCGGATCAGCGGGTGAGTATTCCTCGCATTGATCGCAGACACGTGAATGAGCTTTCGATTTCGGTTCCCAAGCTTTAGCACTGTGATGCCACTGAGTCTGTGCCTTTTTGCGTCCAAGGTCCGGGTTCCGTGAGCCGCGTTTCTTAGGAACCGAGCGGCATGATGCGTATTGTCGCCTATCTGCCGGGACCGTCGGGCGATCCGGGGACTGAGAGATGCCACGCGCTCCCCGCCAAAATGAAGGAGCGCCCATGCCGCGCTACCATTTTCACATTCTGGACGGCAAGGCTGGTCTCGATCACCACGGCACCGAGCTTGCCGACCTCGCTGCCGCAAAGGAAGAGGCCGTAAAGCTGGCGGGTGAAGTCCTCCGAGAGTCGAAGCCGGGCGACATATGGGAAATCAAGTCCTGGAAGCTTCTCGTCAATGGCTATCCCTCGCCCGAGGCGGGCCGCACCTATTTTACGTTGGCTCTGTCCGCGGCGGACGATGTGTCTACTTGACCCGGCCGGGGGCTACCAGTTGGCCGGTCCGCTCGATGTGCCTTTGACATGGTCTCGTGTGCGGCGAGCGGTCCAACCAACTGATCGGAATTGCAAGCGGAAGTGCGGGCTCTTCCTCGCCACCGCCACTTTGCAGATGCTGCTTTGACCACGGATGTACCGGCAGGACCTATGGCTTCGCAAGCCGCGACACGTTTTCCTGCCGCGCGGTTGTTTTCGTGCCCAAAGAAAGTGCCGCCACAGCGCGCGAGCCGTCCTAACGGGACGGGCCCCCACGCCAAACCGCCGAGGTCGTCAGAGTGTCTACCCATAGTCATACGGATCAGGAACACGACATCATCTACCCGCAGGTCCTCCCGTTTCTGCTGATCCACGCCGGTTGCCTCATGGCGACATGGTCGGGCGTCTCGTGGCCAGCGGTTGCGATGTGCGTCGTCCTATATTGGTTACGCATGTTCGCGATCACTGCTGGGTATCACCGGTACTTCTCGCATCGGGCCTACTCGACGAGCCGGGCGTTTCAATTCATTCTCGCGTTCCTCGCCCAAAGCAGCTCCCAGAAAAGCATCCTTTGGTGGGCCGCGAAACATCGACATCACCATCTTTACTCCGATACGGAGAAAGACGTGCATTCGCCAAGCCAAAAGGGCTTCGTTTACAGCCACGTCAGCTGGATTTTCGATCGGCAGCACGATGCGACCGATTTGACGAAGATTTCGGACTTTGCGTCGTATCCCGAGTTGATGTGGCTGCACAAATTCGAGCTCTTGCCTGCGATCGTGACGGCAGGTCTTTGCTTCCTCATTGCGGGATGGTCAGGACTCGTGGTCGGATTCTTCTGGAGCACCGTGCTCCTGTATCATGCAACGTTCTGCATCAACTCCCTTGCACATGTTCACGGGCGAAAGAGATATGTTACGGGCGATAACTCCCGCAACAATTGGCTTCTGGCTCTGTTTACGATGGGCGAGGGGTGGCACAATAATCATCACGCCTACCAAAGCAGCGCCAAGCAAGGCTTTCGCTGGTGGGAGATCGACGTAACCTATTATATTCTGGTGGCCTTATCCTGGCTCGGCATCGTCTGGAACTTGAAGACGCCGCCGGAGCAGGTTCTCCGCAACGAGCAACCCTTGGGATCTCGTGTCATCAGGCGGACAGCCGAGCAACTTGTTCGTCGTTTCAATCCCGAGGGCATCGCACTGGCGATCAGATCATCGGTCCATCAGACCGACCTGTTCCCGATGGACGTTGTCTTGAATGGGCACCCTCCCGTGGACATGCATCTGCCCCACATGCCGACTCGCGGCCAGTTGCTGGCGGAGGCCCGCGTGATGTTCGCGAAGACGACTTTCTTGGATGATATCGTCGATCGCGCTCACGAACTCCTGTTCGCATCGGTCGCTTCCTACTTGGCCGTTCCGCCTCTCGTGGCCGTCAAAAATCCAGATCTTGAACGAAAACGTAGGATTGTGCGCGGGCGACCGCATGTAAGACCAATGTGAACTGGCAAAAATCCGGCACGCGAGCTCTTTCCTCACAGAGGCCGTTTCGCTCCTGATGAGGACCGCCGGAGCGTTGACTTCTCAGCCCAAGAAGGTTCGCACCTTTGTCACGGCGTCGTAAATTTCGATCTTGAGCTTCGGGTAAGTCGATTTAAGTGTGCGGCCCGACGATTCCGCAGCTTCCGCTGTGTCAAACCTCGACTTGAAATGCCCGTCGACAATGACCACAAATCCGTCCGCTGGCGGTCTGTCGGCACGTGGCGCTTTCGGCTCGGGCTCGTCAACTGAGTGAACTGGTTTTTTCATCGGAACTCCCATGAATCGCAGAAGCGTGGCAAGCGGCTCCTGAGACCGACGGCATGCCGCAAAAGAACACTTATGCCGGCATCAGGGGCTGGCAGCCGAGTTGCGCCTCAGAGTGCAGACAGCAGACAGAGGGCAAAGCTTTGCCGCCGCCAGGCTCTGACAGGAACGACTCTCCCGTCCTGAGGTTGTCGTATTGGTCTGTGGCGCGATAACTGACCCCTCAGCTCGCGCCATCCACCCGGGATGGCTCATCGTGGGACGCGCGTCTTGCGATGAGTCGATTCTCGGAAGGGTGTCTCAGTTGGTCCTCAGGTTCTTTCCGCGGCTCTTCGAAGAGGCAAAGTCGCGGGCGTTGTCGGACCTATTCGGCGGGCTTCTCTTTGCGCGGAGACGGGAGCGTTCGATTTTCGTCAGTCTGCTCCGCGTCACCGGGCTTTTTCCCCGCCATATTTCCCGGATTGTAGTGATACTTACCTTCCGGATTTTCGCCGGGCTGCTTCTCATCCGGGCTTCTGTTGTTGTTTGCCATTGATCCAGTCGCTTTCTTGGCAAGAGTAACAAGGTTGAACAAGACCAACGTCCACATGTTCCACGCGATCATTTCTTGCCCCCAGCGCGCTGGGCCGATCAATTGGGAGTGACCTGGACCGGCGACAGCGACAACGAAGCGCTCCAAGGTACGTTTGGAACGAAGACTCGGCACCGACGGTTGACGATAGCCTGCAACATTTCTCAATCTCCCTGAGGCATCGTGCAGACCACCAGAGGTACTGCACATGGAACTCCCGCGAACACGCTCGCCCTCGCTCCAATCTGACTACACCACTCCCTTGCGGCGACATCCTGCGCTTGCGGCCTTTGCAGGGGCAGCTTCCCTCCTCGGGGCCATGGCGATCGTAAATGGGCGAGTCGCCAAGAAAGCGGAACGCGATAACCCGCCTCGCGGGCAGTTCTTGGAGATCGATGGCGTCCGACTGCACTACGTGGAACGCGGCAACGGCCGTCCGCTTGTGCTCCTGCACGGCAACGGCAGCATGATCCAGGATTTTGAATCCAGCGGCTTGATCGACCTGGCGGCCAACCGGTTTCGGGTGATCGTATTCGACCGCCCCGGATTCGGACACAGCTCGCGGCCGCGGAACGTGATATGGACCCCGGAAGCCCAGGCCGATCTGTTCAGAAAGGCGCTTGATCGGCTGAGCGTTCAGCGGGCGATCGTGCTTGGACATTCGTGGGGTGCGGCGGTCGCTCTTGCGCTGGCAACAAGACATCCGTCATTTGTCGAAGCTTTGGTGCTCGCATCAGGCTATTATTTTCCAACCGTCCGTGCTGATGCGGCGGCATCTTCGATGTCTTCGATGCCCGGGATGGGCGATGCGATCAGTCACACGATCTCGCCGATCGTCAGCCGCCTCTTGTGGCCTTCCATGTTGCGAAAGATGTTCGGTCCGCGGCCAGTCCCTGACAAGTTCGTCGGCTTCCCCAAGGAGTTGGCGTTGCGACCGTCACAGATGCGTGCCAGCGCGGCGGAGGCAACGTTGATGATCCCCGCTGCATTTGAGTCGTCGAAGAGCTACGACCAACTCAAGATGCCCACCATCATCATCGCCGGCGATGAGGATCGCCTCATCGATATCAACAAGCAATCGGTCAGACTTCACGGCGAGATCACTCACAGCAAGCTGCACCGCGTCGCTGGGGCAGGGCACATGATCCAACAGTCTGCCACGACTCAGTTGATGGCGGCCATCGATGAAGCAGCTGCCGCGACCGATATTGGCGGGAATGCGCCGCACCGGTTCGCGAGCGCCTAGGAACGCTCCGGCGGGGACAGGTGTTGCACCTTATTCTTCAGTTGGCGAAGAAGCCCGCCGCGGCCGAACCGCCAGCCGCACCGACTGCTTGTCTGGCTAGAGGCTCCTGCAGCCGCATCGCGCCCTTACGGCCGTGCGAAGCTGACTCAGCCGTCGGGGGCAAGCCCCCGTATCGGGATGGAGAAAAGCGTCGTGGTCTCGATGTCAAAGTTGCCGCATGAGGCCCCCTCGTCCCCAGGGCAGATTGTCAGCGCGCCGCAACCGGCTGCCTCGCCACCGCAGGAGGCCGACGATATCGAAATGCCGCTGCCGTCCAGTCCGCAGACGTTCTTTCTCGGTAGTCTGCTAACCCTGGCGGTGCTGGCAGCTGTTCATGCGGCAAGCTCGATCATATTGCCCGTGGTGCTCGCCTTCGTGCTGCAGCTCATTCTGCAACCCGCTGTGCATCTGCTCGAGCGTATAGGTCTCCCCCGTGCCATCGGAGCGCTCTTGGCGATCCTGGTGGTGGTGGGAGCGCTCGTGGGCTTTGTGGCAGCCTTGTCGCTACCTGCCGCGACTTGGGCGGAGAAATTGCCGGAGGGTCTACCTCGCCTCGAAACTCACCTGGTCGTCCTGAAGCGGCCGATCGAAGCGCTACAGAAAGTCATCCAGCAGGCCGAGCACGTCGCCGACGCTCCCGACAGGAAAGGTGCAATCGTTTCGGTCCGCAGGGATCTTGGCCTTACCGGCGCGCTCTTCGCGGGAACGCGCGCCGTCATCGACGGCCTGTTTACGACCGTTCTGGTGCTCTATTTTCTCCTGGTGGCAGGAGACATTTTTCTACGACGTATCGTCGAGGTCCTCCCAAATTTTCGCGACAAGAGGCAGGCGGTGGACATCTCCCAGCAGATCGAAGCGGACATATCTGCCTATCTTCTTACAATCACGGCCATGAATGCTGCAGTGGGAATTGCAACGGCCGTTGCGATGTATTTCTGCGGACTTGGAGACCCCCTGCTGTGGGGAGCCGCGGCCTTCCTGCTCAACTACGTTCCAATTCTGGGGCCGCTGCTAGGGACCGTCATGTTCCTCCTGGCCGGAATGTTGAGCTTCGACAGCTTGTGGTGGGCCCTGCTGCCGCCAGCCCTCTACTTCGGCATCCATCTCGTCGAAGGCGAAACCCTGACGCCCCTGCTGCTTGCCCGACGCTTCACCCTGAACCCGGTGCTGGTCATCCTGTCGCTGGTGTTCTGGTTCTGGATGTGGGGCGTGCCTGGCGCGATCCTGGCCGTTCCGATGTTGGCCATCCTCAAGATCGTCAGCGATCGCGTACGCCCGCTCAAGGCTTTGGGGCACATCCTCGAAGGCTAGAGCATGATCCGGAAAAGTGCGTAGCGGTTTTCCGAGAAGATCATGCTCAAACAATAACCTGCAGCGCGATGACGATTCATCCTAATCGCATCGCGCTAGTCCGGTGTGCTCCCCGAGAAGATTGACGACCGGGCCGCTGGAAGGAGGCCATTGCAGTGTGCGGTCACGCCAGCGGCAGCGAGAAACTGAAGCGGGTCTCGGCGGGCGTGGATGCGACGGTCAAAGCACCTCCATGGGCTTTCGCAATCTGAGAGGCGATGTAGAGTCCCAATCCAAGCCCTTGCTTGCTCGCACGAGCCTTGCCCCGGAAGAACGGCTCGAACAGCTTGTCCATCACGGCTTGCGGAATAGCCTCACCCGCATTGGCGACCCAGAGCTCGAACGATCCATTTTGCGTCTCGGCGCGAACGGTGATGGGCTTGTCGGCCGCACCATGTGTCACAGCGTTGCCGAGCAGGTTCGAAAGGAGCTGGCCGATGCGGGTGCGATCGCAGTTGACCGGCCCATCGATTGCAAACTCGGATTCGATGACCCGACCGGGCGAAGCAAGCCTCAGTTCGTCGATCACCTGGGCGAGGACGGGCTCCAGCGGTCCTCTCGCATCATAGTCCAGGGTGATGCCACCGCCCAGACGACCGCGTGCAAAGTCGAGGACGTTGTCGATCATTGCGGCCATGCGCATGACTGTGGTCTGCATCATGGCGACGATGTGGTGCTCCTTCTCACTCTGCACGGTTCGGCCGAGGAGCCTCGCGCCGGCGCTGATGGAGGCGAGAGGATTGCGGAGATCGTGACCGAGTACGGCGATGAACTGTTCACGCAGTTCGGACGTTTCGTGCTCGAGCAGCAGCACCTCTTGCGTCGCCTTTTCGGCCGCAATGGCCGATTCTCGGCCTGCCAGGAGCTCCTGTTCGTAGCGCCGCCGATCGGTCGCCTTGATCAACGCGAGACGGATGAGCAGCAGCTTTCCATCCGCATCGCGGCGCTCATTCGCGTTGGCGATCATGTGGAGCGGCTCACCGGCAGCGCTCACAAGGTCGATCGCGAATTCGTTGAAGAAACCCTGCATCCGCAGCAGCGGCGCGATATGGGTTTCGTAGTAGATGCGGCCCGGCATGGTCAGGAGATCGCTGAACCGCTTGCCGGCTATCTGGTCTGCCGCGTGCCCGCTCCACGCCAGCAAGGTCAGGTTGACGTGCGCGATACGGCCGTTCGCGTGCAGGGTGACGTACCCGCACGGTGCGTTGTTGACCATGTCCTCGAAGTCTGGACCGGAGGTGCTCACGAGACGAAAGCTCGCATCGCCGCGATGACCTGGTCGGGCGCGCTGAGGTTCGGGCAATGGCCGGTCGCATTCAGGACGATCATCCGACCGTCGGGAATATTGCGGGCAACGAACGCGCCGACCTCCTGGGAGGCGATGATGTCCTCCTTGCATTGGAGGACGAGGACTGGAACGGAAACTTCCGCGAGATCCTTGCGATTGTCGGAGGTGAAAGTCACACGGGCGAACGCTTTGGCAATATCGGGGTCCGTGCGGCAGAAGCTGTTCGTGAGCTCCTGACCGAGTTCGGGCCGGTCGGGATTGCCCATGATCATCGGCGCCATCTTTGTTGACCAACCCATATGGTTGGATTCGAGAAGCGCGAGCAATTCATCGATCTGCTCGGCACTGAACCCGCCAACATATCCTTCGTCGTCGATGTAGCGGGCTGAAGGGCCGATGAGCACGAGCTTGCCAAACATGCCTGGCGCTTGTCGCGCCGCCAGCACGCCAATCATGCTGCTGACGGAATGTCCGACGAAGACGCAATCCTTCAAACCTAGCTCGGCGCCGATTTCGACCACGTCGTCGGCGTAACCGGACAAGGTTGAATACTTGGCCCAGTCATAGGCCGACAGATCGGATCCGCCGGCGCCGACGTGGTCGAATAGAACCGTCCTGAAGTCCCTTTCGAACGCCGGAGCCACGAACCGCCACATGTTCTGATCGCACCCGAAGCCGTGGGCGAAGACCATCGCCCGGTCGCCCGCGCCACGAACGTGAACGTTATTCCGTTCGGTTACATTTGCCATAAAGCCTCCCTTACGCATCATCGTGCAGTTTTCTATCTTTACTAAGCGCAATGCGGCCCTGGCCAGGAGCACTCGTCGAGCTTTGGCTCCAGGGCAACGTCTCGGTTCTGCGTCGCCCAGATCAGAACCATCAGGAACATCATGATTTCCTACCCGTATAGATGACCAGCTGCCGGATATCGCTCGAGCCATCTGATGCAATCTCGAACGGCCCCAACGCCGGGACAGTTCCAGCGGGAAGCTGGCCGCGCTTCAATGGAATGATCTGGCGAGATCAGAGCCCGCGACTGGCGACGCGCGAGGCGCGTCCTGCGAACTGTCGATCCACTCCGCGTCCGAAAGTCACATCTTCGATCTCGAGGCGGTGCATCTGGGATGCTGTAGTTGATTGCTGTTCACACTGATGACGTCTCAGCCATTGTCATGGCGCGCCCAATGTCGCTTGACCGACGAGACCCCACGCCATCTCGAAATCATCTCCTGGGCGGAAATGTGCCACGAGTGACGGCTCCACTTGCATCCGCTTCATCGTCGCGCCGAACCAGATAGACCAAAGGCGACTCGTCCGCAGCTCTCTCCGTCTTCGCGTCGACGTAATACACTTCTTCTGCTGGATCGGCGCGACGCACCCTAATCGGAGACGTCCCATCCCAAAGCGGTCTGTGTCCGAGCGTCATTCGCTTCAAGTCCTCTAGGAGCCATTGCTCCTGGCCGAGTTCTCTGGCCTGGAAAAGCGTGGCAGCCATGAGCGCTAAGATCGGCTGGCCATCGATCTCCAGCACGAACACGCCCGCAGGTAACTCCTCGGTTTTCACTGGCACCATCATCTGAACCACTCCTTTTCCTCGGCCGGTCGAAGCGGTCGAGCCCCCCGGGGCGAGATTCGGGTCTCTCGTCCGTCGACGCTTGCGCTCCGTACGTTCCTCGTCCGATGTAAGGCGCATCGCCCGCTTGTCGAACCGCGCCTGGCACGGCTGGCAACGAGCCGGCGGCCCCCAACTTTATCTTGTCTTGCAATGCTTGACTTCGTCATCAGGGACAGCCGGTTCACCGCTTGCGTCTGGCAAGGCTTCGCAAGGAAGACGCGATTTGCCGCCGCTGATTTCGGTCAGGTCCTGGGGGGAGCGACCGAGCAAACCGGAGCATCTGATGGCGCAGTTGAACGAGCTGCGAGACGCTGTAGCCGATTTGTTTGTCTGTTCGCTTGCGCAGAAGTGACGACATGACATCGACCATGGCCAGGCGGCGCGCTGACTTTCCTTCACCGAGAGCTACGGAAGTCATATTGAAACCTGGCTTGGCGCCTTGCTGGTCAATATTGCTCACTCGCAAGTAAATGTGCTGAATCCGGCGAGCCGGAAGCATACGCTTCGGTCGCTGCCTGCCTTCAGGATATTAGGTCAGCCTATGAAATGCCGGGGGCAATGCTTCTCGAACCAGTTCACTTAGATCCAAGGTCTCGCCACTTTCGGAAATGTCAGAGAACAGGACCTCCACGAAGGGATGTTGGCGGTTGAACGCGGCACCTCGCTCGTATTTCGCGCGCACAATCCGTTGGAGTGCGGGGAGGTTCAGTCTGCCAAGCGCATTGTATTGATCTCGGAAAAGACTTTGACGTCCTCCAAGATGCTCGACGGATTCCGCCCAGACGTCCATCACCTTCCGGCTCATGAATGCCTCGACCTGCTTGTTGCCATCCCGTGCAATGAGTCGGAGCCCGTCCATCGTGTGCGGTCCTTCATCGATTCGAAAGCGCGCAAGTGGCATGGAATCCTCCTGTTGTCGGCGACCTATTCAGGCCGGCAGCCTGTCGCGGGGCGTTGCACTCAATTGGCCCGATGGTCCGATCAGACACACAGGATATGGGTATGGAAGCGTCGAATAGCGAGGGGGTGCAAAGCAGGGCCCGCAAGGAGTTCGGGCGCTGCCTAACTCCATGGTGAGCTATATTGACCAGCGCGTCGTGCCGCCGGGTCGGCATACTTCCATGCTCCATCGTAAAGTCGTGCCACGCGCAGGGCGACCGTCGCTTCGCCCGAGAATGCCTGCTGATGGGCGCGCAATGAGCCGCGCCCTTTGGAAAGTGGCTCTTCCCTAGAATTGCGAACAATCAGGGAGTAAATTCTGCCCAATAGAGCCGCTGCCGCAAGGTCTGGCCGGCAAGGAGCAACCGTTCGTCGCTTGGTCAAGAAAGCCGTTCCCTGGCAGCCGATCGAAGCGAACAAGTTTGGTCGATTCAAAGGAGTCCACGCGTGGCGAAGCCGTCCAAGGACACGTTCGATCCCCAACATTTTCTCGGCAAGGTGGGCGCCGGCAAAGCCATTCTGACGTTTCGCAAGAACCAGCATGTGTTTCAGCAGGGCGACGCTGCTGACTCGGTGTTCTACATTCAAAGCGGCAAGGTCAAGCTGACGGTCGTTTCGGAGCAGGGCAAGGAGGCAGTCGTCGCCATTCTCGAGCCCGGTCAGTTCTTCGGCGAGGGATGCATGAATGGTCATCCTCTGCGGATCGCGACGACAACGGCGATGGAAGATTGCGTCATCACGTCGATAACCAAAGAAGCGATGATGTCGGCTATCCGTGAAGAGCCGAAATTCTCCCAGCTGTTCATTTCGTATCTGTTGACCCGAAACAGCCGGATCGAGGAGGACCTGATCGACCAGCTATTCAATTCCAGCGAACGGAGGCTGGCTCGCCTGCTGTTGCTGCTGGCGAATTTCGGCAAGGAAGGCAGTCCGCAGCCGATCAGTGCGAGCATCAATCAGGAGACACTGGCTGAGATGATCGGGACCACGCGATCGCGGGTCAGCTATTTCATGAACAAATTTCGAAGGTTGGGGCTCATCAGCTATAATGGCCACATCGAGGTCCACAACTCGTTGTTGAGTGCGGTGTTGCACGAGAAGCCCGTGCTCAGAGAGCGCGACTAGAGAGACTCCCAAGCGACGGCCCCAGAGCGTGGGGGCGCAATGAGGCCGTCATTTCCTCGGATGCTGTGGGGGGCGTTTGCATCCGGTCGTCCTTACCAAGTTGCGCCACCGACATTCGTTCCGGCAGAAGCTCAACTCGCTTTCGTACGGTCAAGTCGAGTCGCAAGTCCGGGATCATTTCTCTGGAGCGATTCAGGGCTCAGCCTCACTTCATCCTGTGCTCACGAATGGATCTCGTCGGTCCACACCTTGAAGCTGACCAAGGTGTTAGGGCCAAACGTCTGGGTAATCGGCACGTCGGCCGCGTCACGTCCTTGAGCGATCAGAACACGTCCAATCCGGGGGACGTTGTTGCGTGGATCGAATGTGTACCAACGTCCGCCGATGTAGGCTTCGAACCATCCCGCGAAGTCTCCTGGGGCGTAGGGGGGAGGCATGCCGATGTCGCCGAGATAGCCGGTGCAGTATCTGGCGGGAATGTTCATGCAGCGACAGAACGTGATGGCCAGATGCGCGAAGTCTCGGCAAACGCCCTTGCCTTCGTTGAAGACGTCCCGGGCCGTCTTGGTTGCGCGCGCGTGTTCGTAGCCGAATTGAATGTGATTGTGAACGAAATCACAGATCGCCTGAACACGGGCCCATCCGGGCGAGACCTTCCCGAAAAGTTTCCACGCGACATCGGACAGATGATCGGTTTCGCAATAGCGGCTGCCGAGCAGATATACGATCGTCTCTGCCGGCAAGTCCTCGACCGCGTGTTGGGTAGCCGAGGGCACAACGACGTCCGGCAAGCCGGTGTCGCGAACCATCCCGTCAGCGGCCAGGCGCATTCGACCGGCTGGAGCAACGATGCGGCTGCACCAGTTACCGAAGCCGTCACGATAGGGGACGATCGCAACGGAGGGCGTGGTGGTCAGATAATCGGGCACGACGACGTCCGATGCCCGAGAGAAATGAACGCCCAGGACCATGATCATGGGTGTGTGCTGCGGAAAGTCGTAGATCATCTCATAGCCGACCCGGATCTTCACTCGGCGTCCTCCAAAGTCGACAAATTGCCGCGGCTGCTTCGATCTCGATCGTGCCTATCGAGCGTGGCGTTCGGAAGTTCCAACGCGCTGGCGGGGGGCGTGTTCCTGCCTCTTCATTGAGCGACATTACGACAGAGCCGCCGCTGTTTTGACGTTCACGTCCACATCCATCCCAAGCTCGTCCTCACGAGCTCCCCAATAAGTGCCGAACAGGGGAATGGCCTGGCTTGGGACTCTGGCCACCGCCACGCGGATCAGATCGCGGTTTCCGACGATTCCATTGGTCGGATCGAACTCGACCCAGCCGGAGCCGGGGACGTAGATCTGGCACCAGGCATGGGTGGCTCCCCCGCCCAGCCAGACAGGACCATCGCGATCCGGTACGTAGATATAGCCGGTGATAAAGCGTGCGGCGAAGCCGAGGCTTCGTGCAGCTTCAATCATCAAGACGGCAAAATCCCGGCAGGTGCCCTTCCTGCGTTCGAGTGTCGTAGAAGGACTTTGCGTTCCTGGCGCCGTGCGGCGGTCGTAGGCGAAGCCATCCGAGATTGCTTCATTGAGGGTCATCAGGACCTGTCCGGTAGAACGTCTGGTCCCGCGCACGAGAAACGTGTCCAGCCACCTGCCGAGATGGTCTTCCGGGTCTGAGAACCATCTCTGAACATAGGGTGCCAGGTCGGGCGCCTCCTCCGCCTGATACGCAAACGGATGGTCCTTCGCGTGGTCCTCAATTCTGAAGTCGGGCGCGTTCTCCGGCGTGTGGTCGACCTTGATGACACACTCGAATCGCAAATTGTCGCTGTCACAGCCAAACTCGACCTGCGCAACACAATTCCCGAAGACATCGTGCAGCCACCTCACCTCAGAAGGCTCGGGCGTCACATTAAGCGAGAAATCAATCAGTCGCTGGTCGAAACTATCGCGCGGCCGTGCCATTAATTGATGTCGGCCGAGCCTGACCGCGCGCCGGTACCGATATGTCGTGATATGCCGGACGAGGAAGATCGCCATGGTACCGCCGATCGACGAGAGGTGAGAGCTTGCTCGCTGGCCGCTTGACGCGGAGAGCCGGACGATGGTGGGTCCTCTCACGCGCCTCGGGCGTGGCCAATCATCCTACGAATACCAGCTTTGATCTGCCAAGCCTGGAGCGGCTTACCATAGAACTCGCTGCAAGGGGGAAGATCGATGCTCGGCGGGTTCAATTTCTCGGACATCAGGATGAGGTCGATTGCCGGCCACCGTCTACGCACGGTGCATGTCGGCGCAAACGAGCGCGATGTCGGATCTGGAGCTCAGGATTGCGAGGGCTTCGTCGGTATCCAGCGCTTCCAACGGCGTGTAGCCGGCGTCTTCCACCATGCCAACTGCGCGCCTGCGGAGCACCATCTCGTCTTCTACGACGAGAACGAAGGCTGGAACGCGTGATGGACCGAACGTCATTGAGACTCGCGGCTGCTGTGGGTGCGCACCGATGATCGGCACGCCCCTCTATGGTTCCTGTCTCGCTGCCGCATCCCTTTGTCCGTTGAGATGCAATTTCATGATCTCAGAGAGTTGCGCCGCTGCGGCCCGCGGGCGGCTACCATTGAATGAGCACCGCACCAGCGATCACAAACGCGAAGAAGATCGGCAGAACGACCGGCGGCACCAGCCACTCGCGCAGTCCGAATTTTGAGATGTTTGACATATTGACCGCCTTTTGGTCGCGGCGGGAGCACGATTCTCTCAGTCACCGATAACAGCCGGGAAGCACGCGGTGATATTCAAGATATGGTGCCCGTCCGCGGAATAGCGAGGTCAGGCAGAAACTATTTGCTGTGACAGGGCGAACGGGATTGTAGTTCGCCTTCCACGTAGCCATCTAAGAGTTTGCGGCGCCTCAACGCTCTTCCAGCGCCAGGTTTGGCACCGTCGCTCGCAAGGGCGGTCGCAGATCGGCCGTCCAAAAGGTAAATCGCGTCGAGCTGGCAAGGCAAGGAAGTCACCTTTCCACAACGGATCGGCTCCGGCCACATGATCGAGTTTCCAAACCATAGCCGTTCATACGACCGCACGCGGCGTGCCGTACGGTTCTGGGGACACGATAGCGCCATTGAGGCATCGTTTTTCATCGAAGAAGAAGCGCTGAAGCGAATTCAACCCGATACCGGTTACGATGAGTCGAGCCTTCTCCACGCTTTCGATTCCAATCGGGACTTGATATGCGCCGCCGCCGCCAAGGTGTACGTTCGCGGTACCAGGGGCTCTTACGATCTCGTCGCCGGCAATTTTTGAGCCGATCGGCGCCTTTTAAGGGTTTCGCACCCGAGCCAAATGAACCGCTCTGCCTGTGCCTATAGGCAGATGGAGTCTGTTTCTGTTTCAAGGCAGGAGCGTAGCCTTTTCTAGCCCGGCAATGGTCTGCCCCAGAGAGTTGCAAACGCCCTCGAGCAGTGATTTGCACTCGACGCCGGCCGCATCTGGACCGATGGACTGCGGTCCTAGATGTCAAGGAGTGACTGCTAACGCATTTGCTGCAGGCACATGGGTGTCCGCCCCGCTTCAGCAGGTCGGATATGTCCCTCGACCGATCGACGGTGGTACAAGAGCAAATCAATAGTGCGATAAGCCGTCGTTTTGTTGAATGGGTGAGCGCGGCGGATCCACTATCATATCTGACCTGCCACCGAACTTTCATCCGGCCGCGGTTAGTCGCTTCGGAGACCCCGTGCTTGCGAGCTAGGTCGGCCGTCTTCGCCCCGGCCTCATGCTCAGTCCATATCCGCCCGTTGTTCAGGCGGGCTCCAACAGTCGGTTGATGCACTCGACCACCGTTTGACCACCGAAACCCCATGTACAAATAGCGATAATGGTGGTCAGTCCCGCACGAGTTCAATGTTTTCGTTGATCTTTTCTATTGCTGCTTACGTTCGGACGCAGTGGGCGCCTCGATCAGATCGCAGCCTGGATCAGGCTGCTTGCCGAATTCTTTCCTCCTCCTCGCTGAGGGGCGCTGGCTTCAATTGGAAAAGGCTGACGACTCGTCGGCTTGCCGCGTGACCGAGCCAATCTGACAACGACCCTTGTCCTACGAGCGACTTACCGAGACCAGAAAACGCAGCCGTACTAATAGCTTGCTGCTGGCTGCGCAGGTGGTCTTCAACCAGCTTGTGTCGAGTGACATAGCCTGCATTCACACCAGGGATCGAATGGTTCATAAGGAGCTTGGCGTCGAATTCGGAAACGCCAGCAGCGGCGGCAATTGTCCGAAATGTCTGACGAAGGTCATTGCCCCATTTCGACAAGATATCTCTATCTTCCTTTGTTTCCGCCAGGTGTCCAGAGGCGCTCTCAGCTGGGAACAACCATTCTTGCGCCTGAGACGGATGTATTTGCCTGCCGAAACGAAGCACTCGAATGAGGCTCAGGATCATCTCCCGAGACAGTGGAATGTCGAACGCTCGCTTGCTGCCTCCCTTGGGCGTCGGGATGTGGAGCGTTCGCCGCCGAAAATTGATGTGTTCGGGCTTAGCCTGCTGCAATGCGGTGGGCCTAGACCCACACAGCAATGTGAAAAGATGGAATTCGCGCCGGATTGGGTTGTCTAGATTGGCTAGCTCGAGAAACCATCCTTTCAAATCGCCGGTCCCCATACCGGTGTTCCTGCGCTCTTCCTGATTCCAATCGACTGCATCTGCGGGGTTGTCGCGCGGCAGCGATCGATTGGTCTTCCGAGCATGATTGTAAATGGCCCGCAGCGTCCGCATGCTGCCATTCGCCATGTAGGGACCGTTCTCCTTGGAAAGCTCATCATGCTTTTCGGCGACGCGACCGGGATCGTTCGCGAGGTCGAGCAGAGGGGTGTCAAGCCATTCGGAAAAGAGACGCTCGACGTGATCCCGATAGCCGCTTATCGTTTTTTTGCTACGGCCTTTTCGAATCAAGTGGGCTTCCAGATAGCGTTGCCAAGCCTGCTTCAGGGTAACGCTCGCTACAGCTTCATCCCGGTTGGTATTGCCCTGTTCGGCGTTTCCGTCTTGCCTCGCTTTCGGGTGCTTTCCCTTGCTGATTTGAGCAAGATATTCCTTGGCAAGCGAGCGGGCCGCTCGGGTCGTTAACTCGCTGGCATCTCCAATAGACACTCTAATGGATGAGGCCCGCTTTCCTCGTTGCCTAAGATCACCTTGAACGGTGAAGGTCCTTTTCCGCTTCCCCACGACCACGAAGAAGCCTTTCAGCTCGGTGTCGCGAGCCAGATACCAGCCATCTTCAGGAGACGGTAGCTGAGCGATAGCCTTGTCGCTGAGAGCAATGCGAATATCGGTCATGGGGGGACGTGAACTGTTAAAACGGTTTTCAAACGGTTTTGGCGAGCCGAGGTGTTTGAAGGTCTGCGTTCGCCGGACTGCGAAGCTATGCGACAAGTCCCTATAAATAAAAGGTCTTCTTCGACCTCACCGTAGTGTAGCGCAGATTCAGAAATCGTAGAGAGGCGCCGGTTTTGAACTCTTAATCAGCGGGTCCCAGGTTCGAGCCCTGGTGCGCCCACCAAGCAAATCAAGCACTTACAGCAGTGCGCACCAGAACGGGACCAGTCGGTTTGACGTCCGGTTTGAGAAATCTGTTCGTCGTCTGTACGCCAAGTTGAAGGATGGCGGGATGGCTGCGCGTTACCGCAGCGGCTAGCGCGTTCCCCGGCGGCGTGGAGCGCTCTCTCACGCAGAAGCCTTGGCGACCGAGGACGCCTTCACCTGGAGTCGATCCACATCCCGAACTCACTGTTCCTACCCGTATACTTCACTCAATTTCTTTATCGCTGACTCGGCGAGTTCGAGCCGGCCGCCCAGTTAGTGCGCATCGAGGATCTCCTGCACCGTCTTCATCGAATGGCCAGTTATCGAGGCGATCTCCGGAACCGAGCAATTGGATAGCGCGAGGCGCGTAACAGCAGTGCCGCGCAAATCATGGAAGTGCAGATCCTTCAACGACGTTTTTCTTGAAAGCCTTGTCCCAGCTCGTCCTGAAACCGTCCTCCGTCCATGGCCGGCCGAACGAGTTGACCAATATAGTCACGGCCGAGCGCTCTTCCTTCAATGCAGCGTCAAGCGCCGCCTTCAGCGGCGGTCCCACCGGTATAGTCACACGGCGCCGGCCCTTGTTGTCGCGGCCCTTCGATTGGCGCATCCGGATATACGTGCCATCGTAATCTTTCCAGGTCAGGCGCAGCAGGTCTCCTTGGCGCTGACCTGTCCATAATGCGAGCAGGAGAGCGGCTTGTAGCTCAACCGACGCAACGCCACAAAAGGCCCTGATGTCCTCGGCCGACCAAATTAATTCAGACCGGTCGGATTCATAAAGCCGGCCACCGCGCTCGCAGACGTTCACTGAGATCTTGCCACGATCCTTTGCAACGGACAGAACACGCGCAATTGTCGTCCAGATATAATCCGCCTTGCGTGGCGTGTCGGAGAATGAATCCCGAAATTCCTTGAAGTCACCCCGTGTGCGCTTGTCCTCGAGGGCGCCAATCGGCATCGAACCGAACCTGGTTTCGATAAGCTTGAGGTATCCGTCGTAAGCGCGCTTACTCTTGCCACCAAGATCTTTGTACTCACTGCAGTCCTTGAAGTAGTCGATAAGTGAGCTAAACGTCTCGGAGTTCTTCTTCGTGTACGACGCCACTGCTTCATTGTAGAGGCGCATAAATTCCGGTGTGCCGGGTGTCGCGTTGATGCGCGGGCCTCCCTTCCACGCATACCAGTAGGTCTTCAACGTACCGTCACCGAGCTTTTTTATGGACCAGTTGATCCCCTTCAGCCGCACTCGCATTCTGGGATGCCTTCGCGTCGTATGGTGCCAGTTTGAGCTTCAATTTTAGGCTGCAAACCAGATAACCGGTCAAGGGCTACGTCAATCGCTTTTTTATCCCATTTGCGTGTTCCAGGTATTGCCCTCGGCATGATTCCGCGTCGAACCCATTCGTTGATCGCTGAAAGGGACTCGCAGCCTGCGTAAGCGGCAGCCTGTTCTTTGGACATGCCACGGGGCTCGATCATTCGCTGCTCCCACTGCCGGCAATCAAAGTAGCGGTGCTGAATTCGGCAGGACCGTAGTTGATCAAGGCCGAGAAACCTTGGCGACAAAAGAGCGGGACTGTAGAGCTCGCAGATTCGGCTAGCGTGGAGTGGAAATCGGACCGACCTATGTGCGCCAACGGCGCCGGAATCTACTCCGGGATCTGAAATCCATCTGTCTCTGGTGCGGTGATCTTGTCCGGCGTCAGACGGACCGGTGATCTAACTTTTGGGTAAGTATGACTACGTCATCCTCGACAGCGATCACCCACTATCGATCGGCGAGCTTCATATCCAATGGTTTTCGCTGCTCGAGCGTTAAAATTATAGACGCCGGCCGAAGATCTCGTTTCCAGTGACGGCTATCCTGCACCGCCGAAGAGCCCGTGCTTCTTTCCCCGGGCCACCTCAAACGCGGCGCGTTAGTCGGCACGATGCATCGCATGGATGCAGCCAAGGCGCATTAAACGGGCAGGCGGGTTCGTCTCCGCACGAGGCCTTGCGAAGATTCCCAATGCTGGCGGAAATCCGGATGCAGTTACGCTCCTGTCATATTGAGGACGGAGCGAGGCAACATGATCACAAAGCGAAGAATTCTTTCTGATCGGCCGCCCAATGCGCATCACCGTGCGGGATCTCAAGCGGATGCAGAAGGTAACCGTCGCCTCAGTGTACCAATGCGCGGGAAGCCCGTTGGCTCCGGACAAGCCGACGCAGCGTGTTTGCAACGTGACATGGGGCGGCGTGCGTCTGGACGATGTCCTCCAACGCGTCGAACCGGACCCGGAGGCTGCCTTTGTCTGGTCCATCGGTGCGGACTCGGGTGAGTTCGGCGGCGCGGATTGCGGGCATTACACGAAGGATCTCCCTCGCTCGCGCGTGGGGGCCGACGTCCTCCTCGCCTACGAAATGAACGGCGAGCCTTTGTTACCGGAGCACGGTCATCCGCTGCGGCTGGTCGTACCGGGATTCTATGGGACCAACAGCGTGAAGTGGCTCCGGAGGATCGAGCTTCGCAAAGAGCGCGCTCCTGGTCCCTTTACGACACGTTGGTACAACGATGTCGTCGCCGAAGGCGTGACGCGCCCGGTCTGGAACATCGCCCCGCAATCGGTGATTGTGTGGCCCGCGCCCGGGACTCCAATAGAGCAGGGGGCAGTTGTTCGGGCATGGGGTTGGGCGTGGGCGGATGGCGGCGTGGCCGGCGTGAAGATCAGCCTGGATGAGGGGCTTTCCTGGAAGGCCTGCGCCGTCGAAAAGCCTACCGGCCATTCGTGGACGCAATTCATGTGCAACTTCGAGGCGGCGGCGGGACAACAAAGCATCGTTTCCCGCGCGACCTCCCGTTCCGGCGAGAGTCAGCCGGACGACGGAAAGAGAAATGCTCTCTATCGCGTTCCTTTCACGGTCGTATGAGACCTATAATGCTTCGCGTCGCCGCAGATGCCGGACCGCTCGACGCGGGCCGAAAGAAGTGCGCTCCAGCGATCGGCGCGCCGTGCCCGCAGGCTGTGCATTGGAGATACGCCTGCAGTTTGAGCAAGGTGAATTGCTATGGCTGCCCCGTCAAAGCCTGGTTGACTACGTAAGATTTCAGCGCGCCGCGTTGATACGGCACGTCCGCTCCGCGCACCAGGCTCTATGCGCTGCGCTTACCAAGCCATGCTGTCTCGGCACGTCGCGCACCGATCCCTCGTGCAAGATTTAAAGAGCTCCTCGCCCGGGGGCACTCGGAAAAGGGGCTCGCCTACGGCAACCGCTATCACGGCCCCGTTCCCGGGTGTTCTTTAACCGGTCTCGCCGCTGCACTCGTGCCACGTGCCGGCTGCGCCGTCGTTATGCTCACGTGGCTCGGGTGCCATTTCAGGTGATCGATGCGGCGTCCACTGTTCTCGCCGAGAACGCCGCAACGAAATCGCAACGAATTGGATGAAACGAGCGTGAACAAAACGGGACGAAAGTGTATGTCACACCGAGAAAAATCAACAACTTAGAAGACGTTCATTGCGTTCGGGACGCAGGGCAGCCCACGCTCAGATCGGGACTTGAACTGAATGTCGGTATCGGTAGTTGCGGCTCCAGGATTTGAACCTGGCTGCGCTCCATTTCCGCCGGCAAGGAATTGCGTACGAACGACGGCTATTGACGAACTATCGCGGGCTCAATTCGCCAGTTAGACTGCCCTTCGATAGGAAAACAAGGCCTCCGAAATAGTGGGTCTAGCGATGTAGCGGACCAGCGACTCGAACCCCCGACATTGAGCTACCTGCGCAGGATGATCTCTTTGTTTCCTGAAGTGACAGTATTCGAAAACCTCAGATTGGTGGCCCCAAATCTCGAACCAGCTGGGTTGATGTCCTTGCCGGTCTCTTGCAGCAAGAATGCGGGGGCAGGTGCCATAGAGCTGCGGATCATGAGCTGAACATTCATTCGCTAGCCTCTATACTTATCTCATCGTCCGCGGCAGATAGAGCGCAAGATCGGGGATCAGCATCAGGATGCCCAGCAAGAGTACCATCGCGGCGAGGAACGGCAGAATTCCACGATAGATCTGCTCCATCGGCACGTCCCTCACCATGCCCGATATGACAAACACGTTGAGTCCGACAGGTGGTGCGATCATGCCGGCCTGACACACCACAACGATGACGACGCCGAACCAGATCGGATCGTAACCGAGCGCAACGCAAACCGGAAAGAGTATAGGTACGGTCAGCAGAATCATGGCGAGTTCGTCCATGAATGCGCCCATGATCAGATATGCGGCTATGATGAGCAACATGATGGCCGCAGGCGACAATCCTGAATTGGCGAGCGCAGTTGCTAAGGACATAGGCAACTGCGTAACGGCGAGGAAGTAGCCCAGTATCACCGCTCCGATGAGGATGACGGTAATGATGGCCGTAGTCTCGACCGTTGACATCAATGCCCGTAGCAACACCTGCCAGGTCAGACGCCGCCGCGCCAACGCGAGGATCAAGGTGCCAAATGCGCCGATGCCGGCGGCCTCGGTCGCGGTAAAGACGCCGCCATACATGCCCCCGATCACCAACGTGAACAGCATCGCAACGGCCCAAACATCTCGAAAAGCCCGAGCACGTTCGGCGAAGCTTGCCTTCACTTCAGTTCGGGGAGCAAGGGTCGGATCCCTCAACGTCGTGACAGCAATCGTGAGAACAAACAGGATCGTCAATAGAATCCCGGGAAGTACGCCGGCCAAGAACAATTTTCCGATCGAAGTTTCGGTGATGAAGCCGTAGATCAGAAAAATGATGCTCGGCGGAATCAGAATTCCGAGCGTGCCACCAGCGGCGATCGAACCGGTGGCGAGCCGTGGATCATAGCCGAATTTACGCATCTCGGGCAGCGCCACTGTTGTCATTGTCGCGGCTGTCGCAAGGCTGGAGCCACTGATGGCTGCAAATCCGGCGCACGCCATCACAGTCGCCATCGCGAGTCCTCCGCGCCGATGACGCAGCCAGGTTTGCGAGGCGGCATAAAGCTCACGGCCTACTCCTGTCTCATTGGCCAAGTGGCCCATCAGGACGAATAGCGGCACGACACTCAGCACGTAGTTGGCGACTGCGCTGTAGGGCGCGAGCCCGATCAGGTTGAGTGCTGAATCCCAGCTGTTGACGACGGCGAAGCCGATGAATCCGACGATGCCCATGGCGACGCCAATCGGCACGCCAAGAAACATCAGCAACAGCATTGCAAAGAAGCCGATGACGCCGATTGTCGTATTGTCCATTTAGCGGCTCACGGTGTTGATCGCCCGCGCGATGCGCAGCACGAGCACGATCGCGACGAGGGCGGACCCCACGGCGAGGAAGCCGTAGAAGGGAAACGTCGAGACGCCGAGGTTGAGTGAGACTTCACCGCTCTCGCGCACCTCTTGAGCGTGATCGATGGCCCGCCAGGAAATTACACTCCAGAAAACCATTCCAAACAGAGCACCGACGCCGTCGAGCGCTGTACGAACCCGTTCGGGAAGCATCTGGGTAAAGAAGTCTACTTTGATGTTGCTGTTGCGAAGTTCCGCGCAGGCCAGTCCGCCAAAGCTCAGGAAGATGAGAAGAAACTCGGTGATTTCGACGCCCGCGAATAGCGGTTTACTGAAGAAGTAGCGACCGGTCACGTCGGAAACCGTTACTCCGACGAGACCGGCCAAGGCTATGATTGCGACAAAATTCAAGACCCTTGCGGCCGGTTCCAGGATGGGCATTCGCTGATGCCTAGGGATCGTACTGCTTGATAAGGGCGCGGAGATCGCCAAGCGCCTGCTTTGCGGGCAGACCCTTTGATTCGGTCGCCTTCAGCCATTCCTCGACGATCGGCGCGGCTTTTTCGCGCCATGGCTGCAGTTGGTCGTCGGTGAACTTGTAGAAATGGCCGCCGGCCTTGTTGGCTGCATCGACGCCCGATAGCTCGCCCTTGTCCCATGCGGCTCCGGCGAACTCCGCGCCCCATGCACCGCCAAGTTCGTCCAGCACCTTCTTGAGGTCGGGTGGAAGCGAGTTGTACTTGGCAAGATTCATTACGAGGAACTGCGATGTCGTGAACATGCGCAGCTCGATATGATGTTTTGTCACCTCAGCAAGCTTAAAACCGTGAAGGGCTTCGTGCGGAAGGATCGTACCGTCAACGATGCCCCGCTCCAATGCATTGTAGCCTTCGGGCACAGACAACGCGACTGGTACACCGCCGAGCGCCTTCACCAGATCGGAAACCGGCCCGCCGCCGACCCGAATACGCAGGCCGGCGAACTCTTCAGGCTTCAGCACCGGCTTGTTCGCCATCTGAAGATGGAAGGGTGGAGGAGCTTGCAGCCACAGCACCTTCACGCGCGCATGCTCTTTTTCCAGGTGCTTGACGTAGTATTCCCACAACGCGCGGCTAGCGCCTTTTGCCGTTTTAGTCTGGAACGGAAGATCGAAGGCTGCGGTCAGCGGGAAGCGCCCGGCGGTGTAGTTATGCGTTCCCCATGCGATGTCGACGATGCCGTTCTGCGCCATGTCCCAATGGTCGGCCGGCTTACCGAGAATGCTGCCAGGAAAGATCGTGATCTTCAGTTTGCCGTTACTGTTCTTCTCGACCATCGCCGCCCACGGCACCAGAACGTGTTGATGGTTGACGTGCGCAAGCGGCAGCCAGTGAGACAACTTCAATTCGATGGGCTTGTCCTGAGCGACGGCGAGCGTACCGGACAACGCGAAAGCCAAAAGGGCGTAGCCGCCCTGTTTGATCAAACCTATCATCCCGATCCCCTCCCTCGGAGTTCTGTATCTCGGCTTCTGCCGACTCTTGGTTGCCTGTATCAGCAATTTTCGATGGCCGATGCGAGCGACGCGTAATTTGTGATAACAAATCACAAGCAAGTGCACTTGAAAAGGCTTATCTGCAAAATTGTTCCCAAGCGCAGCGAGGTAGACGCAATCAGAGAATGCAATTGCACCGGCACCCGCGCGGACCAATCAAGGTGCGTACGGCTCGCATCCCGAGCATCAGTGCGGTTCAAGAATACTGCCAATCGTGTCTATTGGCTTGCTGGGGTAACGTGCTGCATGCCGATAATATGCGGTGCCGCGGCACTCTCACCGAACCCGGGATGAACGATAACGCGAAAACGATCCGCCAGCCCCTCGGCCCACCGATAGCCCTCGATGGTCGCTGCGCCATGGAAAGCAAGCAGCGACGGCCCGCTGCCAATCGCTTTCACTATCGTATCGACGCCATCGACCTTGGGCCTTAGCGTCTCGGATTCCATTCAGCTTTCCACTTGGCGGCTGCGGTTAGGCGGAGCTGCGGTTACCATGTGTTGTGTAACGCATTCAAACGGCTTGCATCAGGCGCCTCGGCCACGGAAAAAGCGTTACTCTTCAAGGATACGGCGATACGCGTCTATCGCCGGGGCGAAGTGGAGCACGAATCATCGGTGAGCGGCTAGGATGTATCCGGGGAAGGCGCCAGATTTGCCAAGCGAACGTCTCTTGATAAGGTGATGGAATTGTCGGGGACGAGGCCGCTCAGCGAATGGTTAAAGGGATAGACAAGGTCGGGCTCGAGAGCTCGATTCGCGCTGTCGAACGAGAGACTCTCAACGATCGCGTATACCGCGAACTCCGGACTATGATCATGTCTGGAGGCTTCGCGCCCGGCTCGGAAATGAAGCTGCGAGCTCTGGCGCAAAGCCTACATGTTAGCCTGATGCCGGTTCGAGACGCCATTGGGCGCCTAGTCGTCGAACGCGCGCTGAAAATGCTCCCCAACCATCGCGTCATCGTACCTGAAACGACGATCGATGAGTTCTTGGAAATTCGCAGAGTTCGGATTCTTCTGGAAGGCGAGGCCGCCGCCCTGGCATGTCAGTACGTTAGCCCTGACGTCATTGCTTCCCTCAAGCGTATCCATGAGAAGATTAAATCCTTGAGTGGAAATAAGCAGCGTCAATTTTGGGCGCTGAACCAGGAGTTCCATTTTACAGTGTATGAAGCGGCCAAGAGCCCGTTGTTACTTTCCATGATCGAGTCGCTGTGGCTCCAGATCGGGCCTGTTTTCAACCATATTCCGATCAACTTGACCTCGGAGGGCGCCCGCGGCCATCATCGAATTATAGCTGCGCTAAGCGCAGGCGATGCCAAGGCAGCTAGGGCTGCGATAACAGAAGATCTTATGAAAGGTGGCGATCGCATCATCGCGGCCTTGATCCAGGACAAGCAGTTGGCCCACTAGCCGCCTAGCCTTCCACCAATCTGTCCAAATTCAAACACGAAGCTGGGAGTGCTGCGTTGCCGTAGTTGCGCGTGCGTGCTGGGGCGCGCTCAAGGCTCTTGACTCTCATTTGTGATTTGTTATCACAAATCACAAATGACGAGCTCCCGAGGAGGATAGCTCGCTTGGGAGGAGATTGCGATGAGGTGGCTAGGTGCGGTTTTCGCGGGTGCGTTGATGTGGGCCAGCTCGGCGCGCGCTGACGACGCGCCCATCAAGATCGGCGTCATGAACGACATGTCTTCGGTTTATGCCGTGGCCGGCGGTCGAGAGACTGTTGAAGCCGTCCGCATGGCAATCGACGACGCTGGGCCCGTGCTCGGCAAGAAGGCCGAGCTCATCTTTGCCGACCACCAGAACAAGCCGGACGTCGGCTCGGCCATCGCGCGCCGGTGGTATGACGTTGAGGGGGTCGATGCGGTCGTCGACGTTCCGAACTCGGCGGTTGCTTTCGCGGTCCAAAGTCTTGCCAAGGAAAAGAAGAAGATTTCGCTATTTGTTGGCGCCCTGAGTTCCGATGTGACTGGTCGCAAATGCGATAATTACACGACGCAATGGGCCGTTGATACGTATTCGCTGGCGCACGTCATGGGAGCCGCTGTTCTCAAGCGGGGCGGCAACCGCTGGTTCTTCCTCGGCGCCGATTATGTATTCGGACGTGCCCTTGTGCGCGATACCAGTGCCGTTATTGAGGCTAACGGGGGCAAGGTCCTCGGCGCCGTCTACGCGCCGCTGAACACTTCCGACTTCTCCTCCTTCCTCTTGCAGGCGCAGCCGACCAATCCGAACGTGATCGGCCTTGCAAATTCTTCGGACGATACGGTCAACTCCATCAAACAGGCCGTCGAATTCGGTCTCACCTCAAACGGTGCGACTTTCGCGGCTTACGTGCTCTTTCTCGAGCATGTCCAAAGCATCACGCTCAAGACCGCTCACGGCTTGCTTCTGGCCAATCCCTTCTATTGGGACCTGAATGACGAGACACGTGCCTGGTCGAAGCGCTTCGAAGAAAAGATAGGTCATCCGCCGGATTGGGATCCTGCGATGTCGTACAGCGCGGTGTTCCATTATCTCAAAGCCGTCAAAGCCGCCGGATCGCGCGACGCGGACGCCGTCGCCGCAAAGATGCGCGAGCTACCGGTCAATGACTTCACCACCAAAGACGGGAAGGTGCGTATCGATGGCCGTGTTTTGCGCAATCTCTATCTTCTCCAAGTCAAGAAGCCCGAGGAGTCCAAAGGAAAGTGGGACCTCTACAACGTGGTGGGCACAGTACCTGGCGATGAAGCGTTCCGTCCGCTCCAAGATGGCGGATGCCCGTTGGTGAAGGCCGGCTCGGCCAAACCGTAGTCAACGTAGCAAATCGTCGCGCGAAGCGGGGCTGCGGTCGTCCACGATAAAAACTGGATCAAGTCAATGGTGATGAAGAGTGGCGGCCAAGCCGTCGTTGACGTTCTGAAGGCGGAAGGCGTGAAGTTCATCTTTGGTATGCCCGGCGGCCATACAATCGGAATTTACGACGCTCTCTACGGACAACAGCAGATCTCCCACATTCTCGTGCGGCACGAGCAGCATGCTGCAAGCATGGCTGCCGGCTATGCGCAGCTTACCGGTGAGCCTGGCGTGTGCTGCGTGACGGCCGGGCCTGGCGCCACCAATCTGATCACGAGCGTAGCGGAAGCATATGTCGGTGCGTTGCCGATGGTCATCCTCGCGGGGCGTGGTGCCACTCGCAACGCACATCGTGGCGCAAGCCAAGAAATCGACCAAGTCAAGATTTTTGCCGCTATCACGAAATGGGGCGTCCGGGTCGATCGACCGGACCTCATTGTCGAATGCCTGCGTCAAGCGTTTACCATTGCCCGCTCGGGTAAGCCGGGTCCTGTGCTTATCGATATCCCCGCGGATATTCTTAGAATGCAGTTTGACGTCGGCGACTATCTCCCAGTCGGCAAACCCGCTGTGGTCCGCGGTGATAGCGATCGTATCAAGACCGCGGCGGCGGCTCTTCTCGCGGCTAGAAAGCCGCTAATCGTCGCCGGTGGCGGCGCCGTAGCCGCAAACGCGACGTCTGAAGTGCGTCAGCTCGCGGAGATGCTGGGTAGCCCCGTCGTCACGACGCTCGCAGGGCGGGGCATTTTGCCTGACGATCATGAACTCACGGCTGGCGGCATCGGTCATCATCGACAGGACGTCACAAAGTATCTTCTGCCAAATGCTGACGTTGTCATCGGCATCGGCGCTCGCTTTGAGGAGCAGGAAAACA
Organism: Bradyrhizobium sp. CCBAU 45321; assembly: GCF_028128975.1. Lineage (NCBI taxonomy): Bacteria > Pseudomonadati > Pseudomonadota > Alphaproteobacteria > Hyphomicrobiales > Nitrobacteraceae > Bradyrhizobium > Bradyrhizobium sp. CCBAU 45321. The sequence goes on from NZ_LFKZ01000127.1 coordinate 94,750, forward strand.
ACTGGAAGCCAGAATATATTCCGGCGCCGGCGGCCACCTATATCCAGATCGATATCGATCCAAACGAACTCGGCCGATCGGTCATTGCGACCATAGGCATCACGGGAGATGCGCGCCTGGTTCTCCAGGATCTTCTCACGGAGTTAAAAGCAAAGGGTACTGGTCAGCGCGCGGCCTCCAAGGAGTGGCTCGCCGAGTTGTCGAATCGGCGTGCTGCGCTCGAAACAGAGCGCGAAAGCATGGCGAGCTCTAATGCCACGCCAATCCATCCGATTCGGATCTTCGATCGCATCCAGCACGTGTTCCCACGCAATGCAACCGTCGCCATCGACGTCGGCGTGCTCGCGCAGGGGATGGGTGGCGCATTTCCTTATTTTAAGATCTTTGAGCCACGCGCCACGATCGTGCCCTCGAGCTTCTATGGAATGGGCTTCGCGGCATCGGCTTTTCCCGTCGCACGCCTTGTCTACCCTGACCGGCCTGCCGTCTGCTTCGTGGGCGATGGATCCTTCCAGATGGTGATGAATATCCTTCCCGTTGCCGCCGAACTCAAGCTCGGTGTCACGTGGTGCATATTCAACGATCACGCCTTGGGCTCGATCCGCGACATCCAAGTGCAGGCTTTCAATGAGCGGTTCATTGGGACCGAATTCGTCCTTGATCTCGATTACGCGGGCCTTGCAATCGCCTCCGGCTGCTACGGGGAGCGTGTCACCGATCCCCACCAGGTCGAGGCCGCCCTACGACGGGCGTTCGTGGCCAATGAAAGCGGTAAGCCGGCAGTTCTCGACTTTGTGGTCGCCAAAGAGCGCTTGGCGGGTAGTCGGGAGTTTTTTGCTCGATGAAGCCACTCTCATTCGGTCAGCCGGTCGGGGGATTAGTGCAGGCAGCCTATACGGTCGAAAACATCGATCAGGCGATGATGCATTATGTGAAGACGCTGAATATCGGGCCTTGGTTTGTGAGCGGTCCTTTCGTGCCTGCGAAGGGAATGTATCGAGGCCAGCCGACCGACATGAGCCTGACTCTCGCCGTCGCCTTTACCGGCCACATGATGATCGAGCTTATTGAGCAGCACGACACCAAGCCGTCGGTCTATCAAGAGACGATCAAGGTCGAAGGTCACGGTTTCCATCACTGGGCCGTCTGTTCCAAGGACTTCGATGCGGACGTCGCCCGCTACGAGGCTGCCGGCTATCCAGTCGTGTTCTCCGATCTCTCGCCGCGCGGTGTGCGGATCGTCTATGTCGATACCCGCCGCGACTTGCCGGGCATGCTTGAGGTGATCGAGACGACGGAGACGCTTGAAGGCATCTATCACAGCTACTTCGCAGCGGCGCAGAGCTGGGACGGCAAGGATCCCATCCGGCGCTGGTCACTCAAACAAGGGGCCTCGACGTGAGAACCCAGGATCTGTTCGACGTCACCGGCCTTTCTGTCGTCATTACCGGCGGTGCCAAAGGCCTGGGTCGGGCCTTCGCCGAGGCAATGCTCGACAATGATGCACGCGTCGTCTTGCTGGACAAAGACGAGGCGAGCCTTGATCAGGCCGTGTCCGAGCTCAAGGCGCGCGGCGATGTGGCAAGCGTTGCCGTCGATGTTACGGATCGCGATGCAGTCAGGGCCGCTGTCAACAAAGCGGTCGAACGAAACGGCCGTCTCGATGTCGTGTTCGCCAATGCGGGCATCGACGCCGGACCGGGGTTTCTGTCGATGGCCGGCGAACGGGATCCGGAGGGTGCGATCGAGGCCGTCCCGGACAGGCTGTGGGACAAGGTCATCGATACGAATTTGACCTCGATCTTTTCGACCATTCGAGCCGCTGTTCCGCATATGAAGCGACAGAACGGCGGACGCATCATCCTGACCTCGTCGATTGCGAGCATCAGGCCAGGCGCTATCGTCGGTATGCCCTACCAGATATCGAAGGCGGGTGTGTCGCACCTCGCCAAGCAGGCCGCACTTGAGCTCGCCCGCTACAACATTCTGGTCAACGCAATCTTGCCGGGTCCGTTTCTGACCCAGCTCACGACGCCCGACCTCAAGAAGCGCTTCGAAGCTGGCAGTCCTCTTCACCGCGTCGGTCGACCCGAGGAGATACAGGGGCTGGCGCTTTTCCTGGCTTCACCAGCGTCTAGCTACATCACCGGGACCCATATCGTCATCGATGGCGGTGCCTTGCTTGGTCGCGCTGACTGAACTGATCGAACGTTAGGCCACGAGAGACACGATGAAAGCCGCTGAACTGTTTGACCTGTCCGGACATATCGCCGTCGTTACAGGCGCTGCGTCTGGCCTTGGACTCGCGATTGCGCAAGTGATCGCAGCCAATGGAGGGCGGGTCGCAATGCTTGACATCGACGAGGGCAAATTGATGCAGGCGGCGGCTGCCATCGACGAAGCCGGTGGAGCCGTTGACACTTTCTGCGTCGACATAGCCGAGGCGGGCAGCATCGAAGCTGTCGTGGATGCTTACGTCGAAAGATATGGCCGGCTCGATTGTGTGTTTGCGAACGCAGGCGTGAGCGGTGGCCCCGGATACGGCAAGCCCGAAGGCGAGCTCAAGTCGGCGTCCATGGAGCTTTGGGACGCCTGCCTTCGGGTCAATCTTGATGGCGCTTTTCGGACAATTCGCGTGGCGGCAAAGCATATGAAGCCACGGCGGCACGGATCGATCGTCGTGACGTGTTCCGTCGCGGCGCTGCGGGCGTCGGCGCTACCGAGTTACGGCTACCACGCGGCAAAGGCCGGCATTGCACAGGTGGTGCGCGTCGCGGCTCTCGAGCTCGGTCCTCACAATGTGCGTGTCAATGCCATCGCGCCAGGTCCTTTTCGGACGAATATCGCCAATGGCCGGATGCATACGCCCGAAGGTGCCGCGGCGTTCGCAGATACCGTACCCTTAGGGCGGCTTGCCGAACTGGATGAGATCAAGGGGCTCGCGCTGCTGTTGGCATCGCCGGCTTCCACATACATGACCGGTGCGATCATTCCGATCGACGGCGGAACGCAGGCCTGAGGGCCGCATACTTGGAAAATCAGGAGAGTATCGATGGATATCGGATTTATCGTTGACGGTGGTGCGGTTGCGGCCGAGGGAGGGGGCACTTTCGAGCGCAAGGATCCCATGACCGGTAAGGTCGCGACACGCGCGCCGGCTGCGACGCTCGCAGACGTCGAGAAGGTCGTCGCTGCTGCGGCCAAAGCGTTCGAGACCTGGTCAGAGACAGGGCCCTCGCTGCGTCGCGGCCTCCTTCTGAAGGCGGCTGACCTTATGGAGAGCCGTACCAACGACTTTATCAAGCTGATGCTCGAGGAGACCGGGGCAACGGCGCCTTGGGCTGGCTTCAATGTCCATCTCGCCGCCGGCATCTTGCGCGAAGCTGCAGCTCTCACCACCCAAATCACCGGCGAAGTCATCCCATCCGATAAGCCCGGTATCTGGTCGATGGCGGTACGCCAGCCGGCCGGCGTCGTCCTCGGCATGGCGCCGTGGAACGCCCCGGTCATCCTCGGCACGCGGGCAATCGCGGCGGCGCTCGCCTGCGGCAACACGGTCATCTTGCGTTCGTCAGAAACCTGTCCCGGAACGCATCGTCTTATCGGCCAAGTTCTGAATGATGCTGGCTTCCCCAAAGGAGTCGTCAACGTCCTGTCGAATGCACCTTCGGATGCGCCCAAGATCGTTGAGGCGTTGATTTCCAGTCCTGCCATACGCCGGGTCAATTTCACAGGCTCAACCAAAGTCGGTCGCGTCATCGCCAAGCTCGCGGCGGAGCATCTCAAGCCTGTCCTGCTGGAACTTGGCGGCAAGGCGCCTTTGGTCGTTCTGGATGACGCCGATCTGGACCAAGCGGTCGATGCTGCGGCCTTCGGCGCTTTCATGAATCAGGGGCAGATCTGCATGTCCACGGAGCGCATTATTGTGGATCAGAAGATCGCCGACGCGTTCGTCGCCAGACTCGCGGCCAAAGCCTCGACATTGCCGGCTGGCGATCCGCGTGAGCATGTCGTCCTGGGATCATTGGTCGATCTGGCGCCCGCCGAGCGCATGGATGCGCTCATCAAGGATGCCACCGGAAAGGGAGCGAAGATCGTCGCGGGCGGCAAGCGCAACGGAACGGTCGTCAAAGCCACCTTGCTCGACCACGTGACGTCGGAAATGAAAATCTACAACGAGGAATCGTTCGGACCCGTGAAATCGATCATTCGTGTTGCCGGTGTCGATGAGGCCGTGCGCATCGCCAACGACACTGAATACGGTCTGTCCGCTGCGATTTTTGGCCGCGATGTCTCCCGTGCCCTGACGATTGCGAAACGTATCCAGAGCGGTATCTGCCACATCAATGGGCCGACCGTCGCCGATGAGGCTCAGATGCCATTCGGCGGCACAAAGGCCAGCGGGTACGGCCGCTTCGGCGGAAAGGCCGTCATCAACGAATTCACCGAGCTTCGTTGGATAACGATCGAAGGTCCGCAGCACTACCCGTTCTAAGGAAAGACCAGGAGGTCCAGCATGTTCATCGGCAAAGCTCTCGACAATATCCGGGTGCTGGACCGCCTGCACAAAACATCAACTGTAGATCGCTCCTCAGAGCGGCGAGATCGACCGGTTGGGGCACAAGCATGGCTTAGCAACGCCGCTGCATAGTCTCACCTATCGACTTCTGCAGCCATTCCGCGAGGGTGCGCCGAAGGCAGCCCCTGGGGCTTGAGCGAAGCATGATGTGGCTAGGCCTCAATCGCAACAAGAAGGCAGTCACGCCTGTAGGAAATAGAAGAGGGATTATGTCCGTTGAAGCAAGAGTCGCCATCGTGGGCGCCGGCCCGGTTGGTTTGCTAAGCGCTCTTGGGCTCGCCCAGGCGGGCATCCCGGTTGTCGTCATCGAGCGTGCATCGGAAATCATCGCTTCGCCGCGCGCGATAGTTTATCATTGGTCTGTACTTGAGGGCCTCGACCGACTTGGCTTGCTTGAAGAGGCGCTAGACGTCGGGTTCGCCAAGCAGGACTATACCTACTTGGATTTCGCGACCGGCGAGAAAATCAATTACAGCCTGGACGTTCTCGACGGACGGACACCGTTCCCTTTCAATCTCCATCTCGGCCAGAATCTACTTGCCGGAATTGCGTTGCGCCGACTCCAGCAGTTTCCGCATGCCGAGGTTCGCTGGGGTGTGACAATGCGCGATCTGATGCAAGATGGCAGCGGGGTCACTCTCTCGGTTGACGGCCCTGAGGGCCCTTCCGAACTCCGTGCCGGATGGGTTATCGGCGCCGACGGCGCGACGAGCAACGTTCGAAGGGCCTTGCATCTGGAGTTCGAGGGTATCACATGGCCGAAGCGGTTCATCGCGGCCAACGTCCGGCACGATTTTTCGAAGCACGGCTACGCGCGCACCACCTTTCTGATTCACCCGACCCATGGTGCAATCATCGTAAAGCTCGATAGAGACGATCTGTGGCGCTGCACCTACAGCGAGCCGCTCGATCTACCCGAGGAGAGCATCGCCGAGCGTATGACCGCGTACTTCGATGTCATCCTTCCGGGAGCGCGCGACATTGAGGTCGTTGCATTTGCGCCTTATCGCATGCATCAGCGGGCAGCCGAGCGGTTCCGTGTCGGCAGAGTGTTGCTGGCCGGCGACGCAGCGCATGCAACGAATCCCAGCGGCGCCTACGGGCTCACATCGGGATTGTTCGACGCATTTGCGCTCTACGAGGCGCTGGCTGCTGTCGTTCGCGGCGATGTCGACGACGCTATCCTCGATTGCTACGCCGAGGAGCGCCGCCGCATCTTCCTCGAGGTCGTCTCACCCGCGGCGGTCGACAACAAGCGGATCATCTTCGACACGACAGATCCGGAGCAGCACGAGGCCAATCTCATCCGCTTGCGCCGTCTGACGGACAAGGAGGTGCTGCTCGACCGGCTTATGCTGACGGTGCAAATGCGCAGCGAGGCGAGACCTCAGTAGCGTCTGAAGGCCAAGCCTCTGTTCGACGCCTGAAGTGTAGATAACGCGCCTCTTCAACGGGTTCGGCTTCGAGGCAGGCGGCTCGTTCCGGCTCGTTGGCGAGCAGATCGACGGCAGCTTCCTCTTGGGTGGCCAAACGAAGACATAGCGTGCTCAGAGCATTATTGTTATAACGAATTATTCTTCATCACCACGAGGCGCATATTGCGCTGCAGCGGGCCCAGTCAGACTACACGCGGAGCAGGAGATGGAAGCCAAGCGCGAGTTCAGAGGCTCCGATACTCACGGTGTTCTGCAACGGTTTGGGGCCGACATCCGTGCAACAAGTGAGGGGCATGGGTGGTCTTCGATCTACGCGTCGATCCAAAGGGAGAATCCCTTCGAGGGGCGGTTCGAAGCGATCGCTGACGACCTCATTGTTTTGCACCGTAGCGGCCCCGTGCAGACGACCTTTGCATCCGGCGGGCACGTCACTTCACGTCGCATTCCAAAAGGAAGCATCTTTTTTTTGCCAGCAGGTCATGCGTGCGAGGTGGGATTGCATGGGGCGCTGGACACTCTCCACATTTATCTCCGCGCAAACCTGGTTTCTGTCAACAATGTTACACCGTTGCTGGTGGAACGGGACGTGGTTATACAGCATCTGGCGCAGGCGGTTGAGCAGGCGGTTTGCGAAAAGGTCTCGAATTCAGATCTCTTCATCGATCCGATAGCACGGGCGCTTGCGAATAGGGTCTCCGCGATCAGCAGGAGCAGCGAACCGTGGCGGGTTCAGACGGTTGGGCTGCCGGACTACGAACTTCGGCGCGTTAAGGATTTCATAGAAGCCAATCTCGAGGGTGAGATCACCCTTGCTGCGATGGCCAGCGCGTGCGGCATCGGCACAAAGTCGTTCGGTCGAGCTTTTGCGGCAACAACCGGCAAATCACCATACCAATATGTGATCGCGGCACGGGTCGAACGGGCCAAGCGATTGATCGAGCAAGACCAGGAAGGCCTCGCTGAGATAGCACTCCGCTGTGGCTTCTCCCATCAGGAACACTTGACGCGTGCCTTCCGCAGGCTGACGGGTCAAACGCCCGGTCGGTACCGTCGCAGTGTCAACTGACAAACAGCTAGGGCCAATGCAGAAACGCTCCGATCCACCATCGCCAGCCGCAGCGCAAAATAAGCATACCGCGCGGCCTTTCGACGGAGGCGATTTCCATTCCGTACTGCGACACTTCGCCGTGAAAGGCCAACTGTCGAGTGCGGGGCTCGGCTGGTCGACGATGTTCGCATCGGTTCAGCGGGAAGAGCCGTTCAGGGGCCGCTTCGAAGCCAATGCCAACGCCCTGCTGGTGACTGCAGCTGGTGGACCAGTCGATGTTACCTATCGGATCGATGGGCGTGTCGTATCCAGGCACTTGCAGGAGAAGGGGATCTTTTTCCTACCGCCGCGCCGCGACTGTGAGGTGACGCTAAATACGCCGTTGAATTCGATCCATGTGTACCTGCGTCCTGAACTGTTTTCTGGCTCTGAAGATAAAGCGCAGAACTCCGATTTTGGCCTCTTGCCCTTGTTGGGTGAGCCGGAGCCCCTAACCGGCAATCTCCTGGCCGTGGTGGAAGAAATGGTGCGTGAGGGCGATACCTCGTGTTCCCTTCTGGCCGATTCGATTGCGCATGCAATAGCCAATCGCCTTTTCGTCCTCAATGCACGGGAGCGAAAAGCACCGTGTGCTGTGGAACGCCAGCTGAGTACACGTAGCGTCCGCTCGATTCGTGATTTTGTCGAAGCTAATCTCGCGGATTGCATCAAGCTGGACGATTTGGCTGCGATCTGCGGCGTAAGTCCCGAGTATTTCATAAGGGTGTTCAAGTCTTCGCTGGGCGTGTCTCCTCACCGCTACGTTGTGGGGGTGCGAATTCATCATGCGAAACTGCTCCTGACGGATCCAAACATTGGCCTTGCGGAAATTGCGAGGCAGTGCGGGTTTGCGCACCAGCAGCATTTCACAAACACGTTCCGTCGTATGACGGGTTTGTCGCCAGGCGCTTATCGACGGGCAATGAATTAAGAACTCCAAGATCTGCCTTTTCGATCTGAACGCTCGTTCGTTTCCTGTAAACGAAGCGGACAGTTTGTGTCAGTTTCCTGCAAATCGGTCCGGTTTGTGCAGGCTTAGCCACCCGGCATGTCCTACTTTCACCTCACGTAGAGGCGCCAGACGCAATCAAGGCGCCGACGATAGGGAGAGACGCGCATGGCATTGTTCGATGCCGGGCGAGGGTGCTCGCATATCCGAATTGGCCAGCATTCGCTTGGGGAGCCCTGGACCTCGGGTGATCTTGCTGCGCAGGAAAGTGGGCCGCTGCGATGAAGGGCTGGTCTCCGCTCGTCGTCGGGATTGGCGGAACGTTGCGCGACGGATCAACCTCGGAGAGGGCGCTGCGCCTGGCTTTGACGGAAGCCGCGCGGCTCGGTGCGAGAACGCAGATTTTCGCCGGGCAATCGTTGAATCTCCCGCACTACGACAGCATTGAACGTACGGAGCGTGCGACGTCGTTGGTCGAAGCGCTGCGCACCGCAGACGGCATCATCATAGCCACCCCAAGCTATCATGGCTCGATCTCCGGCCTGGTCAAGAACGCAATAGACTATACCGAGGATCTCCGCGCGGACGCGCGCAGCTATCTTGCCGGACGCGCTGTCGGCGCCATCGTATGCGCGGGCGGAGCCCAAGCCATGGGAGCGACGCTCGGAACTCTGCGGACCATCGTTCACGCGCTACGGGGTTGGCCGACTCCATTTTCAGCGGTGATCAACACCGCGCAGAGGCCATTTTCTGCAGATGGTGCGTGCAGTGATCCGATCATAGCGCAACAGCTTGCATTCGTGGCCGAGCAGGTCGTCGAGTTCGCGAAGATGCGGCGGCTATACGAGAGCCGGCGCAATGGGCTGGCGCCTCAAGAAATATCAGAAGCCGCGCCGGCGCAATGCGCCTAGAACGCGGCCGCAAACGACCATAACGGGAAACAATAGGGAGGGGTCATGAGCAGGAATCGCATCCTTAGTTATGAAAATCTCGTTGTCGTCTTGATGGGGTCAGCGTTTGGCTTCGTATTCTTCGACCGTCTTGCACTGAATTTTCTATCTCCGTTTCTGATGCCTGAGCTCCAACTGAACAACACCCAGCTGGGTGCCCTCTCGGCTGGCCTGGCTCTGACCTGGGCAATCGCCGGCTATGCGGTCGGCACTCTTTCGGACTATTTTCAGAATCGTAAGACGCTCCTGGTCTGCGCGATAGTGATCTTCTCGATGTGCTCGGTAGGATCCGGTCTCGCCAATTCGTTTCTGACGCTGCTTGCCGCGCGCCTCGTCATGGGATTTGCGGAAGGGCCTGTACTTCCGATCGCGCAATCGATCATGGCGGCGGAATCGTCGGAGCACCGTCGCGGCTTCAACATGGGCGTTCTGCAGAATTTCTTCAGCGCGCTCCTGAGTAATTTTGCCGCTCCTCTGCTGCTCGTCGCAATTGCGCAGATCTACGGCTGGAGAAGCGCTTTCTACATTGCAGCGGTGCCTGGCTTCGTGGTAGCCGCCCTGATTGTCGCGTTTATCCGTGAACCTTCGTCGGGGGGCGCTCCGATATCGACTGCTTCTGCGCGCAACACGATCCCGCTTTCGACGATGCTGAAACATCGCAACATCTGGGTTTGCGCGATCGTGAGCTGCCTAATGGTGGCTTGGCTCCTGATCCAGATAACGTTCCTCCCGATCTACCTGGTGCAGGTCCGCGGTCTGTCGCCCAGCGCGATGAGCGTTGCCCTGGCCGCGACCGGTATCGCAACGGCGCGTCTTCGATCATCGTACCGGCGCTGTCGGATCGATTTGGCCGCCGTCCGATCCTCATCTTGTCAGGCTTCGTTGGCGTGATTGCCCCGGTGACCACCGTCATGTTCGACGGACCTTTGCCGTTGATGGTGTTGTTCATGGGTGTCGGCTATCTCGCCATTGGCGGCTTCTCGTTGTTTATGGCCACCGTGCCGTCCGAAACAATCCCGCCGACCCATGTTGCTACCGCGCTTGGCTTCATCATGGGGGTTGGCGAGCTCGCGGGAGGCTTCGCTGGCCCGGCCCTCGCCGGGATCGCTTCCGACGTGTTCGGTCCGTCCAGCGCGATGTGGATCGCCGCTACGCTTTGCATCTGTGCAGGCTTGCTCTGCCTGATGCTGGACGAAACTGCTCCGCGGGTGCTCGAGCGCCACAAAAGAATGATTGTGAGTTCGCCGGCATAAATTCTTATCGACGGTTAGCCGCAATCGCGCTCAACGGAAACGTCAGGAGATAGAAATGAACGTTCAGGCCATGCGCAAGAGCCTGCCGGTACCGGAACCTCGCCTCACTCCGCAGGAACTGATCGATCGTGCGGCTTCGATGAGGACGCTGCTGCGGGAATCGCAAGACGAGACCGATGAGCGGGGACATTATTCGGACGAAATCCAGCAGAAGTTCATCGATGCTGGATTCTATCGGATCTTGCAGCCCAAAATGTTTGGTGGCTACGAGTTCGATTACGAAACATTTTTTCGCGTCATGGTGGAGATATCGCGCGGTCATCCGTCTGCAGGGTGGTGCTTGACATTGGCCGCTTCTCATGCGCCGGTCATAGCCGCGCACTGGTCGGAAGCCGCGCAGATCGAAATCTTCGGTTCATCCGGACATTTCGCGTCACCGCACCGGGCTGCCCCCGGGGGCACATGCCTGCCGGTCGAGGGCGGCTATATCATCAATGGTGTTTGGCCATATTCGTCGGGAATACCGCACAGCACGCATTTCCTGGGCGCAACGTTGCTTCAAACGTCGTTCCCACCACGCATTTTGAACTTTGTTGTGCCGCAGGGGCAATACACAATTCTGGGCGATTGGGGTGGAGACCGCACCTTGGGCATGCGCGGCTCCGGCTCGAACAGCGTCAAGCTGGACAATGTCTTCGTGCCCGAGCACATGACCGCGTTTTTCGACGCGCTGGGTGTGAAGCAGGATCTCTCCGACGGCACACCCGGAACGCGATTGCATGGCAACCCCATGTATCTTGGCGTTCTCATGGGTCCCTATCACGCGTCTCTGACATCGCCTATCATCGGTGCCGCGCGCGCGGCGATCGATGAATATCGCGATATCCTGTTCTCGCAAAACACATTTGTTCCACCTTTCATCAAGCGCGCCTTCGAGACTGATTTCCAGGTCAACTATGGCCGCGCCATAGCGTTGACCGATGCAGCCGAAGGCGTGCTGCTCCAGGGCTTGCGTAAGCACATGGACTACTGTCAGCGGTGGGCGAAGACGGGTTTGCAAGCCTCCGCGGAAGAAAACTTGCGACTCTGGGGAATGCTGCAGACCGGCGCACGTCTTGCCTGTGAAGCCATCGAACTCTTGTTCCAGACCGCCGGGTCGACCGCGGCGCGGAAGGGCTCGAGGATGCTTCGATACTTTGGCGACGCTCAGATGTATCGAGGACACATGTCCTCCCAATACATGACCTTCGCGAAGTACATTGGTCGCAGCAATCTCGGGCTGCCGACCGGTTTTCTGGATCTCTGAAGAAAGTCGGAGGGGGACGTGACCCAAACTAAAGCAAAACCTGCTCCGTTGGTGCTGTCAGATCAGGGGTTCTTTTGGACCGGTTTGGTCCGCCAGCAGACACCGAATGGCACCATCGCTGCGGGCCAGATGTTCGTACAGTATCAGATCCCGGAGCACATCCGGCATCCATATCCTATCGTGATGGTCCACGGAGGTGGGGGGCAGGGAACGGATTTTCTCGGTACTGCCGATGGACGGCCGGGATGGGCCACTTACTTTCTGAAACAGGGTTACGCGGTCTATGTCGTCGACCGCCCAGGGCACGGTCGCTCGCCGCTGCATCCGGAGGCCCTGGGTCCGATGACACCTCCGCTGACCTACGAATTTGCCATGACCTTGTTTACCGCGCCCGGCAAGCAGGCGAACAGCTGGCCGAACGCGCAAAAGCACAATCAGTGGCCTGGTTCGGGCGTCATCGGCGATCCAGTTCTGGACCAATTCATCGCGACCCAAGGTCCGTTCCTTGTCTTCTTGGCACAGACGCAACAGCTGATGCAGCGAGCCGGAGCCGAATTGCTGGATCGTATCGGTCCGGCGATCCTGCTCACCCATTCCATGGGCGCGCCGTTCGGCTGGCTCGTGGCCGATAGTCGACCGAACCTGGTGAAAGGCATTGTGGCGGTCGAGCCAATGGGGCCGCCTTTCGCCCAATTGCCGATGGGGCTCGGTGACCTCTCTTACGGACTCACTGCGATCCCGATGACGTTCGATCCGCCCGTGAAAGGCCCAACTGAACTGCGGCGCGAAATCCGCAAGGCTCAGAAGCCGGGGCTGGCGGACTGCTTCGTTCAGAAAGAGCCGGCGAGGCGTCTTCCCAACCTGGCGTCGATTCCCATTGCTGTCGTGACATCCGAGGCGTCGGCCTGGTCCATGCACGACCACGGCACCGTCGACTATCTCGTTCAGGCAGGGGTGCGAGCCGTCCATCTGCGGCTCGAAGACCATGGCCTGCGCGGCAACGGCCATCTGATGATGCAAGAAAGGAACAGCGATGACATCGCTGCTTTCCTGGAAAGGTGGATCTCGGAATATGTGAGGTCACGACCAACATAAATTCGATTCTTCGCGCCGCACTTGTGGTGAAGCAGCGGCTGGAAGGTGCGAGTGAGATGGTCCGGTTTGTCAGCAGACCGTTAGCGCAAGAGGAGTGCGAGATGGCGAAGAAGGGATATTGGGTCGGTCACATCAACGTCACGAGCCCGGAGCGCTACAAGGACTACATCGCGGCCAACGCCGCACCATTGAAGAAGTACGGGGCGCGGTTCCTTGTCCGAAACGGTGCATGCGAAGTGCACGGCGACGCACTTCAAGGGCGTCGCCACGTCGTCATCGAGTTCGAAAGCTACGCAATAGCCAAGGCCTGCCACGACTCACCCGAGTATCAGGCGGCGGCCAAGATTCGCGACGAAGCCAGCACCTCCGATTTCGTCATGATCGAGGGCCACGAGGACTAACAGCGATCCGCGGCGGGGACTGGCAACTTACGATTAAGAGCCTAGCCGGAGGTGGAGACGCTAATTCGTTCCACAGTATGCCGGTCAGTATCCGTCGCCGTAGCGGCGGGGCTTGCACTCCACCTTCTCGCTCATGCTGGAGAAGGCGCGATGACGTCGAGGGGCGTGCGCAAGGATCAGGAGCACCATCAAATGAAAGATATCGAAGATAAGGTCGCGTTCATCACGGGAGGCGCGAGTGGGATCGGGTTCGGAATGGCCCGCGCGTTCTTGCAACATGGGGTAAAGGTCGTTATCGCGGACGTCCGTCAATCGCATCTGGATGCGGCGGCTTCCGCCCTCGATCGCTCCAACAAGAACTACCATCTGATCCGTCTAGACGTTACCGACCGCGACTCAATGGCACGGGCCGCGACGGAGGCCGAGAAGGTATTCGGCAAGGTCCACATACTCTGCAACAATGCAGGCGTATCGAGCATGGTGGCTATGGAAGACGCGAGCTTCGCGGATTGGGATTTTGTGATGAACATCAACGTCGGGGGCGTCGTCAACGGCGTCGCGACGTTCGTTCCCCGGATTCGGGCGCATGGAGAAGGTGGTCACATCGTCAACACCTCCTCGATGGCCGGCATTCTCGCTCTTCCAAATCCCGGCGGCATCTACTCGACATCCAAATTCGCGGTGCGCGGCCTGACGGAGTCGTTGCGTATGGCGCTCGGACCGCACAACATCGGCGTTTCGCTCCTTTGTCCCGGTCTGGTTCGCAGCAATCTCGTCGACACGACGCTTCACCTCAACACGTCCGGTTCTGCTCAACCGGCGGGTGGCCCGTTCGCGGCCGGCGGTTCGCCATTGGAAGCCGGGATGGACCCTCTCGCCGTAGGCGAACGGGTGGTCGAAGGAATCGTCGGGAACGAGCCATACATTCTTCCGCACGGCGAATTCAAAGACGAAGTCGCAGAAGCGTTCGGAGAGATACTTCAGTCGTTCCCCATCGATCGAGATATCGATCCGAAACGGCAACAGTTCGAAGCGATGCGCCGGCAAGCGACGACGGAGGCCAAGCGCTTGGCTGCAAGCATCGGTTAGAACTTCGGTCTGGCGATCGAGGAGGGCGCCGATCTCCATTGGACGCCCGCTCGCCCGAGTCATTCGAAAGACGTCGCAAGAATCGGAGGGAAGCAATCCTCCGGACAAACAGCCGCTCTCAGCGCGGCCTATCAGGGAGGTGTCGATGCGAAGCGTTATCGCAGCTGCAGGGCTGTGCGTGGTCTGGTCCGTTCTCGCGGCGCCGGCCGTAGCCGAAGACCAGCCCGGTATCACCGCCACCGAGATCCGCATCGGACAGACCATGCCCTATAGCGGGCCAGTCTCCGCCTTCGGCATCCTCGGCAAGGGCGAGGTCGCATATTTCAAGATGGTCAACGACCGCGGCGGCATCAACGGCCGCAAGGTCAACCTGCTCTCGCTCGACGACAGCTACGTGCCCCCCAAGACCGTGGAGCAGACGCGCCGGCTGATCGAGAGCGACGACGTCTCGTTCATCTTCTCGACGATGGGGACCGCGCATAACACGGCGATCGCCAAATATCTGCAGGGCAAGAAGGTGCCCCAGCTGTTCGTCGCCTCGGGCGCCTCGAAGTTCGGCGACCCCGCGCAGTTTCCCCTCACGCTGATGGGCGTGATGGCGCCGTTCCGGAACGAGGCCCGCCTGTATGCGCGCTATGCCCTGCAGAAGAAACCCGACGCGACCTTCGCGGTGCTGGCGCAGAACGACGATTTCGGACGCGACTACCTCGCCGGGCTCAAGGACGTCCTCGGCAGTCGCTACGAGACGGCAGTCACGGCGGCGGCCTACGAGACGACTGAGCCGACGATCGATTCCCAGATCGTGAAGCTCAAATCGACCGGTGCGGATGCGCTCGTGATCGCCGCGGCGCCGAAATTCGCTGCGCAGGCGATCCGCAAGACTTACGAGATCAACTGGCGTCCGATGATGTTCCTGACCAATGTGTCGGTATGGATGTCCTCGGTGATGGAGCCGGCCGGGCTCGACGCCGGCACCGGCATCATCTCGAGCGCCTATGTCAAGGATCCGCTCGATCCGGCATGGGCGGACGATCCCGGCGTAAAGGGGTGGCGCGACTTCATGGCCAAATACGTGCCTGACGGCGACATCCGCGATGCCAACTACGTCAACAGTTACAACAATGGCATGGCGCTGGAGCACGTGCTCAAGGCGGCGGGCAACGACCTCAGTCGCGAGAACATCCTGCGGCAGGCGCTGTCGATCAAAGATTTGGAGTTGCCGATGCTGCTGCCCGGCATCAAGGTCAACACCGGCGAGAGTGACCATCTGCCGGTCGAGCAGCTGCAGTTCATGCGCTTCACCGGCAAGCAGTGGGAGCGGTTCGGCGAGGTGCTCTCGACCAAGTAGCGCCGATATCGAACCGCATGCAATGATGTCGAGGCAGGTTGGTCCGCGGGTGTTGCCATTGCGCTGCAGCAAACGACGGGAGCGATTGTATTGAAAATCGAGGGCCATTGGGTTTTACTCCGCGGCACCGAAGCCTCGAACCCTTGGTCTGTCGGATGCAGGCGACGTCGAATTTTGGGGTGCAGGAGACGCACGGGATCCTGAACCGCTTCCAGGCCGAATTCCGCGGCTCGAGCGAAGGGCTCGGCTGGTCATCCGCATTTGCCTCGGTTCAGCGCGAACGGCCGTTCGAGGGGCACTTCCACGCACTATCCGACAATCTGATGGTGTTACATCGGGGTGGCCCGGTCGACATCACGTATGTGATGGACGGCAAGTCGGTTGCTCGGCACATCCCGCGCGGTGGCGTTTTCTTCCTGCCGGCGGGCCATGCATGCAACGTGCTCCTGCGCGAACCGCTGGAATCTACCCACATCTATCTGCGCTCCGACCTTTTCGCCGGCCCTGACGGGTCGCCTACCGTGATCGGCGCCCTCGCGCCGATGCTCGGCGATCAGGACGCGGTGCTGGAGCATCTTGCCTCGGCGATCGGTGATACCATCACCGGTGGTCTGCCGGCCTCGTCGCTCTTCGTCGATCCGATCGCGCAAGCGATCGCTAACCGTTTCGTGGCGATCAACTTCCACAAACCGAGCACGGAAGCCGGCAAGCACCCGAACCTGCTCAGTGGCAGGCAGATGGCACGCATTCGCGAATTCGTCGATGCCAATATCGATGGCGATATCCGCCTCGACCAGCTGGCGGAGCTGTGCGGCCGCAGCACCGAGTATTTCGTGCGGCTTTTCAAGGCGACCAGCGGCGTCTCGCCTTATCAATACGTGCTCAATTTGCGCATAGAGCGCGCCCGGGCGCTGCTTGCCGACGAGACCTTAAGTCTGGCAGAGATCGCGCTGGCTTGCGGCTTCTCCCATCAAGAGCATTTCACGCGGATGTTCCGCCGCTTCACCGGCATAACACCCGGACGATACCGACACAGCCACTAGGTCCCGCTGATCTCGGCCCCGGGCGGTCGAAGGCCCGATCCGGCCCTGCATTATTTTTCCGGTTTTGTGCAGATTTTCTTCGGTTTCGTGCAGGCCCGCCGCGCCAGCCCGCCCCTAACTTCCTTCCCAACGACATGAGAACGCCGGTTCGCCGGCTTGGGAGGATTGCCATGAGCATCGCGCTGGCCGATGCCGGAGGCGCGTCCGTTGCGACGGCTGGTGATGCCGGCAAGGGCGCGTTTGCCTATTGCTCGCAGCAATATCGCGTCCTGTTCGGTACTGGCACCTCGGCGCGACTCGGCGAGGAGGCAAAGCGCCTCGGCGTCAAACGGGCGCTGGTGCTGACCACAAGCGAGCAGCACGAGGTCGGGCGACGGCTCGGCGTGGGCCTCGGTGATAGGCTCGCCGGACTGTTTGCCGGCGCACGCATGCATACGCCGGTCGAAGTCACCAACGAAGCGCTTCGCATTGTGGAGTCCCGCGACATCGACGGGCTGGTCGCGATCGGTGGCGGCTCGACGGTCGGACTCGGCAAGGCGCTCTCGCTGCGCACGGGGTTGCCGCATATCGCGATGCCGACCACCTATGCCGGCTCCGAGATGACGCCGATTCTTGGCGAGACCAGCAACGGCATCAAGACCACGCAGCAATCCCAGGATCTGGTGCCTGATACCGTCATCTACGACGTCGATCTCACCGTCAGCCTGCCGCCGCGCATCTCCGCCGCCAGCGGCCTGAACGCGATCGCCCACGCCGTCGAGGCGCTTTATGCGCCAGACGCCAATCCGCTGACCTCGCTGATGGCGGAGGATGGTATCGCCGCGCTTGCCCGCGCGCTACCGCGCATCATGGTGGCGCCCGCCGATCCCGGCGCCCGTCGCGATGCTCTCTATGGCGCCTGGCTGTGCGGCGTTTGCCTCGGCGCGGTCGGCATGTCGCTGCACCACAAGCTCTGCCACGTGCTGGGCGGCGTGTTCAACCTGCCGCATGCCGAAACTCACGCGATCGTGCTGCCGCACGCCGCTGCCTACAACGCCGCCGCGGCGCCTCAGGCCATGACTCGCGTCGCGCGGGCGCTGCACAGCGCCAATGCTCCGCAGGGCCTGTTTGACCTTGCCCGGCAGCTCGCGCTGCCGCGCGCGCTCGCCGACATCGGAATGCCCGAGGACGGCATCGCACGCGCCGCGGAGACGGCAGTGCGCAACCCGTATGCCAACCCCAGACCGATTGATCGCGCCCTGATCGAGCAATTGATCGCGGCAGCTTGGCGCGGCGATGCGCCCGCGCAGGACTGAACCTCAGGGATCAAGGACAATACGATGGCCAATTTCAACGAGCACAATCTCACTGACGAAGTGGTTCGCAGCTTCGCCAACACGCCGAACAAGCGGCTGAAGTTCCTCATCGAGGAGACGGTGAAATCGCTGCATGATCTGGTGCGCCGCACCGAACTCACCTTCGAGGAATGGAATCAGGCGATCGAGTTCCTGACCCGAACCGGCCAGACCTGCACGCCGCTGCGCCAGGAGTTCATCCTGCTCTCCGACGTGCTCGGCGTCTCGATGCTAGTCGACGCCGTCAATCACCGCGAGCGCGAGGGCGCGACCGAGACCACGGTGCTCGGCCCGTTCTATGTCGGCGAGCACCGCGTTACGCCGCACGGCGCCAATATCTCCGAGGGCATCGTCGGTGAAGTAATGTCCGTGCAGAGCCGCGTCACCGACCTCGCCGGCAAGCCGCTCGCCGGTGCCGAGATCGACGTCTGGCATGCCGACGACGACGGCTTCTACGATTCGCAGAAGGCCGATTACGCGACCCACGGTCCGTCGCTGCGCGCGCGCTTCGTCACCGATGCCGACGGCCGCTTTTCGTTCCGCACGATCTTGCCGTGCAGCTATCCGATCCCGACCGACGGCCCGGTCGGCGATCTCATCACCGCCACGCAGCGTCATCCGATGCGCCCCGCGCATGTTCACTTCCTGGTCAAGGCCGAAGGCTACGAGCCGCTGATCACCCACGTCTTCCTCGATGGCGACCAATATCTGCGCAGCGACGTGGTGTTCGGCGTCAAGGACGAGCTCATCGCGCGCGTCGAGTCGCGCAACGAAGCAGCGCTCCCGAACGGCGAGCGGGTCTCCGGCCCGTGGCACCTGATGACCTACGATTTCCAGATGAAGCCCGGCGCGGGGCTGGTGCCCCGGCCGATGATGGCGGCGGAATGACGATCGCAACCAACAACACGACCAAGGAGAGGATGATGACCAGCAAACCGATCGAGACCGACGTGCTTGTCGTCGGCAGCGGCCCGGCTGGCGCGACGGCAGCGGCGCTGCTCGGCATGTACGGCGTCAAGCACATCTTGGTGACGAAATATGGCTGGCTGGCTGACACGCCGCGCGCCCACATCACCAACCAGCGTGCGATGGAGGTGCTGCGCGATCTCGGCCTCGAGGACAAGGCGGTGGCGCAGGCGGTGCCGCAGCATCTGATGGCCAACAACGTGTTCTGCGAAAGCCTCGCCGGCGAAGAGTTCGGCCGGCTCTATTCCTGGGGCAATCATCCCTCGCGCAAGGCGGATTACGATCTCGCCAGCCCGACCCGGATCTGCGACCTGCCGCAGAATTTGCTCGAGCCGATCCTGATCGAGGCCGCCGGCCAGCGCGGCACTTCGCTCTGCTTCAACACCGAGTTCGTCGATCTGGTGCAGGACGCCGACGGCGTCACGGCAACGGTGAAGGATCGGCTATCCGGCGAGACCTACCAGATCCGCGCGAAGTATCTGATCGGCGCCGATGGTGGCCGCAGCCGGGTTGCCGAGGTGATCGGGCTGCCGATGGAGGGCCAGATGGGCCGCGCCGGCAGCATGAACATCATCGTGCAGGCGGACTTGAGCAAATACGTCGCGCACAGGCCGAGTGTACTCTATTGGGTGCTGCAGCCGGGCGCGCAGATCGGCGGCATCGGCGCCGGCCTGATCCGCATGGTGCGGCCCTGGAACGAATGGCTGATCATCTGGGGCTACGACATCGAGCAGGGCGAGCGCAAGCTCAGCAATGACGAGGCGATCTCGATCGTGCGCAATCTCGTCGGCGACGAGACGCTGGAGGTCAAGGTTCGCTCGACCTCAACCTGGACCGTGAACGAGATGTATGCCGGCCACTACGCGTCCGGCCGTGTGTTCTGCGTCGGCGATGCCGTGCACCGCCATCCGCCGACCAACGGCCTCGGCTCCAATACCTCGATCCAGGACTCCTATAATTTGTGCTGGAAGCTCAAGCTGGTGCTCGAGGGCCACGCGGCACCGTCGCTGCTCGAGACCTATTCGGCCGAGCGCCAGCCGGTCGGCAAGCAGATCGTGACCCGCGCCAACAAGAGCATCGGCGATTTCCCGCCGATCTTTGAGGCAGTGGGCCTCGTCGCTTCGACCGATCCGGCGGAAGCACGCAAGGCGATCGCCGCGCGCAAGGCGCCGACCGCCGAGGGCAAGGCGCGCCGCAAGAAGCTCTATGAGGCCATCGCCAACAAGAGCTACGAGTTCAACTGCCACGGCGTAGAGCTGAACCAGCGCTACGGCTCGACCGCCGTGGTGTCCGACGGCACGCCGATGCCGGCCTTCACCAGGGATCACGAACTGTATTATCAGGCAACGACCTGGCCCGGCGCGCATCTGCCGCATGTCTGGGTCGAGCATCATGGCCAGCGCAAATCGACGCTCGATCTTGTCGGCAAGGGCCGTTTCACGCTGCTCACCGGGATCGGGGGCGATGGCTGGAAGGCGGCGGCTGCCGCAGTCGAGAAGACCTACGGCCTGCCGGTGGATGTCGTCACCATCGGCCCGCAAGGCTGCGATGCGCTCGACATCTATGCTGACTGGTATCGCCAGAGCGAAGTCGACGAGGACGGCTGCGTGCTGGTACGGCCCGACATGTATGTCGCCTGGCGCGCCAGAGAGGCGGCAGTGAATGCCCCCGACGTGCTGCTCGACGTGTTTGGCCAGATCCTCGGCCGTGGTGCGAAGGAGCAGGCGAAGTCCGTCGCCGCCGCGTGATGCGAGCTGCGCGGATAATTCTTCAAAACGGAATGAAAGGCAGCCGGCTTGAAGACCGGCTTGCCTCAAGGGAGGGGAAAATGACCAAGGACCTACTGAACATAAAGTCTTTCGATCGCCGCCGTGTGCTGCAGGGCATCGCCGGTGGTTTCGCCGCCGCGGGCGCGACGACCTTGTTCGCGCCGCCGGTGCGGGCGGCAAGCAAGCCGATCAAGATCGGCTATGTCTCGCCAAAGAGCGGTCCGCTGGCGGCCTTTGCCGAAGCTGACGATTTCGTGCTCGGTGAGTTCAGGAAGTTCATCAAGGATGGCGTCAAGGTCGGATCACAGACCTACTCGATCGAGGTGGTGACGAAAGACAGTCAGTCGAATCCGAACCGCGCCGCCGAGGTCGCCAAGGAGCTGATCACCCGCGACAATGTCAGGCTGATCGTGGTCGGCGCCACGCCCGAGACCAACAACCCTGTGGCGACGCAGTGCGAGCTCGAGCAGGTGCCGTGCATCTCGAGCGTGGCGCCGTGGCAGACCAACTTCATCGGCCGGCAGGCCAATCCGGGCGATCCCAAGAGCTGGAAGCCGTTCGAATATACCTTCCACTATTTCTGGGGGCTGGAGGACGTGATCGGCGTCTTCACCAGCATGTGGAGCCAGGTCGCGACCAACAAGTCGGTGGGCGCGCTGTTCCCCAACGACGCCGACGGCAACGCCTGGGGCGACACCACCATCGGCTTCCCGCCCGTGCTGGCCAAACAGGGTTTCAAGCTCACCGATCCCGGCCGCTTCCAGAACCTGACTGACGATTTCAGCTCGCAGATCGCGGCATTTCGTGGTGCCGATGCCGAGATCGTCACCGGCGTGATCATCCCGCCCGACTTCACTACGTTCTGGAACCAGGCGCGGCAGAAGGGGCTGAAGCCGAAAGTCGTATCGGTCGCCAAGGCGCTGCTGTTCCCGGCGTCCGTGCAGGCGCTCGGCAAGGGCGGCAACAACATCTCAACCGAGGTGTGGTGGACGCCGACGCATCCTTACAAGTCGAGCCTCAGCGGCGTCAGCGCGGCCGATCTCGCCAAGGGATATGAGCAGGCCTCCGGCAAGCAATGGACCCAGCCGATCGGCTTCGTGCATTCGCTGTTCGAGGTCGCGATCGACTCGATCAAGCGCTCCGGCGACCCAGCCGATGGCGCGGCGCTCGCCAAGGCGATCGGCGCCACCAAGCTCGACACCATCGTGGGCCAGGTCGCCTTCGGCTCCAGCGCGGTGCCGCCGTTCGCAGCGAAGAACATCGCCAAGACCCCGCTGGTCGGCGGCCAGTGGCGGCTCAGCGGCGACAAGTACAACATGGTGATCACGGACAACAAGCTGGCGCCGCAGATTCCGCTCGGCGGCGACATGCAGGCGCTGAGCTAGCGCAAGCCGGCTGCTCATCGAAGGCAGAAGATGCGTGGCGCTGCTGCGCATCTCCTCTCCGCCGAAACCAGATGTGGACGACCATGCTCGAACTCCACGCCATCTCGAAACGGTTCGGCGCCATCGTGGTTGCCGACGCGATCGACCTGACGCTGTCCTCGGACGAGGCGCTGGGCGTGATCGGACCGAACGGCGCCGGCAAATCGACCCTGTTCAACCTGATCACCGGGCTGCTGCGGCCCGATGCCGGCCGGATCGTTCTCGATGGCGCCGACATTACGGGTCTCTCGCCCGAGGCACGCTGTCGCGCCGGCATCGGACGCTCGTTCCAGATCCCGCAACCGTTCGACCATCTCTCGGTGTTCGAGAACCTTGCGGTCGCCGCGCTATTCGGCGGCGGCCTGTCGGAGGCGGACGCGATCCAGCATTGCGGCCGCATGCTCGATCTGACCGGCCTCGAAGCCAAGGCCAATCGGCTCGCGGGCAGCCTGCCGCTGCTCGATCGCAAGCGGCTCGAACTGGCGCGGGCGCTCGCCACCCGGCCGCGCACGCTGTTGCTCGACGAGATCGCGGGCGGCCTCACCGATGCCGAGTGCCACGAACTGGTCGAGACCATTCGCACCATCCATGCCGAAGGCATCGGCATCATCTGGATCGAGCACGTGGTGCATGCGCTGCTCGCGGTGGTGCAGCGACTGGTCGTGCTGAACTTCGGTAAGGTCGTGGCGCAGGGCGTGCCGAACGAGGTGATGCGCTCGCGCGAGGTCGAGACCATCTATATGGGCGTGCCGGCATGACCACGCTGCTCAATGTCACGGCGCTCGATGCGTTCTACGGCGACTTCCAGGCGCTGTTCGGCATCGACTTCGAGCTGAAGGAGGGCGAGGCGGTCGCAGTGATCGGCGCCAACGGCGCCGGCAAGTCGACCATGCTGAAATCGCTGGCGGGGCTGGTGAAGAACCGTCCCGATGCGATCCGCCTCGAGGGACGGGCGATCGGCGATGCGTCCGCCGCCAGCATCGTCCGGCTCGGCCTCGCGCTGGTGCCGGAGGGGCGCCAGCTGTTTCCCTCGCTCAGCGTCGAGGAGAACCTCCTGATCGGCGCATATGGCGGCGAACGCAGGGCGCCGTGGGATCTCGCCGCGGTCTACCGCATGTTCCCGGTTCTGAAGGAGCGGCGGCGCGGCGCCGTCACCGCGCTGTCGGGCGGGCAGCAGCAGATGGTGGCGATCGGCCGCGCGCTGATGTCCAACCCGTCGGTCCTGCTGTGCGACGAGATCAGCCTCGGCCTCGCGCCGATCGTGGTGGAGGACATCTACCGCATGCTGCCGCAGATCCGCTCTGGCGGTACCGCCGTCGTGCTGGTCGAGCAGGACATCGCCCGCGCATTGCGGGCTTCGGATCGCTTCTACTGTTTGCAGGAGGGAAGGGTGACGCTGAGCGGACGGCCAAGGGATGTCGACCAGGACACCATCCGCGCGGCCTATTTCGGAGCATGAGGAAGCGATGAGCGGGTTCGACACCATCATCGAAGGCGTGCTGCTCGGCGGCGTCTATGCGCTGTTCGCGCTCGGCCTGTCGCTGATCTTCGGCATCATGCGCCTTGTCAATCTGGCTCATGGCGATCTGATCCTGCTTGCCGCCTATCTGGTGCTCAGCGCCACCACCGCGCTCGGTCTGCCGCTTGCGGCCGCATCCCTGCTGGTCGTCATCACGATGTTCGTGCTCGGCTTCGTGCTGCAGCGGCTGGTGCTGGAGCGGGTGCTCGGCGACGACATCCTGCCACCGCTGCTCGTCACCTTCGGCCTGTCGATCGTGATTCAGAACGGACTGCTGCTTGGCTACGGCGCCGACAGCCGCAGGCTGCAGGCAGGCGCCTTCGAATCCTCGTCGGTGGCGCTTGCCCCCAGCCTGAGCGTCGGGCTGGCGCCGCTGACCGCGTTGGTGACGGCTGTTGCCGCCGTCGCGCTGCTCCAGCTCATCTTCTATCGCACCTCGCTCGGCCGCGCCTTCCGCGCCACTGCGGATAATCCCGCGATCGCGCAGTTGATGGGCGTCAACGAGCGCAATGTCTACGCCATCGCGGTCGGACTGTCGCTCGCAGTGTCGGTGATCGCCGCTATTGTGCTCGGTATCCGCGCCAGCTTCGATCCGTCGATCGGCCCGGCGCGGCTGCTCTACGCATTCGAGGCGGTGATCATCGGCGGGCTCGGCAGCCTGTGGGGGACGCTGGCGGGTGGCATCGTGCTCGGGTTGGCGCAGGCGATCGGAGGGCGGATCAATCCGGAATGGCAGATCCTGGCCGGCCATCTCGCCTTCCTTGCCGTGCTGATGGTGCGGCCGCGCGGCCTGTTCCCGGCGAGGCGGACATGAGCGTCGAAAGCATCCGTATCCCGGCAAGCCGCGAGCAGTGCCCGGCGGAGGCGCCGGTGTGGCAGGTTCGGGTCGGCACACGGCTGTCGCGCGTCGCGGCCGTGGCCGGCATCGCGCTGATCGTGGCGCTGGCCGCGCTGCCCGCGATCGCCTCGCGCAACCTGATCCAGGATCTGATCTTCGTCTTCACCATGCTGACCTTGGCACAGCTCTGGAACGTGCTGGCCGGGTGGGGCGGGCTGGTATCGGTCGGGCAGCAGGCGTTTGTCGGGCTCGGCGCCTATGCGCTGTTTGCCGGCATCGTGATGGCCGGGCTCGATCCGGTTGCGGCGATCCCACTGGCCGGACTGTTCGCGGCGCTGGTCGCGGCGGTGCTCGGGCCGCTGCTGTTCCGGCTGGAAGGGCCATATTTCGCGATCGGCAGCTGGGTCGCCGCCGAAGCGCTGCGGCTGATCTGCGCCCAGTTCAAGTCGCTCGGCGGCGGCACCGGGATGTCGATCTCGCCGGGCGAACTGTCGCAGATGGTCGGGCTGAAGGCGGTGCAGGCGCTGCTTGGCCTGCGCCCGGCGGCCGCGCGTGACGTGCTGGTTTACTGGCTGGCGCTGCTGCTTGCCGTGCTGGTCACGCTCGGCATCTACGCCTTCATGCGCTCACATCACGGCCTTGCGCTGGCCGCAAGCCGTGACAACGCAGCGGCGGCGCGCAGCGTCGGCGTCCGCACCGCGCGGGTCCGCCACGTGCTGTGGATCGCCGTTGCGTTCGCCACCGGCATGGTCGGCGCGGTGGTTTATTTGCAGAAGGCGCGTATTTCGCCTGATGCAGCCTTCAGCGTCACCGACTGGACCGCCTATGTCATCTTCATCGTCGTGATCGGCGGGGTGCGCACCATCGAAGGCCCGATGGTCGGCGTGCTGCTGCTGTGGGGGCTCGTCACCTATCTCGCCCAGTATGGCAGTCTCTATCTGGTCGTGCTCGGCACGCTCGCCATCCTGATCATGCTGTTCATGCCGAGGGGTATGTGGGGCGTGGCAGCCCGCTGCTGGCAATTGCAGCTATTTCCGACACAACGCTGGCTCGGCCGGAGCGAGTCCAGTCCAACGCCATTGTGACCGACCTTGTGCCGAGTAGCTTCGTCCGTTCAGAAGCGCCACCAATCCATCTTTGGAAAGGAGGCGCTCGGGCGTCCATGCGCCTTTGCAGTTGGACGTTTCGCTGTAAGCCATTGATCTCCAATGATCGGATTTTGGCTTAGTTGGAAAAATTCTCTTGAGAAATCAATGGGAGCAGCATGTCTCTTAATCAGCGGGTCCCAGGTTCGAGCCCTGGTGCGCCCACCATATAAATCAAGACTTTAGCGAGACAAACCGTTTGAGAGAGCCAGACTAAAACGGTTTTTCGAACGGTGTTTCTGTCGATCCTTCCGGACGTCTATTCTCGACAATGTGATCGGCAGAAGCGGCTCGGGCTTGTTGTTCAATTTGTCCTCCCGAGATGCTTTAAGGCCATTTGGGCCGCGTGGAACGTGGCCTCAAAACATAACCTGATCCCGAGGTACGAATGATCGGTTGGTCGCACTGATGTTTCTGAGCTCTTCGGAGAAGAAGCTTTTGATGCCAAGTCCACTCTTGCGGCCACCGGTACAATCATAGGCCCAGAAATATTCGAAGCCGCGGTTGTCCTTCTTTCGGATCTTATATTCAAGCTTATAGGGTTCCATCAGCCTCCGGACGCCGTGATAATCGGCTTCGATCATTGTCAGTGATCGCCCTGCTTCAATGATGACTTGCCTCGCGGCGGGAATAAAGCTCCCGCCGTAGCCGAAGGCGCGCACCAAGGAAGGCCGGACACCGCCGCCGACAATGCGGGGAGGTACCACCGGCTCGATAACTCGAAGAGTTCTTCGATGAGAGAACCGAAGCGCCCCTGTATCATGTCAAACGTGATACGGCTGGCTTTTGGCGTCACAAGATCATCCCGCAGGTCACGGAAGAGTTGAAGCGGGACGGCAAGCAATTGCATTCGCGCTTGTTGCGCTTCGGCATCGTAGGTGGACTTCTTGAGGAAGGTGCGCACGACCTCGGCGCGGCTGACCGGAAAGTCTCCGCTGAATACGATCGAGTAAAACAGATCGAACAGGTCCTGGGCTTTGCGTCGAAAAAGCAGCGTGGTCAGTTTCGCTGCCAGAAGCTCTTCGAGTTTTTGGCAGCGGATCGGGCCCGTGCACGCAGCTTGGTCCGAATACGGGTGTAACAGCGGCCGTGTCTGGATCGGCAGGTAAGGCTTTTCGAATTCGCTAATTTCCAGATGCGAACGCAGGGTTACGCTCTCTTCCGCATAGAAGCCTTTGAAATAGATCCGCACTTCCAGGGCCTGGACGCCGGGGATTTTGAGGTTCTTCTCGGCGACGCGTGTCCGGTCCATCGCGAACTGAACGCCGCTTCCGGCCTTAGCAGCTTCGAGGATTTCGCTCAGATCGGAATGCAGCTGGTTTTCATTGAGCGCATTCTCGCAGGAGAAATCCAGGTCCTTGGAATATCGCGTGCCCGGAAGGTATCCTTTGCGTATGCCGCTGCCACCTTTCGGGACCAAGAGATTCGAAAGACGACGATGCGCGAATATCTCGCGCAAGAGCCATCCATGGACGTAATCCCGCTCAACGTTCTGCGGAGAGATGTCGTCTTGGTCGCCAGCCACCGATCAGTCAGCTGTTAAAACGTCTCGGTAATCTTGCTCAGGCCAGGAGGGCGATCCGGGTCAAGTCCGCGGGCGCATGCCGCCTCCTCGATCATCCGATAGGCCGGAACGAGCATGGCGATCGGATCAGTGGCAGGATCATCCTGGACCAACCAGGGCAGCGAGCCATGCGGTCCGCCGCAGAGATGCAGCGCGACGTTTTGCTCACGCAATTCCTCTGCAAGAGCGTCCACCGTGGCCGCAGTTTCATCCATGAGGCGCATCATGACAACGGGCGTGCGCGACGATAGCGCGGCACGTGGCCCATGCTGCAGCTCTGCGGCGCTCAAGCCGATGGAGGGCAGGCGCAGGATCTCCGAAAGTTTAAGCGCAATCTCCCTCGCCGAACCCAGGGCCAGGCCTCGAGCTGCCACAAACACGGCTGACGCCTTGACGAGATCATCGGCAATCTCGGACCAGTCGAGCGCCAGCGCACGGTGCAGGCGCTCGGGCAGCCGGTCGAGGGCTGACCCCAGCGCACGATCTTGCGCCAGCTCGGCAACAAGTCCAGCGCCGGCGGCCATCGAGCCGATGACGGTCTTTGTCGCCGCGACGGAGTGCTCTTCGCCGGCTTCGATCGGAACGACGAACTCCGCTTCGTCGGCCACCGGCGACGACGTCGTATTGACGATGGCAACGGTGCGGGCGCCCGAAGCGCGCGCCGACCTTGTTGCTGCGACGAGATCCGGGCTGCGCCCGGATTGCGAGATCACGATGAACAGCGCATCGCGCAGCATCAAAGGTGTGCGGAATGCCGTGATCACCGAGGGGGCGCTTGCTGAAACGGGCAGGCGAAGCCGCGTCTCGACAAGGTATCTCAGGAAAAGGCCGGCATGCCCGGAGCTTCCCCGACCGCACACGACGCACAGGGGAGCTGAGCCAATCCCAATCCGCTGCGCGATGTCGCGCGTGATCGGGCGGCTACGAACAATGTTGGCGACAACATCGGCGCTTTCCCCGATTTCGTTCGCCATCGCGGATGTCGTCACGGCTCAACCGCTCCGCCTTGCTTGCGTGCTGCCGGTGCCTTGGGATGCGAGTCCCGATCCGAGTCCCGATCCTTGGCGAGCTCGGCAAACACGCGCCTGAGATTGCCGTCGCCGTCCTTCAGAATAGTCTCCGCTTCGGTCCTGCCGACGCCCAGCGCCAGAAGGACCGCCGTCTTGACGTCTCCCTCGGCCTGCTCCAGCGAGCGTGCCGCGTGCGACGGATCGCAGTCGGCGATTTGCGCCACCATGGCCTCGGCGCGTCGCTTCAGCTTGGCATTGGTCGGCTGCATGTTCACCATCATGCCGCGATACACCCGGCCAAGACGCAGCATGATTCCCGAGGAGATCAGGTTGAGCACAACCTTCTGCGCGGTGCCCGCCTTCATCCGCGTGGAGCCGGCGATCAGCTCGCGGCCGGTCTCGATCAGGATCGGAAACTTGGCCGATGCCAGCAGTGCGGTGCCAGGATTGTTGGCGATACCGATCGTCACTGCACCGCACGAGCCTGCCTGCTGCAGCGCCGCGACCGTGAATGGCGTTGTGCCGCTGGCGGCGACCGCGATCACCACATCATGCGGTGTGAGCCGCGCGGCATTGATCTGTGTGACCGCATCATCAATGTCATCCTCCGCGCCCTCGATGCTCTTGACGAAGGCACTGTCTCCGCCGGCGACGATGAAGCGGACGCGCTCTTTGGGCCAGGCGAAGGTCGGCGTTAGCTCGGCGCCGTCCTGGACCGCCACGCGCCCCGAGGTGCCGGCGCCGACATAGACAAGGCAACCGTGATCGCCCAGCGCCGCTTGGGCCGCCTCGGTCGCCGCCGTGATCGCGGGGAGGGCATGACCGATCGCAGCGACCGCCGCAAGCTGACCCTCCCACATCGCTTCCATCGCTGACACCAGCGGCCATGCATCGAGGTCGGCAAATCTAGGATCGACGTCTTCGGTGGCCATACTGTTGATCCAAGCGCCATCAAACGCGGAACTTCGGAGCCTGTTCATGGTCAGTTTCTCTCTCGGTCAAAGCCAGCGTGGGTAGGTTCAGCCGCTCTCGCGCGACGAGTAGCGCGCCGGCTACCGCGTCCGCGTCAGGAGGCTTCAGGCGGGCGCGCAGGTCGGGCGTCAGCCATGGCGTCATGGCATCCGCCAGCCCGCCCACCAGCGAGAGCCGATCGATTCCTCTTGCCAGGAATAGATCGAGCAGATCGCCAATGGCATCGGCCGCGCGTTCGACAATGCGACGGCCGACCGGATCGCCCTGATTGGCGTGCCGCATCACGATCGGTGCGAATGTTGCGTAGTCCGTTGCTCTGGCTTGTTCGGACCAGGCCACCGCCTGATAGGGATCATGATCGAATGCGCCCAGCACCTCTGCGAGCAATGGCGTCAACTCGCGGCGGCGATCCGCAGCCCGCAGCGCCAGTCGAACGACCTGCAGGCCGATGTCGGCGCCGCTGCCTTCGTCCGATACGGGAAACCCGTAACCGGCGAGACGGATCTCGCGGGCGTCGACCAGGCCGACACCGACCGAACCCGTGCCGGCCACAACGATTGCCCCGTCCGCGCCGCTATGGGCGCCAAGACAGGCCGCGAGGCCGTCGCTGATGAAGTCAACGGACGCAAAGGGATGCGCGATCTTGCTGAGCGCCGCTTTCGCCCCCCGGCGGCCAATCCCGGCAAGGCCAATTCCGGCGTGCATTTGGCCGAAATCCTCGCGGCTCAGTCCGGCCTGTGTGGCCGCCGCTTCGGTGGCCTCCATGATGGACCGCCAGGCCTTGTCGATGCCAATTCGTGTCGTGGCCGGTCCCGAGATCGCTTCTCCGAGCGCCGTGCCGTTTTCGTCTTCGATCCGGGCGCGACAGCGGGTTCCGCCCCCATCAATGCCGAGATACGTGGTACCTTTTGTTCTCATGGAACGTTAACGCAAGGGTTTCGCTTCGGGTCCGCACAGGTCCCCGTGGCGTACATATGAACGCTTGTGGCAGACTCGCCTCACGAGTCCGTGACGGCCATTCCAGGATCGATACTGATGGGCCATGCTGGTTCTGCCTCTCTCACGATTGCTGCACAGCACATTTTTGATGGGACTGACATGCGCGGGCCCGGGTCGGTCAGGATCTCGCAGGGACGGATTGAAAGCATCAGCTTCGACGAGGCCGCGCCAGCGTCAATCCGCCTTCCCCGAGATGCGATCCTTGCACCCGGATTGATCGACATCCAGCTGAACGGAGGCGGTGGCGTGCTTCTCAACGACCAGCCGACGGAGGCCGGCGTTCGGCGCATCGTCGAGGCGCACCGCAAGGCCGGGACCACGGGCTGTTTGCCAACCCTCATCACCGATCGACCCGAGGTCGTCGAACGATTGGCCGTCGCAGCTCAGGCGTGCCTCGATATTCCTGGCGTGCTCGGCTTTCATCTGGAAGGTCCGGCCCTCAACAGGTCTCGCAAGGGCATTCATCCGGAAACCGAGATACGCGTGCCCGATCGGCGCGATCTCGCCGCCATCAAGAGCTTCGGCGATCGCGGCCGCTCCATTGTGACCTTGGCCCCGGAATGCGTGCCTGCGTCGATGATCGATGAATTGGTCGGTGCTGGATTGCGTGTCGCAGCTGGCCACAGTGATGCCAGCGCAGAACAAATCCGGCAGGCGGTCGGTCGCGGTCTCTTGGGGGTGACCCATTTGTTCAACGCCATGTCGCAGTTGAGCGCCCGGGAGCCGGGCGTGGTGGGCGCCGCGCTGGAGGAAGACCGGTTGTTTGCTGGAATCATCTGCGACGGCATTCACGTTGAGCGCGCTGCTTTGCGTGTTGCCTTCCGCTGCAAGGGACGCGATCGATTGATGCTGGTCAGCGATGCCATGCCATTGGTCGGCACGGACGACCGGCAATTCCTGCTCCAAGGCAGGGAGATAACATTGCACGACGGTCGCCTGACCGGCCCGGACGGCACACTCGCGGGCGCTCACCTCACCATGATCCAGGCGGTCCGCAACGCTGTTACGCTCATTGGAATCGCGCTCGTCGATGCCCTCATCATGGCGTCCCGGACGCCGGCGGCATTTCTGGGCCTTGGGTCCGAGCTCGGACGGATCGCGGCCGGATACCGCGCGGACTTTGTCGCGTTCAATCCGAGCTTTGAGGTCGTCGACACATGGATCGGCGGCGTCGGTTCGATGGGCGAGGCAACCAAGGCTTCCGAGCGAGGTTAGATGGGCAACCATCCGATCATCGTGCAGAAATATGGCGGTGTCTGCCTTGAAACACCGGCGAAGATTCGCGCGGTTGCGCGCAGTCTCGCCGACCTGCATGGCCGCGGTCATCGTGTCGTCGCGATCGTCTCCGCCATGGGCACGACCACCGACCAGTTGATCCAGATGGCTCATCAGGTCAGCCCTGCTCCCAACCGCCGTGAACTCGATATGCTGCTGACGACTGGCGAGCGCATCAGCATGTCCCTGATGAGCATGGCGCTTTCCGATCTCGGCGTCCCTGCGATCAGCTTCACCGGCAGCCAGGCTGGCGTGATGACCGACGACTCGCATTCCGCCGCACGCATTCTGGATGTTCGGCCGATTCGCGTGCGTGAGGAACTCGACCGCGGGCGCGTTGTCGTGCTGGCAGGATTTCAAGGCGTGAACCCCGCGACCAGGGAAATTACTACACTCGGCCGCGGCGGCAGCGACACCACGGCGGTCGCGATGGCCGCGGCGCTGAAGGCCGAACGCTGTGAAATCATCAAAGAGGTCGACGGCATTTGTTCGGCCGATCCGCGCATCGTGAAGGACGCAAAGCCGCTCCGGCAGGTAGATTTCGCATCCCTGTCGGAGATGTGCTTCTGGGGTGCGAAGATCTTGCATTTTCGCAGCGTAGAGCTGGCGCAAAGTCAGGATGTGCCTCTGGTTCTCAAGCAGTGGGATGGCGTCGAGCACAGCACACAAGTGATGAAAGGGGTTTTAGGCATGGAAAACGGGAGAGTTCTAGCCGTCAACTCGATAGCTCGCATTGAGCATGTGGAAATCGATTCCAGGGATCTCAATCACGGGTTCGAGAAACTCGCGCAGCATCTCAAGCAAAACAGCCTGTCCTGGCCGCAGCTCCTTGCATCACACTTCGCTGCGGGAAAAACCAGCATGACCGTGGCTTGCGATACGGAGTGGCTGGATGCCTTGCTGCGCACGCTGGAGGGCGCTACGGATCTGCGCAAGCAGCGCGAGGCGTCAAGCTCGGTTAGTCTCACCTGCTTCGGCGGCGTTTCATCGGAATTGCCGTTCAGGGCGTTGCAGGTTCTCGAACATCACAGGATTGTCCCTGACAGGTACGTATTGTCCCCGCATTCGGTCAGTCTTTTTCTCTCTGTGGAGAACCGGGAGGCTGCCGTCAAAGCGTTGCATACGCTTGTTCAGCAAACTTACGATCTGAGAAGCATTACGAACGCGAGCTGACGCGGGAGCCGTTTGCAAAATCGTCGTTTGGGAGTCCTGTAAACAAATTCTGGCAATGCTCAGAAGCCGCGCCGAGGGTGACGCCGTCCGAGCGCATCATGGGTGTGAGCTGGTGAAGGAAATCGCGGTCACGCCGGTTGAGATCGTCGGAGAAGGCACGACTTGGCATGCGAACCTCCTCGATAGCGGCTCGGCGGACTGGCAGCTTGCCGCCAGCGTGCTGAGACAAACCAGGGATGATCTAGAGCCCGCGTTCGATTGGCAAAGTAGGTCAATCAACGTGGCTCCCCGATTGCTACCTTAAAAACTGTACGCTCGATTTCAATGTCATTTCTACGTAGCGTGTAAGTTGCCGTGTAGGTGCCAGGCGGCCAGGCGGCGCCCGCCCGCTTCCGTCCAGCCGAAATGAAATATTGGGCCTGGTCTCGCGGCAGCTCCGGTGCGCGATACTCCGCGATGACTTGCCCCTGAGGCGATCTCAGCTCAATCACTTGCTCGTCCTCCGCCTGCAGTCCGATAGCGCGAACATACGCGACGATGGCCGCAGAGTGAGGGCCAGGCAGAGATCGCTTGATTTCTCCTGCCTCGATCTCGTCCATGGTCACCGCTCGATCGGCAAAACCGGCGTTGATGATCTCGGTCGGCCGGTAGCCGGGAGCAGCGCTCCCGGTTTGCAGCCACAGCGAACGACCAACGTTGCATTCGCCTTTGACGCCTCCCTCAGCGAATGGATCTACGACGGCCCGGCTCTGCCTCACCGTGAAATGGAGATGCGGGAACTCCGTATTTCCGGAGAGACCCACCAGTCCGAGTGTCTGCCCGGCGCTCACGCTGTCGCCAGGCTTCACTCTGAGACTGCCTTTGGCCATGTGGCAGTATTGCGTGCTCCAGCCGTTTCCGTGTTCGACGACTGCGCCGTTGCCACATTCCCTGCCGGCGACTGCGGCTTTTCCTGCGACTTTGACCGATACATCATCCATGCCGTCTCGGGTGTGAGCAACGCGCCCTGAAGCGGCCGCAACGACTGCGACGCCTGTTCTCTGAACGTCCAGATCGGGCAGCCGGATGTCGGTGCCGTCGTGACCATCATAGGTTCGGCGCCCGCATCGAAAGTCCAAGGTCTTGTCGGAGGGATCGTGGTCAACGTAGTTCTGGATGAAGCACGTCCTTCCCAAGTCGCAGGCAACCGGCCAAGCAAACAGTTGCGGTTCGGAGCTGGGGGATGCGGTCGCGCAAGTCATGACTGTGCAAAGCGCGAAGGCAAACACAAACGTTTTCATCCGGCCTGTCCGTCCTGATGAAGGGGAGCGCGACAAAGCGTACTGCGGAAGCGCAATTTCATGACTGATGTCCCAAGAGCTTTGGCGAATACCACACCGTGAAGCCACCCGAAAGGATGAGGATCAGCCCGCGAACGCAACAATCGACTCCTTATCTGCCGAATCTGTGCTGTTTCAGCCAACCCAGTATCTCTCGCGCGAGGAACACGCATCCTAAGCAGCCTACAACGATGCAGATGCAGCCCAAACAAGCCGACGAAGTTGAATGGCTGATCGATAAACGTGATCAGCTGATAGTTACTGGGGCCGCCCTTGGTACGAAAACTCGCCCAGAGCATTCCAGCAGGGTACCACTGGCTCAGCTGGTAGAACCCGTGCACTTCCATTCCATGACAATCGATACTAAGGCGCCGACGAGCGGCCTTGGTACGTACGCGATGCTGTAGAATGGGACGATCCCCTGATCTCCTCAAGGCCAGAGACAGATTCGGGCAACATCAGCACACCACGCCTGCTCGCTTGGCGAGGATCCGAAGATCAAACGACTTCGAAATTCGGGATATCTCGCCGGCGGCAATGTGGCGGCATGCCGACCAACGCTGGCGACAGGGGCTTCTATTATTTCTGCCGCAGTGCACGGGCGAGCTGATCTTCCAGCGGCTTGCGCAGGTAGGCGATCGCCGTCCGCACGCCGTTCTGGATGAATGCTTCAACCGGCATGCCGGGCACCAAAGCCTTGCCGTCGAGCTTGGCGAGTTCGCTCGCGTCAATGCTGATGCGGGCGACGTAGTAAGCCGCGCCGGACTGCGGGTCTTTGGTCAGATCGGCGGCGATCCGAGTCAGCGTGCCGTCGAGCTCGGGGGTCACGGCGGCGTCGAACGCGCTGAAGCGGAGCTTGGCGGATTGCCCGAGCTTGAGCCGGTCGATCATTTGCGGATCGACCCGGGCCTCGACCACAAGCGAATCCTTCGGCACGATCAGCATCAGCTGTTCGCCCGCGGTGATCACGCCACCGACGGTGAAGACCGATTTCTGGTGGATCAGACCGTCCTGCGGCGCGCGCAATACCACGCGATCGAGCTGGTCCATCGCGGCGATGCGGCGTTCGCCGAGATCGGCAAGCTTGGTCTCGACGTCGCGCAGTTCGGTCGCGACTTCACGGCGCTGGTCCTGAACCAGCTGGATGATCTGCAGTTCGGTCTCGGTGATCCGGCCCTTGGCGCGCGCGATCTCGGCGATCAGCAGGCCTTCCTCGCCGGTCAGGCGGGAGGCCTCGCGCTCGAGTACGGTGAGGCGCGCATAGGGCACCAGACGCTTGTCGTACAGCTGGCGCACGCCCTCCAGCTCGGTTTCGATCCAGCGGATCTGTGCACGCTTCGACGCGATCTGCGCCTCCAGGCCGCGGATTTCGTCCGCGATCTGCGCCTTGCGTTCGCGCAACTGCGATTGCTGGCCGCTGATAGCTTCGCGCCGCCGGTCGAACAGCGTGGTCTCGCCCTCGATCATCTCCGCGATCGAGGCGCTGGCGCGGCGTGCGACGATCTCGCCGGGCAGCACCACCGCGTCGCGGCCGTTCTGCTCGGACTGCAGCCGGGCACGACGCACCCCGAGCTGGTTGAGCTGGTTTTCGATCAGCGCAAGGTTGGCGCGCGGCAGCGTCTCGTCAAGTCGGACCAGCATGTCGCCGGCCTGAACCTGATCGCCGTCGTTGACGGAGATTTTGGCGACCACGCCGCCGGTCGGGTGCTGAACCCGGCGGACGTTGCTGTCGACCACCACCTGCGCCGGCGCGATCACGGCGCTGGCGAGCGGTGCGGTCATCGCCCAAACGCCGGCGGTGGACACCACGATCGCCAGCGTGCCAATTCCGAGTCCAGTGGCGCGCCTGATATCGCGAAACGGATCGCTACGGCGAGCTTCGGGCTTGCGGGGTGCGGCCATATGGGGGTCCTCAACTGGCGGCGGCGGCAGGAACCGAGCGCGCATCGGGCACCGCCTGCAGCGCCGCGCCGCCCGGCGGCGGATGAGCGGCGAGCGATTTGCGCAGCACTTCATCCTTTGGGCCGAACGCCTGTACGTGGCCGTTCGCCAGCGTCAGCACGAGATCAACCGCGGCGAGCGCCGCCGGCCGATGCGCAATGATGACGGCAATGCCGCCGCGCGCCCGGACGCGCCGGATGGCATCGGTCAGCGCGGCGTCGCCTTCGGCGTCGAGGCTGGCGTTCGGCTCGTCGAGCACCACCATGAACGGATCCTTGTAGAGCGCGCGCGCCAACGCGATCCGCTGCCGCTGGCCGCCCGACAGGGTGGCGCCGGCTTCGCCGATCCGCATCTCGAACCCCTTCGGCAACTTCAGGATCATCTCGTAGGCGCCGGCGGCCTTCGCCGCGGCGATCACCGCCGCCTCATCGATCTCAGGATCGAAACGTGCGATGTTTTCCGCTACCGTTCCGTCGAACAATTCGACGTCCTGCGGCAGGTAGCCGATCATGCCGCCGCGAATTTCTGCCGGCCACTGGTCGAGGGTGGCGCCATCAAGGCGGATCTCGCCGCGTGCGATCGGCCAGATTCCGACCAGCGCTCGTGCCAGCGTCGATTTGCCGGCGGCTGACGGGCCAATCATGCCGACTGCCTGGCCGGCTTCGAGTGCGAACGAGGCGTTGTGCACGATCGCGGTGGTGCCGCCGGGGGCGGCGATTGTGACCTGCTCGACCGTGAGCCGATGGACGGCGCGTTCGGGCGCGACGTCAGGGTTCGAGGCGTCGCCCTTGCCCAGAGCGGCGCGAAGCCGTTGGCCCGCTTGTCGCGCGCCGAGGAACGGACGCCAGATGGAGATCGCCAGTTCCACCGGCGCGAGCGCGCGGCTGCCCATGATCGACGCGGCGATCATCACGCCGCCGCTGGCCAGCCCCTCGATCACCAGATAGGCGCCGAGGCCGAGCAGCGCCGATTGCAGCATGAAGCGCAGCGTCTTTGATAACGCGCCGAGCGATCCGGCGATGTCCGCGTTGCGTTGCTGCGCGGCGACGAGATCATCGTTGGCGGCGCCCATCCGGTCGATCAACCGCTGCTCCATGCCCAGCGCGGCCACGATTTCGGCGTTGCGCCGACCCGCTTCAAGCTGGACGCCGCGGATTGCGCCGGCGCGCGAGGCGTCCCGGGTCGGCGCCCGCGTCAGCACCTCGGTGAGCAGCGCGATCCCGAACAGCAGCACCGCGCCCATGACCAGCGTCCAGCCGAGATAAGGATGCAGGAGAAAGCAGCCGGCGAGATACAGTGGCATCCACGGCAAGTCGAACAAGGTGGTCGGGCCGAGCCCGGAGAGGAACGACCGGACCGAGTCCAGATCGTGCGACAATTGCAGGCCGCGATTCGCGCCGCCGCGCAGCGGCCCGCGCAGGATATTGCAGACGACCGGTTGCCACAGCGCCGCGTGCAGCGCCGATCCGATCCGGGTCAGAATGCGCTGACGCAACAGATCGAACAGTCCTTGCATCGCATACGCCGCCGCCACCGCGATCGACAGCGCGATCAAGGTCGGAATGCTGTGCGATGGAATGACCCGGTCGTACACCTGCAGCATGTAGATCGAGCCGGTGAGCATCAGCAGATTGAGCACCGCCGAGAACAGTCCCACCGTCAGAAAGGCCGTTCTGCAGGAGGCGATCGCGGCCGACGCGAGATCGCCGGACGCGGGAGTCGACGCGGAGGACGTTGCTGCGCTCATGACACTCAATTCAGAAACGACGTCGGACCGCCACCGTCGGATGCGGTCGGCGTTCGTTAGCGAGGTTCAACGTCAGGCGCATGACAAAGCGACCGCCACGAAAACGCGAGCGGTTCCAACGAGGCTGCGATGCTCTGCGGCGAAACGCCGCCTTGGTTCGGAAGTTCGGCCGCGCAGACCGGCAATCGAACCTGGCGTGGTCGCTCCTCGCGGCGGGTCGATTGAGCTGTAACGCGATGACCCATTGGCAACTGCCGCCGGCCGAGAGGTCGAGCGCGCCTCCCCGCGCAAAGCTGGTAGTTGGTTCTCTCGGTCTTCGCGGGGCTCTTCGGGTGGCGACTTCACCGGCCCGTTAAGAAGCAGTCACCGATCTGTTGTCATCTGCGTTCTATCAACTCAGTAACGATACGTTAACCATCGGCCGTCTGGACCACGCCCTCGCGCATGCCGTGAGGCGGTGATCTGCGACGTCTTCTCTCAAGCGCTGGAGTGGCCATAAATGTCGACAAACCCTCATGTCCTGGCGAACGGCGATTTCCTGCAGGATTGGTCCAATACCGGCCTTGTCACGACCAACGATGACTGGTCGGGGGTCGCATCGATCGTCGGCTATCTCGGCAACGAGGTCGTTTCGGCCACCGGGGTGGACGCGCGTACGGCTAGCGGACCGTCGTCAGGAGATGTCGACGTCGTCGCCAACCAAACCAACACCGCCATCACCAACGGCGGTGTGGCCGAGTTCCAGATCGCCAACCCGACAGTGGCGCTGAACGGTTCCAACAGTGCGGATGCCCCCGGCCTCGTGATCCATCTCGACGCCACCGACCGCAAGGATGTCCGGCTGAGCTTCAACGCACGCGACCTCGACGCCAGCACGGACGACTCTGCACAGCAGATCAACGTGCAGTACCGGCTCGGTTCGAGCGGGCCGTGGACCAATGTTCCCGGCGGTTACGCTGCTGACGTCACCACCGGCGGTGCCGCGACTCAGGTGACACCGTTCGATCTGCTGCTGCCTGACGCCGTCAACGGCCGCAGCGACCTCCAGGTTCGCATTCTCACCACCAACGCCGTCGGCAATGACGAGTGGGTCGGCATCGACGACATCCGCGTCGCCAGTTCGTCCGAATCGGCGATCGAAATGCAGCACGTCGCATTCGCGCCGGATTCGCTTACGGTGTCGCATGACGAAGGTAGCAGCGGTCCGACCGTCTTTCAGTTCACCGTCGAGCGCAGCGGCGGCACCACGGGCAACGTCGCGTTCTCGGGAACGATCGCTTCGGCACAGACCGATGCGGCCGACTATGTCGGCGGCGAGCCG
The DNA here is from genome assembly GCF_028128975.1 of Bradyrhizobium sp. CCBAU 45321. Taxonomy (NCBI): domain Bacteria; kingdom Pseudomonadati; phylum Pseudomonadota; class Alphaproteobacteria; order Hyphomicrobiales; family Nitrobacteraceae; genus Bradyrhizobium; species Bradyrhizobium sp. CCBAU 45321. Next base: position 133,602 of record NZ_LFKZ01000127.1, read on the forward strand.
GTAAGCTTCAGCGGCAGCATCGCGGCGGGAGAGACCTCCGCGGTCGTGACCGTTACCGGCGCCGGCGACACCGACGATGAGGCGAACGAGAGCTTCACGCTGACGCTGCAGAACGTTTCCAATTCGGCGGCCGTGACCACCACGATCGGCAGCGCTGCGACGGCGACCGGCACCATCGTCAATGACGACATCGGCATCACCAAGATCAGCGCGATTCAGGGCAGCGGAGCCAGCAGCGCCATGGTCGGTCAGATTGTGACCGTCGAAGCCATCGTGGTTGGCGACTTCCAGAACGGCGACGCCGACGCCGGCCGCAATCTCAACGGCTTCTATCTCCAGGAGGAGACTACCGATTCCGACGGCAACGTGCTGACCTCCGAGGCGATCTTCGTGTACGGCGGCGCCACCGACGTCCAGGTCGGCGACCGGGTCCGCGTCACCGGCTCGATCAGCGAATATTTCGGCCTGACCGAGCTCACCGCGAGCAGCATTTCGGTCGTTCAGGCCGGCGCGGTGGCCGACATTGACACGATGGCGACGCAGATCGACCTGCCGTCGATGGGCACGACGCTGAGCCAGGACGGCGACTACCAGCCCGATCTTGAAGCCTATGAAGGCATGCTGGTCACGATTCCGGAGACCCTGACCGTCACCGAGCAGTTCAATCTCGACCGTTTCAACGAGATCAAGCTTGTGGCGGGCGAACGGCTCGAACAGTTCACGCAGGAGAACGCGCCCGACGCCGCCGCCTACCAGGCGTATCTGGCCGAGCTTGGTGCTCGCACCATCACCTATGACGATGGCCTCAACGTCCAGAATGCGGCGATCAACAACCTCGATGGCTTCGATCCGAACGACAACCCCTCCGCCGCGCCGAACTACGGCACCGCCGACGCGGTCCGGATGGGTGACACCATCGCCGGCCTGACCGGCGTGCTCGACTATCAATGGGCCGGCAACTCCGCCTCGGGGGCGACTTGGCGGATCCGTTCGGTCGAGGACGGCGCCAACACCTTCGGAGCCGGCGACAATCCGCGCACCGATGCGCCGGAAGACGTCGGCGGCCGTCTGAAGGTGGCGAGCTTCAACGTGCTGAACTACTTCACCACGCTGGACAATGGCGGCACCACCGCGATCGGCCAAGCGCCGCGCGGCGCCGACAACGGCGCGGAGTTCGCACGTCAGACCGAGAAGCTGGTCGCGACCATCCTCGACATGGACGTCGACGTGCTGGCGCTGACCGAACTGGAGAACGACTTCTCCGCCGCATCGTCCGGCAACGCAATCAAGTATCTGGTCGAGCAGCTCAATGCCGTGGCTGGGGCCGGTACCTATGCCTGGGTCGATCCCGGCCAGCAGTTCGTCGGCGGCGACGCCATCGCGGTCGGCTTCATCTACGACACCACCGCGGTGAAGGTCGCCGACGGCACGACTATCGAGATCCTTAACGACGCCGATCTGCCCGGCCTCGGCCTCGGCGGCCTGCTGGAGCAGAGCACGGTCGGCGCCGTGTTCGACGGCGAGAACACCAGCCGCAATGCGCTCGCGGTGACCTTCGAGGAGCTTGCGACCGGCGAAACCTTCACGGCGATCGCCAACCATCTCAAGTCCAAGAGCGGTACCGGCTCCGGCGCCGATTCCGATCAGGGCGACGGCCAGGGCAACTGGCAGAACCAACGGGAATTGGCCGCCACCGCGCTGACCGCGTGGGCAGCCACCGATCCGACCGGCTCGGGCGATCCCGACGTCATGCTGCTCGGCGATTTCAACGGCTACGCCAAGGAGCAGTCGACCGCGCTCATCGGGAGCGCGGGCTATGAGGATTTGCAGGCCCGTGAGGACGACGCATATTCCTATGTGTTCGACGGCCAGACCGGCACGCTCGACTACGCCTTCGCCAACGCCAGCCTCGGCGAACAGGTGTCCGGTGTGACCACCTGGCACATCAACGCCGACGAGGCCGATGCGCTCGACTACAACACCGACTACGACCGCGACACATCGATCTTCGACGGCGACGCCCCGGTCCGGGTGTCCGACCACGATCCGGTGATCGTAGGCCTCAACCTCGGGGAGCAGGAGCCGACCCCGGCTTACACGCTGCAGATTCTGCATGCCTCGGACTTCGAGGCGGGCCTGAACGCGGTCGATCGCGCCGGCAACTTCGCGGCGATTGTCGACTATCTCGAGGATACCTACGAGAACTCGATCACGCTGTCGTCGGGCGACAATTTCATTCCCAGCCCGTTCTTCAGCGCCGGCAGCGACAGCTCGCTGAAGGAGGCATATGAAACGGCACTTGAGACCTATTACGGCCTCGCCGCCGGGACGCTGAATATCTCGCCCGGCTTCGGTACCGCCGACATGGCGATGCTGAACATCATCGGCGTGCAGGCCTCCGCGATCGGCAATCACGAATTCGACGCTGGCACCAGGGCATTCGCCGACATCATCAGGCAGACCGCCGGTTATCCGGGCGCGCAGTTCCCCTATCTCTCGGCCAATCTGGACTTCTCAGGCGATACCAATCTCGCGTCGCTCTACACCGGCACGATCCAGGATGCTGACGCTTACACCGGCTTCCCGCCGGCGGCGGGTATCGGCAAGAAGATCGCGCCGGCCACGGTCATCGAGGAGAACGGCGAAAAGATCGGCGTGATCGGCGCGACCACCCAGATCGTACAGAGCATCTCCTCGACCGGCGGCGTCGAAGTGATCGGCGACAATGTCGATGACATGGCGACGCTGGCAGCAATCCTGCAGCCGACTATCGACGGCCTGCTGGCTCAGGGCATCAACAAGATCGTCCTGGTCAGCCATCTGCAGCAGCTCGCGCTCGAAAAGGCGCTTGCGCCCCTGCTGCACGGCGTCGACGTCATCGTCGCCGGCGGCTCGCACACGCTGCTGGCGGACGAGACCGACGTGCTCCATGCCGGCGACACCGCTGCCGACACCTATCCGATCGTCACCGCAAACGCCGACGGCAATACCACGCTGATCGTCAACACCTCCGGCGAGTACTCCTATGTCGGACGACTGGTGGTCGATTTCGATGCTGAAGGCAACGTGATCTACACCGCCAACACGGCGGTCAACGGTGCTTACGCCAGCACGGAAGAGGTGGTCGCCTCGCTGTACGACGGCAACACCACCGTCGACGTCGACGATGACGGCGACGTAGATGCCGACGATGCCGATGCGTTTGCCGACGGCGGCCGCGGCGATCTGGTCAACGACATCGCCCAGGCGGTGGGCGGCGTCATCGACGCGCAGGACGGCAACACTTTCGGCAAGACGGACGTCTATCTCGAGGGCCGTCGCAGCGAGGCGCGCACCGAGGAGACCAACCTCGGCGACCTCACCGCCGATGCGAACCTGTGGTACGCCCAGAAGGTCGACCCGACCGTGCTGGTTTCGATCAAGAACGGCGGCGGCATCCGCGACTCGATCGGCTACGTCTATGCGGTCGGCGGCGAAGCGGTGGAGAGCCCGCCGCTGGCGAACACCAGCGTCGGCAAGGAAGCGGGCGAGGTGTCGCAGCTCGATATCGCCAACTCGCTGCGCTTCAACAACGCGCTGTCGATGGTCACGGTGACCGCAGATCAGCTGCTCAAGGTGCTCGAGCATGCCGTGGCGGCGACCACCGCGACCGCGACGCCCGGCCAGTTCGCCCAGGTCGGCGGCATCGCGTTCTCGTTCGACAAGGACTTGCCGGCCGGCAACCGCGTGCAGTCGGCAGCGCTGATCGATGACGACGGCAACGCGGTGCTGACGCTGGTCGCCAATGGAGAACTGGCGGTCGATCCGGAGATGGCGATCCGGGTCGTGACCTTGAGCTTCTTGCTCACCGGCGGCGACGGCTATCCGTTCGCGAGCTTCATCGCGGCCAATCCCGCCTTTGCCAACGTCGTCAACCTCTCGCCAGACCTGGTCCCGGATGCCGGGCAAGTGGCGAGCTTCGCCGCCGAAGGCACCGAGCAGGATGCTTTCGCCGAATACATGGCTGCGAACTACTCCGACACGTCCTACGACGTCGCCGACACCGACCGGGCGCACGACGAGCGCATTCAGAACCTCGACTATCGTCAAGACACGGTGCTCGAAACCGAACCGCTGGTGCTGGTCGGCGACGAGGGTGACAACGAACTCACCGGCGCGATCGGTGACGACGTTCTCACCGGCCTCGGTGGCGACGACGTCCTCGCCGGGCTCGCAGGCGACGACCAGCTCGACGGCGGCGAAGGCGATGATACCCTGTCCGGCGGCGAGGGCGACGACGCGCTGCTTGGCGGTGCAGGCGACGATACGCTCGACGGCGAGGCTGGAGACGACCGGCTCGCGGGCGGCGAGGGTGACGACACCCTGACCGGTGGCGAGGGCGACGACGTCCTGGTCGGCGGCGAAGGCTATGACACCCTGCAAGGTGGCGCAGGCAACGACGAGCTGGCGGCCGGCGCCGGCGACACTGCTGAAGCCGGTGACGGCGACGATCTCATCATCGTCTCCACCGACGACGCCGCGCCGAGTTCGATCGACGGCGGCGACGGCAATGACACGGTCAAGCTGATCGGTGGCGGCACGGCGGAGCTGATCGCCACGCTCGATGTCGAAAACCTGCTGGTCTCCGCAGGCACTTGGTCGGCGGCCGGATCGTCGTCGTACGACAACGTGACGATCCAGGACGGCGCCAAGCTGGCTTCGAGCCTCATTGTCGACAACAACGACCACGTCGTCATCGAGGCCGGCGGTGCGCTCGCGGTGTCCGGCAACGCGATCGTCTGGCAGGCCGGTGGCGTCGCGGTCATCGACAATGCCGGCGAGATCGCAGGCTCGACCCGTGCGCTCACCACCACGGCGGGGGCGACGGGCTCGTTGACCCTCAACAACCAGGCGGGCGGCGTCGTCCGCGGCGCGCTGACCCCGGAACGGGCCGGTCATGCCGACGCGACTATCACCGTCAACAACGCCGGCGTGATCGAAGCGAACGGCCGCGTCCTCGATTTCCGTGCCTTCGACAACAACGGCGCGTCGGCGGTGATCAACAACCTTGCCGGGGGCATCATCCGCCAGCACAACGCCGATACGGACGTGATCCGCCCCGGCACTGACGGCGTCGTCAACAACTGGGGGACGATCACGACGGATCCGACGTTCGTGGGCGGAGGCGATCTGATCGACTTCCAGAGCGACACCGGCGGCAAGGTCAACAACTATGCCGGCGGCTGGATGGAAGCTTCGCGGCATGCCGTCACCGGTGACAACGCTGTCACCGTCATGAATCGCGGCACGATGATCGGCCGCAACGGGTCCGCCGTGAACTTGGACACCGACGGGTCGCTTGCGCAGAAGGCGTTCATCACCAACCATGGGGTGATGGAAGGCCGCTCCGCCGAACTGGCCGACTCCGATGGCGACGCCATCGACGTCGACGGCTTGGTGCAGGTGCTGAACTATGGCCGAATTGCCGGCCTCGGTGCCGAAGGCTATCATGACGGCGAACCGAACGTGTCCGAAGCGATCGCGATCGGCGGCGGCGAGATCGTCAACAGCGCCACCGGCGAGATCTACGGTTATGGCCGGGCGATCCAGGTCGACAACTCCAGCAACAGCAACGCGCTGGGGGCGACCACCATCGTCAATGACGGTCTGATCCAGGGCGACGGGCGCGGACCGGAAGGGGTTTCGCCGGAGGACGCTGCCCGGTTCGACCTCCGCGGCAACGAGGCGATCAACCTCGTCGGCGACTACGAGGACTTCGTCGGCAACAACAGCACCGGGCGGATCGTCGGTGGCATCTCGATGGGCGGCAGCCGCGACACCCTGAACAACTCGGGGTCGATCGTTGCGACGGGCGGTTCGGCGATCGACATGGGCGCCGGCAACGACCAGGTCAACCTCTACGTCGGCGCCACGGTGACCGGCACGATCCTGCTCGGCGTCGGCGACGACGTCGCGCTCTCGACATCCGCGGGCGGCTTCGTCATCGATGGTGCCGATGGCAGCGACACCATCGCCATGGACTACACTTACGGCGGCAATGACGTGTTGTTCGGCGGCGCCGGCAACGACTACATCTACGCCGGCGCCGGCAATGACCAAGTCGATGGCGGTGCCGACAACGACACGTTGTACGGCAATGACGGCGGCGACGTGATCAAGGGCGGAGCGGGTGACGACATCGTCGATGGCGGCGCCGGGAACGACGTGCTGCTCGGCGGCCTCGGCGACGACGTACTCCGAGGCGGTGCCGGTGACGACACCATCGACGGCGGCAGCGGTCAGGATCTGCTGGATCTGTCCGACGCCACCGGTGCGGTCACGATCAACCTGGCGTGCGGCACCGCGACCGGCGCAGGCATTGGCACCGACCATTTCAGCAATATCGAGGGCTTCATGCTCGGCGCCGGTGCGGACCATCTCACAGGCGGCAACGGTGCCGATATGTTCGATGGCGGAGCTGGCAACGATGTCATCGCCGGTGGAGCCGGCAATGATACGCTGCGCGGCGGCGACGGCGACGACGGCGTCGACGGTGGCTCCGGCAACGACGTGGTCGAGGGTGGCCTCGGAAACGACGCGCTGAAGGGCGGCTCGGGTGCCGACGTCGTCTCCGGCGGCGACGGCGACGACAACATCGATGGCGGCTCCGAGAACGACACGTTGAATGGTGGTGCCGGCAACGACATCATCAAGGGTGGCTCGGGAGCCGACATTCTCGCGGGCGGTGCCGGCAACGACATTCTGTCGGGCGGCTCGGGTGCCGATGTGTTCATCTTCGCCGCCGGCTTGGGCAAGGACACCGTTACCGACTTCGCCACCACCGGTGCGTCGGCCGATGTGCTGCAATTCTCAAACAGCCTGTTCGCCGACTTTGCCGACGTGATGTCGCATACCACACAGGTCGGCAAGAACGTCGTCGTGACGCTCGATGACGATAATGCTGTGACGCTGACCAATGTGCAGATGGGCTCGCTCTCGGCAGACGACTTCCGCTTCGTCTGATCCATCGCGGACTGAACCGAACCACGGAGCGCAACAGCGTTCCGTGGTTCTCGTGCAAGAAGGCCTCGTCACCAAGGATGAGGCGCTGGGGCGGGTCGCCGTCGCTTGGGCAAGTAGTGACGCCGGAGCGGCGAGGAGAAAGACGCTGCGGGGACCTGAGCGCGGCGAAGATCGCGATACCGACCAGGACGAGTGACGGACCTTCGGGAAGCCTATCAGGCAATGCAAGCACTAAGATCGTGCGACGAATGCCCACTTTCAGCCGGACAAGCCAGAGTGGCGCGACCAGTAAGTCATTGATTGTTCTCGACCCGGGGCTGACTCTTAATCAGCGGGTCCCAGGTTCGAGCCCTGGACACGGCCGGTTTGCTATTCGGTGTTTCCCTAGTTTCTATATCTTCACCCATTCGATACAGCGCGCAGATCCGATGAGACAAGTCGGTCACGTGCTTGTCGTAGAATAGGAAATCGGAGCGGGCAAAACGGACGGTGTGTTCTGTCCCTCGCAGCAAGATACCGCTTGCTGCAGAACCAGAACCAGAAGCAGAATGTTCCGGATCTGGCCCGCAAAGCGCAATGCGCAGTTCGATGCGGCGGCGCAGCGATCGCTGGCGGAGTCATGCGCAAAGATCCGTTATGCACGCACGATCTAGCCGGCTTAACCTCTTTCGCGTCAGCCGCGCTTTCGCTGAGAGGGTAACGTAAATTCCACGACCTCGTGCTTGTCGCACGGATCAGGTGGCTGATTTTTCTTCACGATCAGCTCGAGCTCGAGAGCCTCGAAGGCGAGCTCATCCGCCAAGCGCTTGAACAGCTCGCGCTTTTCTATGTCCGTCGCCCGCTGACTCATCAGCGTAAATTCTCTGGCGTCAGCGCGGACCTTTTCCAAACGTCGTCGAAGGTCCTTCATGTGTGCCGGCGTAGCTTTTAGTATTATCCTCGGCCCGAACAATCAGTCTGCTTGTTCGGATCCATCGGGAGTCAACTGCCGAAGCTCGATACTGGTTCTATGTGCACCGCTAATTCGCCGCTCTTAGTGCTGCGATATTTAGCCATGCTCCATGACCCAGCCCCGGTTCAGGGATTGCAGGCTGAGGTCGGCCGTCTTGGCTGATGAGCCATCTCTGTCCGGCTCTCGCCCGATGATGCATAGACTAGCATACCTGAAGGGCCTGAATGTTCGAAAGCGCACAGACGCGAGTGTTGCGCCCGACTAGGCTGCGAGCGATCCTGGGCGTTCGCGAAGCGCACAGGCCCAACGGCATCGGCGGATGCCAAATGTGCCGGCTGCGGCGACGCGGTTCCGTCCGCGAACGCAGAGTTGCCGGCTGCGTGCCGGGTATGAGGCAGGAATAAGCTCGGCAGATTAGATCAACGATGGTCGTTCTCGTGCGTAGTTTCCTTCTCATAGTGGGAATATGGCTGCTGGTGAACGTTCTGTTCGTTGTAGCTGTCCTGCCCTCGCGCACACCGGCATCTACTCGGCGCGCAGCAATTCCATCGCCGGCGACGATCAACACGACGGCCGGTCGCTCGGATGGTCACGACCCACCACTCGTGCAGCGCGGGATGACGCCGGTTCCAATCAGAGTTCTTTTCGCCGTCCTCGTCCTTCCAGCCCTTCGGGCGTGGAATGCGGTTAGGCGGCACTTCAAAAGGCATCGCGACTAGACGCGGCCATCGCGCGCTTGAGATTCGCGTCGATGTCTTCACTGCGCCGCGGGCCCCCCGAGCGATTCAGCGAGACCGTCAGCCAGATCGCAAGTGCGGTCGCTATGGCCATGGCTCCAACCATAGTCATGACCCGCGTTAAAGCGATAATGTGAAAATCTCAGATCGGGAAATAGCCGGCGCCAGCATTCCCAACCCAAAATGCCGCAATCGGCGCTCAATTTGTCTGCCGCTTTTGAGCTGAAGCCTGATCGATCAGGAAATCGTCCAAGTCTCGGCCGCTTCGAAGCTGCGGCCGCAGCCATCGCGGCTGCCTGCCACGACCCGACCATGTCTCCGCTGGGTTCTTCGGATTGCGATATTTGGGACGGACGGGCGGATATGGACGGCGGCGCTTGTAATTGAGCCGTGTGACCTCGCTGGCCAGTCTAATGCTGCGCAGCCTTTCCTCCAAACGTGCTTTTTGCACCAACATTTTCTGAGTGAGTTTGGCGGCGACCTCTTGGTGAAGGGTCCAGAGCTCGTCAACGGAGAGCGAATTAAAATGCGCGGTGTTCATGGCTCCAATCCGAATCTTGGGCAGAAGGCCCGGGCACACAAGTCGGGAATCAGGGAGCAGGCAAGCCGTCAGTTAAATATTGATCGTACAATCCACATTTAAATCCGCTAGGTGGCAGGGAAAAAGGCGCGACGATGGTAATATCGTGATGGAGTATTTAATTCGTAGCGGGGGTGTCCACGTATCGCGACATCCACGAACTCATCCCTCGGCAAGTTTTGCTTTGGTGTTCGGGAACGGGCGCAACTATCGCGATCGACCGGGCGGCTAAGCCGCGGATCGAGGCCGGCGCAACTCAGATGACCCGATGAATCCATCGGCCTATCCCCTTGTTGCAGGCATCCCTGGAGTGCTGGACCGGCATATCAATTAGGTGGCCAAGAATACCATTAATTCATCGCGTTGCCCGATTTAAGCCGCATGGGGGCCGTTGTCGCCGCTAAGGCTCAAGCGGGGGCGCACCCGGGAGTTTCCGATGTCCGGACAGTTGCGATTGTACTTCGCCAGTTTGCTCCTTGTCGGAGGTTTTTCGGCGACGCCTGCGTCTTCCAATCCTCTAACCGATTTCTTCAATACTGCTACGTCCCAACCCACGGTAACCACCTCTCCGCCGCAAGCCGAATGCGCGCCGCGTCCCGGTACCTCGACCAGTGGCGGACAGCATTGGGTCTACCGAATGGACGGTCGTCGCAGATGCTGGTTCCTGGCCGAGGGCATCGCGGCGGTGAAGAAGCCCATTCGGGCTCCCGCGGCCAAAGACCGTAGCGCCAGTTTCGACGAGAACCGGACCACGCAGACCACGCGGAGCGTGATCGTTGATGCGCGCGCGGAGTTGCTGCGCTCTGCACCGCCCGAGCAATCTCAGACGCCTGTAACGGAAATTCAGGTAGCAGATGCCACTTCCGATCTCGGCACGGGTGCTACCCTGATGTCGGAGGCTCCCGTCGGAGATATTCCCCGCAACCAGCTCAAGCGCGAACACTCCGTGCCGGATCAAGTCAACGTTGGGCAGTTTCTCGCCGCCGCGCCTGCCGACCCACCTCAAGATATGCCGCTGGGCCCGCGCACTGCAGAGGGGCACGACGAAGCGCGCAGCTGGACGGGCTGGCTCGGTGGGCTGCTGATGACGCTTGGTGGCCTCTCGCTCTTAAGCTCGAGCCACACGCTTCGGCACGCAGTGAGACTACGCCACTGAGGTGGCGACATACGAGGTACTGCCGCCGCGCGACCGACGGATTGAACGAGCAGGTATCGCCGAACTGCCACACGTACAATGGTTCCGTTGCATCGCACTTAGTTTGGCGCTGCCTTAACCGGACATTCGGGTACGATGATCGTCACCTTTTTGGATCGGACGGCATCATGCGGTATAAGGTTTTCGTGGTGGACGGCAGCCGGCAAGTGATCTGCACTGCAAAGCTCGACTGTATTGACGAGCAGGCGGCGAGACGCCGAGCCGAGCAAATGCATGACGAGCACGACGTTGAGCTTTGGGAAGGCGATCGGCTCGTTGCGGTGTTCCGAAGTGCAACGTCGAATGAAAGTCGGAGCTAACGCCCGACCCTGAATGGGCGTCCCGTCTCGCCGCCGAGTTCGTTCAAGTGTTGTGAGGCACCCCGGCCTGGCTGGCTGGCGACGCGTCGTAGCGACGTCATCGCCGAGGCTCGCTAGGCGCAGATGAAGCCGCCCAGTCCTCTTTCAAGGTAGAGGTGGACGCGAGGAACGCGGGCAATCCGTGCATCGAATCGCGCGAGTGAGCCGGGTCATCCTTTCCGGCGGGTCTCTAAACGGCTCTAGCTCTGCCGTTCGCTTTGGTACGCCGCCTTCTGCCGATTGGTTTTGTTTCTAGATGTCGGAGCTTACTTCGAAGTTTCTCCACCTCTCTGAGCTCCTCCAGAAGCGCCTGGTGCCGTTCGCTCAGAACAGCACTAGAAGAAATTTGACGCGTACTGGACATCACATGCCTCAGAAAAGGACTTAACTAGGAAGTCGACGAAAACGGAAGACAAAGAACGCCCGACTGAAGCTCAATGAGCTAAGGCCGCGGCCGCCAGATGCTCCCAGTACTCTGCCTCTGCAAGCAATTTCCAGCTTCGCGCAGGTTGGAGTACGGCAGTCTGACGGCAAAGCAAGGCCATTGCGCGAAAGCGGCGGGCAGCTTCCATTCCAACCTCCCATGTTTTCTTTTCCCCAACATATTTTTTAATTTTGTGATGGAGTCATCATGATTATATGCAATAACAAAATAATCGTTTGTTTTGCTTTTCTCCGCACCCAGGGCAGATGCGCCGGCTACTGAGCCCGTAACAATGATGGCGGTCCTGGCTGCGCGCTACGCTCTAGAGCGTACCACCATCCCGCGATGGTCCGCCTCGCAAGGTGGGGTCCAGGAGCCTCAATGATTGCGGCACACCGGTGCAACTGACGGGAATCATGCGGCTACAAGGCAGCGATCAGTGCGATCGGAATTTCGAAGGGATCACCTCACCCGTCGTGCACAGATGTGCTGTTCGCGCCGCCGCACGTCGGCGAAACTTGCTCCATGCGCGCCGGCCTGGGCGCAGCATCGATGAATCTTATTAAACGCTGCTCATCCGTAATAATCCGGTGATTCTTTGCCGGCTCTCAGCCGGCGCTCTTGTCGGGATTCAATTGTTAGGTCGGCTATCGTATTTGTATTGCGACGGTTTTGTCGATTGTTGGGTCGTCGCGACGGGTTATTTCGCGGTAGCTTAATATGAAATATGTATTATATATTAAATGTTGACGATAATAGACATTTAATGAATAGTTTGTCGCTGGCGGGGCCGGAGATAAATCCGCAGCCGCTGAAGTTGCCAAGGTGTCTGAAAAATCCATCTTGAAAGAAGGGATTCCTCTATGTTGCATCATTTCATCGAGACCAAGGAAGCGTTGAAGCGTCTGCGGACGGACCAGGACGGCGTGGTGTCATTCGAGTACATCATCGTCGCGGTTTGCATCATCGGCGCAGTGTCAGCTGTGTTCGGCGTTGGTGCCGGCGGTGCGATCGGAACCGCGCTGACAGGCGGGATCACCGCGATCACCACCGCTTTTACTGCGGCGGTCTGATACGGCCGGTCCGGCCAGAGGGGGGCATCGGAATGTGTCCCCCTCCGAATGTTATTTCTCTCCATTCTTATTCTTGCTGTGCCTTCCACCACCCTGAGGCATGCATGAGCTGGGTTTCTTCCACCGTCTCGATACTGGAAATCTCGTTGTTGCTGTATGTCGCAACGCTCGACGTCGCGACCCGCACGATCCGAAATGACGTCTGTCTCTTGCTGGCGCTGCTCGGGATCGCCCGTCAGCTTGCCAGCCCAATGCAACTTGCCGAATCTCTCATCGCCGCGACGCTCCTGTTCCTGCTGCTGCTCGCGCTCTACCGGCGTGGCGGGATTGGCGGGGGCGACGTCAAGTTACTGGTAGCTTTGGCCATTGGCCTGCCGCCGACGGGCTTGATTGAGTTGCTGACGGTAACCACGCTGGCCGGGGGCGTTCTTGCCCTGGTGCATCTGGTGATGCGCGTCCTGCCATATCCGAGGTTGGCGCCGGTCGGGTCGTCGCTCGCACGCCGCGTCTACGCGATCGAGCGCTGGCGCCACGTGCGACACGCGCCCCTGCCTTACGGGGTGGCCATAGCGTGCGGTGGCATCTGGACCATCTCGAGCAGAGGATTTTGACATGTCATCCACGTTGCGCCTCTCGATCATCCTGGTGCTCTTGCTCGCAACCACCGCATTCGGGCTGATCGCCTACAACATGAACCTGCCGAAACAGGTTCCTGTAACCGTTACGGCGCAAGGGCCGGCGCCTGCTTCGACTGTCGGGTATTTTGTCGCGGCACGTCCCCTGTCGAAAGGTACATTGACCCGCGAAGACGATTTCGCCGTGCGCTCGGTGTCGCCTGAACGCCTCCCTGCAGGAGCGATCCTGGAAACACCGGACTCGAAGGCCGGACTTCCCGGCTCTCTGGTTCGCAAGTTCGTCGACGCTGGCAGTCCCATTACCTTGCAGGACGTATTGCGACCTCGGGATCGAGGCTTCCTGGCCAGCGTCCTGGCACCGGATAGCCGTGCAATCAGCATCAAGGTGGACGAGGAGTCTGGCGTGTCGGGGCTGATCAGGCCGGGTGATCATGTTGATGTCTTGTTGACCCAGGTGTTCGAGAAGGCAGATCCCGCGCGCCGGGCCCTGAGCGAGACCGTTCTAGGAAACGTTCGAGTCATCGCGATTGATCAGGAAATCATGCAGGGTGGCCGAACCGTAAGCTCGGTAGCCGGCTCGGTGGCCGGCAAGCAAGCGCAGACTGTGTCGTTGGAGCTTGCCCCGGACCAGGTCAAGAAGATCACGGTCGCAAGGCAGCTCGGAACGCTTTCCCTGGCGGTGCGGGCCGCAGTCGAACAGTGGGATACGGCGGACACTGGCGCGATGTCCAGCTGCGATGTGTCGCCGGAAATCGCCCGCCAAAATGCGATTGCCGGCCGGACTGCAGCGGTCGTTGTTCATTCCGGTGGTCAGATAAAGCAATACTCGGTCAGGAAACAGGAATCTGCCGACGGCGACGTTCCGATCAACTGCGACGGGTCCGAAGTGTCTCGCCGCGGAGCGACGATGGTGGTTCAGGCAGGCAAGTTGCTGGAGAAACGTTGATGAGCGTTAACATAGCGGCCATCAGTACACCTGAAGAACCAACGTCTGTCGTCGCGCGCAATCGAATCGTCTGCTTCGTCAATGACGAACTGAGTGCCGCGGCTCTGCGCAAGGGCCTTGAAGGCAGCAACATTTCGATCAAGCGGGGCACGATCCGCAATGCCATACGGATGCTCGAAACGGACACCGAACTATTCGCCCTGGTGACGGACATCAGTGGAATCGATGATCCATTTGCCGAACTGGAGCGGCTGGCCGGCGTCTGTCCGCCCGATGTCCGGGTGGCTCTGATCGGTGAAAGCAGGGAGATCACCTTCTATCGCGCGCTTATGGAGCTCGGCCTGACCGAGTACCTGCCGAGACCGATCACGCGGGACATGGTGCTGGACCAGCTGCGCCCAAAGCTGCTTGGCGATCGTGCGCCGGCGCCGACCGACCGAGGCGGGCATGTGATCTCGATCTGCGGCGCGCAGGGCGGTGCCGGCGCAACGAGCATCGCCATCAATCTCGCGCTGCAACTGGCCGAGACCACCAAGGCCAAGGTCGCGCTGCTCGATCTTCATCTTCAAGGCGGCGAAACAGCCGTGATGCTGGGTGTTCAGCCCGGACCAGGCCTGCGCATCGCCCTGGAGAACCCGATGCGGGCGGACACGTTGTTCCTCGAGCGCGCCGCAATTGCAGTCAACGAGCGGGTTAGCCTGATTTCCGCCGATGAGGAGCTGGACGCTCAGCTCGACATCACCGAAGCGGGCGTGAGGCACGTCCTTGGCCTGCTCCGCCAACGATTCAACTACATCGTTGTCGATGTCCCGGTCCCGTTTCCGTCATCCATCCATCCGGTGATCTCTCTTTCCCGGCACGTGCTGGTGCTGCTGGAGGCGGAGGTGACCGGACTTCGCAATGCCCACGCACTACGGACCGCCGTCACCAATATTGCCGGCAGGGATCGGGTCTTCACCTTGCTGAACCGTGCCAATCGCCCGGGCGGCCTTCCCAGGGCCGCAGTGGTCAAGGCGTTGGGGACAGAGCCTGACATGGTCGTACCCGATCTCGGGAAGGGCATGACCCAGGCGGTCAATCTCGGAATACCCGCGCTGAAGCACGTATCTGCACTGCGACGCCATCTCGCGCCGATCGTACGGGAGATCACGGGGCTCGGCGCCGAGCAGAAGGGACGGCTGAGGAGGCTGCTGGGGCTATGAGAAGGTTTGGTAGGCGCGACGAGGAAACGCCGGTTCGCTTGCCTGCATCGACGCCGAGCTTGGCTGCAACGACGCCAAGCGTGCCTGCATCAACCTCAAGGCGCGACGAGGCTTCGATTGACCGGCCGGTGATGCCAGCTTCACTGCGCGAACGCGTCATCGAGCAGATTGAGCCATCGGTGGCCGCAACTGTTTCGCGTGACGTCCTTCGGCGCCAGATCGAGGAAATCATCCATGGCATCGCCAATGAGGAACGGCTCGAACTGTCGGGTCGCGAGCAGCTTCAACTGGCGGACGAGATTGCCGACGACATGACCGGCTATGGGCCGCTGCGTCCGCTTCTGCTCGATCAATCGATCAACGACATCATGATCAACGGGCCTAGTAACGTTTATGTCGAACGAGCCGGCAAGCTGGAGCGGATCGCGGTGCGCTTCCGCGACAATGATCACATCGCATCGGTGGCCCAGAAAATTGCCGCGCAAGTTGGACGGCGCATCGACGAATCCAGTCCGATGGTGGATTGCCGCTTGTCCGACGGCAGCCGCGTCAACATCATCTTCCCGCCGCTGGCGATCCACAGCCCCTGCATCTCGATTCGAAAGTTTCCGAGCCGCCGTCTGGATATCGCCGCACTGATCGAAAACGGCTCGATGACGGCAGCCGTCGGACAATTGCTGGAGATTGCCGCCCGGTGTCGGCTCAATGTCCTGGTCTCCGGCGGCACCGGGTCCGGCAAGACGACGCTGCTCAACGCCATGAGCCAGTTCATCGATCACAGCGAACGCGTCGTCACCATCGAGGATGCGGCGGAGTTGCAGCTCCAGCAGCCGCACGTGATCAGCCTGGAGACCCGGCCTCCCAGCCTTGAAGGCACGGGGCAGGTGACACAGCGCGATCTGTTGTGGAATGCGCTGCGCATGCGTCCTGACCGGATCGTCGTGGGCGAGGTGCGCGGCGCCGAAGCGTTTGACATGCTGCAGGCGATGAACACCGGCCATGATGGTTCGATCTCCACGGTCCATGCCAATAGTGCTCGCGACGCCCTGACCCGCATCGAGAACATGGTGCAGATGGGGCAGGTGAATCTGCCGTCGCGAGCCATTCGAACTCAGATTGTCGCTGCACTGGATCTCATCGTGCAAGTCGAACGCATGCGCGATGGGCAACGTCGCATTATCCAGATCAGCGAGGTGATGGGGCTGGAATCGGATGTGATCACCACCAACGACATCGCAACTTTCGAATACCAGGAGGAGGACGACAATGGGCGGATCTCGGGCACTTACCGGGCCACCCTTGCAGTCCCGAAATTCAAGAGCCGTCTCGTCTATTTCGGGCTCGATCGCGCCTGGGCCGAGGCAGTGAGGCAGATATGATACCTGAGGCCGTGATCGTCGCTGTTCTGGTGCTCGCGATGTGCGCAGCCGTCGGCTCGTTATGGCTCGACGGCCGGGAGCGACGCATGGACCGCCGGCTGGCGGTCGCTCTACCGGCCTCCCATCCGGCCAGTCTGCCATCCATTCGCCGGGCGGAGACCGGCTCCCGGTATCTGCTTCTCCACCGTTTGGCCAATTACAGGCCCGAGATGGTTCACGCCTGGCATCCGGCGTATGTGCTGCTTGCTGCCGCTATCGCCGTAGCAGCGATCTTCTACGCTAATCGCCTGCTGGGATTTTCCGTTTTCTACGTGTGTGTCGCGGCTGCGATTGCCGCCGTGGTAGTCGTGCGAGGTCTGTTTGGCTGGCAGCAACGTCGGTTCGCCAGTCAACTTTTCCGGCAGCTGCCTGACGCCATTCAGCTGGTGACGAGTACGGTTCGATCGGGTCTGCCTGTGCACGAAGCATTTCGCACCATCGCGCGCGAAATGCCGCAACCGACGTCCGGACAATTTGCAATCGTGTGCAGCGAAATGAATCTGGGAAGACCTCCGGAGGAAGCCGTCGAAGGCGTCTATCGGCGAACGCAAGTGGCAGAGTATGCGATGTTTGCGGTGACACTTGCGGTTCAATTGAAGTCCGGCGGCAGCTTGGCCGAGACCTTGCAGACGCTGGGCGACACGGTGAGTCAGCGTGTTGCGCTCGCTGCTCGCGCCAAGGCGCTGGCGGGAGAAGTGATCTTTTCCTCGCGAGCACTCACGATCTCGCCCCTGATTGCCGGAGCATTGCTATACGCGGCCAATCCGCAGAACGTCGATCTGCTGTTCACTGACCCGACCGGAAACAAGCTTCTGGCTTACGCGGTAGTCTCGGTGCTCATCGGGCATCTGGTGATAAGTTGGATGGTCAGGCGGGAAACAGAACTATGACTTTCGGTCTCGGGCTGGCGGCCCTCGCAGTCGTAGCTGGAACGGCGGCCTTCATGTTGATCATCCGCGAACTACACGTCCGTGCATTGGACACGCGGGTCTCAAGCGCCGTGATGGGTATCCCTTACCGTTCAGCCCCCTTCAAAGACCTGACCGGTTGGTTCTCGTGGCTGGGCATGCGCTATCGGCGCTTCTACGCCGAGGAGAATCTGGAGGAGCTACGAACGGTCCTCCACTCATCTGGTTTCAATCATCATAGAACCTTGCCGATCTGGATCGGCATCAAGATCGTCAGCATGTTCGCGCTGCCGGTCATTGCGCTGCTTCTGGCGCAACTTTCGGGAAGGAGACCTGCCGACGTGCTGGTCTTCACGCTGATGGGTGTGGTGATCGGAATCTTGGGTCCGCGATTGGCTCTGTCGGTGATGAAGCGGCGCTTTGATGCTGCCATTCGGCTGGGTACGCCGGATATGATCGATTTGCTGATCGTGTGCAGCGAGGCGGGAATGGGCCTGGAAAGCGGGCTGGGGCGCGTCGCCGAAGAAATGAAGTCGACCAATCCTGCCATGGCCTGGGTGCTGCACCGACTCCTTGATGATCTCCGGATACTGCCAAGTCGCGTCGAAGCATTCGAGAACTTGGCGGTCACTTCGGATGGTCTTCGCCGGTTTGGCACGATGATCAGCCAGAGCTTGCAGTACGGAACGCCGTTGGGCCAGGCGCTGCGCAGTATCGCGCTCGACCTGCGGCGGGAACGCATCACCAAGCTGGAAGAAAGGGCGCACAAGTTGGGCGCCAAGCTGACCATTCCGATGGTGCTGTTCCTGCTCCCAGCCATGTTCGTCATCATGGGGGGAAGTCCCGTTCTTCACCTCGTGCGTTCGTTCGCCAGCTTCGGAAAGTAGCCATGACCACAATTGCCCTCTCCAAGAGCGGATCTTACGACCGGATCATGCGGCTGCTTGGCAGCTTGTGGTTCTTGTTGCTGGCTCTTTGCGTCGCCGTCAGGATTGGGGCGTCGCTGCACGATCCATGGCCCTCGCTCTTGTCGAGCTTTTGCCTCGGCATCTTCTACATGCTCCTGGCACTGTTGATCATGACGCGCTCACCGGCAAAGGCGCATGCCGATGGCCTGCTTCCAAGAATAGCTGCCTTCGTCGGCAGCTATCTGCCATGGACGATCAGCTTCCTCGGCAAAACCGACGACACGCTGCCCAACCTGGCATCGACCGCCTGCGTGCTGGTCGGCACGATCATGATGCTTGTCACCATCCGACATCTGGGTCGGTCGTTCAGCCTGGTGCCACAGGCGCGCTCGGTGGTCCAGACCGGTCCGTATCGATGGATCAAGCACCCGCTCTATGTCGCAGAAGAAATCGTGGTGCTGGGCGTCGTGCTGCAATACCTGACACCGGTCACGGTGATCGTCCTGGTCCTGCATATCGGCATTCAGGTCTGCCGAATCCTTTACGAGGAAGACCTGCTTCGGCGCAATTGCCCTGAATATTCGAGTTACGAAGCATCACGTTGGCGAGTGATTCCTTACGTTTGGTGAGCGGCTATGCGTGGCCGGATTGTGGTGGACATGGTTCAGATCGCTGCGGCTCGGGTGACGCGATCGCACGTGGCAAGTCCCCGTGGAGGCAGGCGCGCGTATCGTAGAGGGTCCTTCGTCGCCGATCAGCGCGGCGCCGTCGCGTTTGAGACAGTCATCGTTTACATTTTCATGGTGTCGTTCCTGCTGATGCCGCTCGCCGACGTCGCTGCCGCGGGCTTCCGGTTTATCTCTGCGTGGTCGGCCTTGCGCTCATTCGGACAATACATTCAATACAAGAGTCCGCCCGACCCGGCGAACCCGGGGACCTGGGTGTCGACGCTGCAGACAACGGTCGCCGGGCATACCATCGGCAACATCCAGGTCATGTGCGGAAGCACAGCTTGCAACTCCGGCAACCTTGGTTTGACTCCCAAGTACTTTACGTTTTCGACGACCGTCACTTTGGCCCCGATTGTGTTGACGTCGGTGCTGTGCCCCAGCAGTTGCACGTACACGCTGCCTTACTCCGAACGTTTCCAGTAGGTGTTCTCATGCGCAGTCTGCTCCGTTCCAGACGAGGCTCGGCCGCATTCGCGACAGTGATCGCGCTGATTCCGCTCATCGGCGTGGTCGCACTCGGGGCCGAGGCGGGATCGTGGTACGTCACCAGGCAGCACGCGCAGAATGCCGCCGATGCAGCGGCCTACTCGGGCGCCCTGCGACTTGCATGCGACAATGCTGGTGTGCTCTGCGATACATCAGTGGATTATCAAGCAAAGGAATTCGCGGCGCAGAACGGGTTCTGCAACTCCGGTGACACGGCCTATCCGGGCACCAACTGTGCGACAAGCCTTCCAGCAGGAATCTCGCGCGCCGTGCAGATCGATATCGGCAGCTACAGTGCGGGTGCGTTCACAACGCCGCCCGCAGGAGGCGGCGGTAACGCCGTTCGCGCCCTCGTCAGTCAGCAACAGCCGGCCTACTTATCGGCAGTGCTGGGTTTGACGACCGTCAACATCCCCGCCCAAGCCATCGCTCTGGTCGAACTGCCGAGCAAGGTGTGCGCCTTGGCGCTCGGACCTGATCCGAACGGCGGCGGAGGGGCGCTTAAAATTGCCGGTAACGTCAGCAACAACGGCACGGGCTGCCCGATAATGTCGGATGCCAGTGTACAGTTTGCCAGCACTGCCTCTTTCACCGGTTCGGGGTGGGCCGTCTTGGGCGTAACGGGCTGTAGTCCAGCCAGCACCTGCGCCGATCCCGGCGTCACGCACAACTATTTCATGCCGTACGCCAACAATCCGCTCAGCAAATTGGATAGCCAATCGTTCAATAGCTTGACATCGAGCGGAAGGCCAAACGATTTGGCATGCAGTGGTACGTTGACGCCCAACACTCCGCCGAGCAGCACTAACCTGTACCGCAACCTAACGTGCACGACCGGGGACACGGTGGATTTTAGTCCGGGCACGTACTTTTTCTACAATGGGACAATAAAGTTCAATGGCGGAACCATCACCTGCAATGCCTGTAGACCCTGGCCACCGGCAGGCACGGGCGAAGGCGTCACTCTGGTATTACTCGGGGATTCGAGCATTTCCATCTCTGGCGGCGCCAGCGTTGAGCTGTCCGCTCCCTACACCAACACCTTCTCTTCCGATCTGAACGGCGTTCTGATTGATGATCAGGCGCCGAGCAAGAGCAGTAATAAAGTCAACATCACCGGCGGTACGGTAAGGCTGGGTGGTGCGATGTATTTCCCGCATGTCGACGTGACCTGGAACGGAGCGACACAAAGTACCAATACGACCTGTTCACAAGTGATCGCCCAGACACTCACCATGGGCGGTGGCGGCTTCCTGAGCACGGATGGATGTAATCCGGTCACCGTCCCTTACACCCAAGTTGTCCGCTTGGTGCAGTGATGAGAAAGCTCGATCAGCGGGGCATCGCATCGTTCGAGTTCATCCTCGCCTTTGTGTCCCTTTTTATGTTGATCTTCGCCATCTTCGATCTCGGACGCTATGCGATCACGATGCAGTCCTTGCGGACGCTCGCGAGCGCCGGGGCCCGAGCGGTCATGATCAGCTGCTACACGCCCGCCTTGCTTCAAAGCCCGCCTCAGTCGCCGTCAATCTGCGGGGGCGATCCGATGTCCACGACCGCTAAACAGACTGCCGCGCCGTTCCTGTATCGCGGCGGTCTCACGCCGACGCTGAGCGTGGCATCCAGCGGCAGCAACTTGACCGTGACCGCTTCTCAAGCCGGCTTCACCATGCTGATGCCGATATGGGGCACAGCACTCAATGCGCCGAGCGCGTCAACGCAGATTCCCTTTTAGGCAAAATATGGCAACGTGCCTTACCCATCTTGGCCGACATCGCCTCGGGTCGGTGCTCGAGCTGGACAAACCCCTCGGAATCGAACTGCGCCAAAGCAATCTGAGCCTGGCCAAGTGCCGTTTGGAGACGACGAGCCGACGCCGTTCGATCGTGAGCCACGACGGAATCTCGCGCAAACGTGGTCGTGCTGCAGCAGTTCTGAACGGAGCTGCAGAGAGAAATGATGCGCGCCCGCAACATTGGAAAGTTTTCTTTGCCACTTGAGGCTGTGCGGGAAGCGTCTCTTCTTGCAAGCAGGCAGCATCAAGGACGATGATCTTGGAAACGCGAAGTAACGAATTGTAGTCGGACATCTTGTAAGCTCTGCGGCGTGGTGCGCAGAGGGGAACTATTGGGGATGTCGAGCACGTAGATTTGCGGGGGAGCCGCGGATCGCAGTTGGGGGACTCGAATGGGTGGCGATCGCATTTCAGGTAAGATAAGGGAGCTTCTCGCCTTCAGCGTGATGGGTCTTGGCGCGGCGCTCGCCTCCTTTGCGTCCGCTGACCGCGCGATGGCGGCAGACCGGCGGGGCTTCTCCGGCGGCGGCGTCTTCGTCAGCGAAATGAACGACGTCCAGCGGGTCAAGGTGGTGGTCAACAAGTCACGCACCTTCAAGGTCGATACGGCTTTCGCAACTATCGTGGCCGGCTCGCCCGACATTGTGGACGTGAAGTCGCTCAGCGATCACCTGATCTACGTCCAGGGCAAGCAGACCGGCACCACCAACGTCATCCTGCTCGACTCCTCGATGAAGCAGATCGGCATCCTCGACGTCGAGGTCGTGATCGATACCGGCAATCTCCAGCAGAACATCCGCAGCAGCACTGGCGGGCACGGGATCCGCGTCTCGGCTTCCGAGGGCCAGGTGGTACTCAGCGGAACGGCCGCCGATGCGGTTACGGCCGAGCGGGCCATGGCGATCGCCACCAGCACGGTCGCGAAGGGGGGCACCGTCGTCAACGCGATGAGTGTCGCGGCGCCGCAGCAGGTGATGCTGGAGGTGCGGTTTCTCGAGGTCACCCGGGATGCCGGCCGCGACCTCGGTGTGAACCTGTACGCAGCGAATGCCAACGGGACCAACGTCGCGAATACGGGACGTGGCAATTTGAGCACTACGGCGGGCCGGCGACCGATTGGTGGTATCAACACCGCTAATAGCCCCCTGGGCGTTGGCGGCGGCCAAGTCGGTGCTTCCCCCACCGGTAGCCTGCCGTTACTCGGAACAGCTGGTACGCTTCTTGGCACAGCGGGCGGCATAGCTCCGATCCCGTTCGGAAGCTTGTTGACCAGCATCGTCCGAACCAGCAATGGCGGTTCGGTGGACTTGTTGATCTCTGCGCTGGAAACCAAAGGATTGGCTCGCAGGTTGGCCGAGCCGAACTTGACCACGCTTTCCGGAGATGCAGCGCGCTTCCTGGCCGGTGGTGAGTTTCCAGTGCCGATTCCGAACACGACCGCAGCCGGCTTTCCGACCATCACCATCGACTACAAGAAGTTCGGTGTCGAGCTGGCCTTTGTCCCCACCGTGCTCTCGCGGGGGGTCATCAACCTTCGGGTGGAGCCGTCGGTCAGCGAGCTTGATTTCGCCAATGCAGTGACGATTCAGGGGACGACAGTTCCGGCGTTGACCCGCCGCGATGCACGGACCACGGTGGAGCTGCGGGACGGCCAGAGCTTTGCGATCGCCGGCTTGCTGCAAACCCGCAACCGTCAGGACGTTTCGCAATTGCCCTGGATCGGCTCCGTGCCTGTGCTCGGAGCCTTGTTCAGCAGCAAGTCGTACCAGCAGGAGGAAACCGATCTCGTCATCATCGTGACGCCGCGCCTGGTCGCACCGGCCGCACCGGGTCAGCAACTGGCGTCGCCGCTCGACTCTCGCCTTCCGGCCAACGACGTCGATTTCTTCCTCAATGGCCAGATGGAAGTCCGCAAGCGTTACAATGACTACGTTAACTCCGGCGGCGACGTTAAAGGACCTTATGGTCACATCATCGCTCCCGAGATCACTGCGACCATTCCGGCACCGGCTGTTGCGAACCAGCCCGTCGTAAAAACGCTCAACTGAGAAGGAAGCGGGAGATGACCATCAGGTATCTGGCTCTGTTCGCACCGCTGCTGCTCGGGGGATGTTACGGGGTGGCCGGTCATGACGAGGTGGACCGCTATTTCCAGCGTTCAGACACCATCACGATGAGTGCCGGCAATGCCAAGGAGGTCAACGCGGTCACCCACACAATCCATCCATGGCCGCGAAACGTCGGTGATCGCAGGATCGTGCACGACGCCCGGCGCGTGGGCGCCGCCGTGACTCGCTATGGCAACACGAAACAGCCAGTGGATCAGCTTCCCGACATTGGCGATGCGACGAAACAAATGGGCGTGCGGACTGCCCCAACCCAGAACGTCAACATAGAAGGATTGGGGGCTGGATCGACTACAGGAGTATCAGTGCCGGTCGGCGGAGTAGGCGTAGGCGGCAGGTAACGATTTTTAGTGCGTGGTTTTGGCGATGTTGTTTGCGAACGGCGCAGTGAAGTTGCTGCGACGTGCGGGGGACCAAGGGGTTATGCGACGTATCATCTTCATGCTGACCTGTTGCTGGTTGGGGATCGGCCTTGCGGGGTGTGATCATACGCTTAGGCAGGCTGCCGTCGTCGCTCCCGTCGAGCCGCCTGGCGGCGACCCGGTGCAGGAGCCGACCGACGTCAAATATTATCCCTCGGACGAGCCGGTACGGCTGGGCTTGGAGCATTTCAACCGCGGCAGCTACGGGTTAGCTAATCGCTATTTCAGGGATGCGGTCGAGAAATCGCCGAAGGACGTGACGGCCTGGGTTGGACTCGCGGCGAGCTATGATCGGATACGTCGGTTTGATCTGGCTGACCAGGCCTATGCCCAAGCGATCCGGCTGGGCGGCGAAACCGTGCAGGTCCTGAATGACCAGGGATATTCGTACATGCTGCGCGGCAATCTGAGTGCGGCGCGCCGAAAGTTTGAGAAGGCCTATTCGCTCGACCCAGGCAACCCGGTTATCGCCAATAACCTCGAGCTTCTCAATGGCAGCCGGCGGTTCATTGAAAGACCACCAAACAACCAGCCTTAAGAGGGCGATCGACTACTGCAATCGCGGCCAGTTCCCGTCAATTGGGCCCAATCACAGCATCAGCGTGACGGCTGCCGCTGCGGACGATGACAACAACGCCATTGCGAACGGTAAATCTCGCGCCGAGCAGCTTCCGCACCTTGTCCGTGATCGGAGAGGAAAAGGGAACGGTTTCTCCCACGACGGGATCGCCGACCTTTGTCGTCTCAGTCGCGGGGCCAGCAACTGGTGCAGGCTTGATATAGTCTCGGACAAGCTGAATCTCTTCACGTGACAGGATGAGCGGAGCCTGGTCGGCTTGGATCTCCGACGGCGGTTTGGGTATTCCACTGCTTGCCTTTTCGCGCATCTCATTCGTGCTTGCGATCTGATCGAGCCTGGCTACGCGCAGCTTGAGTGCGATGATATCACGTTGCAGTGTCGCGATCTCCAATTTGCGCGCGTTGACCTGCATGAAGACAATGATGGCGCAAACGCAACTCACGACGAAGCCGACGCTCAGCAGTGCGATCAACCAGCGCTCGAAGTTTCCCGTCGATCCCCCGGTCGTTCGGGGGAGTTGATCGCGCTGGAGATGGCGTCGCCAGATGCGACGTGCTCGGTCGATCCAATTGGTAGAGCCCGTTACGCCGGTCCCCGCCCGGCCCGACCCAAAATGCGCGGGCGACGAGGCGGCCTTCTCTCGGGCCGGTTCAACGGACGACGACGTGTCGACTTGCTCAAGCCCAGGATTGTCGGGGACGCGATCCGCCGTCGTCAGATGCGCGGCAGGGTGGAACGGATCCATCTGCTTATCGAGCCGGCCCATCTCCGCTCTCCATGCAGCCAATCTATCAACTCCGCCAGTTCCGCCGACGCGGCGGAATGAGGGTACCCGAGGATCCGATCAATCGGAACGGAAAAGGGTCCAATCCGTCGCGTGAGCCGCTCTAACGGTAGCTTGCAAGAGATACGGCGCCAACCAGATGCCAGGGTTTACCCCGCGGATGCTCCGACCGCGCGGATGGTAGCCGGTGAAATGCAGCACTTTGATCGTGCGACGAACGCCCACTTTCAGTCGGATAAGCCCGGTCGTGCGACCAGCAAGTCATTGATTGTTCTCAACCCAAGGCTGACTCTTAATCAGCGGGTCCCAGGTTCGAGCCCTGGTGCGCCCACCAAACAAATCAATGACTTGGCGAGAAAAACCGTTTGAGCAGCTGATTTTTCAAACGGGCTTTTGAGCAGCGATCAACCGGAACTTGGCGATGCGATGGGCTCACCCGAGTCATCACTAAGAGTTCGGGTTCTTGAGTTGCTGCCATTGCCCGGCGCGATTTCTGCTGCCAACCGGCATCAGTGGGCAGCAGCTCGGTCGCTCCGATGATGGATTGGAGCGAGAGTTTAAGTTTTTCAATTGGTTAGAGGGCCGCGTGGGCCCGATGTGTGCACCGCGAGATCAAGAAAAATCTCACCACAGCCAACGTGAGCAGGCTTGTGGCGCATTTGCAAAATCTGGATTTCCGAGGGCAGCAGGCCGGCGGGTGCTTACTTGCAATCTCAGCTGTTCGACGCGTAATGATCGAAGATCGTGGGTTTGACTCCCACTCTCTCCGCCATTTGCGCGGTTTTGTACGCCAACCGACGATTTCGTGCGCTTGGGTCCGTTTCGCGAGCGACTCGTCCATCTGCTGGTCGCCCTGGCCACGGCCCATCTCTGTAGGGTCGCGATCGGCACCGTTGGCACCCGTTCTTACCGAGCTCGCTTCATAGCCTCAGCTCAAAGCGTGACCGGCCAGCCCGTACACCCATGGCTCATTTTCCTTGCGGTTCAGGAATGGCCGGCCCTTAGACATCGTCGTGACGGTCTCGGTGATCGCGAGGCGGCTCTGTTGAAGGAAGTCGGCAAACAGACCCGTCTGCTCCCGCGTATCGACGCGGACGAATTGTCCCGCGAGATCCCTCAGATGCACGGCGGTGAGATGGATCGCGTCACAATCGTTGCTGGCGACGATCGGGCCGATCACATGACCGCGCCCGAATTCGCGCTTCATCGAAAAACCGACGGCCTCTCCGCCGCGGCGCAAGACGGAGATTGACGCGCCATCGGAAAGCAATGCGAGCAGCTTCTGCCGGTTAGTTCCGAAGGCGCGCTCATCCAGTGCCGCGATCTCTCCGATGCTCGCCGTGGACAGTGAAGTCAATTCACCGTCGAGAGCCGGCACCGGCGGAGGTGGTGAGACGAGTTCTCCCTGCCACATATATGCGGTGGCTTCCTTCGTGAACCCCAGCGACAGATACAGGTGATAGGCGGCATGGGTTGAGTTGAGGGCCAAATTTCGGTCGCCGCACCGCTCGAAAACCTGTTCCATGAGCCAGCGGCCAGTACCTTGTGCCTGGGTTCGAGGCGATGTGATCACCAGGCCGATCGTCGCGAATTCCTGGCTATAAGGGAACCACATCGCGCTGCCGAAAACGCGGTCTATGCCATCAACGGCGACGATGCCGTGGCCGGCGCGGCGCAGGAAATCCCAGTCCTTGGGGCGATGCGGCCAGCCGACACCGATCGAAAGCGCGTGGAGCAGCTTCACATCAACGTCGTTGATGTCCTTGGCCATCAGTTCAAAGGACTTCACGCGTACCGTTCGTCCCATTTAGCTCATCCATTCCTTTGCGGGGCTCAAAGCCTGCGGCCTATGCCCGCCGGCCTTCTGCTGCGTGCCGCACAAGCCCTCTTTTGCAGCAGCATAGCGCGGAACGCCAGCAGGTTTCGCCTGTTTGGCAGGCGGTATTCGGAATGTTTCGCCGCCAGTGCAACTCGATTCAGCAGGGAAAGCTACTGGTTGCCGCCTATCGATATCCGGCAACAGCACGCAGGGTGAGCCCCAGTGAACGTTGAAGGCTTCGCTGGAGGGCTCGCCGCCTTTCCAGCCCTCGGTGGCCGGCCATGCCGGTCTCAACGCGCCGCATCCCGGGCGAGGACCTGAGAGGACCACGTCGATGGCGTTCCTTTTCAATTCCGATGCTGCTCGGGCGGCTATTTTCCGGCAGGCCTTTGCGCGCGAGCTCCCTGATCTCGGGTTCTATCATTCCAGCGAATGCTTCGAGCCGGAAAAGATACAGTACCTAATAACCTGGAACGCGCCAGACGACGTCTCACGCTTTCGAAATCTGGAAATGCTCTTTTCCATCGGCGCCGGGGTCGACCAGTTCAAGCCAGAGACCATACCTGGCCACGTCAAGCTCGTGCGCATGGTCGAGGATGGCATCATATGCATGATGCAGGAGTATGTCGTGCTTGGGGTGCTGACACTCCATCGCGAGATGCTTGCCTATCGGGAGCAGCAGGGAAGAGGCCTATGGCAGGCTCTTGCAACGACCCAGGCTGCCGATCGGCGCGTCGGCTTTCTGGGCCTCGGCATGTTGGCGCAAGCTGCGATTGATCGCCTCAAGCCGTTTGGATTTCCGCTTGCCGCGTGGAGCCGCAGCAACAAGAAGATCGAGGGCGTCGCGTGCTTCCACGGCGATGGTCAGCTTGGCAGCTTCCTGAAAGGAACGGACATTCTCGTCTGTCTCCTGCCCCTGACGGAGCAAACAAGCGGCATCTTGAACGCACAACTGTTCTCTCTCCTGCCGGCTGGAGCAAGGCTGCTTCATGTCGGCCGCGGTCCGCAGCTTGACCAGGGCGCACTCATCGAAGCACTCGACAGCGGGCGCCTCGCCGCAGCGATGCTCGACGTGACCGATCCCGAGCCGCTGCCGGAAGCCCATGCGCTCTGGTCGCATCCGAAGGTAATCATCACGCCGCATATCGCGTCCGTGACGCAGCCGCATACGGCCGCGCAATCCGTCATACAGAACATCCGGCGCCACCGCGCCGGACGAAATCCGATCGGCCTCGTCGATCGAACGCTCGGCTACTAACAGGAAAGATGCCATGTCACTTCTGATCGCCATCGACACCAATCCGGACTTCGCACCGAAGAAGGCCGTGCCGGATCCCGAACGGCTCATTTCGGGCAATCCGTCCTTCAAGACCTGGGCGCAGGACGCCTCGAAGGGTGAGAAAGTGCTGACGGGCGTCTGGGAGGCAACCCCCGGCGAGACCCATTCGATCAAGGGCACCACCTTCGAGTTCTGCCACATCATCTCGGGTCTTATCGAAATCGAGGAAAAGGGTGGCGAGACGAAGACTTTCCGCGCCGGCGACAGCTTTGTGATGAAGCCGGGCTTTGTCGGGGTCTGGCGCACGATCGAGACCGTGCGAAAGATTTATGTCTGCCATTATGACTGAGCACGGTGCCTGACGGCGGCTTCACTGAACGACGGCCAGAACAATCGACTTTCGAGATACCGTCTGACCGGATTCGACGCCATCAGACGCTTCCTTCTCGATGAAAAATGCGGCGCGCGGCGCGGTGCTGTATCGCTCGGTTGAGACGGCTTTGTCTCGCCAATCGCATATCCAGCAGTGATGGCGGTTTGACCCCAAGGGTAAGGGAACAAATACATGGTTGCATTGAAAGACAAGGATCTGTTTCGCCAGCAGGGACTGATCGGCGGCCACTGGCGCGACGCGAGTGCGAAGGCGACGGTGGATGTCATCGATCCTGCCAGCCAGCAAGTTCTTGGCACCATCCCGGATATGGGGTGCGAGGAGACGAGGGCTGCCATCAACGCTGCGGCCGCTGCATTCAAGCATTGGAAGACCAAGGCCCATGCAGAGCGTGCCGCCCTGCTGGAGCGCTGGTATGAGCTCATGCGACACCATGAGCAGGATTTGGCTCTTCTGCTCACGCTCGAGCAGGGCAAGCCACTGGCGGAATCGCTCGGCGAAATCCGCTATGGGGCATCATTCGTCAAATGGTTTGCGGAAGAGGCGCGCCGGATCAACGGATCGACGATCCCGTCACCCACGGTCGATCGCCGCATTCTGGTTCTGAAAGAACCGGTCGGCGTCTGCGGGATCATTACGCCCTGGAACTTCCCCAACGCGATGATTACACGCAAAGTGGCGCCCGCGCTGGCTGCGGGCTGCACCGTCGTCATCAAGCCCTCTGAATTCACGCCGTTTTCGGCCCTCGCGATCGGTGTGCTGGCGGAGCGGGCAGGAATTCCACCTGGCGTGATCAACGTCGTGACGGGCATGCCCGCGGACATTGGCAAGGAGCTGATGGCCAATGAGACCGTCCGCAAGATCTCGTTCACGGGATCGACCCGCGTCGGCGGGCTGCTGATGAAAGGCGCCGCCGACAACATCAAGCGGCTCAGCCTCGAGCTCGGCGGCAATGCGCCGTTCATCGTCTTCGACGATGCCGATATCGACCGGGCCGTCGAGGGCGCGATTGCGTCGAAGTTCCGCAACGGCGGACAGACATGCGTCTGCTGCAATCGCATTCTCGTGCAATCAGGCGTCTACGATACCTTTGCACAGAAGCTCGCCGGGAAGGTCGCGAAAATGAAGGTCGGCGCAGGTACCGAAGAGGGGGTCACAATCGGTCCGATGATCAACGGCGCGGCGATCGACAAGATCAAGCGGCACGTCACGGATGCCCTGGACAAGGGCGCAAAGATCATCTCGGAGAGTGAGGCGGTGCCGGAAGGTCGGCAATATGCCCGGCCACTCGTGCTCGGCGGCGCGACGACTGAGATGCTCCTGGCGTCCGAAGAGACGTTCGGGCCGGTCGCACCGCTTTTCCGCTTCGAGACGGAGGAGGAGGCGATTGCGATCGCCAATGGCACGCCGTACGGCCTTGCGGCGTATTTCTACACTGAAAACCTGAAGCGTTCCTGGCGTGTTGCCGAAGCGCTTGAGTTCGGCATGGTCGGCCTGAATACCGGCCTGATCTCGACGGAGGTCGCGCCTTTCGGCGGTGTCAAACAGTCTGGATTGGGACGCGAGGGATCTCAGCTCGGGATAGAAGAATATCTCGAGAGCAAGGCGCTCCATGTCGGCGGCCTGGACTGAGCGTCCATCGGATCTGAAATAAGAAAGGGGGCGGCTGAACCGCCCCCTTTTCCTTGACCAGCGCAGATCTCTATTGAAGTTTTACAAGAACTGAAGCGTCGTGAGGGATCCCGAAAAGACAGCGCTCAGGCGCTCTTGCGAAGAGGCTCCAGGCCGACTGCGGCAGCCAAGCCACCGATGCTCGAGACCTCGGTGTATTCATAGAAGGGATTCGCCGGCTCGTGACCGCGGTTCACCCATACCTTGCTCTTGATGCCCAGATCGTAGGCGGTCATCAGATCGTAGCGGAACGAGGAGGAGACGTGAGTGATATCTTCCGGGCCGCAGCCCAGCTTGTCGAACATGTATTCGAAGCCTTTCATGTGCGGCTTGTAGGCGCCAGTCTCCTCGGCCGTGATGACCGTGTGGAAGGGAGCGCCGAGCTTCTCCACGTTGGACATGATGAGGTTCTTCATGGAGTTCGACAAGATGACCAGCGGAATCTGCTTGGCAACCTTGGCCAGACCAGCCGGCACGTCGGCGTGTGGACCCCACGTGTGGATCTCTTCATTGATGCGCTGGGCATGCTCCGGCTTAAAGACGACGCCATTGCGCTTGCAGGCGCGCTCCAGCGCGTTGTGCACGACCTCGAAGTACGGTTTCCAGGCGCCGAGAACCTCGTCCAGGCGATAGGCTGAAAAGTCCTTGATGAGCTTTGCCATCGCCGCGGCAGAAAGCTCCGAGCCGTAGACACGGGTCGCGGCGCCGGCCATGTCGAAATTTGTCAGCGTCCCGTAGCAGTCGAAGGTGATGTATTTCGGTCTGAATGTCGCCATAGCTCCAATCCTTGCGATCTCGCACCGCTAGCCGGTACGACACACAGCCTAGCGAGCAACCGGCGAGATAAAGCGCCGATGTCGCGGTGGTCGGGAGCAGATTGTGTCGTATCGCATCGGAGCCGTGGCAGAGAGTTGCGCGACGACGGCTCTCCCCGTTTAGCCTCGATGCCGTCGCCGCACCATGCCGGCATAACATGCCGCAGTGGTGCCCAATCAAAGTCAAAACGCCCTCCGTCCGTGTCATGCCTGGGAGCAAGTGCTGTCTTCGGCAACTTATGTTGAGCCCGGACACAACGGGCTGTTCGCACAAACATCGCGGCCGATCTGGAGGACAATATGTTGAGCAACTCGCTAATTGAGCTCGATCGCGCGCATCTGATTCACCCGGTCTCTTCTTATCGCAGCCACGAGGCGACGGGCGTCCGCGTGCTGAAGTCAGGCAAGGGCGCGACGCTGACCGATGTCTCGGGACGCCAATTGCTGGACGGCTTTGCGGGTCTATGGTGTGTCAATGCCGGTTACGGACAGGACAGCATCGTTGAAGCGGCTACGCGACAGCTGCAGGAGCTGCCTTATGCGACAGGCTATTTCGGTTTGGGCTCGGACCCGGCGATCCGGCTGGCGGCCAGGTTGGCTGAGTTGGCGCCTGGCGATCTGAACCATGTCTACTTCACGCTGGGTGGCTCCGATGCCGTCGACAGTACAATCCGGTTCATCAGGTACTACTATCATGCCAAAGGGAGGCCGCAGAAGGACCAGTTCATTTCCGTGGAGTCTGGCTACCACGGATCATCGACGGCAGGGTCTGGCCTGACTGCGCTGCCGGCCTTTCATACGGGCTTTGGAGTGCCATACAACTGGCAGCACAAAATTCCGTCCCACTACGCCTATCGCAACCCTGTCGGTTCGCATCCCCAGGCTATCATTGCGGCGTCGGTCGCGGCCTTGCGGGCGAAGATCGCCGAACTCGGCGCCGAACGCGTCGCCGCCTTCTATGTCGAGCCGATACAGGGGTCAGGAGGCGTCCTCGTTCCGCCGCCGTCCTGGCTCAAGGCCATGCATGCGGTCTGCAAGGAGCACGATATTCTGTTCGTGGCCGATGAGGTCATCACCGGCTTTGGCCGTGTCGGTCCGCTCTTTGCCTGCGAGGAAGATGATGTCGTGCCGGATCTCATGACCACGGCAAAGGGGCTGACCTCGGGCTACGTGCCGATGGGGGCCGTTCTCATGTCCGACGGCGTCTACAACACGATTGCCGACGGCGCCGGCAAGGCGGCCGTCGGCCACGGCTACACCTATTCCGCGCATCCCGTCAGCGCAGCCGTTGGGCTCGCGTGCCTTGATCTCTATGAAAACGGCCTGTTGGAAAACGGCCGGAAGGCCGGGCACCGCCTGATGGAAGGTCTTCGCGCGCTTGCCGATCATCCGCTCGTCGGCGATGTCCGCGGTCGCGGCATGCTGGCTGCAATCGAGCTTGTGACTGACAAGGAGCTCAAGACGCCTCTGCCGGCGGAAGCCGACGCGGCGCGCCGCATCTTCGACCGCGCATGGGACAATGGTCTCGTGATCCGCGCTTTTGCGCAAGGCGTGCTGGGCTATGCGCCGCCGCTGTGCTGCACCGATGACGACATCGATGGCATTATTGAGCGGACAAAGACTACGCTCGACCATACGCTCGAAGACAAGGACGTCCGTGCGGCGATGAAGGGATGATCACCGCGCTGCCGGCGCCGTTGTCTTAGTTGTTAGCCATTGAAGATGCTTTCGAGCGGAAGATGGGATTTCACGATCGGGGACTTCAGCACGACGAAGCTGAAATACTTGTCGATACCGATATCCATCTCGACCAGGCGTTCCATGACCGCCTGGTATTCGCTGATCCCCGCCGTGATGAACTTGACGAGATAGTCGTATCCGCCCGAAACGAGATGGCACTCGACGACGGAATCGATCTTTTCAATCGTCGTGAGAAAGCGCGCGAAATCAATCTGCCGGTGATTTTTCAAGGTGATTTCAGCGAAGACCGTCAGAGTTTGTCCGAGCTTGGCAACATCGATCTGGGCGGAATAGCCGGTGATGAAGCCCTCCGTCTGGAGCCTCTTGACGCGCATCAGGCACGGGCTCGGCGAAAGATTTATCAGCTCTGCGAGCTCGACGTTGGAAATGCGCCCGTTCTTCTGCAGTTCGCATAAAATCCTGATGTCAATCTTATCGAGCTTCATAGCAATGCCATCAGATGGGGCCGACAACGGCGTCGGGGCTTTGAGCCTTCAGCGTCATATGCATCTTCATAGCATCAACCAGCAGCTTTTCCCAACGAGGCGGAAACTGCAATTCAGAACTCGCTGACCTTGCCCCAGGCGCTCATTCTCAGCCGTTCCGGCCTGTAGGGACGCGGGTCGACGATCGGTGCCCGACCGGTGATGATGTCGGCGATCATGTGCCCGGTGCCGGGCCCAATCCCGAAGCCGTGGCCACTGAACCCCGCCGCGAGGATGAAGCCTGGAATGGATTCAACTTCGCCGATTGCCGGAATGCCGTCCGGTGTGCTGTCGATGTAGCCGGCCCAGACGCTTGAGATGGCGAGGTGCCGCAGCTCAGGAACCAGCTCGCACGCGCGTCGATGCGTCAGCCGAATCTGCCTCATGTCGGGGCGGGGATTGAGCGTTCGATTCAGCTCCATCGGGGTCACCTCATCCAGTCCCCATTTAGCCAGCGTCTCATGGCCCTGCCGCATGCCCTCGAAGGCCCCGGGGCTGAGGCTTCGCCAGCGGCGGGCGAACATGGGGAGGAATTCGCGGCCGAACCTGACCTGCTGCGGCGTCGGATCGACTCGCGCGCGCCCGCTGATGGCGAGCGTGTATCCGCCGTTGCCGCGCCGTGTGAGCGACAGCTGCGCAGTGTGCAGAGCATCAGGCAGGCCGGCTGCACCAGGAGCCACGGCGAGAATGGATTGGCGCACCGATGCCTGAGGGAAACGAATTCCAAGCTGGTTGCAGAACGAAGAAGCCCACGCGCCTCCCGCCATCACCACCGTTTTCGTCCGGATCGTGCCGGCCTCGGTCACCACCCCGCTGACCCGACCGGCGCTGAGCTCGATGCCGCGCGCGGCGCAGAGCTGGTGCACGGTACCGCCTGCCGCCATGATCGCACGCGCGGCGATGGGGACGGCTTTTGAAGTGTCCGCCGTCCCGTCTGTCGGTGAGAAGACGCCGCCCTTCCACTTACGACCCGTCGCCTTACCCCGACCGCTCGCCTCTTCCGAGCTCAACATATGCGTCGTGACGCCAACGGTCCTGGCGAAGTCCCCCCACTTGGCCCAGCCCGCCAGCTCATTCTCGTCGTTCGACAAATACAACAGGCCGCAGCGGCGAAAGCCCGTGTCTTCACCCGTTTCCTGGGCAACTCGTTCCCAGAGATCGAGGCTCTTGGTCGCAAGCGGCAGCTCGCGTGCGTCGCGGTTCTGTTGGCGGCACCATCCCCAGTTGCGGCTGGACTGCTCGGCGGCGACGCGGCCCTTCTCGAGCAAGGCAACCTTGAGGCCGCGACGCGCGAGATAGTAGCTTGTGAACACGCCTACGACGCCGCCGCCGATGACGACGACGTCCGCTTCACGAGGAAGGGACGGACTGGATTCGATATGCAGGAGCGGCGCGCTCATCCGACAGGGATCTCCGGTGGTCGCCGTAGCGTAACCGAGGAATTGCGGCAGCCCCCGCGGACTTTCGTCGTGAGACCGAATATCCTGCGGTTTACTGCCTTTGACGCAGGCTAATATTGCGAAAACACCTTGCTTGCGTCGCAGCTTGCAGGCGGCGAGACTGATGCACGTGTTCCTGCGATCCGTCGCGCGCCTTCGTGGCAGGGGTCACGACAGGCCCGGCGGCGCAGATTGAAATGCCAAATCGGACTTCGTTTTCAGAAGTTCGTGCTGCCCGGATGCCGGCTTTCGGCGACTCCGCGGTGATTGAAATCGTCAAGATCGACAGAACCAACTGATCGATCGGCCAAGTCCATAGAGGCAACTTTCATGAGCCGTGTCCATGAACAGGCCTTCGCGGAAGCGATCAAGCCATGACGTGGATGCCGTCTGAGGTTCGCTTCGATCGAGTTGGCCGATCAGGTCGGCACTGCGCTCCGAGCAACAGCTCTTGCTTCTTGCGCGAAGAGACCTGAATCATGTCGCAGCCTCCAATGAAGGAATGGCAAGTTGAGCGGCGAATTATTGACCTGTCGAGGGAGCGTGGAGGCGCAAGGAGCCGAAGGCGCCGGCCGCACCAAGATGACGGCACTGGCTTGAAAGAGGAGGGTGCTCGCATGGTCTCTGGCATCCAGGTGGCAAGTCCCGCCGATGTCGCGCTGTCGGTGCGCGAGCTGACCGCAAGTTTGCCGGAAGGAATGGAGCGGGCCAACGCCGTCGAGAACATCTCCTTCGATCTGAAGCGCGGACAGATTCTCTGTATCATCGGGGAATCCGGATCGGGCAAGTCGGTCACCGCCAATGCGATCATGGGCCTTCTCCCGAAGGCGATCCGGATCCCTTCGGGTGCGATTCACCTGGACGGAATGAACATCGTGGGCCTCTCGCCCGACAAGCTCCGTAGCCTGCGCGGCCGCGTCGTCTCGATGATCTTTCAAGATCCTCTCTCGGCGCTCAACCCGCTGATGACCGTGGGCGCGCAGATCGAGGAGGTGATGGCAGCCCACGACGTCGGCACGCCGGCCTCGCGTCGCAGCCGGGCCATAGACTTGTTGATTGAAGTGGGTCTGCCTGATCCGCAGCTCATGTATCACCAATATCCCTTCCGGCTTTCGGGCGGGCAGCGGCAGCGGGTGATGATCGCCATGGCGCTGGCCCTCGAGCCCGCCATCCTGATCGCGGACGAGCCGACGACGGCTCTCGACGTCACGACCCAGGCGCAAATCCTCAAGCTGATCCGCGACATTCAGCGCCGCAAGGGGATGAGCGTCATGTTCATCACCCATGACTTCGGCGTCGTCACGGAGATCGCCGACAATGTCGTGGTCATGGAGAAGGGTCACATCGTCGAACAGGGCAGCGCTGCCCAGGTGCTGCAGTCGCCCAGTCATCCCTACACAAGGCGCCTCATCGCAGCAGTCCCGCACTTGACGGGCGAAGACCGTGCTCTTGTGGAAGCTCCGGCCAACGAGCCGATCCTCAAGGTCGAGGGGCTGGTGAAGACCTACCGCAGTGGCAGCGCGCTGTTCGGAAAACAGCGGATCGTGCCGGCGGTGAACCAAGTATCGTTCGATCTGGCGCCCGGACGCACGTTGGGGGTCGTCGGCGAAAGCGGCTCGGGCAAGTCCTCGCTGGGCCGGCTGTTGATCAAGCTGCTCGACAGCGACGACGGCCGGATCCTGTTCGAAGGTCGCGACGTCGCCAAGCTCTCGGAGGCCGAATTCCGTCCGCTACGGCCGCAAATCCAGATGATCTTCCAGGATCCCTTCGCCTCGCTCAATCCGCGCTCGACGGTTGGACAGATCCTGACCGTAGGTCCGGCCGCGCATGGAATGCCTTACGCGAAGGCGTGCGACCAGGCACGGTCGCTGCTGTCGCGTGTCGGTCTCGATGCCGGAGCTTTCGGCCGCTACCCGCACGAGTTCTCCGGCGGGCAACGTCAGCGCATAGGCATCGCCCGCGCGCTGATGTTCAAGCCGAAGCTCCTGATTGCCGACGAGGCGGTCTCCGCGCTCGACGTGTCGATCCAGGCGCAGATCCTCAAGCTGCTGGACCAGATCCAGCGCGAGACCGGCGTCTCGATGATCTTCATCACCCATGACCTGCGTGTCGCCAGCCAAATCTGTGATGAGATCGCGGTCATGCACAAGGGCCGGGTCGTCGAGAGCGGGCCGCCGTCGCAGATTTTTCTGCGCCCGCAGTCGGCCTACACGCGCGAACTGGTCGCAGCGATTCCCGGGGAGCAGCAGGGCGGCGCACGGGCCTTAGCGGCAAATTCATGAGAGCCACGGCGGACAGCGCCATCTGGAGGGAGATACGATGACAAAACGCTCTGGAAATTCGAGCTACTCACGACGCGACGCGCTGCGCGTAATGGCCATGGGCGGGGCAGCCAGCCTGCTCGCGCCCAACCTGCTCGGCAAGACGGCTTACGGCCAGACTCGTCCGGAAAAGCCGACTGGCCGCATCATCGTCGGGCTTTCCCAGGAGCCCACGATCTTCAATCCCCTGATGGTGAAGATCGAGGTCGACGATGGCGTTCATTTCTCCGTCTTCGATGCCCTGTTCCGCGTCGATCCCAAGGGCGTCATCCAGCCGAATCTCGCCGCGGAGGTCCCGAGCCAGAAGAACGGCGGTATCTCGGAGGACGGCCTTAAATGGCGAGTCCGCCTGCGCGACAACGTTCGCTGGCACGACGGCGCTCCCTTCACGGCCGAGGATGTCAAATTCACCCTCGAGCTCATCACCAACCCAAAATTCCGCAGTTGGCGTACCGCGGGTCATTCCCTCGTCCGCGACATCACGGTGGTATCGCCACAGGAGATCACTTGGCGCATGGAAGAGGCCTTCGCGCCCTACCTGTCGTTCCTGACCGAAACCTTCATCGTCCCCAAGCATATCCTGGAGAAGGAGGCGGACCCGAACACAGCCGCCTTCAATCAAGCTCCGGTCGGCACCGGTGCTTTCAAATGGGGCAAACGCGTAGCAGGCGACCATCTGGAGCTTGTCGCCAATCCCGACTATTTCGGCGAAGGTCCCTACATCAATCAACTGGTCTTCAAGTACATCCCTGACCTCACGGTCCTCTACACTCAATTCAAGAGTGGCGACATCGACCTCGTCGGTCAGGCTTACATCACGCCTGACAATTACCAGGAGGCCCGCAAGCTGCCGGACCGTGTGGTGACGCTGGTGCCGAGGTCCTCGGTCGAGACGATCTATTTCAACCTCGAGCGGCCGCAGTTCAAAGAGCTTGCAGTCCGCCAGGCGATCTATGCCGCCATCGACAGGAAAGCGATCCTCGAAGGGCTCTATTATGGCGTGCCGAACGCCACGGAAACCTTCATGCCGCGGCAATCGTTCTATCATAATCCGAACCTGCCGGTTCAGGAGTTCAGCCCGAAGCAGGCGCGAGAGATCCTGGATAAGGCGGGCTGGCTGCCGGGGCGCGACGGTATCCGCGCCAAGGATGGGGTGCGTCTGTCCTTCGCGAATTCGGCGACATCAGGCGACCATCTGCGCGAGCAGGTTCAGCAATTCCTCAAGCAGTCACTGGCCGAGATCGGCATCGAGATGACGATATCGAACTTGCCCTCAGCGGTGATCTTCGGCGATTTCTGGGTCAAGTCGCAGTTCGATACGATGTTCGCGGGCATCACCTATCTGATCGGCGCCGATCCGGACGTGACGAATCGATTTCATTCGCGGGCAATTGCTGCGAAAGGCGGTCGTGGCTCGAACACCGCTCAGTACGCCAATCCGGAAGTCGATGCCCTTCTCGATAAGGGCGCCCGCTCCTTCGATCCCGATGAGCGGCGTGCGATCTACCACAAGGTCCAGGAACTGGTCCGTCGCGACCTGCCCTTCATGCCGCTGTACCAGAGCACGTCCGTCCATGGGTGCAAGAGCGCGATTCGAGGCGTGGTACCGAACCCCAACACCCGCACAGAATCGTGGAATGCCGCGAGCTGGTATCGGACGGCTTGAGCACGGCGGACGCCGCTCAACTTTCGGGAAGGCCGGCGGCCATCCAATGGCACTATCACGTTACTGAGGGCCAAATGCGCGCATTCCTGCTCAGCCGTCTTTCGCAGAGCCTCGTGCTGCTGGTGATCGTTTCGATGATCGGCTTCGTCATCCTGAGCATCAGCCCGGGCGGCCCCCTGTCGCAACAGGGGCTCGATCCAGGGATGACACAGGCGGATATCGCCCGCATCAAGGAGCAACTCGGGCTCAACCGGCCGCTGTGGATCCAGTATCTCGATTGGGCGTGGCGCCTCGTTCAGGGTGATTGGGGCCATTCCTTCCGCGGCGGCACGCCGGTGCTGACGGTCATCGGCCGGCACGTCTTTGCCACGCTCCTTCTCATGGGCACATCGACGATGATCGCGATAGCGGTCGGCACCTGGATCGGCATTCGTGGCGCCACGCACCGTTATTCCCTGTTCGATTATCTGGCGACCGCCGGAGCCATGGTCGCACTGTCGATTCCTACCTTCTGGTTCGGGCTCGTCGGGATCTACATCTTCTCGCTGCGGCTGGGCTGGTTGCCAGCGGGCAACATGTACACGATCGGCGACGGCTCGGCGCTGAACTATCTGCATCACCTCATCCTGCCGAGCATCGTGCTGTCGCTGGTCCATGTGGCGGTCTGGAGCCGCTACATGCGGACGGCAACGCTCGACGCCAT
This sequence comes from Bradyrhizobium sp. CCBAU 45321, assembly GCF_028128975.1. NCBI lineage: Bacteria > Pseudomonadati > Pseudomonadota > Alphaproteobacteria > Hyphomicrobiales > Nitrobacteraceae > Bradyrhizobium > Bradyrhizobium sp. CCBAU 45321. The sequence continues at coordinate 173,194 of NZ_LFKZ01000127.1, forward strand.
CAGCCAGGATTTCGTGAAGACGGCGCGCGCCAAAGGCGTGAGCGAGCGCCGGGTCTTGATGAAGCATGTCGTCGGTAACGCGCTCCTGCCGATGATCACGCTGGCCGGAGTGCAGTTGCCCAGCATTCTGACCGGCGCATTGGTGACCGAGACCGTCTTTACCTGGCCGGGAATGGGACGCCTGTTTCTGGACAGCCTCAACTACAGCGACTATCCGGTCGTGATGGGGCTGCTGATGTTCTCCGCCGTCCTGGTCATTCTCGGAAACCTGATTGCGGACATCGTCGTCGCTGTTGTCGACCCGCGCATACGTCTGGCTTGAATCCGCAACGCCCTGCAAGGAGCCGACCGTTATGACCGCTCTCGCCGTAAGCACAGCGCCAAGCCGATGGTGGCACAGCCGCGCGGCATACCGCTTCATGAACCATCGCCTGGCGCTGCTGGGTCTGGCAATGATCACGCTGCTGACGCTGGCATGCGTCGTGGGCCCGTATCTGCTGCCATATGACTCTCTCAACATTGACTTGCGCGCACGCTTCGCTCCTCCGATGACCGGAAATCATTATCTTGGCACCGATCCGCTCGGACGTGACCTGGCGGCTCGACTGCTGATGGCAGGACGGATCTCGCTGCTGGTGGGATTTTCGGCGATGCTGATATCGATCGTGATCGGAGCACTGGTCGGCGTGGTCGCAGGATATCGCGGCGGCTGGATCAGCGCAGTCCTGATGCGGACGGTCGATGGGTTCCTGTCCTTTCCGTCGATCTTTCTCGTGCTGGCGCTGGCTGCAGCTTTGCGGCCGAGCCCCCTTATGATCACGGTTATCATTGCGCTCACAAAATGGATGGAAGTTGCCCGCATCGTCGAGACCGAGGTTCGCTCGCTACGCGAACGCGAGTTTGTCCAGGCCAGTCGAATGCTCGGCTTGAGCGGAACGCATATCATGTTTAGGGAGATCTTGCCCAACGCCATGGGCCCGATCATCGTCGCCGCCAGTTTGACGGTTGCCCGCGCTATCCTTCTCGAAGCCTATATCAGCTTTCTAGGTTATGGGATTCAGCCGCCGCTGCCGAGCTGGGGCAACATGCTCAACGGCGCCCAGCAATATCTGGCGAGCGCTCCATGGCTCGCCATCATTCCCGGCGCCGCGATTACGATCGCAGTGACGAGCTTTAACTTCATCGGCGATGGCTTGCGCGATGCCCTCGATGTTCGAAACGACCACATCTGATCAGCTCGCGCCAAGCCGCGGCTGAGCACGGCAGGATATGAGAGAAGCAAACTAGCTCCCTCGGAACGCTTGCTACTTCCGGCGATGCAGCGCGCTGCGGCGTTTCGGTTTTTTGCTGTCGCGCCTTTGGGACTTATATCTGCCCCGCAAAGCTACGCTCTTAAAGCCACACGATCCGGGTCACTTCGAGCGCATGTTGCGTATGCTATGTGGAGAAATCCCCATGATGATCGCCGAAATGGCGCCCTAGCGACGATTGGGGGTAAGTATGACGCCGACTTTCGAACTCTCGCGCCGCGGCAGCTCTGACGGCCCGTCTTCGAACGGCGTCTTGGCGCGCCCGCCGCCGACCGCAGATTGGCCGCCTCGAGCCACGAACAATGAAATTCTATGCCGAACTTTGCTCCAGTCCAATTGTGTAATGCTGTCTGGTGCAACGTACAGTGCGGACGATGCGAGGATCAGGTGGCCCTCACCGTCAATCAGGTCCTGGCGACAAGTACAGCGAGCAAGAGAAACGTCGACCAATGATGAAGCCCGCAGCCTACAAGGCCGGAGATCGCGACGATCGAGCCGCGGTGCTGGTTCCGTTCGCCAAGTTGCATCTGGAAGGCGCCCTGAAGCTCTCGCAGGAAATGTCCTGGCCCTATCGGCTCGAAGATTGGGATGTCGCGCTACAGCTGGGCCAAGGCTTTGTTCTGGAGCGGGCTGGGACGGTGATCGGGACCGCGGCATGGTGGCCGTATGGCGAGACCCATGCTTCCGCTGGTATGATCATCGTCGCGAAGACTGCTCAGGGCCGTGGCTATGGGGCCCGGCTCATGGATGCGTTGTTGACGTCCGCGCGTCCACGAAGCATTGCGCTGAATTCGACCGCCGAAGGCCAGGCGCTTTACCAGCGGCGCGGTTTCGTCCCCGTCGGGGTCATCCACCAGCATCAGGGACTTCCCAGAGGACGCCATGAGCCGCCGCCGGGGCTCGTCAGGCCGATGGCTGCCTCGGATTTCGAGGCGATCATGCGACTCGATCGCGACGCTACGGGCTTGGAGAGACGACACATGCTCGAAAAGCTGCTCAAAAGCGGTGATGGCTATGTCCTGCAGCGCGACGGCACGGCCCGCGGCTACGCCATTTCCCGGCTGTTCGGCCGCGGGCATGTCATCGGTCCTGTCGTCGCCGAAACCGCGACCGATGCGCAGGCGCTGATCGAGGCTGCGCTCGCGCGGCTCGGCAGTGTTTTTGTCCGCATCGACACCTCTGCCACATCGCAACTCGGGGATTGGCTTGAAGGCATCGGCCTGGAGCAGGTCGGCGATGCCACCACCATGATCCTGGGCACGCCGGCGCTATCGCGCGGGCCGGCGCGCGTGTTTGCGATTCCCAATCAGTCGTTCGGCTAGGAGACATCGACGTGCGACGCGAGGAGATGAGCGGAACGGCTCACCAGAACTCCGAGACGGCCGCAACGCTCGGCACGCTGGCAACGCCGGCTCTCCTGCTCGACGAGCATCGGCTCGATCGGAATCTCGCCCGCCTGTCCTCGCGCATGGCGGAGCGGGGCGTCGTGCTGCGTCCCCACATGAAAACCGCGAAATCCATCGACGTGGCGCGACGGGCCTATCCGTCCGGATCGGGGCCGATTACTGTCTCTACCCTGGCGGAAGCCGATTACTTCGCGCGGCACGGTTTTCGCGACATGACTTATGCGGTGGGTCTGGCGCCCCACACAGCTGAAAGAGCGATGCGTCTGCGCAAAGCAGGCGTTGACCTTAAGGTACTGCTCGATTCGCCGGAGCAGGCAAGAATGCTCGGCGCCGTCGGTCGTGCCGCTGGTGTGACACCGACCGCGTTCATCGAGATCGACTGCGATGGTCACCGCGGCGGGTTGACCGCGAACGATCCAAAGCTCATTGCTGTCGCGGTCGCGCTAGGCGAGGCCGGCGTCAAGCTTGCCGGCGTTCTCACCCATGCCGGCGAATCCTACAGCCTCTTCACGCCCGAGGCTCTCGTCACGGCCGCGGAGAATGAGAGAGCGGTGGCGGTTGCCGCCGCGGAAGCCTTGCGGGCAGCCGGGCACCAATGCCCAATTGTGAGCGTCGGCTCGACGCCGACAGCGCATTTCGCCGAAGACCTGACCGGCATCACGGAAATGCGGGCGGGCGTCTACATGTTCTTCGACTTGGTCATGCACGGTGTTGGTGTCTGTACGACGGAGGACATCGCCATCTCGGTGCTCGCTACCGTGATCGGCACCAAGTCTGAGAAGGGTTGGATTTTGGTCGATGCGGGCTGGATGGCGCTCTCGCGCGACCGCGGCACCGCGGCGCAGCGGGTCGACCAGGGATATGGTCTGGTCTGCGACGTGGCCGGCAAGGTCTATCCGGACCTGATCGTTTCGCAAGCGAGCCAGGAGCACGGCATCCTCGCCATCAGGCCCGGGTCGTCGGGCGCTTTGCCCGACCTTCCGATCGGCGCGAAGGTCAGGATTCTTCCCAATCACGCCTGTGCGACGGCCTCGCAACACGAGTTGTACAACGTCGTCTCCGCCGGCAGCGAGGCGATCGAAGCGCGATGGCCCCGGATGCGCGGCTGGTAGGCCGCCGAAAGGATCGCCTCCAATGACCTCGCCCCTTCGACACCTGACGGAAGCTGGCCTCCTCGGAAAATTTTACATCGACGGGGAATGGCGGAAGCCAATCGGATCAGTCGCGGCAACAGCAACCGTGGTCAATCCGGCGACGGAGCAGCCGATTGCTGACGTCGCGCTCGGCGATGACGATGACGTGGACTGCGCCGTCGCAGCCGCCAGACGAGCCTTCGCCGGCTGGTCCGCGACACGGCCCGCTGAGAGAGCGGCGCTGCTCGACCGGATTCACGCTTTGCTTCTTGAGCGCCTGGAGCTGTTCGCGCAGGCGCTTACCTGCGAGATGGGAGCTGCGATTAGCTACGCGCGTCGCGCGCAGGTGCCGTTGGCCGCCGAACATATCCGCGTCGCCCGCGAAAATCTCGCGAATTATCCTTTCCTCGCCGCGCGCGGCAGCACCGCGATTATGCGCGAGCCAATCGGCGTCTGCGGCCTTATAACGCCATGGAATTGGCCTCTCTATCAAATCACAGCCAAGGTCGGTCCGGCGCTCGCAGCAGGCTGTACGGTAGTGTTAAAGCCGAGTGAGCTGTCGCCGCTGAGCGCTTTGCTATTCGCGGAGTTGATGGACAATGCGGATTGTCCGCCCGGCGTCTTTAACCTCGTCAATGGGACAGGTCCGATCGTTGGCGCCGCTCTGGCGTCGCATCCAGAGGTCGACATGATCTCGATCACCGGCTCGACGCGGGCCGGCGTTCTCGTTGCGCAAGCGGCGGCGCCCACCGTCAAGCGCGTTGCCCAGGAGCTCGGCGGCAAGTCGCCGAATATCGTCTTGCCGGACGCCGATCTCAGCCGTGCTGTTCCGCTCGGCGTCGGCGCCGCCTTCCGCAATCTCGGCCAATCCTGCAGCGCACCGACGCGTATGCTCGTGTCTCGCTCGCACATGGAAGAAGTCGAGACTTTGGCGGCAGCGGCCGCTTCAGAACTGGTGGTCGGCGATCCCCTTGCGGAAAGAACGACTCATGGTCCGATTGCGAACCGTCCACAATTCGAGCGAGTCCAGTCCATGATCGGTGTCGGCCTGGAAGAAGGCGCCAAGCTCGTCATCGGCGGGCCCGGGCGGCCCGGCGATCTTCGGATTGGCTTCTATGCGCGGCCGACCATCTTCTCGAACGTCCGTCCCGACATGAGGATCGCGCAGGAGGAGATATTCGGCCCGGTGCTGTCGATCATTCCCTACGACACCGTGGACGAGGCGATCGCGATCGCCAATGACACTGTCTACGGCCTCGGCGCGCAAGTGCAGGGCACCGATATGGAGACGGTACGGGCGGTCGCCCATCAGATTCAGTCGGGCCAAGTGCATCTCAATTATCCCGACTGGGACCCCAACGCACCTTTTGGCGGCTACAAGCGCTCCGGGAACGGCCGCGAATACGGCATCGAGGGCATGGAGGAGTATCTCGAGACGAAGGCCGTCCTCGGATTTTACCGATGAATGCTGGCAACATCTGCTTGGCACCGCACAAAACTGGTCTGCGCTGCGATCGGCCGGTTATTTGATGATGCGCCTTCACCTCCGAAGAACGTTCCAGCCGTCGTTTACAACGCACTGGAGCGCGCCTGCCGCCGCAACAACATCCTGTCCCGCGCCGAAGGCGCCGACACGATCTATAACCGCATTCCGACCTGGGGACCGTATCCGGACGTCCCCCCAAAGCTATGCTGCAATCCTTCCGGCAAATCACGGCCAGGTATTGCAGTCCAAGACCTGGAGATCGCCGTTTGCGGAGGCGAGGAAGTGGAAGAAACTTCTAAGCATCTGCTGAACTCCGCCAGAAGAGGGTTCTCACGCTGCACAGGTTGAACAACTGGTTCAAACATCCATTTCCGCCAACTCAGCTCTCAGCGACTAGATGGAAATTATATATGTCAGTTCAAAGTACGAGAGGTTCCGCCAAAACGGTGGCGTTCATCCATACGGTTTCCGGCGTCGTTTCCGAGTTCGAGGGCCTCGCCAAAAAACATTTGCCCGATTGGAAGCCGTTCGCGATCCTCGACGAGAGCCTCTTGAGAAACACCATTGAGTGCGGGTCGCTCTCCGATCTGACGAAACGGAGGCTCGCGACCTACGTATGGTCGGCAGCCGACGCCGGGGCAGATGCGGTTGTCGTCACATGCTCGACTCTCGGACCGGCAGTCGATGCCATTGTGGCGCTCTGCCCTGTGCCGCTGTTCCGTATTGATGAAGGTATGGCCAAAGCCGCTGTAGAGCTTGGAAACCGCATAGGCGTCCTAGCGACCTTATCCACAACGCTGGTGCCGACAGTGGATTTGCTGAAGCGCCAGGCATGCGAGGCGGGCAAGGCGATAGCGATCGACCATGTGCTTGTTGAGGGAGCGTTTCAACTCCTCGCCGATGGGGACGTCGAAGCCCATGACGCGCAGATCCGTCAAGCTCTCGAAGGGCTGTCGCAGAAGGTTGATGTGGTCGTTTTTGCGCAGGCCTCGATGGCTCGTGCAGTGCGGGGCACGGCCCACAGTCTTCCAGTTCTGACAAGCCCCGTGCTTGGGGTTGAAAACGTGAAACGGCGTTTAGAGCAGCGATAGGGACCAGGTGGGAGAGGCTGCAAATGGTTCGCCATCCTCGAAAACCTTCGATTGCAGCACCTGTAACAAGACTGATTAGGACATGCCAAAGGCCCCTTCGTCGCGCTCATCAAAGGCGACGACATTGGCGTCGACGTTCCGATGCCGCTATTTCGCGTCGCCGACCATCGCGACGCAAACGGGAGTTTCTAAACGCCGTCGAGTGCGATCCAGCGGGCGAGCAGTCGCGCCGCCCCTGCGCCGAACTGGGATTCGATAGCGCTTGAGCAGCTCGTATCAATCAAGCGCTCAAAAACCCGAGCATCTTGCGAAGTTCTAGATGATTTCAGCACATTCTGTTGCGCGCACGATGCGATGAAGGGTTGATCGGAACTTTGCTTCCGCATTCCTGGCAGCCGAGGTTCGGTGGAACATGTCACCCCACGTCGAGCGCATTCACAGCGATGAGCGTCTTCCCGCCGAGGCGGACGTCGTCATCGTCGGCGGCGGCATTCTCGGCTCTACGGCCGCCTATTACCTGGCAAAGCGCGGCCTCTCCGTGGCGCTGCTCGAGAAGGGCCACGTCGCCTGTGAACAATCGAGCCGTAACTGGGGTTGGTGCCGCCAGCAGAACCGCGACCGGCGCGAACTGCCGCTCTCCGTGCTGTCCATGCGGCTGTGGGACGAGCTCACGCGCGATATTAATCGGGACCTCGGATTTCGTCGCTGCGGTCTCGTCTATGCGACCCACGACGAGGCTGTGCTCGCCGGCTGGGAAAAGTGGCGCGAGATCGCCAGGGAGTACGACGTCGACACGCGCGTGCTGAGCCGGGCGGAGGTGGCCGAGCGCGTCCCGGAAGCGCGCGACAAATGGGTGGGCGGGACCTATTCGGAGCGGGACGGCAAGGCCGAACCTGCGCTCGCTGCGCCGGCTATCGCCGAAGCGGCCAGAACTCTGGGCGCCACAATCCACCAAGGATGCGCCGCGCGGGCGCTCGACTTGGCCAACGGCAAGATTGCTGGCGTGCACACGGAGAAGGGCTACATCAGAACCAGCGCGGTGCTGTGCGCCGCCGGCGCCTGGTCCTCGCGCTTCCTTCGGCCGCTCGGCATCAGTTTCCCCCAAGCGAGCATCCGGCAGACCGCGCTGCGTTCTACCCCGACAATCAACATAGGCGAGGCGGTCTCCACACCCTACTGCACCATCACGCGTCGACTGGACGGCAGCTATACGCTTGCGATCAGCGGCAAGGCGAACCTCGAGATTACGCCTCAGGCCATCAGGTATAGCCGGGAGTTCATGCCGCAATTCATGCGTCGCCTGAAGAACGTCAGGCTCGGCGTCGGCCACTCGTTCGTGTCGGGGCCGGATTCAATGTCGGCCCTGCTGACCAACGATGATCGGATCTTCGAACGGAATCGCGTGCTGGATCCTCCGCCCTTGAAATGGCTGGTGAGCCAAGTGGTGGAGAGTGTCCGGAAAACCTTCCCTCAACTCGGCGAAATCAAGATCGATAGCGCCTGGGGCGGCTTCGTCGATTGCACGCCGGACGCGGTGCCTGTGGTGTCGCAGGTGGATGGGGTGAAAGGCCTCGTCCTCGCGGCGGGCTGCTCGGGTCATGGTTTCGGTCTGGGCCCGGGGCTCGGCTATCTGGCCGCAGACCTTGTCGTCAACGACACGCCTTGCGTCGATCCTACACCGTTCCGGCTGTCGCGTCTGGTCGACGGCTCGAAGCTCGACATCTCCGCCATCTGAAGATCGAGCCGGAAGTCGGCAGTTCCGAAGGAGCGTTTCCTCCCCAACTTGAGCCACTCCTTGGGGGTGGCTTTTTCTTTAGAAAGCGATTTGGATGATCCAGGGGCTTAGCCGAGGGCGCAGCGTTTGGGCCTGGACGAAAGTATCGCCAGCTCGCCGGACGGTGGTTCAAGAGCCGGGCGTCTCGTCCAGCGGACGAACGACCGCGCCGGAGTTCATGATATCAGCCGGATCAAAGGCGGTCTTGATCCGGCGCATTGCCGCGATGCGCCCAGGATCGCCGTACCGCTCCAGAAGGTGCTTCTTGAACCGCTCGACGCCGTGCTCCGCGCTGAACGTGCCGCCGAGCGCCGCAGCCGAGTCGTAGAGTTGCAGCGACAGGCTGCTTTCGATCCGTCTGGTGAACTCCAGCCGGGGCAGGAACGAGCACGTTGTAGTGCAGATTGCCGTCGCCGACATGGTCGTAGACGGACAGCTCAAGGTCGGCGTCATACGATCGCACCTGCGCGCCGGCCGGATCCAGGAAGCGCCGAATGGAGGAAAGCGGTACCGAGATGTCGTGCTTGACCGATCCGCTCCGGCGCTTCTCGCCCTCAGGAATGGTCTCGCGGAGCCGCCACATCGCGGTCCGCTGCGATCCGCTCTGCGCCAGCAATGCGTCGTCGAGCCATCCGGCCTCGATCGCCTCGGCCAGCACGGCTTCCATCAATTCGTCGAGATCGAGATGGCGTGAGGAAGAAGCGAACTCGACGAGGACGGCGCCTGCTGGACCTGCTGGAAGGGCAGGCGGATCGGTCATTGCTTGCCTCGCGAGCGCGATCGATCGGGCCGCCATGAATTCAAACGTGATCAGCAGGTCTGCGGATTCGCGACGGACCAGGGCAAGAAGCTCGGCGAGCGGCACGCCGCTCGCGAGCGTCAGCCAGGCAGTCGCGCGGCGGGTCGGCAAGGGCGCGAGACGCAACACTGCGCCGGTGACGATGCCGAGCGTCCCCTCGCTTCCGACGAAACGCTGTTTGACGTCGTAGCCGGTGTTGTTCTTCCGCAGCTTGCGCATGTCGGAGACCACCGTGCCGTCCGCCAGCACCGCCTCGATTCCGAGCAGCAGATCGCGCGTCATCCCGTACCTGACCACCGACAGCCCGCCGGCGTTGGTGCCGATGTTGCCGCCTATCCGGCAACTCCCTTCCGCGCCGAGACTGAGCGGCAGCAGAAGTCCGGCGGCCGCCGCGGCGTCCTGTATGAATGGAACGCGATCTTCCACCGAACCTAGCAATGTCAGCTGCGATGCGGAAGATTCCCCCGAAAGCGCTGGCGCATCTCGTCTATAGCTTGAACGAGATTGACGCTCCAACCGCATTGTCCTGGGGGCTCGTTGGAGTCGTCGTTCCCGATGCGTCGTTGGGGAGTGAGAGCGATCGGCTGCTTGCCACCATGCGGGCTCGTTCTCGAAGTGCGCTCGTCGCAGTTAAAGAATATCAACGCGCGGCTCCGGAACTTGGGCCACGCGCTGCGCGCGATTCCGCCGCAAACTTGCTCGCGACGGTGCTGTCTTCGGCGATCGCTAGAAGTTTGCGAGGATCCTGACATTTCACCGCCGATTAGCCCGCTCCTCCCATCACCTACTCGCTCGATACGGGCGGCGTGCTTATCATGTTTGCAAGCATTACTACGGTGCCCAGTACGGGGACAGTGTCAGCGCCATCACTGCGAGACTGTTGCGGAAGCCAGTCGTGCTGCAAGGCAGCAATTGAGATGGATGACATTGCCGGTCGGTCGCGTGTATGTTAACGCCCCACAGACCAATCAATTCGTATCGAAAAGCCTGAAGGGAGGTACTTGATGTCGACGGCCCTGCGCATCGCTCATGGTGCATTCGGCAGGGTCGCTCTGCTCGACATGGACCGGTCCCTGGTCCGTCACGCCCATCATCACTGCCATGTCCTGCTCAAGGTCGAGGGCGCCGACACGCATTTCCTGGTGGGCGAGCGGGTCTATCCGCTCATGGACTCGACGGCCGTGCTCGTCGACGGCTGGAAGCCGCACGCTTATGTGCATGACGTCAACCGGCCGCGAACCCTGATCTTAGCGCTCTACATCGAGCCCGAATGGCTAAAGGAGTTCCGGCCGGGTTGGGCCGCCAGCGGTGCGCCCGGTTTCTTCGAGCAACCGTCGGGCGAGGTTTCTCCGCGCATCCGCCAGCTCGCGTTGCACCTTGCTGCCGATATGATGGCGCATCCGGACGCGCTGCATGCCCATGAGCAGATGCTGTCGAATCTCATGATCGCGGTGATCGAGCGCTTCACGCCTTGGCGCAGCTTTCCAAACTCGATCCGCGGCATGAGCGCCGTGAGTTGCGACTGGCGGATCCGGCGCGCGATGGATGCCATGCGGAGCAGGGATTCTTACGCCAACGTTGATCAGTTCGTGAGGGGCGCAGGCCTCTCGCGCGCGCAGTTCTTCCGCCTGTTCGAGACCTCGCTCGGAGTCTCGCCAAAAATCTATCTCAATGTAGTGCGCATGGAACGGGCGCTGGATGCGGTGATGCGCGAGGACACCCCGCTCGGGGAACTCAGCGAGCGCTTCGGTTTTCCGGAGCCGGCGCACTTCACGCGCTTCTTCCGCGATCATTCCGGCGTCAGCCCGCGCGAATTCCGCAACGTCTCGCGCCTTGCGGGCTGATATTGCGGCGCACCTGCCTTTCAAATGAGACGATTTGGTAAGTCGTGAGAGCGGGCGGTATGGCGCCCGCACCCCTCCTCCTGACAACTGTCGGCGTCGCGTCGAAGAACGCGTCGGGAGGTATGCCGGGACATGGCGCAGGCCGCGGTCCGAACCGCAACATCGATCGATCAGGGCAAGGGTGACGAGCGGCCGTGGGTCGGGCGTTCGATCGAACGCGTCGAGGATGCCGCGCTGCTGAGCGGTCGCGGCCGCTTCATCGACGATCTCGGCGTTCAACCGGGCACGCTGCACGCCGCGATCCTGCGTTCGCCACATGCGCATGCCGATATCCTCGCAATCGATACCGAAGCAGCAATGCGATTGCCTGGCGTTGCGGTCGTTCTGACCGGCAGGCAGGTCAAGGCCGTGACGTCGAGCCTCGTCGTGGGCGTGAAAGCGCCCGTCGAGTGCTGGCCGATCGCGATCGACCGCGTACGCTATGTCGGCGAGCCGGTGGCGGTGGTGGTGGCGACCGACCGCGCCCGCGCCGAGGACGCCCTCGAGCTGATCTCCGTGGAGTACCGCCCGCGGGCCGTCATCGTCGATCCGCTCGGCGCACTTGCGCCGGAGGCTCCCCTCCTGCACGACGGCTTTCCGAGAAATCTCGCAAGCGATCGCACGTTCCGCTACGGAAATCCCGAGCAAGCTTTCGCGGACGTTCCTCACCGTTTCTCGATCGACGTCAAATATCCGCGCAACTCCTGCACGCCGATCGAGACTTACGGCGTCATCGCCTCGCACGATGCCGCCGAAGATGCCTTCGATATCCTGGCCAATTTCCAGGGGCCGTTCAGCATCCACACCGTGATCGCGCGCGCCCTGAAAGTTCCGGGCAACCGGCTCCGACTTCGCACGCCGCCGGATTCCGGCGGCAGTTTCGGCGTCAAGCAGGGCGTTTTTTCGTACATCGTGCTGATCGCAGCAGCGGCTCGCGTCGCGGGCCGACCGGTCAAGTGGATCGAGGATCGGCTCGAGCACCTCACCGCATCGGTATCCGCGACCAACCGGGCCGTGACCCTGTCGGCGGCCGTTGCCGTCGATGGCAGAATTCTCGCGCTCGATTGGGATCAGGTCGAGGATTGCGGCGCGCATCTGCGCGCGCCCGAGCCGGCGACCCTCTATCGCATGCACGGCAATATGACGGGGGCTTACGACATCCGCCACGTCAGGATCCACAACCGCGTGGTCGTCACCAACAAGACGCCAACCGGGCTCAACCGCGGGTTTGGTGGGCCGCAGGTCTACTTTGCGCTGGAGCGCTTGGTGCAGCGAATCGCGATCGGCCTCGATCTTGATCCGCTCGAGGTCATCAGGCGCAATCTGGTTCCGGCCAACGCCTTCCCTTATCGCACGGCAACCGGTGCGCTGCTGGATTCCGGCAACTATCAGGAGGCGATTGCGAGCGCTGTCGATCAGGGACAACTCGCGGAGCTCAGGGCGCGGCGCGATGAAGCGCGCGCGCACGGGCGTCTCTATGGGATCGGATTCACTGCGGTTGTCGAGCCCAGCGTGTCCAACATGGGCTATATCACGACCGTGCTGACGGCGGCCGAGCGCCGCAAGGCGGGGCCGAAGAACGGCGCGCAGGCCACCGCGACCGTCGGCCTCGATCCCGTCGGCAGCGTCACCGTTCACGTCGCCTCCGTGCCGCAGGGGCAGGGCCATCGCACCGTGCTGTCGCAAGTCGTCGCCGACGTCTTCGGCCTCGAGCCAAAGGACGTCCGGGTCAACGCCGAGATCGACACCACCAAGGACGCTTGGTCGATCGCGTCCGGCAACTATGCCAGCCGTTTCGCCGCGGCGGTGGCCGGCACCGCCAAACTGGCGGCCGAGCGCGTGGCGGGCCGTCTCGCCCGCATCGCCGCCAGTCAGCTCAATGTCGAACCGGCGGACATCGTGTTCGCCAAAGGCTTCATCGCGTCCCGGCATAATCCGGAAAACCGGATCGCATTTTCACGAGTCGCTGCACTCGGCCATTGGTCGCCGGGCTCGCTTCCGGACGACGTCGGTCAAACCATTCGCGAGACCATGTTCTGGACGCCGCCGGAACTGACGTCGCCCGACGACGAGGATCGCATCAACTCGTCGCTGTGCCACGGCTTCATCTTCGATTTCTGCGGCGTCGAGATCGATCGCACCACTCTTGAAACCCGCATCGACCGCTACGTCACCATGCATGATTGCGGCACGATCTTGCATCCCGGCATGGTGGACGGGCAGATCCGCGGCGGCTTCGCGCAGGCCCTGGGCGCGGCGCTCTATGAGGAATATGCCTACGCCGATGATGGCAGCTTCCTGACGGGAACGCTGGCCGACTATCTGCTGCCGACCACCACCGAGGTGCCGGAGCCGCAGATCATCCACATGGAGACGCCGTCGCCCCTTACTCCGCTCGGTGCAAAGGGCGTCGGCGAAGGCAATTGCATGTCGACGCCGGTCTGCGTCGCCAACGCGGTCGCAGACGCGCTTGGGCTCGCCGATGTCACGCTGCCGCTGGTGCCGGCAAGGCTTGCCGAGCTGGTGCGCGGCGCCGAGCCGCCGCCGCCGTCGGGGCGGTCGACGGCGAGGCCTGCGCGGCAGGGAGACCGGCGGCTTCGCGGAGAGGGCCTGGCCTTCGTGAAGGGCGCGCCGGAGCAGGTCTGGGCCATGCTGCTCGATCCGGCGACTCTGCAATCGGTCATTCCAGGCTGTCAGCGCGTCGACAAGATTTCCGAGACGCATTTCCGCGCCGACGTGACGCTTGGCATCGGACCTGTCAGCGGGCGTTATCGCGCCGACGTCGAGCTGTTCGATCCCGACCCACCGCACGCGGTGACATTGCGCGGAGCGGCCCACGGTGCGCTCGGCTTCGGCAGCGCGCAAGGACGCATTACGCTCGCGCCCGACGGCAAGGGCGGCACGCACCTGACCTACAGCTATGACGCCGCCATCGGCGGCAAGGTGGCGAGCATCGGCGGCCGCCTGCTGGATGGTGCTACGCGGGCAATTATCGGGCAGTTCTTCGCGGCATTGGCCCGCAAGGCCGGCGGCGGGGCGGCCGGCCGCTTCTCCCGGTTCTCATGGCTGACGAAACTCGCAGGCCTGTTCGGAGGGCGCCGATGAAGCCCGCCGCGTTCGACTATGTCCGCGCCGAAACCGCTGACGAAGTCCTTTCCGGACTAGCGCAGGAAGGCGGCAATGCGCGTGTTCTGGCCGGCGGCCAGTCGCTGATGGCGATGCTCAATATGCGTCTCGCCAAGCCAAAGCGGGTGATCGATATCATGCGCCTCAACGAACTCCGTCATATCGAGCGGAAGGCGGGCGCCGTCGTCGTCGGCGCCGGCGTGCGCCAGGCCGAACTGTTGGCCTGGCCCGATCTCGCCGAGGTCCTGCCACTCGTGGCACTCGCGCTGCCATGGGTCGGGCACGAGCAGACCCGCAGTCGCGGCACGATCTGCGGTTCGCTCGCCCACGCCGATCCCAGCGCCGAGATGCCGCTCGCGTTGATCGCGCTCGGCGGCGAGGTGCATCTGCGCAGCGCCAAGCGGCGGCGGCATGTGGCGGCAAAGGACTTTTTCGCCGGCATGATGCTGACCGCGCGCGCGGATGACGAACTGATCGAAGGTATATCTCTGCCGATTATCCGCCAAGCGCGCTTTGCGTTTCGAGAGGTCGCGCGGCGGCACGGCGATTTCGCCATCGTTGCCTGCGCGGCGATGACGACGCCTGCAGGCATCCGCTTCGCCGTGGGGGGCGTTGCGGACGTCCCGACCGCGCGTGACTGGCCGCGACTCGAGGGCAGCGCGCTCGACGACGCCCTCAACGGATTTGCCTACGAACTCGATGCCCGCGACGACATCCACGCAACCGCGCGCTATCGCCGTGACCTGGTGCGGATGATCGGCCGCGAGCTGATCGGCGAGGTGCTGCAATGACCCGGCTAGTCGCTAATGCCCGCCATCCCGTCTCCATCACGCTAAACGGCAAGCCCGTCGAAGGGGAAGCCGAGCCGCGCATGCTGCTCTCCGACTTCCTGCGCCATGAGCTCGGTGCGACAGGCACTCATGTCGGCTGCGAGCACGGTGTCTGCGGCGCCTGCACCATCGTCGTCGACGAAATGCTCACGCGTGCCTGCCTCGCCCTCGCGGTGCAGGTCGATGGCTGCGATATCGGGACGGTCGAAGGGCTCGCGCCCTCGCCTGACCGGCTCGGCGTGCTGCAAAGCGCCTTCCGGCGCAACCATGCGCTCCAGTGCGGCTTCTGCACTGCCGGAATCCTGATGTCGCTGGACCACTATCTGAGTCGGCACAAGGCGCCGACCGAGGACGGTATTCGCGATCTCGTGAGCGGCCATCTGTGCCGTTGCACCGGCTACACCCCGATCATTCAGGCGGCCTTGGAAGCGGCCGCGGAGCTTGCCACCGTCACGGAAGAGACCCCAGATGCTTGATCTCGGCAGCAGCTTCGTTGCCAGCGCGTCGCGCGATCCCAACGCCATTGCGCTCGTGGATGGCGATCTCCGTCTCACTTATCGGCAATGGTACGAGAAGATCTCGGTGCTGGTGGCATCGTTCGACCAAGTCGGGCTGAAGCCGGGAGATCACGTCATCACCCTGCTGCAGAACCGCTGGGAGGCGGCCACGCTGCATTGGGCCTGCCAGTTCGCGGGAATCGTCATCACGCCGATCAACTGGCGGGCCAAAGCCGACGAGCTGGATTTTTGCATCGAGAACTCGGAGGCGTCCGCCCTTTTCTACCAGGACGTCTCCGCGGAGGCCGTCAGGCAATCGTCGCGCGCCGGCCAATTGCGGCGTTTCCCGGTCGATCCTGGGACAGGCGAGGCGTTCAGCTTTGCCGAGATGATCGAGGGCAGCGCGCCCGACGCCGAGCCGCGCGTGGGCGCCGACGCCTGGTCGATCATGCTCTATACCTCGGGAACGACCTCGCGGCCGAAGGGCGTGCCGCGGCGGCATCGCGCGGAACGGGCCGCGGCGATCGCCCATGTCGCGCAAAACCTTTATGGCCGCGGCGAGCGCACCCTTGGCGTGATGCCGCTCTATCACACGATGGGGGTTCGCTCGCTGCTTGCGATGTCGCTGATCGGCGGTACCTTCATCTGCCTGCCGCGCTATGACAGCCGCCAGGCGTTGGCGTTGATCGAAAAGGAGATGGTCAGCAACCTCTATCTGGTGCCGACTCTTTATCACGAACTCGTCCACCACGAGGCGTTTGGCGCCACCGACGTGTCGAGCGTACGCAAGCTTGGCTTCGCCGGCGCCTCAATGACCGACGGATTGCTGAAAAAGCTAAACGAGACGTTCAGGCCGGAACTGTTCGTCAATCATTACGGCAGTTCGGAGATCTATACCTTTACGATCGACCAGAATGCGCCGGCAAAACCCGGTTCTGCCGGCAAGGCGGGCATCAATCAACATATCAAGGTGGTGCGGATCGACGCGCGCTCGGTCGCGGAGCTTGCCGCAGTCGGCGAGGAGGGCGAGATCATCGCATTGCTCGCTACCGATGAGGCGTTCGAAGGTTATTGGCGGCGATCCGAGGCAGACACCAAGGCGCTCCGCGAGGGCTGGTACTTCACCGGCGACACCGGCTTCGTCGATCCGGACGGCGATCTCCACGTCACCGGCCGTGTCGACGACATGATCATCACCGGCGGCGAGAACGTCTCGCCGGTCGAGATCGAAAGCTGTCTGTCGCTACATCCCGCCGTGTCCGAGGTCGCAGTGGCCGGCATTGCCGACGAGAAATGGGGCAAGATCGTCGCCGCCTTCGTCAAGCGTAACAAGCCCGTATCCGAGGCCGAGCTGGAGCAGTTCTGCCGCACCTCCGGGCTCGCCAATTTCAAGCGGCCGCGCCGCTATGTCTTCGTCGACGGCATTCCGAAATCGCCGGTCGGCAAACTGCTGCGGCGGCTGCTCGTCGCCGGGGAATACGAGACCGAGCGCCTGCCGCCGCCAGGCACCGCCTGACCTCAATCACCAACAGAAGGAGCCACAAATGTCGTCACCCTACACATTTTCCGATTCCCGCCTTGCCAAGCTGAACGGCTTCAAGGTCGAAATCGATGAGGCACATGAGCGCGCCGACATCATCCTTGTCCGCCCGCCGTATAACATCGTGGCGATGCCGCAGCGCGATCAGCTCCGGCTGAGCTTCGAGACGCTCGATGAGGATACGCGCGTGCGCATCATCGTGCTGCGGTCGGAGGGAGAGCATTTCTCCAGCGGCGGCAATATCGGTGGTTTCATGGAGGCAAGTCCCGAACATGTCTCCAAACTCGCCTGGAATATCGCTGCTCCGGCGCGTTGCGCCAAGCCAGTGATCGTCGCCAACCGCGGCTACTGCTTCGGTGTCGGCTTCGAACTCTCGCTCGCCTGCGATTTCCGGATTGCGTCGGAGACCACGCAGTATGCGCTACCGGAGCAGAAGCTCGGGCAAATTCCGGGATCGGGCGGTTCGGCGCGGCTGCAGAAGATGGTCGGCATCACCCGCACCAAGGACATCGTGATGCGATCCAAGCGCATCTCGGCGAAGCAGGCGCTGGAGTGGGGCATCGCAACTGAATGCGTGCCGGATGCGGAACTGGAGAAGGCGACCGACAGTTTGGTGGACGAGCTTCGCACGTTCTCGCCACTGGCGCAGCGGACTGCGAAGAAGCTCCTGAACGACACCGAGGATTCGACGCTGGCCATTGCGATCGAGCTCGAGGGGCACTGCTACAGCCGCCTACGCCAGTCGGACGACTTCAAGGAAGGCGTTGAAGCCTTCAACGCGAAACGTCCCCCGAAATTCATCGGCAGTTGAACCGTTTCGGCGCGTGGTGGCTAGCCACCGCGCGTCGTTTCCGGCGGAAATTTTCATAAACAAGACCATAGAGGGAGCGAATATGAATCCGTTTAGCATTTTAGCCGCTGCGAGCGCGCTGCTCGCCGCCACCGCGCTTTCGAATGCCGCACTGGCGCAGGCTGGACCGCTCAAGATCGGCGTGGTCACCCCTTTGTCCGGCACGTATACGCCTATTGGGCAGCAGGTCCGCTGGGGACTGGAGCTGGCTGCCAAGGATATCAACGCGGCAGGCGGAATTGCAGGACGGCAGATCACCCTGATCTTCGAGGACGAGGAAGCCAATCCGGCCGTTGCCGTTCAGAAGGCCGAGAAGCTGTTCCAGGTCGAGAAGGTGGACTTTCTCACCGGCACGGTGAATTCGGGGTCGACGCTCGCCGTCGCGCAGCTCGCAGAGCGTAACAACAGGCTTGCCGCTACGACTGTCTCCTTCGCCGACTCGATTACCGGCGACAAATGTTCGCCGAACATGTTTCGCGTGAACGCCCGCGCTGAGCAGCAGTCGGTCGCGCTCGCCGCCTGGCTTGAGAAGGAGAAGCCGAAGTCGAAGGTATTCTATCTCGGGCCCGATTATGAAATGGGTCGCTCCACCGTCGCCGCCTTCAAGGCCAACGCCGAAAAGAGCGGCGCCCAGTCGATGGGCGAGGTGTTCGCGCCACTCGATTCCAAGGATTACACGCAGTATTTCGGCCAGATCCGGGCTGCCCGCCCGCAGGTCGTCTATACCTCGGTTGCGGGGAACGACACGGTGCGACTGCTGACCCAGTTGCAGGATTTCGGCATGCTGTCGAACCTGACAGTCGTTGGCGCCTCAGGCACCGTGACCTCTCAGAACATCGGCGCGATCGGGGCCGCGGCGGAGGGCTTCGCCACCGGTGTGGGTTATTCAACTCAGATTGATACGCCCGAGAACAAGAAATTCGTCGAGGCGTTCCGCGCCGCCAACAAGGCCGACCCTGACCTCTACGGCGCCGACAGTTACGGCGTCCTCTTTGCCTACAAAGCGTCGGTCGAGAAGGCGGGCTCAACCGAAACCGACAAGGTACGCGATGCGTTGAGGGGACTGACCTGGAAGACGCCGCAGGGCGACAAGACGATCAGGGCCGGCGACCATCAGGCAATGCAGCCGATGTATGTGGTGCGCGTAAGCAAGGGCAAATTCGACATCGTCACGAGTGTGGCTGCGGATAAGGCGATCGGACCCGACGCCTGCACACGATTCTGAACCAAGGGAAACGTCCGCGTTCTCTCCCGTGAGTCCGGGCGAGCGCGGGCGGAGCATGATCTCTGGAGACGACGTCCATGTCACCGATAGACTATCTGCAATTTGTGTTGGCACCGCAGATCCTGAACGGGCTGACGCTCGGCGTTGCTGTTGTTCTTGTTGCGCTGGGGCTCACCATCATTTTCGGTATGCTGGACGTCATCAACATGAGCCACGGCGAATTCTATGCAGTGGGAGCCTATGCAGCGGTGGCGCTTGGAGCCGCGGGCGTCGGTTTCTGGTTTCTGCTGGTCTTGGTGCCGATCTTGATGATTCCCCTCGGTATGGTGGCAGAGCGGCTGTTGATCCGTCCGGTCTTCGACTCGAAGGACCGCCACGTCACCACGCTGCTCGTTACCTTTGGCCTGGGCCTCGTTGTCGAGGATGGGCTGAAAGTGATCTTTGGTGCGAACACGCAGCGCCCGCCGACACCCATTCCGGGCGCAACGGAATGGTTCGGAATTCTCGTGCCAAGCTACCGTCTCTTCCTTCTCGCGGTGGGAGCAGCGATCATCGGCGGCGTCGCCTATGTTGTGTACCGCACGCGCCTCGGCGCCATGGTCCGTGCAGCTGCCTTCGATCGCCATATGGCGGCCTCGCTGGGGGTGCCGGTCTCGGTCGTGTATGCGGGAACCTTCGCGTTCGGCGTAGCGCTCGCGGGGCTCGCCGGCGTGCTGCTCGCGCCAATCTATTCGGTCTTTCCCACCATGGGGCGGGACTTCATCCTGCTTGCCTTCAGCGTCGTCATCGTCGGCGGCATGGGCTCGATCTGGGGGTGTGTGTTTGCCGGGCTGCTGCTGACGCAGGTGCAGGCGCTCGCGAGCCTCGTTATTTCGCCGATATGGACGGATCCCATCGTGTTCGGGACGATGGTCGCCTTCCTCATGGTCCGCCCTCAAGGCCTGTTCGGGAGGCTCGGACATGCTTGATCGGCTCGCTGTCTCCATGCGTGCGAGCCATGTACTCGCGTTTCTGCTTCTCGCGGCGGCGTTGGGCCTCGCGGGCATTGGCGCTGCATTGGACGACAGTTTTTACCTCCGCCTCGGTACCGAAGCGCTGATCTTCGCTGGACTCGCTCTGTCAGTCGACCTTCTTCTCGGCTATTCGGGCGCGCTGTCGCTGGGGCAGGCGCTTTATTTTGGCATCGGCGCCTATGTTTCGGCCCTGACATTGATGACTGTTCCCTCGTTCTGGCTGGCCATGGCTGCCGCAGGTCTTGCGACGCTCGTTACCGCCACGATCGGCGGCCTGATCGCGAACCGGGTTCGCGGTGTCTATTTCGCCCTCATCACCTTTGGCATGGCGCAAGTCGTGGCCAAGATCGTCTACAACACGCGCGAACTGGGCGCTTCTGACGGCATGATCGGCATTCCCGTTGTCCAGATCCAATTCGGCCCTGTCGCGATCTCGGCTGGCAATCCGGTCGGGTTCTTTCTGATCGTGCTGGCCATCATCATGGGACTGTATGGACTGAGTGCCTATTTGCTGGAGACGCCCTTCGGCCGGGTGCTGATGGCCCTGAAAGCCAACGAGAGGCGAGTGCCCTTCCTTGGATATTCGGTGTGGCGGGCGCGTATGGCGGTCTATATCTTCGCAGGACTCGTGGCCGGGCTGTCTGGCGCGCTCTATCCGGTGCTGCGGGGTTTTGTCTCGCCCGAGCTGATGTTCTTCGCCACTTCCGGGAACGCGGTGATCTCGGTGATCCTCGGGGGTGTCGGTACGCTCATCGGCGCGATCTACGGTGCGGTGCTGCTCGTCATCCTGAAATCGATCATCGGCAGCTGGACGGAGCATCATCTCATCGTCATCGGCCTGCTGTTCATGCTCTGCGTGATGTTCCTGCCGAAGGGGCTCGTCGGCTTCACAAGGCCCTGGATTGAACGCCGAATCGCCCGCGCGCCATCTCAGGAGGTCGCCGCGTCCGCGGTTTCCCCCGCGATCGTCAAATCCGGGAGCGTGTCATGATCCCGCATGTCCTCGACGTTCGTGGTCTCGGCATCTCATTCGGCGGCCTCAAGGCGGTCGACGATGTGAGCTTTTCCGTCGAGCGCCATCGCATTACCACGATCATCGGTCCCAACGGGGCCGGCAAATCCACCTTGTTCAACCTGATCAGTGGCGCCCTGACGCCCAGAAGCGGAAAGGTCATGATCGACGGCGTCGAGATGACACGGGATTCTGCCGAGCAGAAGAAGGCCGCAGGTCTTTCCCGCTCGTTCCAGATCACCAACCTCTTCTTCGAGTTGACCGTCGCGGAAAACCTGCGGCTCGCGGCGCAGCTGCTCGAACCGCCATCGCGCGCCTTGTTGCCGATCCGCCGTTCGCGCCGCGCCATGGAGAAGACCGAGCAAATGCTCGAGCGCTTCGCGCTGGCGCATCGCCGCGACGAACTCGCCGGCAATCTCTCGCACGGGGATCAGCGCCGGCTGGAAATAGCAGTCTGTCTCGCATCCGAACCCAAGATCTTGCTGCTCGACGAGCCGACACAGGGCATGAGCCATGCCGATACGCGGGACACGGCGGTCCTTGTGCGCAGCCTGACCGAGGACGTGACCGTTCTGCTCATCGAGCACGATATCGGTCTTGTGATGAGCCTGTCGGACCATGTTGTCGTCATGCACCAGGGTCGCAAGCTGGCCGAAGGTCCTCCAAACGTAGTGCGATCTGATCCGGCCGTTCAGGCCGCCTATTTCGGGCATCGCTGACATGCTAGACATTCGCGGATTGCACTCCCACTACGGTCTCAGTCACATCATCCAGGGCATCGATCTCGACGCTAGGGCCGGTGAAGTCATCGGCATCTTTGGGCGCAACGGCGTCGGAAAGACGACATTGCTCAAAACTATCGCCGGTTGGGTGACAGCGAGTGCCGGCACGGTCACGCTCGCTGAGCGCGGACTTTGCGGCCTTTCACCCGATCGCGTCTGTCATGCTGGCGTCGGCTTTGTGCCGGAGGATCGCCGCATCTTTCCAGGGTTGACTGTTGAGGAAAATCTGTCGCTGGGTTTGCTGCAGGTGAGGGGGCGTTCGAGACAGCAGGAGCACCGTGCGATTGATGCGATTTACGGTCGCTTTCCGCGACTGGGCGAGCGACGGCATCAGCTCGGCACGACACTATCCGGCGGCGAACAACAGATGCTGGCAATGGCGCGGGTCATGGTCGGTGAGCCACGTCTCGTGTTGATCGACGAACCAAGCGAAGGCCTGGCGCCAATGATTGTTGCAGAAGTCTTCGCAATCGTGCGGGAACTGCGCGATCGGGGGGCAATCGTGTTGCTGGTCGAGCAAAACGTACATGAGGCCCTGTCGGTCGCCGACCGCTTCCATGTGGTCGAACGCGGAAAGATCGTATTCAGCGGCGAGGCAGGCGTCGAGACCGATTGCACCCGGCTGATGCAGCTAATCGCGGTATGAGGACGATACCAAACTGATCACCACCAACTCCCGTCGCAAAAGAGGAGCATAGTGGATGAAGTCGCCCCCGGATGAATTGAGTTAAGTGGAAGGACGTCTGTTTCGGGCGCTTTCGAACGTTCATGATGGTCAGACGGCGTTTGACGACACTCCTCGCGCGTAGGCTCAAACAAGCTTCACCACCTGGAGATATCGATAATCCTGCCCCGCTCGTGCGGTGAAAGACCGGGAAGGAAGAACTTCCGCTTGCCAGTAAATTGAACATGATTATTTATGATCATGATCACTAGTGATCATGGTCACATTTTGATTTTGGGTCCAAATCTGAGCAGGTCGGTGCCGTTCGAATGCCATCCCTCGCTGGGAGAGGCGCTTCCTTATTTGGAAACGCCTGCCAAGCAATTGATATCATTGCAGGCGAATTCGGCCATTTTTTCCAAATGTTCATTGGAATCATTGAATATTCAAACTGATCTTGATTCCGCGATTCTGGCGTTCGCTCAGGGCAGACGTTGCTGCAGAACTCCCAGACCTACCGCTCCACTTCGGCTGTTCGTTTGGAAACTAGGCATTTGGAAAGGCGCCGCGTTGCCGGTGGCCAGGACCTAGCGTGCGTTCAGGCTACATGCCAAATTCTGTCTAGATCCTCACCCAGATCGGCTCGCTTCATCTGGTGCCCGCCGGTTACACATCGGCTTGCGCAGGGTCCGAGCCAATCTCGCAAGGCGGCGTCCTTCGTAAGCATTTTGCCGATAGCGGAGAACACAGCAGTGCCGATTGCTTGTTGCTGGCTGCGCAGATGATCCTCAAGCAGCTTGTGTCGGGTAACGTAGCCGGCATTCACGCCTGGGATTGATTGGTTCATTAGCAGCTTTGCATCGAATTCTGAAACTCCAGCAGCTGTGGCAATGGTCCGGAATGTTTGGCGAAGATCGTTACCCCACTTCGAAAGGGTATCGCGATCCTCTTTTGTTTCGGCAAGATGGCCCGACTCACTGTCGCCGGGAAAGATCCATTTCCGCGACTGCAGCGGATACATCTGCCTACCGAAGCGTATCGCCCGAATGAGACACAGCATCATTTCTCGAAAGAGTGGGACGTCGAACGCTCGCTTCCTGCCGCCCTTTGGCTTTTCGATGTGTAGAGTTCGGCGGCGAGAGTCGACGTGACTCGACTTCACCTGCTGTAGTCCGAGATCCACAAAGCAGCGTGAGCAGATGGAATTCGCGACGGACCGGATTTTCGAGGGCAGCCAACTCCCGGAACCATTCGGTCAAGTCGCTCGCGCCCATGCCGGTATCTCGGCGCTTTTCTTCATTCCAATCGACGGCGTCTGCTGGGTTGTCGCGTGGCAGAAATCTGTTGGTCTTGCGAGCATGATTGTAGATTGCGCGCAGCGTTCGCATGCAGCCATTTGCGATATACGGACCGTTCTCTTTCGTAATGTCGTCGTGCTTTCTGGCAACGCGAGCAGGATCCATCGCGAGTTCGCTTAGCGAAGTATCGAGCCATTCCGCAAAGAGGCCTTCTACCTGATCGCGATAACCGCCTATGGTCTTTTCACTGCGACCCTTTCGGATCAAGTGGGCTTCCCGATATCGCTGCCATGCTTGTCTGAGGGTGACAGTCGTAACCTCGATTTTCGCCTCGTTCCCAGCCTGGCCGGCGCCAGTCTCTCCATCTTGCTTCGCCGTCTTCGGATGCTGTCCTCTGCTGATCTGAGCCAGATATTCCTTCGCAATCGCGCGGGCTGCTCGGGTGGTCAACTCGCGCGTGTCGCCGATAGATACTCTGATCGAAGACGCCCGCTTTCCTCCCTGCCGGAGATCGCCTTGGACAGTGAAGGTTCTTTTCCTCTTCCCAACGACGACGAAGAGTCCCTTCAATTCGGTATCGCGGGCTAGATACCAGCCGTTCTTCGGGGTGGGTAACTGAGCGATGCTCTTATCGCTCAAGGGCATGCGGATGTCGTTCATTGAGGGGAGCCAGTCGACTAAAAACGGTTTTCAAACGGAATTGCCGAACCGGGGTGTTTGGAGGTGTGGGTTCGATGTACTGCGAAGGTATGCGACAAAACCCCGCCACCCTTAAGATGTTGGCCCGCAGGGGCTTTTTTCATTCTCTTCAAAAGAAGAAACCGAGTGTTGTGCGACGCTTTTGGTGGTCGCACGTCGCACAACGTGCGACGTCTCAGATAGTCGGGGAATTATCACATCGAGCTCAGACGGTCCTTGTTTGCGGATGCTGGGAGAGATGGAGCGTACGCCTCGCCTAGGAAGGCGGAAATCGTCGGGTTGATTGCGTGCTACAACGCCTCCACCGGATTAACGAGACTCTACCGGTGTCCGTTCAGCCCTTCATCCCTTCCTTTCGAACCTGCGATTCAAGCCAGTCGATACCGGAGTCGGCACGAGCCGCATTGCGGGCGCGGTAGTGCTTCACGATGGTCTGCGCGCTTCGGTATGAATTCGGCCGTGTGCTGAGTTGTGGCGCCTCTTTGATGTCGACAAGTTCACCAGTCTTGCTTTGCCGGAAGGCGTGCCGGCCCTCGACGTCGCTCTCGTTGCGCATAACTAAACGGTCAGTCTGGCGCTTCCCGGTAAACAACGCCAGATGAAAGGAAAGTGCGGCGTAACCGTTTCGCCGATACCACGGGCGGCGGCAGGTGTCGCCATGGCGATGGCAATGGCAGCATAGGCTGCACTTAGGATGTCGCATTTTCATGGTCGTGTTCTCCTTCGGTTGCATGGAGGTGCTGATGCTGTTTTCCGAAAGTGGCCTGCTCACCTGCCAACCACAGTCTTGATTGAGTCGACGAATACCCAGAACGAGGCGGCGAACAGGCCGACATCCTTCAAAAGAAACTGACCCGGCGCGACGGTGATCGCGGGCGGTCCGAGCTCCGGCACGACGACCCCCGGCGTCGAGAGCATGAAGCTAAGTGTCGCAACGAAGAGTCCGGCGGAGAGCAGACCACCGGCAGCGGAGAAGATCGGACTCGCCAATCTGAGGGCGATCAGCAGCCCGATGCTGAGTTCGAGGAGCCCAAGGAAGGTGGAGAAGCCGCGGACCGAGAACAAATCATAGAACCAACTCAGTAACGGGCTGTTCTCAACCAGCGGCACCAGCCCCTGGGCCTCGTAATCGGTGAACTTCATCCCGCCGAACCAGGCGTAGATGATCGCGAGCGATGCATAGAGGCCGAACCGGCTGAGTGGTTCGGCGTAGATAAGCACATGGCGCGCGTGATCGCGCCAACCGGCAATGGCGAGCGGGGCAAGGCGCGGCGTTGAGATCGGGATATTGAAGAGTGACATGGTTGGTCTCCAATTTGTTGAGCACGTGTTACGCCGCAGCCGCGATTCGGTATCGCGCCGGAACTGAGCTGAGGGAGAGGTTTGGTATGAGCTTCTGCCGCGCCGCTTCGTAGTTGGCCCAGTCCGCTGCATCTGGAAGCGAGGGAATGCTGACGACTTCACCCTGATCGAAGCCGGCGAGCGCCGCGTCGACGAGGTCATCCGACGTCATGACGATGTTGGACGGCAGATTGTCGACGGCGCCGCCGGCTGCATCCCAGAAGTTGGTCGCTGTCGCGTCGGGCAGGACGGTCTGGATACGCACGTTCTTGTCAGTCAGTTCCTTCTGAAGCGACTGGCCCAGGGCGAGGACGAACGCTTTCGTTCCGCCATAGACGCCGTTCAGGACTTCCGGTGCGATGGCGACCACTGAGGCAATGTTGATGATCGCGCCGCCTCCACGCGCAACGAGCGCGGGAGCCGCGGCATAGGTAAGCCGCATCAGTGCGGTCACGTTGAGATCGACCATCTCCTCCATGGCATCGACGTCGGACTGCAACAGCGGCTCGAGGCCGCCGACACCTGCGTTGTTAACCAGCATGGTGATGGCGGGGTCCGTGGCGACGATCGCCTCGATCCGCTTCAGGTCCGCCTTGTTTTTCAGGTCCGCGGCAACAGTCTTGACCATACGGCCCGTGGCGCCGGCGATGCGCGTCGCCAGCTGGTCCAGCCGAGCCTCGTTGCGTGCGACGAGAATCAGATCGTAGCCCCGGCGAGCCAGCCGGTCGGCATAAACTGCACCGATCCCGGCGGAGGCGCCTGTAATGACCGCGACACCTTTGAGAGAGACGGACATTGCACTTCTCCTTGTTGGCGCCACTGGCGCGTTGGGGTTTGATACTTCTGGGTTAATCTACCGAAATGCGGCGCGAACTTCGTCGATGGTCTGCTTGGGATTCTGGAGGTGAGGGTAGTGCCCGATACCGGGAAGGAGCGTCAGCCCGGCGCCAATTCTGTCGGCGAGCTCGATCCCCATCTCCTTCTTGATGTAGAGGTCGTTCTCGCCCCACACGACCTTCACCGGGATCGCGAGTTGCTCCAGACGCGATTCGAAGTGATTCTGGTCCCGCGTAAAGTGCGCGTAGTAGTACGAGAAGGCATCCGCTGTCGTTATTGCGCCGTGGCCCCAGGCACGTGACATGTCGTCCTTGAATTCGCGCGGCACATCGAATTGCGCTTCCTTGGGCAGGCCTCTTCTGAACGCGTTTTCGAGGATGTCGTCGCGGTTCTTGTTCAGCTGGTCCCGAGCCTTATCCATTGAAGGGCCAGTCTTCAGGCTCTGCAGGCTCGCATACATGTAGTGGGACCTGTCGAAGGGGGCGAAATCGCCGACGATGATCGACGTCGCGATGCCGGGCTTCTCCTGAGCCAGGAGAAGAGCCGGCAGAGCTCCGACGTCAGTCGCGTAGATCGTAAGCTTGGATGTGTTGATGCCCGCCTTGCGTATGTAGTCGTTCAAGACGCGCGCGTAGTCCTTGGGGGCGTACGAAAACCTGTCGACCTTCGGCCTCGAGGAAAACCCGAAGCCGGGCCAGTCGAAAGCGTGGACTTCGTAGTCGTCGGCGAGGGTAAGAGAGATACTTTTCCAGGCGTACAGCGTTTCCGGAAATCCATGCAGGAAGAGGACGGTCCCCTTCGGGTTCGCGTTGTGGACCACCATTCTCCGGAGCGTGATGTCCTCGTCGATCTCGATGAAGCCGACGTCGACCTTCTGTTCCTGTTCGGAAAGAGTTTGGGCGCGTGCCGGCGCACCCAAAGAGCCGGATATGGGAGCGCCGAGTGCCGTAGCCGCCGCGACCGCCATCGCTACGCCGCGGTGACATCGGTCGATTCTCTCCGAGATATTGATCATGTGGGTCTCCCAAATGCGAAGGTCGCGTGTGTCGCAGTCGTCATGCCGCTTGCCTGGCCTTCCTGAGCTGTTCACTCGCTCAGCATCAGAAGCGGCTTGCCCTTCTCGACGATGTACGTGGCAAGCTCGGCGGCCTTGACGGAGCCGATGTTCTTCACCGCATGCGGCGTTCCGTGCGGAATGAAGAGCACCTCGCCGGCCTTGACGGTCAGCGGCGGCCTGCCGTCGAGCTGATACTCCAAGGCGCCTTCGGTGACGTAGACGAGTTCTTCGCCGGGATGCGAGTGCCGGACCGCGCTCACGCCCGGGCCGAACTCAACGAGCACCTGGATGACCTCGCGTCCAGCAGCACCGAGATCGTTGCGGAGCAGGTTGGTGCGCTTGATGTCGCCCAGATTGACTTCGTGGGCCTGAGCCACAGGCAAGGTCAAGCCGGCGGCGACGAACAGTGCCGCAACTGCGGCGATGGTGCGGAGTGTCTTCATGGATATTGTCCTTCAGGGTTGATGGGTTGCAGGGCGTTGAGATCTGGCTCAGGTCAGAGATTGCGGAGAGGCCGAAACGCCGCGGCGACTTCCCGGGAGAAAAGTTCGGGTTGTTCCCACGCAGCGAAGTGTCCACCCTTCTCGACCTCGTTGAAGTAGATGAGGTTGCGGTAGGCGCGCCGCGCCCAGCTCTCCGGAGCGCGATAGACCTCGTCGGGGAAGACGGAGATCGCGACGGGAATCGAGATTTCGGCTGTCCTCTGCGCGGAGGAGAGAATGACGCTCTGACCCGCCGTCTCCCAGTAGATGCGCGCGGATGAAACAGCCGTGTTCGTCAGCCAGTAAAGCGTGACGTCATCCAGCATCTCGTCGCGCGTGAGCAGGCGAAGCGGTTCGGCGTTGTTGTAGTCGAACATCCAGGCCGCCAGCCCGGCGGGAGAGTCGGTCAGCGCGTAGCCGATGGTCTGCGGCCGCGTTCCCATCATTGCGGCATAGGCCCGATATCTCTTGTAGAAGATTGAGAGTGCGTCGAACGCGGCTCGTTCCTTCGACGAGAGATCCTGCGGAGCAGCAGCGCCGGTGGCAAGCAGCGCCGCGATCTCGGACGGCACGGCCGCCGGCAGATTGATGTGGATGCCGAGCAACCCTGCAGGAGCCTGTCGCGCCATTGCGCTTGAGATCGGCGCGCCCCAGTCGCCGCCCTGGGCGACATAGCGGTCGTAGCCGAGGCGATTCATAAGTTCGGCCCAGGCTCGTGCGATGCGCTCCGGCCCCCATCCGAGACTTCTCGGCTTGCCGGAAAAGCCGAAGCCGGGGATCGACGGTAGGATAAGATGGAATGCGTCCTCTGCACGTCCACCATGGCTCGTTGGGTTGGTCAGAGGACCAACAGTCTTGAGCAGCTCGAACACTGAGCCCGGCCAGCCGTGCGTCATGATCAACGGCAGCGCGTTCGCATGACGTGAGCGGATATGGATGAAGTGAATGTCGACGCCGTCGATTGTCGTTGTGAACTGCGGCAGGGCGCTGAGCCTGGCTTCGGCTTTGCGCCAGTCGTATTCAGTGGCCCAGGAGCGCATAAGTTCGCTGAACGCGGCGAGCTGAAGGCCCTGCGATCCGTCATCAACCGTCTCCCGGTCGGGCAGGCGTGTCGCAGCGACGCGCCGCCGAAGATCGCTCAGTGCCTCATCAGGGAAGTTGACACGAAACGGGCGAATTACATTGTTCGGTTCAGCCAGAGCGTGGTGAAGAGGAAACAGGCCAGCGGTGCCGGCAATCGCAATACCCATCGCAGCGCCGCCGAGCAGGGCGCGCCGATCCTGGTCGATAACTTCGTAAACGTGCGGCCTGTCCATCTTGCTCTCCCTTGCCTGACCGGGTGTTGACCATCTGGTTCGCGCACCGCCCGTGGCTTGAATGTCGCCGGAGAGCCGGAAAATAGCTTGTTAGGTGTTGTTAGACGCTGTTACCAATTGTTTACGTTGAAGAAATTCGCTACGCGGCAACCACATGCCTGCCGACGTCAAGATCCATGACTGAGGTCCTGCAGCGATTGGTGGTGGTGAGTGTGACAATTTGGCCGGATCAGCGGTACTGGAAGTGCCGCTCCCTCCGTTGCACTCACTTGCACCTCACAACGTGCAGCTTCTTCTTGAGCTGCAAAACCTCCGATAACGATGTTGTCCGCACACAGATCGCCGGGCTTTCGGTGGTTTTCCCCGAAAGAAAAGGGAAGCTTGATGGGGGCAGGCGCGGTACAGTGAATTCCGCAAACCAGCAATCGACAAGGGTGAGCGCAAGTGACCGGGCTTGACACAACGAGCGGTTCTCGCGCCAATCTCGTGAGGGCTCCGCACGACGCAGGCATCGCCTCCTTCGGACCGTTCTCCCTTCACGACAAGACGCGGCTGCTTGAGAAGGACGGGGTGCCCGTCAAGCTGGGCAGCCGCGCGCTGGATATCCTGCTGCTGTTGGTCAGCCGGGCTGGCGATATCGTGTCGAAGAATGAGCTGCTGGCCCACGCGTGGCCGGGCCTTGCCGTCGAAGAGATTAGTTTGCGAGTGCATATCGCCGAGCTTCGCAAGGCGCTCGGTGACGGCAAGGAGGGGGCGCGCTACATCACCAATGTACCGAGCCGCGGCTATTGCTTCGTCGCACCGGTGCAGCGCATCGCAGACGCAATTCCGGTGGTTTCGCCTCCTGAGCAGGCGCCGAGCGCCGCTGAGGCGTCTGTGCCAGTCCTGCCTCCCCGCCTGGAGCGGATGATTGGGAGGGATGACGTTGTGCGGGAAGTGGCGCAGCGTTTGCTGGCCGAACGCTTCATCACGCTCAGGGGCCCTGGGGGCATCGGCAAGACCACCGTTGCGATCGCGCTGGCCCACGAACTCTCGGCCCGATTCGAAGGTCAGGTTCGCTTTCTCGATTTCAGCATGGTGAAGGATGCGGCGCTTGCCGCCGGCACGGTGGCCTGGGCCCTTGGACTCGTGGTGCACCATTCTGATCCAACGGACAACATAGTCGGTCACCTGCGCAACCGGCGCCTGCTGCTGGTACTCGACAGTTGCGAGCATGTCGTCGAGGCGATTGCGGCGCTGGCGGAGCGCATCCACCAGCAGGCGCCTGGTGTCAGCATTCTCGTCACCAGCCGCGAGTCGCTGCTTGTAGAAGGCGAGCAGATCTTCGAGCTCGCCCCGCTCGAGGGGCCGCCGCAGGGGGCGAGGCTGAGCGCACGCGAGATGCTGGCCTATCCGGCTGCGCGCCTGTTCACGGAGCGGGCGGCTGCGGCCGGCCATCGCGAGGAAATCGCCGACGAAGACGCCGAGATTGTCGCCGAAATCTGCAGCAAGCTCGATGGCATTGCGCTGGCGATCGAACTCGCCGCCGTGCGGGTCGGCACGCATGGATTGCGCGAGATAGTGACGCTGCTCGACGGCCGGCTAAAGCTGGAGTGGCGCGGCCGGCGGACGGCGCCTCCGCGCCATCAAACCCTCGGTGCAACGCTGGACTGGAGCTATGGCTTGATCAGCGAGAGCGAGCGCATCGTTCTGCGTCGCCTTGCCATCTTCGCCGCTCCTTTCACTTTGCAGGGAGCGACTATGGTCGCAGGCGAGGAGGGCGAGCCGGTCGAGCATATAGTGGAGTCGCTGGAGCAACTCGTTGCCAAGTCGCTGATTTCGGTGCGGCCTGACGCCCCCGTCACGCGCTATCGGCTGCTTGACACCACCAGGGCCTATGCCACGCAAAAGCTCGCTGACAGCGGTGAAGCGACGAGCATCGCGCGCCGGCATGCCCGCTATATCCAGCACGCGCTCGAAACGACGGCGACGGATTCAGGCGCTGGCAACCAAGCCTCGAGTTCGCGAGCTCGGACGCTGCTGTTTTCCGATGCGCGTGCCGCGCTGCAATGGGCTTTCGCCAATGATGATGGCGCTGGACTGCGCGTTCCGCTCGCCGGCGCTTGCGCCAGGCTGTTCGTCGAGCTCAATCTGCTGGACGAAGGGCGCCTATGGTCGAGCCGCGCGCTCTCGATGCTTGATGATTCGACCCGCGGCAGTGCGTGGGAACTGGAGCTTCAGGCAACGCTCGGACACGCTTTCATGTTTACCGAGCGCAATAGCGATCAGGCTGAACTGGCGCTGCGCCGCGGCCTCGAAATTGCCGAGGCGCTGGGTGACCGCCCCAACAAGTTTCGTCTGCTGGCGCGTTTGAATATGTTCTATCGGCGCACTGGTGATTTCCGCGAACTGCTTCCCACTGCTTTTGAGGCGGAACGTGTTGCGCGTGAGATCGGCGACAAGGCCGGTCTTGTCGGAGCCAAAGCACTAGTCGGCGTTTCCTATCACCTGATAGGCGATCAGAGAACTGCGCAACTGCATCTCGACGAGGGCCTTTCGGATGCCGGTGCGCTCCGCGGGGCTCAACCCGGTCATTTCGCTTACGCGAGAATGCCACAGGTGCCGCTCGCGCGCGTGCTATGGCTGCTTGGGTTCCCCGATCGGGCGGTCGAATGCGTTCACTCTATCATTAGGGCGGCGCCACAGGACGCGGTGATGCATTGCATCGCTTTGTGCTGGTCTGCATCACTCTATGGTTGGATCGGGGATTGGTCTTCAGTTGAGCAGATGGCCGGACGTATTTCGACTCATGCCGCGAGCCACGCACTGGCGCCATATCAGGCCGTAGCCACCGGTTTTCGAGCGCAGACAATGATCGCGCGCGGTGAGCGCAAAGCAGGAATCGAATTGCTGCAAAACGTGCTGGCACGTTTGCATGCGGATCGTTACGAACTGTATGCATCTGCCTTCATCTCCGAGCTTTCACAGGGATTGGCAGAGTTGGGTCAATTGGCGGAGGGGCTGCGCATCCTGCATGAGGCAATCGCCCGCATCGAGCCGGCCGGAGCGGCTTTCGACGCGCCGGAGCTTCTGCGCCTGCGCGGTGAACTCGAGGCGCGCGGCGGTGACACGAACGCGGCAGAGGCAAGCTTTGTGGCCTCGATCGCACTGGCAGAGAAGCAGGGCGCGCTGTCGTGGCGGCTGCGAACGGAAACATCGCTGGCCCGCCTTCGACGCAAGCAACGCAGGGCGAAGCCGCTGCACGGACTGGCCGAGACCTATGCCCGCTTCACGGAAGGCTTCGAAACGGCCGACCTGAAGGCTGCACGCGAACTGCTGGACGAGGCTTCAAAGTAGTCGCTGCGTCAGCCGAAGCGGAAGTCGGAGAGGTCGATCGACACCATCAGCGTATCGAGCATCGGCTTCAGGTCATCCGCGCGCAGATAAGCCCGGCGTCGGGTCGGAATCCAGATGCCGTCCACGTTCACGTGGTCGGATACGTACTGCGCCGCCGGGAAGCTGCCGGCGATATCGACGCGGTAGTCGTGCCGGCGGATGAGCATGTCCTCGCCGAAATAGAAGTCCTGCTCGGAGCTATGGCTCGCGATCTCCGCGGGAAAGGTGGCCCTCAAGCCGCGCCAAGTTTCCGCTCCCTCGCGCCAGGGCTCGATTTCCTCGACCTTGAAATCGTCCATGGCGAGCAGGAACGGTGTGGTGAGGTAAGTCCAGAGCGCGTATCCGTTGAAGTAGGCGCGATGCAGCGGGTCCCAACTCGTTCGCAGATCGTGCCGCGCAAACGAAGCGCGGGGATCGGATCGTTCGGCGACGATGCTGCCATCTTCGGCAAGAATGGCGATGCGGTCGGATGTGAAGGCGGTATGCCTGCCTTTTCCAAACGGCGCGACCGATGCCCATTGTCGATGCAGCTCGACCTGCATGGTCCGCGCGACCGGATCCTGCGGGACGCCCTTGAGGGCCCAAAGGTCGCCGCCGCTGACGATGGTCGCGGTGAGCGTGTAGTGAGATTTCCAGCGGTTCAGGCCTCCATGGGCCTCGATCGCGTCTTTCAATAACGGAAGCATTCTTCGTCTCCCAGCTCAAATATTTGCTTCTGCGCCAGCATCAGCATTGCCGATCAGCTTCGATCGTCGTGACCTGTGTTGCCGCTGCTGTCGAACGGCTTGACGCATGACCGCGTGGCGGCCCGTCAATTTGAACCATGCGGGCGGCGAACAGCGCCGCACCGTATCCGAATTGGAGCTGGCCTTGCCGAGAACATCTCGCAGCACCCCGAGTAACGGCGTGCCGCCATCGGCATCGGCGCTGCGTGCAGTTTCGCCAACTTGGATGGTGAAGGTCATGAGGCGATCTCCTGAGAATTGCCAGATGAAGCGCACATCGCGCGCTTGCATCTTCGACTGTGGCGTAGGCTTTAGCTGCCGAGCTGACCGACGTAGTGTCCTAGGCGATTCTCGACATCGCCCGGCCGATGAAAGCCGCGTGCCATCAGCGTTTTGATCCTGGCCTGAGCGGCAGGACGTCCGAGCGAGGCAACAAAAGCGTCCCACTCCGGCGCAATGTCCGAATCCGCGGGCAAGCTTGCCGCATCGACCAAGCGTTTGGTGTCAACGATGGCCTGCTTGTCAAAAGACGCGATCCGCATGGCTAGCGCATCGACGAAGGTGTCGAGCTCCGCATCCGCAAGCGATCGATTGACGTATCCATACCGCTCGGCGAGCTCGCCGCAAATATCGTCGGCGCTGAGAAGAATCTCCAGCGCGCGTCCGCGCCCGACCAGGCGAGGCAACCGCGCCATCGGCCCACCACCGGGTACGAGGCCGGCACCAACTTCCCATTGCGAAAGAATGGCCCTTTCGCGGCTCGCGAAGCGCATGTCGCTCGCTAACGCGAGTTCGCTGCCGACGCCCGTCGCCCGCCCGCGGATCGAGGCGATCGAGACGACCGGCGCGCGACTGAGCCGTACCAGCATATCGGGAAGAGCTTGCAGCCCGGTCGGTCCGGGCGGGATACTCGTCGAGTCCTCAAGGGGCGCGAGGAAGTCGTAGTGCGTCAGGAGGAAGCCTTCGACAGCGCTGTCGAATACAACGACCTTCACCTTCTCATCGGTTTCTAAGGCCGCAATGATTTCATCAAGCTGTGGGATGCTTTCCGGACCGAAAATATTCAGCGGCGGATGGTTGAACGTGACTCGCCAATAAGAGGGCAGGCGTTGCTCGAGCCGGACACGTGGCGCGGCAGATGTCTTCTCTAGGTGGGTCATAATGCACTCCTTGGTTGCTCACCGACCTTCCCCCATGAACTCTCAGAACGCTCGTTAGGCGTTGTTAAACGGTGTTGGACGTTGCGGTAGACGACAAAACCTTCGTCCATTCATGCGCTTAGGCTGGGCCCTGGCTTTAGAACCCGCACGGACCGCGATACCGATCCCCGGGGCAATCAATTCCTCCCGGCTCTGACCGGCCGAATCGCGCTGACAACGTCTAACAACGCTTAACGAGCCAACGTGCCGGACCCGGTGCATACCGCTTTCACACGAGGCCGATGTCTTTCGAAAGACGACGCCTCAACGGGAGCAAAGACCATGCACAAGGACGTCAACCAGACTCGCCGCGCGTTCATCGGTGCCGCTGCTGCGCTCGCAACCGGCATTGGCTTAACCGGCCCCGCAGCCGCGCACCTGAGCCAAGTCGCCGAAGCTGCAGATGCAACGAGTGCGTCCCTTGGGCATCTGAAGCAGATCAACGCCGGCATTCTGAACGTAGGATATACCGACAACGGCCCAGAAGGCGGGCCAGCGGTCCTGCTGCTGCACGGATGGCCCTACGACATCGACAGCTTTGCCGAGGTCGTGCCGCTCCTGACCGCCCAGGGCTATCGCGTAATCGTGCCGTATCTGCGCGGCTACGGGACGACCCGCTTTCTTTCCGCTGCAAGCGCCCGCAACGCCCAGCCTTCGGCGCTTGCAGCGGACATGATCGCGCTGATGGATGCGCTGAAGATCGAGAAGGCAGTCGTGGCCGGCTTCGACTGGGGCGCGCGCACCGCCAACATCATGGCAGCGCTCTGGCCAGAGCGCGTCAGCGCAATGGTCTCCGTCAGCGGCTACCTGATCGGCAACCAGCAGGCCGGCAAAGTGCCGCTGCCGCCGAAGGCCGAGCTTGAGTGGTGGTACCAATTCTATTTCGCCACGGAGCGCGGCCGCATCGGCTACGACAAGCACCGCCGCGAGTTCGCGAAGCTGATCTGGAAGCTTGCATCGCCGAAATGGGAGTTCGACGATGCGACCTTCGAGCGCAGCGCGAAGGCCTTCGACAATGCCGATCACGTCGCGATCGTGATCCACAATTATCGCTGGCGGCTTGGATTGGTCGACGGCGAAGAGGCCTATGACGAACTCGAGGCGCAGCTCGCGCTGGCGCCGACCATAGGTGTGCCGACCATCACCATGGAAGGCGACGCCAACGGCGCGCCGCATCCCCAACCCGCCGTCTACGCCAAGAAGTTCACCGGCATGTACGAGCACAGGCACATCACCGGCGGCATCGGACACAATCTTCCCCAGGAAGCGCCGAACGCTTTCGCACAGGCCATTCTCGACGTCGCCGCGCAGGTGTGATCGCGGCGTCCGTATTCACCACGCACACCAGGAGAGAACCATGACACTAGCAGTTAGTCCCGCCAAGGTCCGTTCGACGGACATGAAGTTCGAGCTAGCCGTTATCCCGGTCTCGGACATAGCGCGCGCCAAGGAATTCTACGCGAACCTTGGCTGGCGTTTTGACGCCGAGTTCACCAACGGTAGCGACTTCCACATTGTCCAGTTCACGCCCCCGGGCTCCGGCGCCTCGGTGATCTTCGGCAAGAATGTCACGCCGGCCACGCCGGGCTCTGCCCAGGGCCTGTACCTGATCGTGTCCGACATCGAGGCTGCCCGGAAGGAGCTGCTTGCGCGCGGTGTCAAGGTCAGCGAGGTCTTTCACGGCGGCGATGGCGTCCACACCGGCACCGATGAGCCTTATCTGTTCGGGAGCGTCCGGATCAGTGGCCCGGATCCGCAGCGCCGCACCTATCAATCGTTCGCGTCATTCAGCGATCCAGACGGCAATGGCTGGGTGCTGCAGGAAGTCACCAGCCGTCTGCCGGGCCGGGTCGAAGGTGATACGACCTTCGCGTCGGTATCTGACCTCGCAGCGACGCTTCGCCGCGCGGCGACCGCTCACGGCGAGCATGAGAAGCTCACCGGCGAGCACGACGTGAATTGGCCGGATTGGTACGCGGAATACATCGTCAACGAGCAGGCGGGCAAGCCGCTGCCGGAGTAACCATCATCAGCTGCGGCCCGCCGCTCGCCGGCGGACCGCAGCTTCAGAAGCCAGCTGCGGAGTAATGCCCATGAGCAATCGAATCCTCGTCTTCTACGGCTCCTATCGTTCCGACCGGATGGGTATCCGGCTTGCAGAGTACGTTGTCGACCAGCTGCGCCGCCGAGGTGACGAGGCCGAGCTAATCGACGCCAAGGCGATCAACCTCCCGATTCTCGACCGCATGTACAAGGAATACCCGAAGGACGAGGCGCCCGCGGCGCTCGAGCAACTCGCACGGAAGATCAAGGCGGCGGACGGGTTCATCTTCGTCACCGGCGAATACAACTGGGGCGTTCAACCCGGATTGAAGAACCTCACCGACCACTTCCTGGAGGAGTGGTTCTGGCGGCCTGCTGCGATCGTCAGCTATTCGGCCGGGCGTCTGGCTGGAGCGCGCGCCGCCACCGCCTGGCACGGCACATTGTCCGAAATGGGCATGGTGGTGATCTCGAGCACGGTCGCCGTCGGGCCGATCGGTCAGACCCTCTCGGCCGACGGCCAGCCGACCGGTGAGGGCGGCAACGCGCTCGAACAGTCCTTTCCCCGCTTTGCAGACGATCTGATGTGGTGGGTGGAGGCCGGCAAGGCACAGCGGCAGCGCAAGGCGCCACCGTACTGAATGCGACGTAGGGAGATGATCGCGCCACGGCTATCAAAACGACTCGTCTGACCGGAACTAGTCCGAACACCCGAACACGCCGTCGAGGTACAGTACCGCATCGTCAATGTCGGATATGTCTCCAGCGGCGGGCGGTATTGCACATATTTGATATATCATGTATCAGAGTTCGCAGGTATCTGCTTGAGATCTGCGAGACGCATGACGAAGCTCATCTTCGGGGTGGTGGCGGACGATCTGACGGGCGGCATGGAAACGGCCGCCATGCTGGTCGCTGCCGGAATCGAATGCGGATTTGTCACCGACCCCGATCTCGTCGGCAGCTGCGGCGATGTGCCGGCTATCGTGGTCGCGCAGAAGACGCGGGTGATCCCCGCGAACAAAGCCGTCGGTATGACCGCGAAGGCGGCACGGGCGCTGCTCGCGCGGGACGTCAGGCAAATCTTCTTCAAATATTGTGCGACGTTCGATTCCACCGACCAGGGAAATATCGGGCCGGTCTCCGACCTGCTGATGCAGCTGACCAGCGCCGAATACACCGCCTTTTGCCCGGCTTCTCCCGCCCTTCGAAGGACCGTCTATAACGGTCATCTGTTTCTCGGGATCGAGCTGATCTCGGACTCGCCGAAACGCAATGACCCGCTGACACCCATGACCGATCCCGATCTCGTGCGGGTTCTGCAGCGCCAGACGCGGGCCAAGGTTGGCCTTCTGGCGCATTCGCAGGTCGACGCCGGCGCGGACTCGGCCGGACGCGTGATCGCGGAAGCGGCGGCTCGGGGTATCCGCTACTTCATTGCAGATGCGATCTACGATCGGGATCTCAATACGCTTGCCACGCTGACTTGCGATTGGAAGCTGATGACGGGCAACGCGACGATCGTGCAGCACTACCCGGACATCTGGAAGGCGCGCGGGCTCGTCGCCGCCGACAGGAGGCCGCCCAGTCTGCGCGCGGTTGGCGGCGGCGGCGTGGTCCTCGCCGGGAGTTGCGCTGAGCGGACGTTGGAGCAACTTGCTGAATTCGAGAAGAGCCATCCCTTGCTTCGCATCAATCTTCTGAACGCTGAAGATGTGGCGGCGACGGTTGGCGATGCGCTCGACTGGGCGCGGCCGCGGCTGGGCCGCGGTCCCGTTGGCTTCGCCACCTCGGGCGCTCCGGAGGCCGTTAAAATGGCTCAGCAGCGGTACGGCCGAGAAGGCGCGGCGGAACTCGCCGAAACCATTCTTGGTCGGCTTGCTGTCTCTCTTCGCGGTGTCGGCGTGCGGCGCTTCGTCGTGGCCGGTGGCGAAACGTCTGGTTCGATCGTCGAACAGCTCGGCATTCGGCGTTTGCGGGTCGGTCCCTATGGCGGGCCCGGCATCGGCACTGCGGTGACCGAAGACGAGGATCCGGTGGCCCTCTGCCTGAAGTCCGGCAAGCTGGGCCCTGTCGACCTGTTCGCGACGACGCTCGAAGCGATGTTGAATCCGGAGGCGGTGAATTGAACGAACGCGAACTTAGGCAATCCGTGCTGGAGACTGTAGCGCGCCTGGAAGCCAAGGGCTTCAATCACGGCAGCAGCGGAAATGTCAGCGCTCGCATCGGAGAAGACATTCTCATTACACCGACGGGCGGCAATAGCGGCAATACGACGATCGACGGTCTCGTCCGTTTGAAGCGCGATGGAACGGTGGTTGGAGACGGCTTGCCCTCGAGTGAATGGCACATGCATCTGGCGATCCTCAACGCCTATCCGCATGTCAACGCGGTCGTGCACAGCCATGCCGACTGCTGCGTCGCGCTGTCCTGCCTCGCAAGGCCGATTCCAGCATTCCACTACATGGTCGCCAGTTTTGGTGGAAATGATGTGCCTTGTGCACCCTACGCCACATTCGGCACCAGGGCTCTCGCCGAGGGCTCCGTCGCCGCGCTGAAACAGCGCAAGGCCTGTCTGCTCGCGAACCACGGGATGATTGCCGTGGGCAAAGGGCTGCAGGCGGCGTTCGACCTTACCGTGAAGCTCGAAACCCTTGCCCGCCAGTATCTGCTCGCCTGTCAGGCCGGCGAACCCGCGATCCTTGCCGATGACGAAATGGCGCGGGTGGTCGAGCGCTACGGCAGTTACGGCCGCGCCGATTTGCCGGCCTGAGAAGGACAGCTTCATGGAGATCACCGGCAGGACCAAGATCATGTTCGTGCTCGCCGACCCGATCGATCATGTGCGGGCGAGTGCGGTGATGAATGCCTATTTCGGATCGATCGGCGACGACTTGGCGGTGTCGCCGATCCACGTCCTGCCGGGCGATCTCGGCCACGTCGTTGCAAGCATCAGGCTGATGCGCAACGTCTTCGGCTTCGGCGTCACGATCCCGCACAAGACCTGCGTGACCGAGCATCTGGATGACATGACGGAGGCGGCACGGCGCATCGGCGCGGTCAACTTCGTCAAGCGAACGGCCGAAGGAAGTCTCGTTGGCGACAATCTGGATGCGAGGGGATTCATCGTCAGCCTCGCTCAGCATGACATCGCGGTTCGGGATCGGAAGGTGCTCCAGGTCGGTGCTGGTGGCGCGGGACGTGCAACTGCATTCGGCTTGGCGGAGGCCGGCGCCCGCGAACTCATGATCATGAACCGGGATGAGGAGAAAGCTCGCGCGCTTGCGGCCGCCGTCGCTGCGCATTATCCCGCGACGAAGGTCAGCGCCGGTCGTGCGGAGGCACGCGCATTCGATCTCATCGTCAATACGACGTCGCTCGGCATGAAACCGGACGACCCGCTTCCGCTGGATATCGAAGGCGTCGGTCCCGACGCCACCGTCAGCGACATCATCGTCAATCCTGCCGTCACGCGGCTTCTCGCAAGGGCGGCTGCGCAGGGCGCAAAGGTCATCGGCGGAAAGCCGATGCTCGATGCGCAGATGGCCCTTGTCGCCGGGTTCATCGCGCGATAGCCTGATATATCAAATATTATATCGAAGCGGAGCCGTGCCGGCGGCTTTGGATTGGGTGCAAGGGTCGCCCGCATCGAGGCAGACAGAAGGAAGCGAGGCTCCGTGGATATTGCATCGGCCAGACAATCGGCATCGGGCGCATCGATCCGCATCAGTGGCTTGGAGAAGCGCTTCGGTGCCGTATCCGCCGTCGATGGCGTCGATATCGATATTGCTGCCGGTGAGTTTGTCGCCCTGCTCGGACCAAGCGGCTCCGGAAAGACCACGATCCTGATGAGCGTCGCAGGATTTGAATTCCCGACCAGCGGCACCATTCACGTCGATTCCGAAGACCTGACCTATGTTCCTTCGAACAGACGCAATCTGGGAATGGTGTTCCAGAATTACACGCTGTTCCCGCACATGTCGGTTCTCGACAATGTTGCCTTTCCCCTGAAGATGCGCGGTCTCCGGACGGCTGAACGTCACGCGCGCGCCGAAGCCGCGCTCGCGACCGTGCGGCTGGCAGGCTATGGCTACCGTCGCCCGAATGAGCTTTCAGGCGGCCAGCAGCAACGCGTGGCGCTCGCGCGTGCCATCGTCTATCAGCCGCGCGTCCTGCTGATGGATGAGCCGCTCAGTGCGCTCGACAAGAATCTGCGCGAAGACATGCAGCTCGAGATCAAGCGATTGCACGCCGAGCT
Source organism: Bradyrhizobium sp. CCBAU 45321 (assembly GCF_028128975.1). Lineage (NCBI taxonomy): Bacteria > Pseudomonadati > Pseudomonadota > Alphaproteobacteria > Hyphomicrobiales > Nitrobacteraceae > Bradyrhizobium > Bradyrhizobium sp. CCBAU 45321. The sequence goes on from NZ_LFKZ01000127.1 coordinate 214,245, forward strand.
CGGCATCACCGTCATCTTCGTCACCCACGACCAAAGCGAGGCGCTAACCATGGCCGACCGGATCGCCGTCCTGAGGGACGGCAAGATCCAGCAGATCGGGCCGGCGCGCCAGCTCTACGAAAGGCCCGCGAATCTCTTTACTGCCGGCTTCATCGGCGAGATGAATTTCGTCGACGTCGCCGTCCAAAGCGTCGGCGACGACATCTCCGTGGCTCTTCCATGGGGTGAAACATGGCGTCTGCCGGCCACGGCGGCCGTTGAGCCGGTTGCAGCCGGCGAGGCCGCGGTGCTGGCCGTGAGGCCTGAGCGGCTGCAGTTCGGCGCCGGCTCCAGCGGGCAAGTCATCGCTGTGACGTTGAGCGACATCGTCTATGCCGGGGCGGCGCTGCTGCTGATCGGACGTCTGCCTGACGGCACCGAGATGCGGGCGCGAATCCCCGGCGCCTCGCAGCTCAGCTCTTTGACCCCAGGCGACGTTGCGTCCTTCGCGATCCCTCCGGAGGCGATGCTGCTCTACCGGGGAGAGCGGCAATGATGGAGGCGCGGCGATCGCATTTCTGGCGTTCCGATGGCCGTCGGCTGAGTGGCCTGTCGACGTTGCTGCTGCTGCTGCCATTTTTCGCCCTCGTCGCCTTCGTCTTTGTCTATCCGATCCTGCAGCTCCTGGTGATCAGCATTCTCGAGCCGCATCCGACCTTGGAGAATTACGCGCGCGTCGTCGAAAACCCGGTTCACATGCGCGTCCTGCTGCGCACGCTCTGGACCGCAACGCTGGTGACCGCCTTGTCCGTGGTCCTCGGCTTCCCGGTGGCCTACTACATGAGCCGGGCAAAGGGAACGGTCGCCGCCCTTGTCGCGGTCTGTGTCATCCTGCCGCTCTGGTCGAGCGTCCTGGTACGCACCGCCGCCTGGTCATTCCTGTTCCAGCGCAACGGGCTGATCAATTCGGCGTTGATGTCTCTCGGTCTGACGTCACAGCCGTTCAAGCTGCTTTATACCCAGAGCGCCGTGGTCATCGCCATGACCCACGTGCTTCTGCCGTTCATGATCCTGCCGATCTACGGCGCACTACGCAGCATTCCGAGCGACTATGCGCGTGCGGCCGCCGTGCTCGGCGCAACGCGCCTGCGGACCTTTCTGGAGGTCATCCTTCCCTTGAGCCTGCCGGGCGTCGTTTCCGGTTCGCTGCTCGTGTTCCTCACGGCGATCGGCTTCTTCATCACGCCCGCCCTGCTCGGTTCGCCGCAGGAGATGATGATCTCGACGCTCGTCTCAAAGCAGATCCGTGAGGTCCTCGATTGGCCCTTCGCTGCAGCGTTGGTCGGGGTACTGACCGTATTCGTGACGTTGCTTGCGGTCATCTTCAGCAAGACGCTTCGCTTCGACCGGCTGATGGGGAATGCCTCATGAAGCCGCCGACCGACCGCGGATCGCTCGCGCTGGCGGCCTATGTCTATGCCGTGCTGGCCTTCATCATCGTGCCGTTGGTCATCGTCATCCCAATGTCGTTCAGCCAGAACGACTATCTGGCATTTCCGCCGTCCGGCTTCACGCTGAAATGGTACTCGGAATATTTTGACAGCAGGCAATGGCGTGCCGCCACCTGGCTCAGCGTGCAGGTGGCCTTGCTGACCGCTCTTTTCGCGTCGGTCATCGGCACAGCCGCGACCTATGCAATGATCCGCGGCCGCAGCCGGTTGGTCACCGCTTTCCAGATCCTGCTGATCGGGCCGATCATTGTGCCGCATATCGCACTCGCCGTCGGCCTTTATCTGTTTTTTCAGACGATCGGACTCTCCGGCACGATTCCGGGCTTCGTGCTCGCGCATACGGTGCTCACCTTGCCCTTCGTCGTTTTCACGATGGCCGCCGCCTTGGGAAAGGTCGATGCTAATCTGGAGGCGGCCGCCATGAGCTGCGGCGCGACACGCTTTCAAGCCTTCCGCCTGGTCACGCTGCCGCTCGTCCTGCCGAATCTCGTCAGCAGTGCGCTGTTCGCCTTCATCATCTCCTTCGACGAGCCGGTGGTATCGTTCTTTCTGTCCGGTGTGCGACAGAAGACGCTGCCGCGTCGAATGTTCGAGGATATCGAGCAGAACCTGACGCCGGTGATTCCCGCGATCGCGACGCTGCTGATCGTCTTGTCCATTTTGATTCTGCTGGGGGCCCAGGTCCTCCGATCCCGCAGCGTTACCCGGATAGCGAGCCAGTGAGAAGCCAGAGAGGAGATCGTCGATGCTGAAAACAGGTTGGATGTGGAACTCGGCAGCTGTCGTGCTTGCCTCGGTTCTTTCCGGAGCGTTGCCGGCTGCCGCTGAAAAACTGGAAGACCAGTTGGTGATTGCAACGACCGGTGGCCTGATGGGCAACACCCTCGCAAAATATTTCTACGATCCCTTCCAAAAGGCCAAGAATGTCGAAATCGTCCCGGTCGCAATCGAGGTGCCCGATCAGTGGGCGCGCGCCAAGGCGATGCAGCGAACCGGCAAGGTGGAGTTCGACATCGTCACGGCAACAGGTCCCGACCTGGTCGGACGCACCGATATGCTCGAGAAGATCGATTGTGCGAAACTGCCCAACGTTCAGAAGTTCGGCGTCTCCGACGCCTGTCAGCCCTACGGCGTCGCCCGCACGACCGGCGGCATGCTGATCACCTACAATACCGAAACGTTCAAGAACAAAGCGCCCAAGACCTGGGCGGACTTCTGGGACGTCAAGCAGTTTCCCGGGCCGCGAGGGCTCCCCGACACCGGCGACAGCGATTGGTGGGTGCCGGTAGCCGCGCTGCTCGCCGACGGCGTCAAGCCGGAGCAGCTTTTCCCGCTGGACATCAATCGCGCCTACAAGAAGCTGGACGAGATCCGTCCCAATGTCGCGGTGTGGTGGAAGACCGGCGACCAGGTGCAGCAGATCATGCGCAGCCGCGAGGTCGTCATGGCCATGAGCTATTCGGGCCGCGCGCTCGCCGTGGTGAAGGAGGGCGTACCGGTTGCCATGTCCTGGGACCAAGCCATTCGCGACACCGGTTACATGGCTGTTCTCAAGGGTGCGCCCGACCTCAAAGCCGCCATGGCCTATCTCGACTTCTTCTATGCGAGCTCCGATGCGCATGTGCCGTTCATGCGCGCTGTCAACTATGCGACGGCCAGCAAGTCGGCCATCGAGTTGTTGAAGCCGGAGGAGCGCAATCTCTACGCGACTTCGCCGGAGAACTACGAAAAGCTGGTCAAGCCCGATTTCGCCTGGATCGGCGAGCACCGTAACGAACTGCGCGAGCGGTGGATGGCCTGGCTGACTCGCTAGGCCGCATTAGCTTCTCCCGCCATTTGCGCTTCTAAGTGAGGACCGAGCATGGATCACACCAGTGACCCCGGCGCGCTGCGCTACGTGATCGATCCCGGAAGGCTCGATCTCGTCAAGGAGTTCCGCGCAAGTCCGCTCGGAGCGCATAGCCCGGAACTCCGCAAGCTGTTGGCCCGGATGCGCTGGGGCAAGCCGGAAGGACGGCTTGTTCTGATCGTGCTCGAACCTGGCAAGGCCTGGCGGCTGTCGCGCATCCCCAAGCGTCGCGGCGATCCCATGCCTTTCGTCGATGATCGCGTCTTCACCTCTCTTGTTGAAGCGGAGTGGCATGTCTTCAAGCTGCGTTGGCAGGAAATGACGGGAACGACGCTGCCTGCGGAGATTTCCGGTGATCTATAGGACCAACGAATATCTCGGCTATCCGGATCGCATCAGCGTCCCGGCAGGCGAGCCCGTCAGATTCCAGCTCAGCAGCAAGCGGCCGAGCGTGAAGGTCGAGGTGCTCAGGCTGCGCTGCGGCGATGTCGACAGCAACGGCCCTGGCTTCAAATATGAAGTGATAACGAGCCCCATTGACGGTGAGCATGCCTGCCTCGACCAGCCGATCCGGCCGGGATCCAACGTCGTCATTGACCACGACGGTGCACTGGTCCCGACCGGCGGGCACTGGTGTTTCGGGGCCTACGTGTATCCGACGCGGATCGCGGACAATGCCAAGGCCGTGATGGGAAATTGGTGCGAGCGCTCGGCGTGCGGCTACGCGCTCGAACTCGACGAGGAGGGGCATCTGGTGCTGGTGCTGGGCCAGGTGAGCGGTACGCCGGCGCGTTTTGCCCTCGACGTCAAGCTGCGCCCGCGCGTCTGGGCATTCGTATCGTGCGCGCTTGACCTTGCGGGGGGATCGGTCTCCTTATCGCTGATCGTTCCGGCAGATGGCGTTCGGCCAGTCGCTGCCTATTCGAAATCGTTTGCCCTGCCGCAAGCGCCCGCGCTCGATTCCGGCCTGCCGTTCCTGATTGCGGCCCATCATGCGAATGGCGATCGCCAATATACCTCGCACTTCGATGGCAAGATTGAAGCTCCGCGGGTCTTTTCGTATCCATTGAGCGCAGAGGCGCTGCGGGTATTCGACGGCCGGTTGCGGACGGGAGCAAGCGATGCAGGGCTTGTCGCCTTCTGGGATTTCGCAAACGGCATCTCGTCACTGTCGATCAAGGATATTTCACCGAACGGCCTGCACGGCAGCCTCCACCAACTGCCCCGCAGGGGCGTGACCGGCTTTCAATGGTCTGGATCCGTTCACGACTGGCGGCTGTCGCCGCAGGAGTATGCGGCGATTCATTTCCACAGCGACGATATCTACGATTGCGAATGGCAGACAACCTGCACGCTCGATGTGCCAGCCCACTGGCGATCAGGCGTCTACGCGCTCCGGCTGACCTCGGGAGGTGACAATCCAGACCGGGACTGCGAAAGCTACGTCACCTTCTTCGTGACGCCCGGCAAGGCGTCCCGGCGGGCGGATCTGGTCGTGGTCGCTTCGATCGCGACATATCTGGCTTATGCCAACAGCGCGTTGCGTCTCTATCAGGTTCACTTCGAGACTTTGATGGAGCACGTTCTGTGGTTGCCGCAAGATGACGTCTTCATGCAGGAGAACCCGGAGATCGGCCAGTCGACCTATGATTGCCATGTCGACGGCTCGGGGCGGGCCTACAGCTCCTGGCTGCGGCCCATCCTCAACATGCGTCCGCGCGGCTATTGGTTCAATTTGATCAACGACACCCATATCCTTGACTGGCTCGAGGAGAAGGGGATCGCCTACGATCTGATCACGGATGTCGAGCTTGACCGGGAAGGAGCGCGGGCGCTCGCTCCTTACCGGGTCATGATGACGCCGACCCATCCCGAATATTTCAGCTTCAACATGATGAACGCGATCATGGCGTATCAGAACGCCGGCGGGCGGCACATCTCGATGGGAGGCAATGCATTCTACTGGCGCTGCGGCTTTCACCCGGCCGCGCCCGCCGCGCTGGAGGTTCGCCGCGGCATGGCCGGGACGCGCACCTGGGAATCGGAGCCCGGCGAAGTGCATCTAGCCGGCACCGGGGAGCCGGGATCGCTGTGGCGGCATTCGGGCTTTGCGCCGCAGAAGCTGGTCGGCGTCGGGTTCTCCGCCATGATCAACGATACCTGCGGCTACTATCTGCGCACGGCCGAAAGCGAGGATCCGCGTGTCGCGTTCATCTTCGAGGGCACAGGCCGTCACGAAAAATTCGGTGATTTTGGATTTCGCTACAATGGTGCCGTCGGCAGCGAGATCGATCGATACGATCTCGAACTCGGAACGCCGCCGCATGCGTTGCGGATCGCGACATCCGAAGGATTGGGCGCGGGCGCGCTGCCCACACCGGAGGAGTTTCGCACCGTGGTCGACGGTCTCGACGGCACGCAAAATGCGCTGGTGCGCGCCGACATGGTGTTCTTCGAGACCGCCCATGGCGGCGCCGTCTTTGCGACGGGATCGATCACCTACGGCATGTCGTTGGGTCACAACAACTATGACAACAACATCAGCACCATCACGTTGAACGTCGTGAATCGGTTTCTCGATCCGAGGCCGTTCGTCATGCCTGCCAAAACCTAGACTGCAGCCTCGATTTCGGCCCAACATGCAAAGCCGCCATCTCGCCGCCAGAGATGGCTTTTCGAACCAGGGAGGCTGTCATGTCGGACAAGCCTGAGTTTCATCCGCCTGAATTGGGATCCGTCAATGTCGCTCCCCGCAAGGCGCGCCCGATGCATGCGGACGAGCACTGGGCCAGCCAGCCCTGGTATGAGGTTCCGCGCGGCGATCCCTCTGTTGCGGAAGTCTACACCTATACCGATGCGATGTCTTACGACCCGGGAGACGAAGTTGTCTTTCGCTCCTCGGCAACAGCAAAGGTCTGGCGGTTGCAGATCTATCGCGACGGTCTCGAGCCCGAGATGGTGCATGAGATCGATGTGCTTGACGGCGTGTTCGCGGCTACGCCGTCCGATGCCTATCGCAATGGCTGCAACTGGCCGGTCGCTCACCGATGGACGCTGCCGCCGGATCTGCGCTCGGGCTTTTATCGTGTGGTCTCGTCGTGCGAGCGAGCGAATGGGGCCCGCTTCATCCAGCACCATTTCTTCGTCGTGCGGCCGACGGAGAAGACGCGGCGCGCGAAAATACTGATGATCCTGCCGACGGGCACCTGGACCGCCTACAATGATTTTGGCGGTGCCAATCATTATTTCGGCGTCGAAGGTCCTGACAGCGACGAGCCGTCGCCGGTGCTGTCGCTGCAGCGGCCATGGACGCGCGGCATGGTCTGGCTGCCGTCCGGCGCACCGCGCATCTGCGCTGATCCCGCGCCCGAGATGGGCGACGCGCCCCGCTACCCGATGAAGGAGTGGGCCTTCTCCAACGGCTTTGGCCAGTATTACGCGGCGGCGGGCTGGGCCCAGTACGACCGGCATTTCGTGCTCTGGGCGCAGAAGGAAGGCTACGCGCTCGACATGATCACCCAGACCGATCTTCACTACCGGCCCGAGTTGCTCGACGCCTACCCTTGCGTCACCATCATCGGCCATGACGAGTACTGGACATGGGAGATGCGCGAGGCGATCGAGCGCTATGTGGAGGGCGGAGGGCGCCTCGCGCGCTTCGGCGCGAATTTCCTGTGGCAGATCCGGCTCGAGGACGACGGCAAGCGCCAAGTTTGCTACAAGTTCAAAGCCATCCACAAGGATCCGATCGTCGGTACGGACCGCGCGCGCCTGATGACGTCTGCCTGGGAAGATCGCAACGTCCGTTGGCCGGGCGCCTCGACGGTCGGCGTGAACGGCGCGCACGGCCTCTACGCATCCTGGGGCGGATTTGCCCCGAACGGCCAAAGAGGCTTTACGGTCTATCGCCCGGAGCATTGGGCGTTTGCCGGCACGGGACTGCACTATGCCGACGTCTTCGGCGACAAGCAGCACATCTTCGCCTACGAGGTCGACGGGTTGGACTACACGTTCCGCAACGGTCTTCCTTTTCCGGTTCCGGTCGAAGGGCAGCCCGAGACCATCCAGATCCTGGCGATGGCGCCGGCCGTCCTGGCGGAAGACGAGCCGCAGGGTGAGGGCTTCCGCTACTACGTACGCAGCAGCGACCACGAAGGCCTGGTGGAGTGCATCACCGGCGAGGTCACGCCCGAGGGTCTGGCCCGCTACAAATACGGCTCCGGCATGATGGTGCACATGACCCGCGGCAAGGGCGAGGTGCTGACAGCCGCGACCTGCGAATGGGTGATGGGGCTGAAGCGCGGCGATCCGTTCACGCAGCGGATCACCCGCAACATCCTGGATCGCTTCACTGCGCCCCGTTCCGCGTGAGCAGCTTTCAACGACGCCTGGATTTCGCGCCTGCTGCCTTGGCAGCTGGCGCGGCGCGCGTCTTCGTCGCTTCAATCTCGACGTCGTCGTCGACGGCCGTCTCGGGAGTCATGAAGCGCGTACCGCCATGCTTTTCCAGTAACCGGACGAGATTCTGGCCACCCTCCATCATGTCGGCCTGGATCGACTCGCGAACCTTGTCCGGCCGGCGCTGCCGCAGATTCTTGAGAACCGACAGATGTTGGTGTTCGTTGGGATAGGTCGGGGGGGCGTGCGGGTAATGGAAATTCAACAGGGGTCCGTTCCGCATCCAGATATCGTCGAGGATGGCGAGCACTTCGGGAAGCCCCGATCCATCATAGAGACCGCGGTGGAATTGCCAGTTGGCGCGAACGGCGTCGGACCATCTATGCTCCTTCTCCGCGCTGATCAGCTCGCGGTGAGTGGCCTCCATCCTGTCGATATCGGCTTCCGAGATGCGCGTGGTTGCGTGCTCGGCGGCAAGTCCCTCGAGAAACAGCCTGACGGTCCTGAGCTCGATATACTGCTTGGCCGTCATGTGGGCGACCATAATCGAGCGTCCCGCCTGCATCTCGAGCGCGCGGCCGCGCACGAGCTGCATCAGGGCTTCGCGAATGGGCGTCTCCGACACGTTCATGGTCGCAGCAAGGTCACGGATCTTGAAGCGATGGCCCGGCCAGAACCGGCCTTCCATCAGCGCCTGGCGCAGATTGTTGTAAACCAGGCTTGTCAGGCTGTCGCGAGCCACCGGGCCCACGCCGCCCTCGCCAGGTCTCTGTTCAACGTCAACCATTCTCGGTCCCCGAAAGGTCTGGGCCGTTTCGGCTTTCCGCGCCGACACGGGTTCGAATCCATTTCATATATAATATAGGAGATCGTTCTTGCGCGCCGACCGTCTGCGCTTCTTCTACGACAGAAACTTCAAGGTCCTCCCGAGACCCCAAATTCGTCAGCTCGGAGTCGGGCTCCGCCAGCCGAGGTTCGACGGCCCGGGTCAGGCAAAGCAACAATCCCCTTGTAACCGAGAACATAATATATGATATATCAAAACTAGAGGAGAAGAAGGCATGCCGGAATTGACCAGGACAAGGGATGCTGCCCTGCGGGCGCGCGCCAAGAAGGTCGTGCCAGGCGGGATGTGGGGACATCTCCACGCGGCCAAGTTGCCCGAGACGTATCCGCAGTTCTTCAGCCGCGGCGAGGGCTGCGTGCTCTGGGATGTTGATGGTCACCGCTACGTGGACTTCATGTGCAGCTGGGGTCCCAACCTGCTCGGCCACCACCATCCCGAGGTGGAGGAAGCCGCCGAGCGTCAGCGGCGTGACGGCGACTGCCTCAATGGTCCGGGCGAAGTCATGGTTGAGTTGGCCGAGCTTGTCGTCGATATGGTGGGACATGCCGATTGGACGCAGTTTCAGAAGAACGGCACCGATGCGACGACGACGTGCGTCACGATCGCAAGGGCTGCAACGGGTCGCCGAAAGATCCTCGTCGCCAAGGGCGCTTATCATGGTGCCGTGCCGTGGTGCTCACCGTCGCTTCTCGGTGTGACCGCGGAGGATCGCGCCCATCTCGCATATTTCACATTCAACGACGTCGAGAGCCTCGACGCGGCGGCCAAGGCGGCGGGTGATGATCTTGCCGGGATTCTAATTTCGGCATTTCGCCACGATCTCGGGATCGACCAGGAACTTCCAACCGTAGAGTTCGCCCGTGCGGCGCGTCGCATCTGTGACAGCAAGGGCGCCGCGCTGCTCATCGACGAAGTTCGCGCCGGCTTCCGCCTGAATGCCGCGGGTAGCTGGGAAGGCCTTGGTGTCCGGCCCGACTTGTCCGCCTGGAGCAAGGCGATCGCCAATGGTTATGCCCTGGCGGCTGTGACCGGAGCCGATTGGCTGCGTCGTGCTGCGTCCCAGGTCTTTGTCACGGGGTCATTCTGGGCCGGCGCCGTCGCCATGGCTGCTGCCGTCGCGACATTGAAGATAGTACGCAGGGACGATGTTCCGACCCGCCTCGGGCAGCTCGGACAAACGCTGCGTGATGGCCTCGAGACGCGCTCCCATCAGTTCGGTCTTTCAATCCGTCAATCGGGGCCAGTGCAAATGCCGACGCTTTTGTTTGAAGGGGACCCGGACTATCGGAAAGGTTCGGCGTTTTGCAGCGCGATGCTTGCAAGAGGTGTCTACTTCCATCCCAAGCACAACATGTTCCTCTGCGCCGCCCATACCGAGGCCGACATCGCCGTTGCACTCGAGGCCGCGGAGCACGGCTTTGCAACTGTGGCGGCACTTTGAAGAGAATGATGGTGCGACGAATGCCCATGTTCGGTCGGATAAGCCCGTGGTGCGACCAGTAAATGATTGATTGTTCATTACCCGTCGCTGTCTCTTAATCAGGGGGTCGCTCGACGCGCAAGATTGCGAAGATCAACGCGCCGCGAACGGTCTCGGGCGCGACCTGGGCGCCGAACTCGGTCATCTACACCGGAAACAACCGAACCCACTTGATCCGAAATTCCCGAGGCCGGCCGTTTCGAGCTGCGGCTCGCCGACGGTGCTGCCAATCCCTACCTGCTGCAGGCCGCGGTTCTATCCGCCGGACTCGACGGCCTCAGCAACAAGCGAGATCCCGGAAAGCGGCTCGACATCAACATGTATACCGAGGGGCACACCGTGACCTCGGCCAAGCGGCTCCCGAGAATCTGCTCGATGCCTTGCGAGCGCTCGAACACTCAAGCGTGCTGCGGGATCGTCTCGGGGAGTTCGTACCCGCCTATCTCAAGCTGAAGCATGAGGAGTGGAACGACTACGCACGCCATCTGACCCAATGGGAGCGCGACAGCACTCTGGACTGTTGAGTCGCAACAGGTGTTCAGCACTGGCGCGATGGGAAGCCGGCACCCGCCGTATCACACACGGACGATCTGGAGGACCAGGTACCAAACCATTTGCTCGTCAACGAACCATCATTGTCGGTCCAGGGGATCGGTGGCAATTGCGGCAGGTAGGATGCATATGGCATCACTTTCGCAAGCGTCACCCTGCCCGGATACCGTGCGAGAAAAGCCTTGTTCATTCCGCCGTCCAATCCGCTGTAGATCGGGGCAACTGGCACGTTGTCTTCAAGCAATTGCGCGTACGCGCGCTCGTCGGCGCGCCGTTTTTCCAGCGCCCTTCGCGCGATTTCCGGATTGACGACAAAGGGAGGGCATTTCTCGATCGGATTGAACACGAGAGGGTGCGGCGAATTCGGGGAAGGTTGCGCATCGAACACATAGCGGCGGTTACACACATCCACTTTGGGTTCGAGTTGTGTCGTCTCGAAATGATCGTTGCCGACCTTGAGCATTTCCCAGAAGGGCAGGTTGGGATTGTTTCGATGGCGCGCCAGATTCACCGGTGTCAGGCGGAACGGATAGGCTTGGACCTGGAACGATGTCCGGCCGCCGCGGAATGAGTCACGCGCCAGCGAATAGATCTCGCTGATCTGTTCGTCCGTCATGGCATAGCAACCGCTCGACCAGCAGTCGCCGTGGATCATGAGGAAGCTGCCGTTGCGCTTGTGCGCCCTGTCGAAGCTGTTGGGGTAGCCGAGGTTGATCGAGAGATAGAAGTTGGAGTTGGGATTCATCAACTCAGGCGTAACTGTATAGAACCCTTCCGGAGCCTGTCGGTCGCCCTCGTACAATTTCGGCCCGAGATCGCCCGACCACCGGCAGATCGGATAGGTCTTGAGGAGTTGGAAACGGCCGGCACTGTCCTGCTTCCAGACTTCGAGCTCTGCCTCGTCCTTGAAGAGACGCACAAGGATAGGGGAATATTTCGGCATCTTCTTCTGTTCGAGCAGCGCGAGTAGCTCGGCTGGCAATTCCTGCGTCGCCTTGGCGGGCAACGGCTTGCTGCTTTCGCCGAAGCATGTGGCAGGTGCTAAGGCAGCGGCAAAAGCCGCCGCCAGCACAATTGCGTGTCGGACCATGGCGCATATCACTGCTGTACCTCCAGCCCGCCACGCGCCGCTATTTCTCAAGTCCGACGAACATCTTTGCCTCCTCGACCGACTTCCGCTCCGACACCATCGCATTTGCCGGAAAAGTCTCATCATTCTGACCCCGATGTCGCCGAACCACCGGACGCTGCTTCAGTAGTTCGACGCCGCGCCCGGCAAGCACGCGAAGGCGGAAACACAAGTCGTTCGCAGTACTATGGATCAATCGGACGACATCGTCTACGGAGTGCACGACCTCGAGGCAATGTGCTCTCCGCAAGCCTCGCCCGTTGCAGGCTCAGCTGAACTCGACCGAGAGGTGATCGCGCTGGTGCACCGTACCTCGCCGGCAACTCCGGCAGGGCGCCAGGCGATCCATCACGGCGCCTGTACGCTTCAGCACGCGATGACACATCATGGTTCTGCTGCAAGATGGTCCCCGCTACCGGCGAACGCACACGCTGGCGCGACCACCATTACTACAAGATGGCTGTCTCAGCGCGGCTTTCATCTTGACGAACCGACGTCGTCGCTAGCGACTAGCGCAGCACGACTTCTTGATCTGTCCAGCGAAGATAATGCCGCGGTGCAGCGCCCAGCTCGCGCTTGAACATGGCGGCGAATGCGCTCGGGCTGTCATAGCCCACGTCCAGCGCTACGCATGTGACGGGTTCGCCTGCGCCCAGGCGTGCCAAAGCTTCCAGGAGCCGCACGCGTTGTCGCCACACTGAAAAGCTCTGACCGGTCTCGCGGCGGAACAGCCTCGTCAGCGTTCGCCGGCTGAGGCTGCATTTGTCTGCCCAGTCGTCGAGCGTGAGGTCCGAGGAGGGGTCGCCAAGCACTGCCTTACAGATCGCCGCAAGGCGGGGGTCCGGTGGCACCTGCACGTGAAGCGTCACCTCCGGCATGTGTGAGATCTCGGCGAGCAGGAGTTCGAGAAGCTTGCCGTCGCGTCCGTCCTGGTCGTAGGTCTGCGGCATCCGCACCGCCTCGTCCATCAGGGCTTCGACGAGCGAGGATGCGCGAATCAGGCGGCACGTCTCCGACGTTCCTCGTCGGCGATCAGGCGTGACATAGATCGTCTGGGCCTCGACTTCACCCCAGGCGCGCGACTGATGTACAACGCCGGCCGGAATCCATAAACCATGCCCGGGTGGAACCACGAAATGACCGCGCTCGGTCATCATCGCCGTGACGCCGGTGATCTGCAGGATGAACTGGTCGCGCCGATGCGCGTGCCGCGTGCTGGTGCTCTCGTTCGGATAAGTTGCGGTCATCGCGGCGACCGGCCGCGCGATCGTCTGAAGTTGTCCGGCATAGTTGGCGGCCGCTGCGGGGCCCTCCTGTTTGCTGCAGGTTCGCAATTCGCCAGTCACATCTCGCCGCGCTACGACTTTCACGTGTCGTGAACTCCCGATCCAAGTCCTTTTCTGCAAGGCTCTTATGCATCTTCCGGGCCAGATATGGCCCGATCGCGATGGTTCTTGTCCCCGATCAGGTAGCGCGGGACAGGGCGTTTGGCAACAATGCTCGCGCCGGTCAGATTCGTCAAAGCCGAATACGGCGTCTGGCAAGGTCCTTCTCACGCCGATATGCGACACGGAGAGCTCGATGAACAGACGCGAATTCACCCAGGCCATGCTGGCCGCCGGCGCCGCTATCCCCTTCGGCATCACGCGATCGGCCGGCCAGACCCGCGGTGGAACACTCAACACCATCATCCAGCCCGAGCCGCCGCTGCTGGTCACCGCCTTCAACCAGCAACAGCCGACGCTGACGCTCGGCGGCAAGATCTACGAGAGTCTTCTCAAATATAGCGCTGACCTCAAGCCGATGCCGGGCATGGCGCAGTCCTGGGAGATTTCGCCGGACGGGCTGACCTATACGTTCAAGCTGTTTCCCAACATCACCTTCCACGACGGCAAGCCGATGACGTCCGAGGACGTCGTGTTCAGCTGCATGAAGGTGTTGACGGAGACGCATCCGCGCGCGCGGCAGAATTTTGCGCGCGTCGCTTCGGCCGAGGCGCCCGATCCGCTCACCGTCGTGTTCAAGCTGAAGCAGCCCTTTGCGCCGTTCCTCGGCTGCTTTGACTGCACCTCGGCGCCGATCGTGCCAAAGCACATCTATGAAGGCACCGACTACCGCAAGAACCCGCTGAACGACAAGGCGATCGGCACCGGCCCATTCAAGCTGAAGGAATGGGTGCGCGGCTCGCATGTCCATCTGGTGCGCCATGAAGGATACTATCTGAAGGACCAGCCGTACCTGGATGAGATCATCTACCGCATCATCCCGGATTCGGCATCACGCGCGCTGGCGCTGGAGAACGGCACGGTGCAACTCGCGCAATGGACCGACGTCGAGTTCTTCGACGTGCAGCGATTCAAGGCGCAGAAGAACCTCGAAGTCACCACCAAGGGCTATGAGTATTTCGCGCCGCACCAGTGGCTCGAGATGAACAACCGTATCGCGCCGATGAACGACAAGCGCTTCCGGCAGGCGGTGATGCACCTGATCGACCGCGACGCGCTCGCCAAGCGGGTCTATTTCGGCAGCGCCAAGGTCGCGACCGGCCCGATCTCGTCCAAGACGAAATTCTACGACGGCAAGGTCAAGCGCTACGACTATTCGATCGACAAGGCCAAGGCGCTGCTCGATGAGATGGGGCTCAAGCCCGACACCAACGGCAAGCGCGCTGAGATCAAATACATCGTGCCGCCTTACGGCGAATCCTATCAGCGCGCCGGCGAGTTCTTCCGCCAGAGCTTTGCCCGCGTCGGCATCGATCTCGTTCTCGTCGGCACCGACATGGCCGGCTGGGCCGAGAAGGTCGGCAACTGGGACTATGAGATGACCCAAAACCTGCTCTACCAGCTCGGCGATCCCGCGCTCGGCGTCTCCCGCACTTACGTGTCGTCGAACATCAAGAAAGGCATCCTGTTCTCGAACACCGAAGGTTATTCCAACCCTGAGGTCGACAGGCTGTTCGACGAGGCCGCCGTCACGCTCGACGAGGCCAAGCGACTGGAGCTATATTCCAAGGTGCAGCAGATCCTGGTCGAGGACGTGCCGGTCGCCTGGACGCTGGAGCTCGAATATCCCATCATCTACGACAAGGCGTTCAAGAACATCGTGTCGACCGGCATCGGCTCGCACGAAACTTTCGGGTCGGTCTACAAATCGTGATCCGTCTCGGCAGCGCGGCGACGATCGGGCTGATGGCACTGAGCCGGATTGCCCAGCTCCTCGCCGTCATCCTCGTCATCGCCACTTTCAACTTCGTGCTGGTGCGGGCCGCCCCTGGCGATCCCGCCCAGGTCATGGCCGGCCAATCCGGCGCGTCCGATCCGAAGCTGCTGGAAGATCTGCGCAAGGAATATGGGCTCGACAAGCCCTACGCGGTGCAGCTGGCAAGCTATCTCGGCCGCGTCGTCAGGCTCGACCTCGGCTATTCCTACCGCCAGCGCCGCGCGGTGGTCGATCTCATCCTGGAACGGCTGCCGGCGACGCTGCTGTTGACGGTGACGGCCTTCTGCCTCGCGCTGCTGATCGGCACGACCCTCGGCGCGCTCGCGGGGCTGGCGGCGGGCAGCGTGCTCGATACGGTTTTCACCGTGCTGTCGCTGGTGCTTTATGCGACGCCGGTGTTCTGGCTGGGGCTGATGCTGGTGCTGGTCTTCTCCGTGACACTCGGCTGGCTGCCGCCGTTCGGTTACGAGACCATCAACGTGAAGCTCTCGCCGCTGGAGCATGTGCTCGACATCGCCAAGCACATGATCATGCCGGTGACCTCGCTGGCGGCTATCTATCTCGCGATCTATGCCCGGCTGATGCGGTCCTCGATCATCGAGGTCGCCCAGCAGGACTTCATCAAGACCGCGCGCGCCAAGGGCCTGTCCGGGCCCAGCATTGTGGTCGGCCACATGCTGCGCAACGCGCTGGTGCCCGTCGTCACCGTGGCCGGCATGCAGGCCGGCGCGCTGGTCGGCGGCGCCGTGGTCATCGAGACGGTGTTCGCCTGGCCGGGCCTCGGCCGGCTGACCTTCGATGCGCTGCTCCAGCGTGATTATCCCGTGCTGCTCGGCATTTTTCTCATTCTGTCAATCGTGGTCATCGTGCTCAATCTGCTGACCGATCTGATCTACAGGCTGATCGATCCCCGCATGACGACAGGAGCTGCGTGATGGATGCGGCTCGCGCCTTCCTGCGTCATCCTAGCGGCATGGTCGGCCTCGTCGTGCTGCTTGTCGTGGTCGTCATCGCGCTCATCGCGCCCATCGTCTTTCCGGTCTCGCCCTGGGAAATGGTCAGCGCGCCGTTCACGCCGCCCGGCGAGGACGGCCTGCTGCTCGGCGGCGACACGCTCGGCCGCGACGTTGCGGCCGGTGTTGCCTATGGTGCCCGCGTGTCGCTCGTCATCGGCATCGCCTCGGCCATGGCGGCTATGGTGATCGGCGTCACGATCGGCGCAATCTCCGGCTATTTCGGCAGCAAGGTCGATCTCGTGCTGATGCGGGTGACCGAGCTGTTTCAGACCATCCCCGCTTTCGTGCTCGCGATCCTCTTGGTCGCGACCTTCAACCCGTCACTGCTGACGATCATCCTGACCATCGGCGCCGTGAGCTGGCCGCCGCTGGCGCGCCTCACCCGCGCCGAGTTCCTGCGCCTGCGCAATCGTGAGTTCGTCGAAGCCGCGCTGTGCCAGGGCGAGAGCACCTTGCAGATCGTGCTCGGCCATATCCTGCCCAATGCGATCTCGCCGATCCTGGTCGTGACCTCCCTGACGGTCGCCACCGCCATCCTGCTCGAAAGCGCGTTGTCCTTCATGGGCCTTGGCGATCCCAATCTGATGTCCTGGGGTTTCATGATCGGAGCCGGCCGCACCGTCATCCGTAATGCCTGGTGGATGAGCGTGTTTCCGGGGCTCGCGATCCTCATCACGGTGCTTGCCATCAACCTGTTCGGCGAAGGTCTCTCCGATGTGCTCAATCCGCGTGTATCGAGGCGCCGGTCATGAGCGAGGCCGTGCAAGCCAAGGCACCCGTTCTGTCGGTCGAGGGGCTCTCGATCGCGCTGCCCGAAGGCGGCGATCGCCCGTTCGCGGTCGAGAACGTCTCCTTCGAGGTCAAGCCCAACGAGGTCGTCTGTCTCGTCGGCGAGTCCGGCTCGGGCAAGTCGATGATCGCCCATGCGGTGCTGTCGCTGCTGCCGAAGAGCGTCAATATTGCCGCGGGCGCCGTGACTGTCGCAGGACAAGATCCGGCAAAGCTCGACCGGCAGGCGCTGCGCCGCCTGCGCGGGGGCGAAGCCGCGATGATCTTTCAGGAGCCGTTGTCCTCGCTGAACCCGCTCAAGCGGGTTGGCAGGCAGATCGAGGAGATGATCCTCACCCATCAGAAGCCGATGCCGTCGGCAATCGAGGTGCACGAACGCGTGCAGCAGCTCCTGACGCAGGTCGGCCTGCCAAATCCAAAGCTGCTTGAGAAGAGCTATCCGTTCGAACTGTCCGGCGGCCAGCGCCAGCGCGTCATGATCGCGATGGCGATGGCCAACCGTCCGGCGCTCCTGGTCGCTGACGAGCCGACCACAGCGCTCGACGTCACCACCCAGCGTCAGATCCTGCGCCTGATCGACGATCTCCGACGCGACCGCGGCATGGGCGTGCTGTTGATCACCCATGATTTTGGCGTCGTTGCCGATGTCGCCGACCGCGTCGTGGTGCTTCGTCACGGCAAGGTGGTGGAGCAGGGGACGGTCGAGGAAGTCCTGCGCAGTCCTAAGGCTGACTACACCCGCGAGTTGATCGATGCCGTGCCGAAGGCGCGGCTCGACGAGATCCGCCGCACCGCGGTCCATCCTACACCGCTGCTCGAAGTCATCGGTCTTGAGAAGACATTCCGGGTCAAGCGCGGCCTGTTGCAGCCGCCGCGCGAGGTCGTCGCGGCCGACGGCATCTCGCTGACCTTGTACGAGGGCGAGACGCTCGCCGTCGTCGGCGAATCCGGGTCCGGCAAGTCGACGCTCGGGCGCATGATCATGCGTCTGACCGAGCCGGATGGCGGTGTCATCCGCTTCAACGGCCAGGATCTGCGCCAGCTCCGCGGCGAGGCGCTCCGCCAGGCGCGAAAACAGCTCCAGATCGTGTTCCAGGATCCGTTTGCGAGCCTCGATCCGCGCCAGAAGGTCGGCGATGCCATTGCGCGCGGACCGATGGCCTTTGGCACGTCGCGCACGGAAGCGATGGAGCAGGCGAGGAAGCTGCTGGTGCGAGTTGGCCTCAACGCCGTCGCCGTCGATCGTTACCCCCACGAATTCTCTGGGGGCCAGCGCCAGCGCATCTGTATTGCGCGCGCACTGGCACTCAAGCCGCGCGTGCTCATCGCCGACGAAGCCGTGTCGGCGCTTGACGTTTCCGTCCAGGCTCAGGTGCTGGCGCTGCTTGCCGAGCTCCGTCAGGAGATGAAGCTCGCCATGATCTTCATCACCCACGACCTGCGGATCGCCGCCGAGATCGCCGACCGCGTCATCGTGCTCCAGAAGGGGCGCATCGTTGAAGAGGGCGCGACCGCGGACGTTTTCACGGCCCCTCAAGCCGCCTACACACGCGACCTGCTCGATGCGATCCCGGGCCGCGATTTCTTTGACCAGCCGGGCTTTGCCAGCGTGACCGGCACACTAGCGACAGCAAGGATGAATTCATGACCGACAGCCGTCCCCTTCCAGCCGGCGCGCGCGAGCGCATCGAGGCCGCTGTGGATGCCGCCTTCGACGAGCAGATCGACACCACGATCGCGTTCACGGCGATCCCGAGCACGCGCGCGGCGGAGGCGCCCTGCCAGGACATGTTCGCAAAGCTGTTGCGCGATCGCGGCTACGAGGTCGATGACTGGGTCATCAACCAGGACGATCTGAAGGCGCTGCCGGGCTACGGTCCGGTCGAGACCGATTTCTCGCGTGCCCGCTCCGTCGTCGGCACCTTCCGGCCGGCCAGGGAAGAGGGCCGCTCACTGATCCTTCAGGGCCATTGCGACGTCGTGCCGGCAGGTCCGCTCGACATGTGGGAGCGGCCACCGTTTCAGCCGGTGGTCGAGAACGGTTGGCTCTATGGTCGCGGCGCCGGCGACATGAAGTCCGGTACCATCTCGGCGCTCTACGCGCTCGATGCGATCAAGGCCGCGGGCTACAGGCCCAAGGGCCGCATCCACCTGCAATCGGTGATCGAGGAGGAGAGCACCGGTCTCGGCGCGCTCTCCACACTTCAGCGCGGCTATCGTGCAGATGTCTGCATCCTGCCCGAACCGACCGACGAGAAGCTGATGCGTGCCCAGGTCGGCGTGATCTGGTTCCGCCTGAAAGTGCGCGGGATACCTGTCCATGTCGCACGAGCCGGCACCGGCTCAAATGCGATCAAGGCTGCAATCCACCTGATCCAGAAGCTCGAAGGTCTCGAGGCCGAATGGAACGAGCGCGCCAAGACGCACCCCTCGTTCAAATCGGTCGAGCATCCGCTCAACTTCAATCCTGGAATCATCAAGGGCGGTGACTGGGCCTCCAGCGTGCCCGCCTGGTGCGATGTCGATTGCCGCATTGGTGTGCTGCCCGGCTGGAAGATCGCCGACGCCCAGGCCGAGATCGTGGATTTCGTCGCCAAGGCGGCGCGCTCGCATCCATTCCTCGCCAACAATCCGCCGGAGATCGTCTGGTCCGGCTTCCTGTCGCCGGGCTACGAGGCGACGGAGATTCAGGAAAGCGAGGCGGTTCTCGCTCCGGTCTACGAGCATGTGTTCGGCCGCAAGCTGACCAGCTTCTCATCAACCGCACTGACCGATGCGCGCTTCTATGGTCTCGATTTCGGCGTGCCTGCGTTTTGCTTCGGCGCCACAATGGAAGGCGCGCACGGCTTCAACGAGCGCGTCGATCTCGCCTCGGTCAAGCGCGTCACCAAGGCGCTTGCGCTGTTCACCGCGAGCTGGTGCGGCATCGAGGCCAATTAGCCGAAAGAAGAAACTCACCGCAAAGAGGGAGGTTCGCGAATGGACAGCCAGGGTGCAGGCGGCAAGCCGCCGGTCAAGACGCTAGAGGATCTGCGCGCGCATTTCGGGCAGCTCAGCCCGCTCGCCGAGAAGAAGGTCCTCAGCCATCTCGACAGGTTCTGTCGCGACTTCATCGCGCTCTCCCCGTTCCTCGTCCTTGCCACCAGCGACGGCAACGGTCATGCCGACGCAAGCCCGCGCGGCGACGCGCCGGGCTTCGTCGCCGTGCTCGACGACAAGACGCTGCTGATCCCGGACCGGCGCGGCAACAACCGCGTCGACACCTTCGGCAATATCATCGCTTCCCCCGGCATCGGCCTGATCTTCCTGGTGCCGGGGATCAACGAGACCCTGCGCGTCAATGGCCGCGCCGAGATCTCGCAGGATGCCGAGCTGTTGACGCCGCTCGCGGTGCAGAACGTGGTCCCAATCATCGGGCTGAAGATCCATGTCGAGGAAACCTATTTTCATTGTGGCAAGGCGCTGATGCGCTCGAAGCTCTGGAATCCGGCTGCTCAGGTCGAGCGCAACAGTTTCCCGACGCTCGGCCGGATCATCGCCGAGCAGACTGTCGCCATCGCGGTCGAAGAGGCCGAGAAGACGATGGAAGAAGGATACCGTACGAGGCTCTACTAGTCCGAGCGGAGCGGCATCGTCAGCTTTCGGACGATTAGGCGGCCCCTCGCGCCCGCTTCATTGAACATTCAGTAAAGTAGTTTGCTAAACACGCGGCTATGGCCGACCTTCCTGCTCTCCTGTTGTTCGGGTGGGCTGGATTCTCCTGCGGGCGACATCGGCGATCGCATTCGGCAAGATCTTCCGGCATTTTCGCTGCGACTGCGAACATCCCGCTTGCGCGCCAGCGCCGCGGGTCTTTCGCCGGACTCGCGACAAACGAGGCTTGACGATCTCCGAAATTTAGTAATACGTTTAGTGTTACAAAAAACTAAACATCACGCATCGGGCCGATGTGTGGGAGGAGCCCAAGCCATTCCGGAGCCATCTCCGGAAGCGGCCCGTCTCGTCCTTCACTCATCGTTCCTCAAACTCGGTTTCAGGGTCTTGGCGTCGTTCCGGCAGGACGCGCCAAGCGGGTCAGATGCTTCAACGAGAGAGGAAACGGATATGCGGACATTCAATTGGTTGAGAGGCTCGGCGGCCACCACGGTTCTTGGGGTGGCCCTGCTGGGGGGATTTGGCGGAGGCGAAGCTGCGGCCCAAGGTAAGCAGCTCACGCTGTGCTGGGCGGCATGGGATCCGGCCAACGCGCTGGTCGAGCTCGGCAAGGACTTCACCAAGCAATCCGGCATCGAGATGAAATACGAGTTCGTCCCGTGGACGAGCTATGCCGATCGCTTCCTCAATGAGCTCAACTCCCACGGCAAGCTCTGCGACCTGATTATCGGCGACAGTCAGTGGATCGGCGGCGCGGCCGAGAACAAGTGGTACGTGAAGCTCAACGATTTCTTCGACAAGGAGAAGATATCGATGGACGACTTCGTCCCGGCGACGGTCGTCGGCTATTCGCAGTGGCCGAAGAACTCGCCGAACTATTGGGCGCTGCCGGCCATGGCGGATGCGGTCGGCTGGACCTATCGCAAGGACTGGTTCTCGCGCCCGGATATCCAGTCGGCGTTCAAGACCAAGTACGGCCGCGATCTGGCGCCGCCGAAGACCTATGACGAGTTGAAGCAGATCGCGCAGTTCTTCCAGGGCCGCGAGATCGACGGCAAGAAGGTCTATGGCGCCTACATCTTCACCGAGCGCGGCTCCGAAGGCATCACCATGGGCGTGACCAACGTGCTCTACAATTACGGCTTCAGCTACGACAATCCCAAGAAGCCGTACCAGATGCAGGGCGTCGTCAATTCGGCCGACGCGGCCAAGGGGCTCGAGTTCTACAAGGAGCTCTATAAGTGCTGCACGGCGCCGGGCATGACCAACGCCTACATGCAGGAGGGGCTCGACGCCTTCAAGTCCGGTCAGGTGGCGATGCAGATGAACTGGTTCGCCTTCTTTCCCGGCCTCTACAAGGATCCGAATGTCGGCGGCGACAGAATAGGCTTCTTCGTCAACCCGTCCGGGCCGAACGGACACTTCACCCAGCTTGGCGGGCAGGGGATCTCGGTGGTCGCGACCTCCGACCGCAAGGACGACGCGCTCGCCTACATCAAATGGTTCGCGCAGCCCGCCGTGCAGCAGAAGTGGTGGCAGCTGGGTGGCTACTCGGCGCTGAAGGCCGTGGTCGACGCACCAAACTTCCCGAAAAGCGCGGCGTTCGCGCCTCAGTTCCTGGAGTCGATGGGCATCGTCAAGGACTTCTGGGCCGAGCCATCCTACGCCCAGTTGCTGCTCGACATGCAGAAGCGTGTGCATGACTACGTCGTCGCCGACAAGGGCACGGCGCAGCAGGCGCTCGATCTCCTCGTCAAGGACTGGACCAAGGTCTTCAAGGAGCAGGGCAAGCAGGTCGCCTCGCAATAGGCCGTAGGCCTCGCGTCGACGAAACGGTACCCCGGGGCGTGTGCGCCTCGGGGAACCCGAGCCAGCCAGCCGATGGACAAGATGACCACGATCCTTCAACCTGACGATGCTACGTTTCCCGGCATGAGCGAGCCCGCCAAATCCCGCACCGGGCGATCTGTCCGCGGACTGTCGGACCGAACAATCGCGTGGCTGTTCGTGGCGCCGACGATCGCGCTGTTGCTGGCGATCAACATCTTTCCGCTGCTGTGGATGATCCGGCTGTCCTTCACCAGCCTCAATCTCAGCATGTCCTATCTGCCGCTGCGCTTCGTCGGCCTCGACAATTTCACTGACATCTTGACCGACGAGGACGTCTGGTTCCGGCTCCAGACCACGGCGCAATTCGTGATCTGGTCGGTGGCACTGCAGGTGATCATCGGCTATGGCCTGGCGCTGTTGATCAACCGCCAGTTTCGCGGTCACAGCTTCTGGACCACGATCATCCTGCTGCCGATGATGCTGTCGCCGGCGGTGGTCGGCAACTTCTGGACGCTGCTGTTGCAGCCGCAGATCGGGCCATTCAACTACGTGATCAGCCTGTTCACCGGCGTGCCGCCGAGCTCGTTCAGCATGACCGGGCAGGTCTCGCTCGCGCCCTGGACCATCGTGCTGGTCGACACCTGGATGTGGGCGCCCTACGTCATGCTGATCTGCCTCGCCGGGCTTCGCTCCATACCCGACTACATCTACGAGGCGGCCGAAGTCGACCGCGCCTCGGCCTGGCGGCAATTCTGGTCGATCACGCTGCCGATGACCTTTCCATTCCTGATGCTCGCCGTGCTGTTCCGCGCGATCGAGAACTTCAAGATGTTCGACATGGTCAATCTGTTGACGTCCGGAGGCCCGGGCTCGACCACCGAGCTGGTGTCGATCACGCTGAAGCGCGCCGCGTTCGAGAAATGGCGTACCGGCTATTCCAGTGCACTCGCCATCATCCTGTTCGTGACCGTGTTCGGTGCGGCCAACATCTACGTCAAAGCCCTCAACAAGGTGAAGCAACGATGACCGCCGCCCTCACCAAGTCCACCGCGCACTCCATTGTCGAAGCGTCGCCGCGCGCAAAGATGGTGGCGGGTGGCCTCGTCATCCTCTACGCCGTGATCACGATCCTGCCGCTGGTCTGGATCGTCGCCACCGCCTTCAAATCGCAGAGCGACGCGATCGCATATCCGCCCAAGGTGATCTTCGAGCCGACTCTCGAAGGCTTTGTGAACCTGTTCACTGTGCGCACCCGGCAGACGCCTGACTTCATCGCCAAGCTGCCGCCGCCGGAGACGTGGTACGACAAGCTCGTGCGCCAGCGCGACATGGTCATTGCCGGACCGTCGAAGGTCGTGCCGCGTTTCGTCAACTCGCTGATCATCGGGTTCGGCTCGACCTTCCTGGCCGTCTTTCTCGGCACGCTCGCGGCCTACGCTTTCTCGCGCTTCCGCATTCCCCTGGCTAACGACCTTCTGTTCTTCATTCTCTCGACGCGCATGATGCCGCCCGTTGCGGTCGCAATCCCCATCTATCTGATGTACCGGCAGCTCAATCTGACCGACACCAGGCTCGGAATGATCCTGCTCTACACTGCCGTGAACGTCTCGCTCGCGGTCTGGCTGCTCAAGGGATTCATCGACGAGATCCCGCGCGAATACGAGGAGGCCGCTCTTGTTGACGGCTACACGCGGCTGCAGGCGCTGCGCAAGGTTGTGTTGCCGCAAGCCGTCACGGGTATCGCAGCCACCGCGATCTTCTGCCTGATCTTCTCCTGGAACGAATATGCCTTCGCGGTTCTCCTGACCAGCGGCGAGGCGCAGACCATGCCGCCCTTCATCCCCTTCATCATCGGGGAGGGCGGGCAGGATTGGCCGGCCGTTGCCGCGGCCACCACCCTGTTCGTCGTGCCGATCGTCCTGTTCACCGTGTTGTTGCGCAAGCACCTGCTGCGCGGCATCACCTTCGGAGCTGTGCGCAAATGAGCGGTTCTGCTGCAATCGCCAAAGGCGTGGTCTCTCGCTGGTTCCGACGCGGACCCTGGGAGACGGCTGCCATGACCCTGATCGGGGGAGGCATCGTCATGCTGGTGCAACCCTGGTCGATCGATCTCTACAGCTATTCCTTCGTGACGATCCTCGCCGGTACGCTCGGCTACGTCGTCGTGAGCCATTTTCCGGAATAGGGCGGCAGACATGGCACAGATCCGCGTCGAAAACCTGCGCAAGTCGTTCGATCAGTTTGCGGCCGTACAAGGCTCCAACTTCACGATCGACGATGGCGCTTTCTTTGCGATGCTCGGCCCCTCCGGCTGCGGCAAGACCACCACCTTGCGCATGATTGCGGGCCTGGAGCTGCCGACCGAGGGCAAGATCCTGCTCGACAATGAGGACGTGACCTTCCAGCGCGCATCCGCGCGCGATATCGCCTTCGTGTTTCAGCTTTTCGCGCTGTATCCGCACATGAACGTCGCCGAGAATATCGGCTTTCCGCTCAAGTGCCAGGGCATGGCCCGGCGCGATATTCACCAGCGGGTGCAGGAGACAGCCAAACTGCTGCGAATCGAGCATCTGCTGTCGAGCAAGACGTCGAAGCTGTCCGGCGGCGATCGGCAGCGGGTTGCGCTGGGGCGTGCCATGGTGCGGCGGCCAAAGGCCTTTCTGATGGACGAGCCGCTAGGCGCGCTCGATTCCGAGTTTCGTCATCTGATGTGCAGCGAGCTCCGCGACCTGCACGATCGCATCGGGGCGACCACCGTCTACGTGACGCATGACCAGCTCGAGGCGATGTCGATGGCGGATCGGATCGCCGTCATGAACCAGGGACGCGTTGAGCAGATCGGCCTGCCGCAGGAGATCTATGATCGGCCCGCGAGCATGTTCGTGGCCGATTTCATCGGCTCGCCGCCCATGAATTTTCTGCGCTTCGAGGCTGGTCTGCGCTCCGGCGATCGGACGATCAGCTTCCATGACACGAGCATCGCGGTGCCGGAGATCCGAGAGGATCGCGCCAGCGCCGGTATGGCACTCGGCGTTCGTCCGGAGCATATCCGCTTCGCCGACGCGGCACCCGTCCGCGGCGAGGTGTTTGGCGCCGAGTATCTTGGGACAACCCAGATTGTCACCGTCGACACCGCACATGGACGCATTGCGGCGCGGTTGCCTTCCAGCACGCCCGTGCGGATCGGCGAGCGGGTCGGCCTTGAATTCCGTTCGGAACGACTCGCGTTGTTCGACGTCGCCAGCGGCCTTGCTATACGAACTGCCACCGCGGGGAGCGCAGACCATGGCTGACGTCGCCCTACGCAACATCAGCAAGCGCTTCGGCGCGGTGGCGGCCGTGCGCGAGCTCTCGCTCTCGGTGAACGACGGGGAATTCATGGTGCTGCTCGGACCGAGCGGTGCCGGCAAGACCACGACCTTGCGGCTGATCACCGGGCTCGAGACTCCCGATTCCGGCTCGGTCATGATCGACGGACGCGACGTGACGCTGGCTCCTCCGGGAGCGCGCGATATTGCCTTCGTCTTCCAGCAATATTCGCTCTATCCGCATCTCACCGTCTATGACAACCTTGCGTTCCCGTTGCGCTCGCCCGCGCGACGGGTATCGGAGCCCATCATCAAGAAGCGGGTCGAGCAGACGGCGGAGTTGCTGCACATCGCAAGCAAGCTGAACAATCGCGCAACCCGACTTTCGGGCGGCGAGATGCAGCGGGTGGCAATCGGTCGTGCGCTGGTCCGCGATCCCTCGATCTATCTGATGGACGAGCCGCTGTCGTCGCTGGACGCCAAGCTCCGTGCCGAGCTGCGGCTGGAGCTCAAGCGGATCCAGCTCGAGCTTGGTGCGACCATCCTGTACGTGACCCACGATCAGGTCGAGGCCATGACGATGGCGTCCCGGATCGGCGTGATCAAGGACGGCGAGCTGCTCCAGCTCGGCACGCCCCGGGAAATCTACGAGAGACCGTCGTCGAGCTACGTCGCCTCGCGCCTCGGCACGCCCCAGATCAATTTCCTCCCCGCGCGGCTGTTGTCGGACGTACCGCTACCGCCGGGAACGGAGACAGTCGGTATTCGCACCGAGCACCTTCGCCTCGCGGCGCGCAATGGCGGGCCGATGGTCGGCCGCGTGCACCGGGTCGAGCACCTCGGCGAGCAGAATCACGTTCACTTGGACTATAAGGGAGAGATGCTGGTCACGCTTGCGGATCCGCATCAACCGCTGCATGCCGGTCAGGAGGTTGAGCTGGATCTGGTGCAACCGCTCTGCTTCGACGGCGCCGGGCAGCGCCTCCCGGCGGTTCATTAGAGGATCAAACGCGATGTCGCTGCAACCCGAGACGTTCAAATCACTGGTCAAGCTGGCCGCAGAGCGGGTCATTGCCAGCGCGCCGGAGCTCACGAGCCTGGACCAGGCGATCGGCGACGGCGACCACGGATTCAACATGAAGCGCGGGTTCGAAGCCGTGCTCGGCAAGCTCGATGCGATCTCCGAACAGCCGTTCGACGAGGCTTTGAAGACGATCGGCAAGACGCTCGTGATGACGGTCGGCGGTGCTTCCGGCCCGCTTTACGGCAGCTTCTTCCTGGCCGCAGGCGAGGCCCTCTCGCACGACAAGCATCTGCCTGAGGACATCGCTGATGTCTTCGGCAGCGGTGTGAACGCCGTCAGCGCCCGCGGCCGTTCGCACGCCGGTGAAAAGACCATGCTCGACGTGCTCGTTCCCGTGCTGGAGACGCTGAAGAATGCAGCCGGCCAACCGGACCTGATCGCGCGGGTCAGCACAACGGCCGCAGAGGCGGTCGAGCGGACCGCGCCGATGCGGGCCACCAAGGGGCGGGCGTCGTTTCTCGGGCCGCGCAGCGTCGGTCATATCGACCCCGGCGCGCGCTCGAGCTGTATTCTCGTGCAGGCGGTATGCGCGAGCCTGGAGGGAAAGCAATGACTGATGCCGTGGGGATCGTGATCGTCTCGCATTCGAAGGATATCGCCAAAGGCACCGCCGACATGGTGCGGCAGATGGTCGGCAGCGAGGTCAAGGTGGCCTTCTGCGGCGGCAATCCCGATGGCGGGCTCGGCACCAGTGTGTCGCTGATTGTCGACGCCATCAACGATGCCTGGTCGGCCAAAGGCGTCGCGATCCTCGTCGATCTCGGCGGTGCCGAAACAAACAGCGAGATGGCGGTCGAAATGCTGGAGCCGGCACGCCGCGATCTCGTTGTCGTATGCAACGCGCCGATCGTCGAGGGCGCCGTGATGGCGGCGACCGAGGCGGCGGGCGGCAGCTCGCTGGCCCAGGTCAAGGCCGTGGCCGAGGAACTCTCTGCCGACTGATGCGTCGGCGAAACGATGATGGAATAAGACGATGTTGGATAAAGCGGACGGCCAGATTTTCACCGAGAATGTGCGGCTGGTGCACGCGGTGGGCATGCATGCACGCCCGGCGGTCAAGCTGACCAAGCTGGCCAAGAAGTTCCAGGCCCAGATTTCCGTCCGGGTCGCGGGCGCGACCGAGTGGATCAATGCCAAGAGCGTGGCCAAGATCATGGCCATGCGCGCGGCTCACGGCAGCACGATCGAGATCAAGGCGTCGGGCAGCGACGCACAGGCTGCCGTCGCCGCCTTGGTCAACCTGATCGCAACCGACTTTCCGGACGAGGCGTCATAGCATGCAGGGAGGCGCCGCCGGACTGGCTTTTCGCGGCAGGACCGCCTCGATCGGCTTTGCCCACGGCCCGCTCGTCCGTGTCGATGCAGGCACGAACGGCGAGCGGATCGCAGGCTCGCTGGTCGAGGAGGCGCTCGATCTTCGCAAGGCGATCGACGCGGCGAGCGGGCAGATCGCCGAGCTCGCCGCGATCGCGGGAGGTGAGGCCGCGCAGATTCTCGAGTTCCAGGTCGCGCTGCTGGAGGATGAGGATTTCATCGAAGCGATATTCACAGCGATAAGCGAGGGCGATGCCGCCGACGTCGCATGGCGTTCCGCGCTCGACGAGCAGATTACAGACTATAATTCGGCCGAGGACGAGTATCTGAAGGCGCGCTGCTCCGATCTTGCGGATCTACGCGACCGCATCATCAGCATCTTGCGCGGAGGCGGGGGCGAGGCCCCCAAGATACCGAGCGGTGCCGTCGTTTGCGCCGACGATCTGCCGCCCTCGCGTTTCCTGGAGATCGACTGGTCGGCCGGCGGTGGTCTTGCGCTCCTGCGCGGTAGCCCCACGAGTCATGTCGCGATGCTAGCGCGCGCGCGGGGCATCCCCATGGTCGTGCAGCTCGGCGCCATTCCGGAGATCGGCGCGACGGCGCTGCTCGATGGCGAGGGCGCTACGCTCGAGCTCGATCCCAGTGCCGAGCAGCTGCGGCTGTTCGAGAAGCGGCGCGAAATTCATCGCAAGAGCCGGGCGTCCGCGCGGGCGATCCTGCGACGGCCGACCGCATCATGGCGCGGGGAGCGGATCAAGCTGTTCATCAACATCCAGCGCGTCGAGGATCTCGATCATGCCGACGCACAATATGCTGACGGCATTGGGTTGATGCGCACCGAGTTTCTGCTCGCAGAGCGCGGCGGCCTGCCCGACGAGGAGACGCAGTATCGCGCCTATGCTGCCGTCCTGCGCTGGGCCGATCGACGCCCGGTTACCATTCGCACGTTTGATGCCGGCGGCGATAAGCCGGTGCCTGGATTCACCATCGACGGTGAGGCCAATCCCTTTCTGGGCGTGCGTGGCCTGCGGCTTTGCCTCGCCCGCCCCGAGATATTCAGCGTGCAGCTCCGCGCGCTGGCGCGTGCGGCCGTGCATGGAAGTCTCAGGGTCATGTTTCCGATGGTCACGGCGCCGGACGAGTTCGAGTGCGGACGGAAGCTGTTCGCCGAAATCGTGCAGCGCTTGCAGGCCGAGGGCATTGCCGCGATGCTCCCGGAGCTGGGAATCATGGTCGAGGTCCCGGCGGCGGCCCTGGCGATCGCGACCTTCAAGGCCTCCTTCTTCTCGATCGGATCGAACGATCTCGCGCAATATGTCCTTGCATGCGACCGTTCCAATGGAGCTCTCGCCCCCTTGATGGATCCCTTGCATCCGGCCCTCCTCGAACTGATAGCGCGAACCGCGGAGCACGGACGTCGCGCCGGAACGAGCGTCAGCCTGTGCGGCGACATGGCGAGCGACCCGCGCTGTCTGCCCGCGCTCCTGAATTGCGGCCTGCGCGAATTGTCGGTGAATGCGTCGGCGCTGGCGCAGATCAAACAGACAATCGACCGCTTGAGCAGCGGAGGCGGACTTGGCTGATATGGCGACCGATGAACCGGCCGAGGCGGGCGCCGTTGCGGTTTACAAGCGCATCTTCAAGGAGGTGCTTGAGAGCCGCCCGTCAGGCATGCGGCTGCGTCTGGCCCATGCCATGGGCAAGAACCGCAGCTTCGTCAGCCAGATCAGCAACCCGGCCTATCCGGTGCCGATTCCCGTGCAGCACCTGAACACGATCTTCGATGTCTGCCATTTCCCGCCGCAGGCGAAGGCGGCGTTCCTTCGTGCCTACACCCGTGCGCACCCGCGCCGGATCGGCCGCCTGACGGAGGGGGCGCATGAACGGACGCTGACGCTGCACCTGCCGGATCTCGGCACCTCGAAGCGCAATGCGGAGCTCGATGCGCTGCTGCAGGAATTCGCGCGGCGTTTGAGTGCGATCATACGCGAAAAATGAGCGCCAAGCTCAGAGCGACGAAGAGGGGAGGAGAACATGAAAAAGTTCATCAATTCGGTCGATGGCGTGCTCGCGGAGAGCCTCGACGGGTTGGCTGCGGCGCATGCCGATCTCGTGACGCTCGGGCCCGAGCGGAAATTCGTGCGGCGCCGCGAGCTCAATTCGCGGAAGGTCGCGCTCGTATCCGGCGGCGGTAGCGGGCACGAGCCGCTGCATGCGGGCTTCGTCGGCTATGGCATGCTCGATGCGGCCTGTCCGGGACAGGTCTTCACCTCGCCGACACCGGACCAGATCGTCGAGGCGGCGCAGGCCGTTTCGGGCGACGCCGGCGTGCTCTTCATCGTGAAGAACTATGCGGGCGATCGCATGAATTTCGAGATGGCGGCCGAGATTTCCGAGGGTCGCACGGCCACCATCGTCACCGACGATGACGTCGCGGTCGAGAATTCCACCCACAGCATCGGCCGCCGCGGTGTGGCCGGCACTCTGATCGTCGAGAAGATCGTCGGCGCGGCGGCCGAGAAGGGGGCTGACCTCCAGGCTTGCGTTGCACTCGGCGAGCGCGTCAACGCCCGGACGCGCTCGATGGGGGTGGCACTGACGAGTTGCACGGTTCCGGCTGCAGGCACGCCGACGTTTGTGCTCGCCGAGGACGAGATGGAAGTGGGTGTCGGCATCCATGGCGAACCGGGACGCCGCCGCGTCAAGCTGGAGCGCGCTGACGCGATCGCTTTTGAGATGACAACTGCCATTGCCGGGGATCTCGACGCCCGCGATGGCGACGAAGCCCTGCTGCTCGTCAATGGATTTGGCGGAACGCCCGCGATCGAGCTTTATCTGATGTACAACGCGGCGCGGCGGATGCTCGAAAAGCGCGGCTTGCGCATCGCCCGTTCGCTGGTCGGCAGCTATGTCACCTCGCTGGACATGGCGGGGTGCTCGCTCACCGTGAGCCTGCTCGATACCGAGACCCGGGCGCTGTGGGACCATCCCGTGCGCACGGCCGCGTTGAAATGGTGATGGCGGCTGCGAATGGCTGCTGATGATTTCGATCGTGCTCCGGCGGACGATCGGCCGGGGCCACGCCTCAAGCATGTATCGGGAATTCTCCCGGTTCACCCTCCCTGAAACTTGCCGTGTCCCTTGGACACGGCTTCTTTTTTGGGGCGGTAGGCAGCTATTTCCCTGTCCGTCCCAGGCGCGGGGTCCAATGAGTGCTTTGCGCTGGAAATGATCGGCGGGCCCCCTCGGCTCCGGCCGAAACGAGCGTCGCCATTGCAGCAGCGATGAACGCGAAACTCCATATCGCCGCGCTGTTGCGGCGACGCCTGTAAGCTCTCCAAGACGATCTTGAGCTTCTCGTCCCCGAACCAGCGCCGCCGCCGGCCCGTATCCATCACCTCAGGCCGTTCGTCTCGGTCGCCGCGCCTATCTGATGCACCCGGTCCAATCAGGGACTCGGCCGCTCTGACATCTTTTGACTCAACATGCCGACGCGCAGAAACGTTCAGTCACACGCGGCCCAATTTGGATCCAGGTGTCTGGATAACGAGCGCGGGTCGGGAGAAGGGCGACGCTCGATTCCATCAAGATCGGACGTTCGTCGGGTAGTTCAGCTTTGCGAGAGCGGGAAAGCGAGGTCTGCAGCGTCGAAGAGCTTGATGTTCGCGGGGCGGTGCGCGGTGTGCAGCTGACCAATGGATCGAAGCCTGCAGCGACGATCAAGGTTCTAGAAGGAGGGCAGATGACTGTCGCAATAGTCGGCGCAATGAGAATCCTGACAACGCGCCGGTTGAATATGCCACGGCTCGGTTTTTGGATGCTGATGGCCGTCGCCGCCGCATCCCCTGCATCAGGGCAGGAGAGCTTCAATAGCGTCGCCGGTTCATGGTCGGGCAGTGGTTGGATGAAGCCCAAGGACGGCCCCCGGGAGCGGGTTCGCTGTAAGGTCGACTACGTGCCCAAGAACGAAGGCCAATCCGTCAGGATGAATGTGCGCTGCGCGAGCGAGGCGTACAAGATGGATCTGGGCGCCACGATCGAACAAAGCGGCTCGGAGCTTTCAGGAAACTGGTTTGAAAGCCAGTACCGCGTCGGGGGCAAGGTCTATGGGAAAAATCAGAATGGCGTGATCGATGCCCGCATCGAGGGCGACAAGATCACGGCGTTGCTCGTCGTTCGTACGAAAGGAAGCCGCCAATCCTTCGTCATGGAGTCGCCGGGAGCCTGGGTATCCGAGGTCGCCATCGATCTTACGCGCGATGCGCGATGACGCGAACAAAGTGCCGACGCGATCTCTCTCATGGCTCGCATGTGTGCTGTTGACGTCGTGCGCTGTGCAGCCCAAAGGCTCGCCGATGGCTCCGGAGCCGTCGAAAGTCATGGGCTCGCTGAAGAAAGTCGCCGCCGAAGCCCAATTGAAGGAGCCTGTCGAGTTCTCAGAGCCTATCCGAGCCCATCCGATCTCCTCCGTTCCTTGGATCATATGTTTGCGAAGCGGCGCCACGGAGTTGTCAAAGCGGCGTCCTTATGCGGTGCTATTCGAAGGCAACCGCTACGTTGAGGCGCGACTGTCGGTGATCGTCGACCGCTGCGAAGGGCAGTCGTTCGCAGCTCTGCCGAAATGATGCAGAGGTAGGCTTCGCTCGCAGACGGAGGTCGACTGAGCGACCGCAGGCTCAGGAGTGCTCGTCCAGGTAGCTAACCTTGGCGGCGAGCTGATAGCCGCCGTTGCGCACCGTCTTAAAGATGTGGTTTGCGCCGCTCTCTGCAAGTTTGCGCCGAAGTCGACTGATCAGTACATCAATGGAGCGGTCCAGGACGTCTCCATCGCGCCCGCGGGTCAGATCGAGCAGTTGGTCGCGAGACAGAACGCGGCCGGGACGGTCGAGAAACGTCAAGAGGAGATCAAACTCCGCCCCGGTCAAATCGATCGAGGTGCCTTGCGGAGCGACCACCGACCGGGCGGAAGGATCGGCGACGAACCCTTCGAAGAGGTAGCGACCTTTCCCGCCGTGAGAGGGGCGGCCATCGTCGCCCCGTCGGAGCACAGCGCGGATACGGGCGATCAGTTCACGCGGGTTGAACGGTTTGCCGAGATAGTCGTCGGCGCCGATCTCCAGGCCGATGATCCGATCTACCTCTTCTTTCAGTGCAGTGAGCAGGATGATCGGAATCCGCGATCGTGAGGACCGGAGATCGCGACAAAGATCGAGTCCGGACCCGTCCGGGAGCATCACGTCCAGTACGACCAGATCGATCTGATTCGTGGCGATCCGTTCACGTACCTCCGCGCAGCGGGACGCGAGTTGAACCCGGAAGCCCTGCTCCTTGATGTAGCGAGCAAGGAGCTTGCGGATCTCTAAGTCATCATCGACGACAAGGATTTGGGGAATGTGCATGAGCGCCGGTTTAGTCCGGTTGGAACAGGCTGAAGGGTATTATTTGTAACGAAGGCTGTCCTCAATTCGGACTGGACATCTTTCGACACAAATCGCGGTCGGTCAGCAACATTAGGTCATCAGCGGCCAGATTCCGAGCCATGTAGCCCGTTTATCACGAGCGCAGGGTTCACAATAAGGGGGTCTGAATGCGCTCCGCCGCCGGTCTTAACCATCCTGGTTCATATCCGTCGTTTCCGTACCAACGCCGGTGGCCGCTCGGATATTGCGCATCGCGCCTGCTTCGCTTCGCGCTGCCGTACGGCCGGACGGGTGCGAAATTCGAGGGCGGCTTGGCCTCGGACAACCGAGTATGCCCCGCGATCGCGGCGGGTTGGAGGCAGTTGGCGGCGACGGGCCGAAACAAGTCGATGCGCTTGGCGCTCCTGCCCATCCTTGCACTGTTGCCCGGTTGCGCGACTCCCGCGCTGGTCCAGGGCAACGGGCTGTCCTCCTACGAAGGATTGAAGCAGTCGGATGGAAAGATCACCAAGTCCCGTCTTCAGGTGAAGAAAGAGCAGGTAGCGGCGGCGAAGACGATCAATGTCGCATCGACGGCATTCCCTGCCCACGTTGCGCCTGCGCTAACCCATGAGCAACGTATCCTTGTTGCCAATACGGTAAGCCGCGCCTTGTGCATCAATTTGAGCGACAGATTCAGAGTGGTGTCGCCCGATCAACGGGCGGATTTGACCGTGCGTGCGGCCATTACGCGTGCGACGCCGACTGATGAAGTCGCCGCGGGCGTCTCGGCCGCGGCGAAGCTCGGTACAAGCTTCGTGGACACGGCCGTTCCGATTCCAGTGCCCCGCATTCCGGTTGGACTCGGAGACTTGTCCATCGAGGCCGAAGCCGTCGACGTCACGGGGCGGCAGCAAGCCGCCATGATCTGGGGAAGAGGGGCGAACGCCTTTTTCAGCACGCCGAGAGCATCGAAAGCCAGTGACGCTTACGATCTCGCTCGGGACTTCGGCGACGACTTCGCTAAGATGCTCAACAAGGGTGAAAGTCCCTTCGAGGGCTTTAGTATCGATATCCCGTCCTTGGAAAAGGTCGGCTCGAATATTGGTCTCGCTCCCAAGTATGCGGCGTGCGAAACCTATGGCCGGGCTCCTGGGATCGCCGGTCTGGTCGGCGGCAAATTGGGCCTTCCTCCCGAATGGACCGATGACGGTCCAGCGGAAACACGAAAGTAGTGGTGGTCGAGGACGGCCGGATCGGCAGACGCGGCCTTTGCGGCTCGATCGCGAAGGTCGCCTACGATGATGGTCATCCACGTCGTCGTGTACGGCCCCCGTGCCCCGTGTCGGCCGATCGAGCATCTATCGTCGAGCCCTTCAGGTGGACGACCCGTTCGCTCGGAGGTCGTATTAGGCGTCCTCAGATACCGAAGACCATGTGTACATCGAGATCAGTGATGCGTGTGGCCGCGCTGTTTCTGATGACCGGCCTTCTTTGCGGATGTGCCTCCCTGTTCCCGCGCGATGTGGTTCCGAAACGGCTCATTGACGAGGCCGAACTCACCGGGATGCCGAACATTCGGGTATGGGGGGACGCTCCGCCCGAGGCGCTTGCCGCCCTGTCTACAATCAAACAAATCCGGAGCAAGCCGAATGCCGCTCATGGTCGTCTCGGCCAACAATCGGATGAGCTCAACATTCTCGCAATATCTGGCGGAGGCGACAACGGTGCCTTCGGTGCCGGTCTCTTGGTCGGGTGGGGTGATGCCGGCACGAGACCTGAGTTCGATCTGGTCACCGGGGTGAGCGCCGGCGCGTTGACTGCGCCGTTCGTCTACCTGGGGCGGAGCAGAGATGCAGCATTGAAAGAGGTGTTCACGAGGTACGAGCGCAGCGATATCTACGATCCCGGCGTCGTGGCGCCATTGCTCGGATCGGGCTTGGTCGACAGCTCCCCGCTCGAGAGTCTGATAGCAAAGTATGTCGATGATCAATTCCTCCGCGATATCGCGATGGAGCGGCGAAAGGGTCGAGTGTTGCTCATCGGAACGACGAATCTGGACGCGCAGCGTCCCGTTCTATGGGATGTGGGACGCATAGCCATGAGCAATCATCCGCAAGCCCTGCCCCTCTTCCGAAAGATCCTGCTGGCTTCCGCTTCTGTGCCGGGTGCCTTTCCTCCCGTCCGCATCAAGGTCAGTGTTGCAGACCGCACCTACGAGGAACTTCATGTCGATGGAGGCGTGACTCAGCAGGTTTTCGTGCCGCGACCTTCGACCATCATTCGCACCGACGTCCCAACCAAGAAAGCTGCTGCACGCCTTTTCATCATCCGAAACGGAAAGATCAGCCCGGAATGGGAAGCCGTAGAACCGGGCATTCTCTCTATTTCTCTGAGGTCGATCTCCACCCTGATCAAGAATCAAAGCATCGGCGACCTCTATCGCATCTATGCGAAGGCCGAGATCGACGGTACCGACTTCAACCTTGCGGCAATTCCGTCGACCTTTCGAGCGACGAGGGAGGCTTCGTTTGAGCAGGGATATATGCAGGCGTTGTACACCGAAGGCTATCGTTCCGGTTTCGAAGGCTACCGGTGGATAAAGGCACCCCCGGGAATCGCGAAGAATCCGAAGCCGCTGGGTCACTTCTCCAGTTCGGCCTCGCCCCCCGCCAGCCAGAGTGCGGAGCTCCGGTAAATGTGTCCCGCCGGGGTTAAAGGGGCACCCGTCAGTGTGGCTCCGCCGGAAGCGAGTGCGTAACCGGCAGCGTCACGGTCTGGATCAGCCCCCGTGGTGATCCGTTCTGGATCTTGATGCTGCCTCCTGCGCGCTGAACGATCTCTTTCGCGATCGTCAAACCGAGCCCGGCACCATCGAACTGCTTTGTGCGCGCCCGATCGACGCGGAAGAACGGCTCGAAAACCTGCCCGATAAGATCGGGCGGAATCCCCGGACCGTCGTCGTCGATCACAACGACGATGTCCTTCGCGCTGCTTTGGACGGCGACCCGGGCCCGCTTACCATGCGTGGATGCATTTATGAGCAAATTCCTGAAGGCGCGGCTCAGGCCTGTTCGATTCGCGAGGGCGGTCGCCGCCGCAGAGCTGGTCAGAGTGACGTCGTAAGATAGCGTTCGAAGCTCGTCCACGAGGTCGGAAACGAGAATGTCCAGCCGGATCGGCTCAGGTGCCGACTTGCCGGAGTCCTCTCTCACGAGAAGAATTGCGCTGTCCGCGATCTTTTCCAGCTCGTCGATATCCTTTAGCCACATCTGGCGGTCCTCTTCATCCGTGACGAACTCGGCACGCAGGCGCATACGGGTGATCGGTGTCCGTAAGTCGTGGCCGGCTGCCGCGACCAGCCGCATTCGGCTTTCCATTGCCGCCTTCAGCCGGGAAGACAGAGAATTCAGCGCTCTGGCTGCGACCCGCACCTCCGCCGGTCCTGTCATGGCCAGTTCGGGAAGGACACCGTCCGGGCCTACGGTTTCGATCGCGCGTTCGAGAAGTACGAGAGGTTTGACCATCCGGTTCGCGAAAAAGAGAGCGACCGCCATTGTGCCCAGCGTGGTCAGCGCGAGCCAAATCAAAAGCAGATGGAAGACGCCGCCCGCGGGAGGCAAGTCAGGGATTTGCGTGACGATCCATCCTTGATCAACCGGAATGGACAGGAGAGCAAGATCGTCCCTGCGGGACACGATGACGTCGCGGGGGATCCCGCGGGCCATCAGCGCGTCGCGCAGCCAAGTGGTGAGATTGGTTTCGACTTCACCGCCCGCTGCGGCCTGTTGAACGATGACCAATTTGGGAGCGACCTGCCCAACTCGGGTCAATAACTCTACCTGGTCGACGAGTGGAGTGATTGCCTCCCGTTCGTTGGGCGGATCAAACAGGTAGACGAGAATCCCGGTCAGAATGCAGACCACCGAGATGATCACGACGGTGAGAAGGACGGCGAGTTTGGCGCGCAGGGTGTTCACGCCGGAAAGTCCTGCACCCCGACCTTCGCGACGAGCTGATAACCGCCGTTGCGAACTGTCTTGAAAAGGGGCGGCATTCCGGAAGTGTCCAGTTTACGCCTCAACCGGCTGACGAGGACATCGATGGAGCGATCGAAGACCTCTCCCTCTCGGCCGCGCGTAAGGTCCAGGAGTTGATCGCGCGAAAGCACACGTCCCGGTCTGTCGAGAAAGACCTGCAACAGGTCGAATTCCGCGCCGGTCAGTTCGAGAGCATTGCCCTGCGCATCGGTCACGTTGCGCAACTGCGGATCGGCCGTAAGGCCGTCGAATCGGTACTTCCTTGCTTCTTGAGATCGAAGACTTCTTTCTGAGCGGCGTCGTAAGACGGCGCGAATTCTGGCGACCAGTTCTCTCGGATTGAACGGCTTGCCGAGATAATCGTCGGCTCCCATTTCCAGACCTACGATGCGATCGACATCCTCCTTGAGCGCCGTCAGAAGGATGACGGGGATCATGTTCCGTTTCGCTCGCAAATCGCGGCAGGCGTCGAGCCCGGAGCCGTCCGGAAGCATCACATCCAGGACCACGAGATCCACCGGTCCGGCGGCAAGGCGCTCGCGCATCTCGCTGCAGCTCGATGCCAGGACGACGCGAAGCGACTGGCTTTCGATGTAGCGGGCAAGAAGCTTACGAATCTCGGGATCGTCGTCGACGACTAGGATCTGAGGAGTGTGTTCGTTCATGGATGCCGTTCACAGTGGCTCGGAAGCGCGGTTTTACCGGTAAACAGGGGCGAAAAAAGCCGGAACTCGTAACGAAAGGCGCCGAGGCACCAACCTAGCAACATTTCGACACAAACTGGCACCCTCCAGAGACGATCCGACACAAATTGTACTAAGCGAGCAAACGCCACGTCCTACCCGAGTGGTCGTCGGCCCTTCGCGGAAGTGTGGCCGGCGAGGCGTTCGGGAGTCGACGGGGGCGCGGGAGGAAGGTGCTGATATGAAGAGAATCCATCGGGGCCTGAGGTCAATGGCGATCATGACGTCTCTGGTCTGCCATTCCATCGTCCATGCCGAAAGTCTCTCATTCGCGATGACCGTCGTGGCCGCATCGGTCGAGAGATCGGAGGTCACCAGGACGATCACCGCGACAGGCAACGTCGTGGCGTGGCGTGAAATCCCGATCAGCTCTGAAGCGGGTGGGCTGGCGGTGATCGAGGTCGCCGTGGACGAAGGCGACGTCGTTGTGAAGGGGCAGGTACTGGCGCGCCTCAGCCATGATCTGACAGCTGCGGCGATATCCAAGCAGAAGGCCGCGATCGGCGAACTGGAAGCGAGCCTTGCCATTGCCCGATCGGATGCTGCGCGCGCGCATTCGGTGTCCTCGGGGGTGATGAGCGCGCAAGCCATCGAGCAGCGCGAGACGCTCGTCAAGACGACCGAGGCCAAGCTGGAAGCGGCTCGTGCCCAACTCGACGAAGCAGAGGCACGGCAACGTCAGACGGTCATCATCGCTCCCGCTGCGGGAACGATCGCCTCGAGATCGGTGGCGATCGGCCAGGTGGTTCAAGCCGGAGTCGAGATGTTCCGATTGATCCAGGACGATCGCATCGAGGTCGATGCCCGCGTGGTCGAAACCGACCTGCTCGCTGCTGCGGCAGGGCAGCATGTGATGGTGCTCGGCCCCGGTGGGCGATCCGAGCATGGATCGGTCCGCCTCGTTTCGCCGGTGGTGGATCCGAAGACGCGCTTAGGTACGGTTCATGTCGCCCTGCCAAACGGAACGAATCTCAAGCCAGGGATGTTCGCTCGGGTCGAGATTTCGGCCGCAAGAAAGCTTGCGTTGACTGTTCCGTTGAAGGCGCTGGTCTGGCGCGAAGCGAAGGCTCACGTCTTCAAGATCGGACGCGACAGTCTGGTGTCGTTGGTCGAGATCGGAATCGGCGCCAAGGAATCGGATGACGTGGAAGTCCTGCGTGGACTGGAGGTTGGAGATCGCATCGTGACCCAAGGTTCTGGTCTCCTCAGCGACGGTGATTTCGTGAACGTGAAGACTGCCTCGGTCAAAGGCGGCGCGCTGCGATGAACGGCATCTCCGGTTGGGCGATCCGCAATCCCGTCGCGACCATCATTCTGTTCGTGCTGCTCACCCTTGCAGGGGCCGTCGGCTTCTCGAAGCTCCGGCTCAACAATATGCCCGACATGGACATTCCGACGGTGACGGTCAGCGTTGCCTGGCCTGGAGCAGCGCCGACTGAAATCGAGGCGCAAATCACCCGATTCGTCGAGGACGGCGTCGCAGGGCTTGGTACCGTCAATCGGACTCGTTCGATCGTAAACGAGGGACTGTCCATGACCATGGTCGAGTTCGCGATCGGCA
Organism: Bradyrhizobium sp. CCBAU 45321; assembly: GCF_028128975.1. NCBI lineage: Bacteria > Pseudomonadati > Pseudomonadota > Alphaproteobacteria > Hyphomicrobiales > Nitrobacteraceae > Bradyrhizobium > Bradyrhizobium sp. CCBAU 45321. Next base: position 253,950 of record NZ_LFKZ01000127.1, read on the forward strand.
CCGATATCGATCGGGCGACGAACGACGTCCGGGATGCCGTCGTATCGGTCCGTTCGAAGCTCCCGCAAGGAACGCTCGATCCCATGGTCCGGCGTGTCGATGCGACGGGACAGGCGATCCTGACGTTCATCGTCGACGCTCCGATGATGGCTCCGGACGCGTTGAGCTGGTTCATAGACAACGACATCGCCAAAGCAGCGCTTGCGGTCCCCGGCGTCTCCAAGATCCTCAGATCCGGCGGCGTCGATGCGGAAATCACCATCAAGCTCGATCTCGACCGATTGCTGGCTCTGGGACTGACCGCCGCGGAAGTTTCCGACCTTGTGAGAAACCGCAACATCACTCAGCCCGGCGGTCGTGCGACGCTGGGGGGATCGGAGCAAGTCATTCGTACTGTGGGAAGCGTTCCGGACGTCGCGGCCATGAAGGAGATGCGCCTGGCCTTCAGCGACGGCCGCAGCGTCAAGCTGTCCGAAATCGCAACCGTCGAGCGCTCATGGGCCGAACCGCGACAGAGGTCCCGGTTCAATGGTCGGGAAGTCGTGGGGTTCAGCGTCTACCGCGCCGTCGGGACCGGAGAGTTTGCAGTGACCCGAGCCGTCAGGAAGCGGATGGCCGAATTCGCCGCTGCGTACGGTGGCGTACGGATCCTGGAAGTGACCTCCTCGACCGATGCGGTCATCGAGGGATACGACGCCGCCATCGAGGCGCTCCTGTTGGGAGCGTTGCTCGCAGTTCTGGTCGTATGGATCTTCCTGCGGGATATTCGGGCGACCTTGATCTCGAGCGCTGCGCTACCGTTCTCGTTGATGCCAACCTTCGCGGTGATGTATGCGCTGGACCAATCGCTGAACAACATCACTCTTCTGGCGATTGCTTTGGTCGTCGGCATTCTTGTCGACGATGCCATCGTGGAAATCGAGAACATCGTCCGGCACATCAGGCAGTCCGGAAAGACCGTATACGAGGCCGCCATCGGTGCGGCCGACGAGATTGGCCTGGCCGTGGTTGCGACGACGTTCGCCATCATCGTGGTTTTCGCGCCGGTCGGTCTGATGCCGGGCATTCCGGGACAGTTCTTCAAGGCTTTCTCGATCGCCGTTTGCAGTTCTGTCTTCTTCTCTCTCGTGGTCGCTCGCTTGCTTACGCCGTTGATGGCGGCCTTTCTCCTGAAGACGACCGGAAGAGAGCATCCCGAGCCGGCGTGGGTGCGGTACTATGCCTTGATGCTGACCTGGACGCTGCACTATCGATGGATCACCATCGTCGCCGGTGTCATATTCTTCGTCGCGTCCTTATCTATCATTCCGTCCCTTCCGACCGACTTCATGCCAGCGGCCGATCGAGGCCGCACGATCCTCAGCGTAGAGTTGGCGCCGGGTGCGACGTTGCAGGAAACGGACGCTGCCACGCAAAAGGTCACGTTCCTGCTTAGGACGAGACCTGAAGTCGCTTCCGTCTATGCCGCCGTCGGAACCGAGACTTCGATACTTTCCGGCCCGGGAGACCTGTCCACCTCGGTGGGAGAGGTCAGGAGATCGACCGTTACGATCAATCTCGTTCCGAGAGCCGAGCGAACCCTCTCCCAACAGGCGTTCGAAGCTTCGATCGGCCGTCAACTTTCGATCATTCCGGGCGTCCGGATCCGCCTTGGCGAGGACGGCTCCTCCGGTGCGAAAATCCAGGTGTCGTTGTTGAGCGATGATGCCGCAGCACTTGCCCATGCGGCAGGCCGATTGGCCCAGGATATGCGCGCAACTCCGGGATTCCAACGCGCGAGAGTCATGAGCAGTTTCGCCAAGCCTGAGCTGCAGATAACCCCCAAGGCGGACAAGGCCGCTCTCCTCGGAGTTTCTACGACCGCGATCGCCAAGACTGTCAATATCGCCACCGTAGGCGATATCGACCAGAACCTGTCGAAGTTCAGCCTGGGCTCGCGGCAAATTCCCGTTCGCATTCTGCTGAACGACACTGCTCGCTCCGACATGGCCGGCCTGTCGATGCTGCAGGTGCCGACTTTCGAGACGCCGGTGCCCTTGTCGTCTGTCGCCGATATCAGCTTCGGCTCAGGTCCGCTCCAGATCGACCGGACCGATCGCACCAGAAGCGAGACGGTCGAAGCAGAATTAAGTGGCTTGACGGTAGGCGAGGCGGAAGATCTGGTCGCCCAGATGCCTTCGATCAAGCAGCTGCCGGCAGGGGTATCCTACAAGCTCGCGGGCGATTCCGAACGCATGCAGGAGCTGTTCGACGGGTTCAAGCTGGCGGTCGGATCGGCGATCGTTCTGCTCTTCGTCGTCCTCGCGCTGCTCTTCAACGGGTTCGTTCAGCCGGTAACCATTCTCACCGCGCTGCCGCTGTCGATCGGAGGGGCTCTCGGCTCGTTGCTGATGACGCAGATGTCGATCTCCCTGCCGGTCATGATCGGGCTGCTGATGCTCATGGGAATTGCGGCGAAGAACTCGATTCTTCTCGTCGAGTACGCGATCGTCGCCAGGCGCGATGGCGGCCTTGACCGCACGCAGGCTTTGTTGGACGCGGCCCGGAAACGAGCTCGGCCGATCGTCATGACCACGATAGCGATGAGCGCCGGCATGCTGCCCATAGCTTTGGGCATGGGCGCGGATGCCGAGAGGAGGGCGCCTATGGCGATCGCCGTGATCGGGGGATTGTTCAGCTCGACCCTTCTCAGTCTTATGTACGTACCTGCCTTCTACACGGTGATGGACGATCTGCAGCGCTGGGCAGGAAAGATCTTTCGGAGAGACGTCGCGCGAACCGGTGAGATCGTTCGAAGCGCGCCGTGACGCACGCAGGGTTCGATTCCAGCCGCTTTAATGATCCGTCGTCATTTGCCGATCTCGGCTATAAGAAATCCGCTCGTTCGATTTGGCTACAGGTGTCAAGTCCGTGTCCGATTGCTTGGGATATCTTGGCGCACTTAAAACACCTGCGAGTTTCAAGATGCTCTCCGCAACATGGTCCTCAAAGGTGACGCCATGGTGAGCGATCCTCGGGAGTTTTTCTAGCCGAGAGTTCCGCAAGCCGCTGGGGCAGCCCGGCATTCGCGAGAAACAGGAGGGTGCGTTGAACGATCGCGACGCATTGGATGGTCGCGACGACGTCGACGGCGGCAACCGCCGGCTTGCTGCAGCCTATCCGGGCGTGCCGTTCTCGAATGGGTTCCTGTGGGCGGAGCCCGGCAAGCCTATCGTCACACCCGCTCGGAGGGTGTGTGAGAGATGACGTCGTAATCGGATCTCTGGGGGGCCACGCTGTGCGATGACGGAATCAACGGCAGGAACACTTCCGGCGGCGCTTGGTTAGCGCAGCAAACGCCGGGAGTTGTCCATGACCAATTATCCAAAACCGCCTTATCCTGCGCAGCAGCAGCCGATGCCGGGCTCGACGCGCGCCATGCAGCCGCGACCGGATCACGGCGAGGAGAGTTACAAGGGTGCCGGCCGTCTTGCCGGAAAGAAGGCCATCATCACGGGCGGCGACAGCGGCATCGGCCGCGCGGTGGCGATCGCCTATGCGCGTGAAGGCGCGGATATCGTCATCTCCTACTTGAACGAAGACGAGGATGCGGCCGAGGTCAAGGCGCTGGTCGAGCGGGAGGGACGCAAGGCCGTCCTGATCCCGGGCGATATCAGCAATCCCGAACATTGCCGCGCCATCGTGCGTCGCACCGTGGAGGAGCTCGGCGGCATCGACATCCTCGTCAACAACGCCGCCCATCAGGCGACGTTCAAGGACGTCGCAGATATCAGCGACGACGAATGGCGGCGGACATTCGAGATCAACATCCACGCCATGTTCTATCTGGCCAAAGCCGCGGTCCCCCACATGCGGCCGGGCTCCGCGATCATCAACACGGCCTCGGTGAACTCCGACATGCCGAATCCGAGCCTGCTGGCCTACGCCACGACCAAGGGTGCCATTCAGAATTTCACCGGCGGGCTTGCGCAGATGTTGGCCGAAAAGGGCATCCGGGTCAATGCGGTGGCCCCGGGGCCGATCTGGACGCCGCTGATTCCCTCGACCATGTCGGAGGAAAGGGTCAAGAACTTCGGCAAGCAGGTGCCGATGCAGCGCGCCGGCCAGCCGGCCGAGCTCGCAACCGCCTACGTCATGCTGGCCGATCCGCTTTCGAGCTACACGTCGGGGGCGACGTTGCCCGTCACCGGCGGCAAGCCGTTCATCTGATCCGGGCGAGCACCGTGGCGGCACCGCACTAACGGCGCCGCCACTCTCAATCAGTAGCTTTCAATCACGCCGCGCTGGACGCCTTGGCGTTGACGCCTTTGCGCAGGGCCACCGTGTTCAGCTTGGTGTTGGCGGCCTTCTCTTCGTTCAAATTGGTGGTGAGGAAGCGCACGATGTCGTCGTGGCCGAGCTCTTCCGCCCAGGCGATCAGCGTGCCGTACCGGCACATTTCATAATGCTCCACCGCCTGTGCGTTGGCGACGATCGCGGCGTCCAGCACGGCCTTGTCCTCGATCTCGCCGGCGGTCTCGTCGGCTTCCTTGATCAGGCCGTCGATGGCCGGGCAATGCGTGCCGCTCGGCTCCTTGCCGAGCTTGGCGAAGACCTTGTCGAGGCGCTCGACCTGCTTGTTGGTCTCTTCCAGATGCGCCTTCAGCCCGGCGACGAGATCCCTGTTGGTGGCCTTGTCGATCATCTTCGGCAGCGCCTTCAGGATCTGCTGTTCCGCGTAGTGGATGTCTTGGAGCCCGTGCAGCAGCAGGTCTTCCATCGACTGGATGTCCTTGGTGAAGAATCCCATAAAAGACGTCTCCTTTTCACAATGATGGCAGTGGAACGCGGAGCGGCCGCCGCTGTTCCATTCCCGTGTGCAGATCGGGAGAGCCGAATGAGCGATGGAGTGGATCATTTTGTGGGCCTGCTCGGACGTGCGGCGATGGACGTATGGGGCGACATGCCTCGCGACATCCAGGAGGCACTGTTCGAGACCGCGATGAAGGGCCGCGACACCGAGCGTGAGGAGCTGGCGCGATTGCTGCACGAGCGGCATCCGCGCACGCTGCATCCGGCCCGGCCGGGCTGACGCCGGCGGGCTGGGAACGAACATGCGATCTCCTGATTGGTGAATCGGGCGGCGCCACACGGGCTCCAACGAGGACCACGCGGGGCGCATCGCCCGAGCCTGTCAACCTGTGAGTCGACCGACGTGACTGAGAATATCGGCAAATGGTACGACCCGATTTCGGAGCGGTGGATCGTGCCTCGCCAACCCCACACCATCGCCGCGTTCGATCGGTCGAGCGCGGAGAACGTGCCGGAGGCGAACAAGAGAGAAGAGACGCAGCGGATCTGGAATCTGCTGGTCGATTGCTGCGCACGTGGATGATGCAGCGTCGGCGCCAAAACGAGCGACATGACGCGCTCGACGACGCTCGGGAGTGTCAACGGCCTTGAGGCTGGCTTTGCGCGGGGCAGGCCAGCGTTCCCGTCAACCCTGATCTCGACGACGTCCGTAGCGGATCGGTATACTACCACCCATGCCGACGCCGCCGGAATAAGGATCAGAGATGGACGATACGATTGGTTTCCCCGACCCCGGTCTTGACCTGTCGGACGGCTTCAAGCCGCACACCTCGCATTGGGGCGTGTTCTCCGCGCGCCAGGGCGCGGCCGGGTTGGAGGTCAGGGCCTATGCGGGCGATCCCGATCCGAACGGCATCATCGACAATTTTCCCGGCGCGCTCCGCCACCAGGCGCGCATCGCCCAGCCGGCAATCCGCCGCGGCTGGCTCGAGCGCGGGCCGGGCCCCGACGATCGCCGCGGCCGCGACGAGTTCGTCTCCGTCAGCTGGGAGAAGGCGCTGGATCTTCTCGGCGACGAGCTTGGCCGCATTCGCGACACGCGCGGACCCGGCGCCGTGTTCGGCGGCTCCTATGGCTGGTCGAGTGCCGGGCGCTTCCATCATGCCCAGAGCCAGGTGCATCGCTTCCTCAATATCGCGATGGGCGGCTATGTGCGCTCGGTCAACACCTATTCCTCGGGCGCGTCCTCGGTGCTGCTGCCGCAGATCCTGGCCGGCTACGAGGACATCACCAAGCGCAACGTCACCTGGGAGCAGATTGCGGCCGAGACCGACATCGTGCTGGCGTTCGGCGGCATGGCGCTGAAGAACTCCATGGTGGCGGGCGGCTCGATCAGCAAGCATGTCGAGCGCGGCGCCATGGCGGCGGCTCGGGCGCGCGGCTGCGAGTTCATCCTGGTCAGCCCGCTGCGCGACGATCTGCCGGTCGAGGCCGGCGCCGAATGGATGAGTTGCGTGCCCGGCACCGACACCGCCCTGATGCTCGGCATCGTCCATACGCTGGTCAGTGAGAACCTCCACGACCAGGCCTTCCTCGATCGCTACACCGAGGGCTGGCCAACCTTCCTGCGCTATTTGACCGGCGAGAGCGACGGGCAAGCCAAGCACGCCGAATGGGCCGCCGCGATCTCAGGCGTCAGTGCGGATGCGATCCGCAAGCTGGCGCGGCGCCTTGCCGGAAAGCGCGCGCTCATCACCGTCTCCCACTCGCTGCAGCGCGCCGAGCATGGCGAGCAGCCGGTGTGGATGGGCATGGTGCTGGCGGCGGCCCTTGGCCAGATCGGCCTGCCCGGCGGCGGCTATGCCTATTCGCTGGGTGCGATCGGCTATTACGGCCGCCGCGTCAACGACGTGCCGGGACCGACGCTGGGGCAGGGCCGCAACGGCGTTGCCGATTTCATTCCGGTGGCGCGCATCGCCGACATGCTGCTCAATCCCGGCACCACCTATCGCTACAATGGCGAGACGCGCACCTATCCGGACATTCGTCTGGTCTACTGGGCCGGCGGCAATCCCTTCCATCACCATCAGGACATCAATCGCCTGCGCAAGGCCTTTGCGCAGGTGGACACGCTGGTCGTGCACGAGCTCGCCTGGACCGCCACCGCCCGCCACGCCGACATCGTGCTGCCCGCGACAATGACGCTGGAGCGCGAGGACATCGGCTATTCCACCAACGATCCCCTGATGGTCGCGATGCACCGGATCGCCGAGCCGTTTGGTCTCGCGCGTGACGATTACGACATCTTCGCCGATCTCGCCGAACGTCTCGGGGCGCGCGAGCCGTTCACCGAGGGACGCACGTCGCGGCAATGGCTGGAGCATCTCTACGAGCCAACCCGGGCCTCGCTCGCCAAGCGCGGCCTGGAGGCGCCTGACTTCGACGAGTTCTGGGCGCGCGGCAGCCTGGTCGTGCCGCAACAGCCCGATGACGGCGGCCGGCTGCGCCGCTTCCGCGAGGATCCCGTCAATCACGCTTTGCCGACGCCGAGCGGACGGATCGAGATCTTCTCGGCCAAGATCGCGGCGCATGGCGATGCGGATTGTCCCGGACATCCGGTCTGGCTCGACAAGACCGATGTTCCCAAGCCGGGGGCACCGTGCTTCCTCATCGCCAACCAGCCCGTGACGCGCCTGCACAGCCAGCTCGATTTCGGCGGACATTCGCTCGGCTCGAAGCATCGCGGCCGCGAGGTCGCGCGCATGAACCCGGTCGATGCACAGGCGCGCGGCATCAAGGACGGCGACATCATCCGCCTGTTCAACGAGCGCGGTGCCTGCCTCGCCGCGGTCCGCGTTACCGACGGCATCGCGCCCGGCGTGGTTCAGCTGCCGACCGGCGCGTGGTACGATCCGATGGATCCGGAAGACGAGGCGCCGCTCTGCGTTCACGGCAATCCGAACGTGCTGACCCGCGACGTCGGCACCTCGTCCCTGGCGCAGGGCTGCACCGGCCAGTTGACGACCGTCGAGGTGGAGAAGTTCACCGGCAATTTACCGCCGATCCGCGCGTTCGATCCGGTTTAGGCAAACAAGGAGACCTTTAGATGATCCGCAAGGCAACAGCAGTCTGGAAGGGCACTGGTCGCGATGGCACGGGCCATCTGTCGAGCGAATCCGGCGTGCTTGCCGGGACGCCCTATTCGTTCAAGACCCGCTTCGAGAACGAGAAGGGCACCAATCCCGAAGAGTTGATCGCCGCGGCCCATGCCGGCTGTTTCACCATGGCGCTCGCCTTCGGCATGCAGATGGCGGGTTTCACGCCGGACGAGCTGTCGACCGAAGCCGCCGTTACGCTCGAGCCCGAAGGCAAGGGCTTCAAGATCAGCAAATCCGCCCTGACCCTGCGGGCGAAGGTGCCTGGTCTCGACGATGCCGGCTTCGCCCGGCTCGCCGGCGAGGCCGAGAAGAACTGCCCGGTGTCCAAGGTGCTCAACGCCGCCATCACGCTCGACGCCAAGCTGGTCTAGGGTGATGGACTGAGGCTCGATCGCTGAAGGCGGAGGTGCGCTCCCTCTCCCGCTTGCGGGAGAGGGTGTTTCCGCAATGGGGATAGTCTCCTGGAGGAGAAAGCCCTCACCCGCGCCTACGGCGCGACCGAGCCCTGGCGACCGGGTGGGCGTCAACGCGCGGCTTTCGGCCGGGCGGCCGAAAGCCTATATGATGGACAAGCTTTTGAGCGATCATTGGGAGCACATCACATGACGACGGAACGCGCAGTTTTGGCCGGTGGCTGCTTCTGGGGCATGCAGGATCTGATCCGCAAGCAGCCTGGCGTGATCTCCACCCGCGTCGGTTACACCGGTGGGCACGTCAGGAACGCCACCTACCGCAATCACGAGGGCCATGCCGAAGCGATCGAGATCGTGTTCGATCCGGCCAGGACCAGCTTCCGGACCATGCTGGAGTTCTTCTTCCAGATCCATGATCCGACGACGCTCAACCGTCAGGGCAACGATATCGGCACGAGCTACCGCTCGGCGATCTTCTACACCAGCGAGGAGCAGAAGCGGATTGCCGAAGACACCATCGCCGACGTCGAGGCGTCCGGCCTGTGGCCCGGCAAGGTGGTGACCGAGGTCGCGCCCGCGCGCGAGTTCTGGGAAGCCGAGCCCGAGCATCAGGATTATCTCGAACGCTATCCCGATGGCTACACCTGCCACTTCATCCGGCCGGGCTGGAAGCTGCCGCGGCGCGCTGCCGCAGTCGGAGGCTAGAGCCTGAAGAAGGTGGCTCGCCGCCTGTGGCGGTCCACCTCCTCATCGGTCAAAGTCGACGCGAGTCCGCTCACGCATCGGCATGCGAGGCCCGGCGCTGCTCCGCGGTGACGATCCCCGCCGTCAACGTGACGAGACCCATCAAGGCGGCCAGCAGCCAGAATGCCAGCGGCAGTCCGCCGAGCTGTGCGACGAAGCCGACGCCGGCAGGGCCGAGTAGGATGCCTGCATAACCTGCCGTCGTGATCGCCGCGACCGCAAGTCCCGTGGGCATCACCGTTTGTTGCGCCGCCCGGCGGAATAGCACGGGCACGAGGTTCGAGGCGCCGAGCCCGATCAGCAGGAATCCGCCGATCGCGACCGCTGCGACGGGCGCGGTGAGCAGCACCACGAAGCCGGCAATGGCAATGAGGCTGCCCCACAGCAATGTCGTGCGGTCTCCGATGCGCGCAACGACCGCATCGCCGGCGAGCCGGCCGATCGTCATCGCGATCGAGAACACGATATAGCCGATGCCGCCTTGTGCCTCGCTGACGAGCCCGGCGCCGATCACGAGCAGCGCGCCCCAATCGAGCATCGCGCCTTCGACCAGGAAGGTGATGGCGCCGAGCAGCGCCAGCAGCAGCACCGATCCATGCGGCAGCACGAACAATGGGCCTTCCTGCACCTGCACCGAGCGAAGCAGGCGCGGCCAGGTCACGAGCATCGCGATCAGCATCAGCACGGAGCAGATCAACGTCGAGGCGAGCGCGCCGAGCTGCAGAGAGAGCAGTGCCGTCATCAGCGCGGAACCGGCGAAGCCGCCGATGCTGAACAGGGCGTGGAAGCCGGACATCAGCGGGCGTCGCGCGGCGCGCTCCACCTCCACGGCGTGGATGTTCATGGCGACGTCGATCGAGCCGAGCGCGGCGCCGAACGCAAGCAGCGCCAGCGCCAGCGCCAGCGGCGAGCTTGCGATCGCGAGCAGCGGCAGCACCAGCGTCAGACCGAGTCCGCCCGCGACGATGATCGGCCGGCTGCCATAGCGCGCGCTGAGCACGCCGGTCAGCAGCATCGCCACGACCGAGCCGATGCCGAGGCTGAGCAGGAGCAGCCCCAGGACTCCGTCGTCGACGGCGAGCCGCGCCTTCGCGAACGGCACCAGGGGTGCCCAGCACGCGATGCCGAAGCCCGCAACGAGGAAGGCAAGCCGCGTCGCAAGGCGGGTTGCCGGCCGGTCGGCAGAAGACATGGGAACTCCGGGGAAGCAGGGGAGGAGACGGTCGACAGGCCCGAGGATTGCCGCGGCTTTATGGCAGAGCCCTGCTCGAATGGTCGTGGCAGGCGCTCAACGGCCGCATGCCTCGACCTAGCCCCCGAGGATCCGCCGGCACGCCTCGACGAACACCTCTGCGCCCGTCACGATATCGGCATCCGCCGTGTTCTCGGTCCAGTGATGGCTGATGCCGCCGATCGACGGCACGAACAGCATGCCGGCGGGCATGACGGTTGCCAGCATCTGCGCATCGTGGCCGGCGCCGCTCGGCATGCGGATGGAACGACCACGGGCGACGACGTTGCTCGCGGCCTCGATCGCGTCCTGAAAGCCCGCATTCATCATCGCGGGTGCGCCGGTGCGCAGCTTCGTCACAGTGACGGTGCAGGGGCCATTTGCGCTGGCTTCGTCCGCCATGGTCCGCAGCAATTGCTCCAGCCGCGCGATCACAGACGGGTCGTCGTCGCGGATCTGGAACAGCATCTCGGCGCCACCGGGGATAATGCTCGGCGCGCCCGGATCGAGCGTGATGCGGCCGGTGGTCCAGACCGTGCGCGGGCCGCAGGCCGTCGGGAAACGTTCGTCGATCGCCACGCAGAACTTGGCCAGCGCCAGGCCCGCATCCTTGCGCACCGCCATGCGCGTGGTGCCGGCATGGTTCTGCTCGCCGGCAAAATTGATCTGGTACTGCCAGATGCCGACGATGGACGTCACGACGCCGATCGCCAGCTGCCCGCTTTCGAGCGTGTCGCCCTGCTCGATATGCGCCTCGAGATAACCGACGTGCCGTCCCGGCTCGGCGGTGATGCGCGGATGCCCGGCGAGCCCCATGTCGGCAAGGGCATCGCGCATGGTGCGGCCGCTGGTGCGGTCGCGCGCAGCGTCGATGTGGGCCTCGGTCACCTGTCCGACATAGGAGCGCGAGCCGAGGAAATGACCAAAATGTCCCTCCTCGTCGCACCAGGCGGCGACCTCGACCGCGCCATTGAACGAGGGATCGGTGTTCAGCACGCGCGCAGCTTCCAGCGCGTAGACGACGCCGAGCGGGCCGTCGAGCCAGCCGGCATAATTCTGGCTTTCCAGGTGCGAGCCCGCCAGCAGCTTCGGCCCCGACTTCGTGCTCGTCCCGAACACATTGCCGATGCCGTCAATCGTCGCGGATAGCTCGGCCTCGGGCAGCTTCTGGACGAGCCATTCCAGGGATAGCTTGTGCGGCTCGGAGAAGGTCGGCTTGTGCACGCCGGTCTTGTAGGCGCCAAAGGCGCGCAGTGCGTGGAGGTCGGCAAGAACGCGATGGCCGTCGGCGCGGGGCTGGGTGTCAGGCATGTTCGGCAACCTTCAGCGCCTCGGTGCGGATCTCCTCGACAAGCCGTTCCTTCAGCTGGACGAATTCCGGCGTGGTCTTGATCTTGTAGGAGCGGGGATGTGGCAGGTCTACATGAATGTCCGCCTTGATGCGGCCGGGGCGCGCGCTCATGACGATGACGCGGCTGCCGAGGAAGATGGCTTCCTCGATATCGTGGGTCACGAACAGCACCGTCTTCTGGTCGCGTTCCCAGATGCCGAGCAGCATTTCCTGCATCAAGGCGCGGGTCTGGTTGTCGAGCGCGCCGAACGGCTCGTCGAGCAGCAGGATTTTCGGGTCGTTGGCGAGCGCGCGTGCGATCGCGGTGCGCTGCTGCATGCCGCCGGAGAGCTGCTTCGGCCAATGGTTTTCGAAGCCGGACAGCCCGACCTGGCGGATGAACGAATCCGCGATCTTGTGTCGCTCCGCCTCGGACACGCCGCGCTCGCGCAGGCCGAAGGCGATGTTCTCGCGCACCGTCAACCAGGGGAACAGCGTGTAGGACTGGAACACCATGCCGCGATCGGCGCCCGGGCCGGTCACCTCGCGTCCTTCGAGCGTGACACGGCCGCCGGTCGGACGGTCGAGGCCCGCGACGATGCGCAGCAGCGTGGACTTGCCGCAGCCGGAGGGGCCGAGGATGGTGACGAAGTCGTTGTTGCCGATGGTGAGGTCGGTCGGCTCCAGCGCCCGCGTCGGCGCGTTGCCGTGGCGCGCGGGGAAGGTGCGCGAGACCTGCTCGATCTTGAGAATGGTCATGCGAGCTTCCAGGGAAACAGCCAGGCGTTGAACGCCTTGAACAGGAAGTCCGAGATCAGGCCGATCAATCCGATCACGATGATGCCGAAGATGATCTGGCCGGTGTTGAGCAGCGCCTGGCTGTCGGTGATCATATGACCGATGCCCGAGGACGAGCCGATCAGCTCGGCGACGATGACGTAGGTCCAGGCCCAACCCAGCACCAGCCGCAGGATCTCCGCGATCTCCGGCGCGGAGGAGGGCAGCAGCACGCGGCGGATGATGCCGCGGTCGCTGGCGCCCAGCGTGTAGGCAGCCTCGACCAGATCGCGCCGCGTGGCACCGACCGTCACCGCGACCATCAGGATGACCTGGAACACCGAGCCGATGAAGATGACGAGCAGCTTTTGCAATTCGCCGATGCCGGCCCACAGGATCAGCAGTGGGATGAAGGCCGAGGCGGGCAAATAGCGTGCAAATGAGACGAAGGGTTCGAGAAATGCTTCGACCGGCTTGTAGGCGCCCATCAGCACGCCGAGCGGCACCGCAATGACCGCCGCGAGTGTAAAGCCGCCGACGACGCGCCAGATCGTCATGCCGATGTCGAACAGGAAGCCGTGCTTGGTGAGCAGCTCGAGGCCCTCCTGCACCATGGTGAGCGGATTGGCGAGGAAGGTCTTCGACACATGGCCGCCGAACGTCGCCCATGACCAGAGGGCGACGAACAGCACGAAGAACGCCAGGCCATATGCCGCACGTTGCTTCGATGTCACGGGATCCAGGGGACGCATCAAACTGTATCCGAATGGTGCGCCGGCTCCGCCGCTGGCGGAACCGGCAGCTTGGAGAACCGTTACTTGATGAAGCTCGCGTCGTAGAGGTCCTCGACCTTCGGCACGGCCTTGATGATGCCGATCTCGAGCAGGAGCTCGGCGGCCTCCTTATTGAAGGTCAGGAAGTCGCCGGCGAAGAACTTCTGGTTCGCCGCCTTGTCCTGCCAGCGCAGGTATTTCGCCGAGTTGCCGAACTGCTCGGCGGTCTGCTTCACGTCGGCGCCCATGATCTCGTAGGACTTGGCCTGGTCCTTGGCGATCATCTCGAGCGCCTCGAAGTAGCTGTCGGCGAGCGCCTTGGCCGCCTTGGCATTCTCGGTCAGGAACTTCGGCGTGCAGCCGAACGTGTCCATGACCATCGGATAATCCAGCGTGGTGGCGATGATCTTGCCCTTGTCCGGCGCGGCACGCACGGTCGACAGATATGGCTCATAGGTCATCGCTGCATCGTTCTGGCCGGAGACGAAGGCCTGCGCGGCCGCCGCCGGCTCGAGGTTCACGACGGTGACGTCCTTCGTGGTGAGGCCGTTCTTCTTCAGCATCCAGGCCAGCGCGAAATAAGGCGAGGTGCCCGGCGCGGAGGCGGCGACGGTCTTGCCCTTCAGGTCCTTGATCGCGGCGATGTCGTTGCGCACGGCCATGCCGTCGGCGCCGTAGCTCTTGTCGAGCTGGAAGATCTGCTTGGTCGCAACACCGTTGGCGTTCCAGGAGATCCAGGTCTCGACCGTGGTCGCCGCACACTGGATGTCGCCGGAGGCGATGGCGAGATGGCGGTCCTTCTGCGGGATCTTCTTGATGGTGACGTCGAGGCCGTTCTTCTTGAAGATGCCGGCCTCCTTCGCCAGCGTCAGGGGCGCGAAGCCGGTCCATCCGGAAATGCCGATGCCGACCTTGACGTCCTGGGCGAGCGCCGGAGTGGAGGCCGCGAGAGCAATGATTGTCGCAAATACTGTCGAATTACGCATGATTATCGTCCTCTTGCCGATCGATGGTTTGACGTCCTGTTGATCTCTGCCGGCCCATATGGGCGGTTCCGCGAAGCGTTGCACGATTTGTGCCGACATATCCTCTCAGCCTCCCTTGAATCGCGCGACAAGGCGGTGAGAGTCACCGGGATAGAGCAGGCGCACGGCGGTGATCGTGCGTGCGCTGCGCCAGGTATAGCGGTCGATCACGAGACAGGGGGCGCCGACGGCGATCGCGAGCGCTTCCGCCGCGCGGTCGTCCGCAACGATGGCGCTGATCGTGTGCTCGGCCTCGGTCCATGGGACATGGTGAAGCAGCCAGGAGCCGGGCGGCTCGCGCGAGAAATCCGCGGTCGCGGCGTCAGGAACGGACGAGAGATCGATCAGCCTGTCCTCGACCGCGAACGGGACCTTGTCGGCGCTGTGCCGGCAGGTGATCGCGACCACCTTGCCGGCCTTCTTCACGCCGAGCCGGTCGCGGTCGGCCGCCGTCGCCGCGCGCAGCTTGCGGCCGATCAGCTCGTAGCCGTAACTGCGCCCGAGCGCCGTGATCTCGGCGCGAATGTCGGCGATCTTGAGCACCGCCGACTGATGCTGCGGCCGGCGCACGAACGAGCCGGCGCGCCGCCGCCGCTCGATCAGATCGGCCTGCGCCAGCTCAGACAGCGCCTTGTTCACGGTCATGCGCGAGCAGCCGTAGCGCGCGACCAGTTCGTGCTCGAAGGGAATGCGATGGCCGGGCGGCCACTCGCCGGTCAGGATCCGCTGCTCGATGTCGGCGCGGATGCGCTTATAGAGCGTCGGCTTGTCAGCATCGGTGACGAGGCTCATGCGACAAGCCTCCGCATCGATGCGTTGAAGCGTTCGCGTGCGGCCTGGCGCAATCCATGCTGACCGCCCTCGACCACCTTGCGGCCGCTGGCCCAGACGCAATCCACGGCGGCGCCGCCGGCGGCGAAGATCCAGCCGTCGATGATAGCATCCTGCGCGCGTCCCGCCAGCGATGGATGCGCCGTGTCGAGCGTGATGATGTCGGCGCGTGCGCCGGGCACAAGGCCGATGGCCGGTTGTGCCAGCGCTCGCGCGCCGCCGGCGAGCGCCCCGTCGAACAGCGAGCGTCCCGTCGAGCGGCCTGCGCCGCCGGAGAGGACGTTGCGCTGGCGGTGCTTGAGCCGCTGACCGTATTCGAGCTGGCGCAATTCGTCAGCGGCGCCGATCAACACGTTGGAATCGGTACCGACGCCGAAAGAGCCGCGGGCGTCGACGAACTCCCGCGCCGAAAAAGTGCCGTCGCCGAGGCTCGCTTCCGTAATGGGACAGAGGCCCGCCACCGCACCGGTCTTGGCGAACGCCGTCACTTCCTCACTCGTCATGTGGGTCGCGTGAATGAGGCACCAGCGTTGATCGACGGGCGCGTGCTCCAGCAGCCATTGCACCGGACGCCGGCCCGACCAGGCGAGGCAATCCTCGACCTCCTTCACCTGCTCGGCGGCATGAATGTGCACCGGCCCGCCCTTGGCGAGTGGAATGATGGCGGCGAGCTCGTCCGGCGTGACCGCGCGCAAACTGTGCGGCGCGATGCCGATATTGGCGCCAGGCAAGGCGCTGATCGCCTGGCGCGAGGCCGTCATCAATGCGGCGAACTGATCGACCGAGCAGATGAAGCGGCGCTGCCCGGCATGCGGCGCTGCGCCTCCAAACGAGCCATGCGCATAGAAAGTCGGCAACAACGTCAGCGCAATGCCCGAGGCTTCGGCCGCCTGTGCAATCCGCGCGGCCATCTCGGCGGGTTCAGCGTAGGGCGACCCGTCGCGGTCGTGGTGCAGATAGTGGAATTCACCGACGCGGGTAAAACCCTGCTCGAGCATCTCGACATAGAGCAGCGTCGCCACGGCCGCGACGTCGTCGGGCGTCATCGCCAGCGCAAAGCGATACATCGTCTCGCGCCAAGTCCAGAAGGTGTCGGTGGAATCGCCGCGCAATTCGGCAAGGCCCGCCATGCCGCGCTGGAACGCGTGGCTGTGCAGGCTCGCAAGCCCAGGAAGCGCGATGGCGTGGCGCTCGTCGCCGGCGGCCGGCGCCACGCCCGGCGTCACCGCCGCGATCGCGCCGGCGGCGATCACCACCTGCACGTCATTGGCCCAGCCGGAAGGCAGGAGCGCGGAAGCGAAATGCAGTCGGGTCATGATCTACACGCCGGCTGGACAGAACCGTCTTACGATTATATGTCTAGACATATAAGTCAAGCATCCCCAGGGCGAATGGATACCCGCATGGCAGAGCGCTTCGACCGGATCTGGCACAATGCCCGCCTCGCGACGATGCGGGTCGATCGTCCCGATCTTGGCGAGATCGAGCATGGTGTCATCGCCGCACGCGGCGGCCACATCGCCTATGCCGGCGCGCAGGCGGATTTTCCTGTTGATGCGGACGCGGTCGATCGGATCGATTGCGAGGGGCGCTGGATCACGCCGGGACTCGTCGATTGCCACACCCATCTCGTCTATGGCGGCAACCGTGCGCATGAATTCGAGCTGCGTCTGAAAGGGGCGAGCTACGAGGAGATCGCGCGCGCCGGCGGCGGCATCGTCTCGACCGTGGCGGCAACGCGCAAAGCCAGCGAAGCCGAGCTCGTCGCTGGCGCGCTGCCGCGGCTCGACGCGTTGATCGGCGAGGGTGCCACCACGGTGGAGATCAAGTCCGGCTATGGCCTCGACACAGAAACCGAGATGCGACAGCTCGCGGCGGCGCGCAGCCTCGGCCGTGAGCGGCCGGTTACGATCCGCACGACGTTCTTGGGCGCGCATGCGCTGCCGGTCGAGGCGGGTGGCGACAAGGATGGTTACATCGATCTCGTCTGCAAGGAGATGCTGCCGGCGGTCGCAAAAGCGGGCCTCGCCGATGCCGTCGATGCCTTCATGGAGGGCATCGCATTCTCCGCCGAACAGACTGCGCTTGTGTTCGAAACGGCGAGGGGACTTGGACTGCCGGTCAAGCTCCATGCTGACCAGCTCTCGAATCTCGGCGGCGCTGCGCTTGCGGCGAAATTCTCGGCGCTCTCGGCCGATCATCTCGAGCACACCGACGAGGCCGGTGCTGCCGCAATGGCGAGGGCCGGCACGGTGGCGGTGCTGTTGCCCGGCGCGTTCTACTTCATTCGCGAGACGCAGAAGCCCCCGGTCGAGACGTTCCGCAAGCATAACGTTGCCATGGCGCTGGCGACCGACTGCAATCCCGGCAGCTCGCCACTGACCTCGCTGCTGCTCGCGATGAACATGGGCGCGACATTGTTCCGGATGAATGTGGCCGAGTGCCTCGCCGGCGTCACCCGTGAAGGCGCGCGGGCGCTCGGTCTCCTGCATGAGACCGGCACACTGGAAACCGGCAAATGGTGCGACCTCGCGATCTGGGACATCGAGCGGCCCGCCGAGCTGGTCTACCGCATTGGCTTCAATCCGCTGCACAAGCGGGTATGGAGGGGGCAGTGACGAAGCAGGAGACAGTTATCGTCGTCAAGCCGGGAACAGTGAGCCTCGACGATCTCTCACGCGTGCTCGAAGGCGCCCCCGTCGTGCTCGATCCTTCGTTCTGGCCGCGTGTCGATGCGGCTGCGCTGATCGTTGCGCAGGCCGCGCAGGCCGACGTCCCCGTCTACGGCATCAACACCGGCTTCGGGAAGCTCGCGTCGAAGCGCATTCCGCCGGACCAGACCGCGCTGCTCCAGCGCAACCTCATCGTCTCGCATTGCTGCGGGGTCGGCCAGCCGACGCCGGAGCCCATCGTCCGCCTGATGATGGCGCTTAAGATCGTCTCGCTCGGCCGCGGCGCTTCCGGCGTGCGCCGCGCGGTGATCGAGCAGTTGCAGGACATGCTGGCCCGTGGCGTCTATCCGCTGGTGCCGCAGCAGGGCTCGGTCGGCGCCTCCGGCGATCTGGCACCGCTTGCGCATATGACGGCCGTGATGATCGGCCAAGGGCAGGCGATCATCGATGGCAAGATCTTGTCCGGCAGCGAGGCACTCGCCGCCGCCGGCCTCACGCCGCTGACCCTTGGGCCCAAGGAAGGCCTCGCGCTGATCAACGGCACGCAATTCTCGACCGCCTACGCGCTATCGGGCGTGCTGCGTGCATATCGCCTCGCCCGCGCCGCACTCGTGACCGGCGCGCTGTCGGTGGATGCGGCGATGGC
Organism: Bradyrhizobium sp. CCBAU 45321; assembly: GCF_028128975.1. Lineage (NCBI taxonomy): Bacteria > Pseudomonadati > Pseudomonadota > Alphaproteobacteria > Hyphomicrobiales > Nitrobacteraceae > Bradyrhizobium > Bradyrhizobium sp. CCBAU 45321. Next base: position 272,341 of record NZ_LFKZ01000127.1, read on the forward strand.
GTCAACGGCACCGTTCCGCCCCGAAATCCAGGCGCTGCGTGGCCATGCCGGCCAGATCGCGGCGGCCGCGACGCTGACCGCGCTGCTCGACGGCAGCGACATCCGCCTCTCTCACCTGGAAGGCGACGAGCGTGTGCAGGATCCCTATTGCCTGCGCTGCCAGCCACAGGTTGCCGGTGCCGCGCTCGATCTGATCACGCAGGCGGCGCGCACGCTGATCGTGGAGGCCAATGCCGTCACCGACAACCCGCTGGTGCTGGTCGAGACCGGAGAGATCGTCTCCGGCGGCAATTTCCACGCCGAGCCGGTGGCGTTTGCCGCAGATGCCATCGCGCTCGCGCTGTCGGAAATCGGTGCGATCAGCGAGCGGCGCATCGCGACGCTGGTCGATCCCGCGCTCAATTTCGGACTGCCGCCGTTCCTCACGCCAGATCCCGGCATCAATTCCGGCTTCATGATCGCCGAGGTGACGGCGGCCGCGCTCTATGCCGAGAACAAGCAGCGTGCGCTCGCCTGCTCGATCGATTCGACGCCGACCAGCGCCAATCAGGAAGACCATGTCTCGATGGCCGCGCATGCTGCGCGGCGCCTGTCCGACATGGCCGACAATCTCGCCGCCATCCTCGGCATCGAGCTTCTGGTCGCGGCTCAGGGCATCACGCTGCGCGCGCCGCATGCAACCAGTGCGCCCCTGGTCGCCGTCATTGCCGCTTTGCGCGAGCAGGTGCCCGCACTGGGCGCCGATCGCTACATGGCCGGCGATCTCGCCAAGGCCGCTGCATTGATCGAAGCCGATGCGCTTCCAGCTGCCGCGCTCGCCCAGCTTCCCACCGATCCGTTTCCGAGACTCGTCTGAAGAGGCCCACATGAACCGCCGACTGGACAATGACCGCACCATCCGCGCTCCCCGCGGCAGCGACATCAGCGCCAAGAGCTGGCTCACGGAAGCGCCGCTGCGCATGCTGATGAACAATCTCGATCCTGACGTCGCGGAACGCCCGAGCGAGCTCGTCGTCTATGGCGGCATCGGCCGCGCCGCGCGCGACTGGGAGAGTTTTGACCGGATCGTTGTGGCCTTGCGCAAGCTCGAAGCCGACCAGACGCTGCTGGTGCAGTCCGGCAAGCCGGTCGGCGTGTTCCGCACCCATGCCGATGCACCGCGCGTGCTGATCGCGAATTCCAACATCGTACCGCATTGGGCGACGCTCGATCATTTCAACGAGCTCGATCGCCAGGGCCTGATGATGTACGGACAGATGACGGCGGGCTCCTGGATCTATATCGGCAGCCAGGGCATCGTGCAGGGCACCTATGAAACCTTCGTCGAGGTCGGTCGGCGTCATTACGGCGGCAGCCTCGCCGGTAAATGGATTCTCACGGCCGGCTTGGGAGGCATGGGCGGCGCGCAGCCGCTGGCGGCGACCATGGCCGGCGCTTCGATGCTTGCGGTCGAATGCCAGCCGAGCCGCATCGAGATGCGCCTGCGGACCGGTTATCTCGACCGGCAAGCCGTAACGCTTGATGAAGCGCTCGCGATCATGGCGGACGCCGCGAAGACGAACAAGGCGGTCTCGGTCGGCCTGCTCGGCAACGCCGCGGAGATCTTCCCTGATCTGGTGCGCCGCGGCGTCAAGCCCGACATCGTCACCGACCAGACCAGCGCGCACGATCCGATCAACGGCTACTTGCCGAAGGGCTGGACGCTTGCCGAATGGGAAGCCAAGCGCGCGTCCGATCCGAAGGCCGTGGAGCGCGCCTCGAAGATTTCGATGGTCGAGCATGTCCAGGCCATGCTGGATTTCCACGCCCAGGGCATTCCGACGCTCGACTACGGCAACAACATTCGCCAGATGGCGCAGGATATGGGCCTGAAGAACGCGTTCGATTTCCCCGGCTTCGTGCCCGCCTATATCCGCCCGCTGTTCTGCCGCGGCGTCGGGCCGTTCCGCTGGGCCGCGCTGTCGGGCGATCCCGAGGACATCTTCAAGACCGATGCCAAGGTCAAGGAGCTGATGCCTGACGACAAGCATCTGCACAATTGGCTCGACATGGCAAAGGCGCGCATCAAATTCCAGGGCCTGCCGGCACGCATCTGCTGGGTCGGCCTCGGCGATCGCCATCGCCTCGGCCTTGCCTTCAACGAGATGGTGGCGCGTGGCGAACTGAAAGCGCCGATCGTGATCGGCCGCGATCATCTCGACAGCGGCTCGGTGGCGAGCCCCAACCGCGAGACCGAGGCGATGAAGGACGGATCGGATGCCGTCTCCGACTGGCCGCTGCTCAATGCGCTGCTCAATTGCGCCAGCGGAGCGACCTGGGTGTCGCTGCATCATGGCGGCGGCGTCGGCATCGGCTATTCGCAGCACGCGGGCATGGTGATCGTCGCCGACGGCACGCCCGAGGCTGCGAAGCGGATCGAGCGCGTGCTGTGGAACGATCCCGCCACTGGCGTCATGCGCCACGCCGATGCAGGCTACGACATCGCGATCGAGTGCGCGCGCGACAAGGGGCTCGATCTGCCGAGCCTGGCGGAGTAGACGAGGCTCAGGCCACGACCTTGGTCCCGGTGCCATCGAGGCGCCGGCTCTCCTTCGCAAGATGGTCGCCGATCGCATCGGCCGGCATGGGCTTGGCGAAATAGTAGCCCTGGATGAAGTCGCATCCCAGGCGGCGCAAGGTGTCGAGCTGAGCACGCGTCTCGACGCCCTCGACGACGCAGGCGATCTCCATGTCGTCGCAGAGACCGGTGAGCGATTTGATGATCTTGTGGCTGACGGGATTCTCGTTGATGTCGGAAACGAAGCTGCGGTCGACCTTGATCTTGTCGAGCGGCAAGCGGTGCACGTGGCTCAACGACGAATAGCCGGTGCCGAAATCGTCCAGCGAAATGCCGCAGCCCATTGCCTTCAGCGTTGCGATCGATTGCTGTGCGCGGACGAAGTCGAAGGTGACGGCGGTCTCGGTGATCTCGAAATCGATCCGGCGCGGCGTCAACCCGCTCTTCTCGATGATCGAAATCAGCGGCAGGATGCCCTCCGCCGCACAGACATCGTGGGCTGAGAGATTGAACGACAGGCGGATGTGATCGGGCCATGTCCTGGCGATGGCGAGTGCGCGCACCAGCAGCGCCTGCGTCAGCGGCCGGATCAGCCCGATGCGTTCGGCGGCCGGAATGAAATCGGCCGGAGAGACCAGGCCGAGGCGGGCGTTGCGCCAGCGCGCCAGGACCTCGAAGCCGGCGGTGTGCTCGCTCATGGCATCGACGATCGGCTGCAACACCAGGTCCATCTCGGTGCCGAAATCGGCGGTGCGCAGCAGGTTCTCGATGACTCCGCGACTGCGGATCTCGGCCTCGAGCTCGCTCGAGAAGATCACGGTGCGGCCGCGCAGATGGCGCTTGGCGTGATAAAGTGAATAGTCGGCGCATTCATAGAGTGCTTCCGCGGTCGTTGCCGATTGGGGAAACGAGGCAAAGCCGATCGAGCAGGACAGCCCGGTATGGGCAGTGTCGAGCTGGTAGGGAAGCCTGACCTGGTCGCCAATGCGCTGGCCCAGCCGCAGCAGGTCTGCATCGTCGGGGTCGCCGCAAACGACAAGGCCGAACTCGTCGCCGCCTAATCGGGCGAATTCGACCCGCTGCGGACCAAAGCCCTCGCACACCTCGCGGATGCGGCGGCCGGCCTCGATCAGGACGCGGTCTCCGACCGAATGGCCGTAATTGTCGTTGATCGGCTTGAAACCGTCGAGATCGATGATGCCGACCGCGATCCGAACGTTCCTGCGTTCGGCATCGGTGAAGGCGCTCGACAGCTCGGCGAAGAAGCGGCGGCGGTTCGGCAGCTCGGTGAGTGAATCGAGATTGGCAAGGCGGAAGTTCTCGTCAGAGAGCGCCTGCGTTGCCGCCTGTTGCGCGAGCAGCGACTTGCGGCTGGCGACGAGATCGGCGAAGTCGCGATAGTAGATGAACAGCACCGTCACCATCGCGGCGGAAACCAGGAGGTTGTTGACCGCGATCGCCTTCAGCGTCGGCTCGCCCGTGGCGAAGAAGAACAGCACATAAGGCACGTCGACGATCAGCGTCACGATCAGCGCCGCCGAGCGCAGATGCATCAGCGAGAAGATGCAGCCGATCACGGTGACGGCCATGTAGAACGCGACCTGGCTCTTGGCGAAGGGATCGCCATAGGGGTAGAGCGCGAACGACCAGGCGGTGAAGCCGGCACCTATCGGCAGGGTCAGCCAGTTGGTGGCGCGCAGATTGCGCAGGATGTCGGCATCGCTGCGCACCAGCCGGCGCTGGCGTAGCCACCAGAAAGTCCGTAAGGCCGCGAGCACCGTCAACACGGCCGGCACGATCATCGTCAGTCAGTCCGGCGCCACGTTCACATAGGTGTAGGCGACCGCAATCGTGTTGCTGATGAGGATGAAGTAGAGCAGCGGGATCTGCTTGGAGAAGGCGTCGAATTGCGCCCGCGTCAAGTCCGGATTGTCGGCAGGAACGCGAAACAATCGCATCGCGGCGGCAAGATGAGATTTCAAACCGGCAATAGGCATTGCAATACGAACCCCAGATCCCCTGAAAAACGTGGGCAATCTTGCACGGCAGGGGTAAAGGGCCGGTTAGATCAATTCTGGCCCGGGCAGGCCAGCACTGGTTGCGCGCTGCCTTACGATTTTCCGATCGCGTGCATTGGTGAGGTCCCGTTAAGGATATCCGGCCGCAGCGTGCGCACGTCTCAGGCACAGATCGCCCGAAATCGCTGCAGCTACCGCCTGCTATCGCCCATGCGCGACATCAGCCTAGCACATGGCCACGGTCGGATCAGGCGAGGACGGCCTGGCGCTCGCGCGCCGGTTCGCGGACGCGCTCGCTCGTCCGCGGCTCGGCAAGCTGCGTGAAGCTCCGATGGCTCGCCTGAACCGGTGCCTCGACGATCACGCCCTCACAGACGATCTGTCCGCCGAGCATCCTGAATTCCAGCTTGTCGTAGCGCGGCATTGTCTCGCCGGGTGCCGGGGGCAGCAGCCCGATGCTTCCCTGGATGTTCAGCGCGGCTTCGCCGGTGCCGTGCAGCCGCGGATTCCACATCCTGATTCCGCTCTCCGCCCAGCGCTGCCGGATCAGCGCCGCGCGGTCGGCGGGCTCTGCGGCTCTCGCGCGAACTTTCGGGACGTTGCGGATCTCTGGCGAAGGAGACGCGAGAGCCGGAGCCGGCTCGATGTCGGTGACACCGCTCAAGGAGTTGTTAGTCGCCGCAGCGAGCGGAACATCGTTTGTAGGGACTTGCGGGCTTTCGACAACGAGCGCCGGTTCGCTGTCGGCGCTGGCTTCGGAGGCATCAGTCGTGACGCTATCGGCCTCGGCGCGGAGAAGCTCGACTTCTTCGACGGCGACCGGATCGACGGCGGCGGAAACGTCGGGCGAGGAGGCTGCCTCGATGATGACATCAGGGACATCAGTCAAGGCGGTCGCGACCTCCGCCGACGAAATCACAACCTCTTCTACGACGGCGGAGTCGACCTCTGCAGGAATCTCAGCAGGCGATGCATCATCGTCAACGATGGCGAGATCAGAGGCTGCAACTGGCTCGCTCTCCGCACCGGCCGATGCAGCCAGCACCTCCTCGGAGGCTCGCGGCGTCGCGGGCGCCTCGATTTCCGGCACCGTCGCCGGAGAGGAGTCCCCGCTGATACGGATTTCGTCGGACGGATTCTCAGCGACGACAGACACAGCCGCATTGTTCTCCGCGACCAGAGCCTTGGTGGCGGGGGCAGCGTCGTCGCGCACCGGGGCGGTGCTGATCTCGGCGCTTGGAGCTTGAGCCGGGACCTCGACGTCTTCGATGATGGCGGGCGAAGCGTCCGTGGCGGTCGGCGCGACCTCAATGTTGCCGCTGTGCGGCACAGGCCGGAGTCGGGAAAACGCCCAGTTCACCGCAGGGATGCGGCGCAGCAACGATATCAGTCTCGAAAGCACTGGGAGTTGTCCAAGAGGTGCTCGGCGTGAGGCAATCGCTGATTCGTCAGCAATGTGAAAACCTGCCCCGGCCGTCACATCCGTGTCAATGTAGGGTGGACCAATTGCAGAACATCCGCGCATCCAGCGCGCATCCGCCCGAGTTACGCAACCCGCACAGCAGCCGATGATGCAATAATACCCCTGTTTTGCCCGACGCCGCAAGCGCGTCTTCGGTAATACCGAAAATACTCAAGCCTTTCAACCCCATCGCTACTGTGCATGGGGTTGTTTTTCACTTCTTGTTTTGCAGGCGTGCCTAGCGCGCGCCGGCGCGCTTTTTTTGCCAGACGAGGTGCACCGCGCGCATCAACTCTCGTTGCAATCCAAGCTTGGGGTTCCCGTCGTCGCTGCGAGCCGCTATTCAGAACCGTCATTGTCTGGCCGAGGACGTCGCATGAGGAAGCTTGTTGCCATCGGAGCGGTCCTGCTCTGGTCCACAATCGCATCCGCACAGGATCGCACCATCACCGTAGCTTCAACCACCTCGACGGAACAGTCGGGGCTGTTCGGTCATCTGCTGCCGCTGTTCGCGAAGGCCGAAGGCATCAGCGTGAAGGTCGTCGCCGTCGGCACCGGCCAGGCGCTGGACATCGGGCGGCGCGGCGACGCCGACGTGGTGTTCGTCCATGACAGGCCTGCCGAGGACAGGTTCATGTCCGAAGGGCAGGGCGTGAAGCGCTTCGACGTCATGTACAACGACTTCGTCATCATCGGCCCCAAGAGCGATCCGGCGCAGATCTCAGGCAGCAAGGACGCGGCCGAGGCGCTGCGCAAGATCGCGACGGCGAAGGCGCCGTTCATCTCGCGCGGCGACAAGTCCGGCACGCATGCGGCCGAGCTGAGACTGTGGAAGGAGGCTGGCGTCGACCTCAGTGCCGGCAAGGACATTTGGTACCGGGAGATCGGCCAGGGCATGGGTCCGGCGCTGAACATGGCCTCGTCGTCGAATGCCTACCTCCTGTCGGACCGCGGCACCTGGCTGTCGTTCAAGAACCGTGGCGAACTCGCCATCCTGACCGAGGGTGACAAGCGGCTCTTCAACCAGTACGGCGTCATGCTAGTCAATCCTGCAAAGCATCCGAACGTGAAGGCAAAGGAGGGACAGGCCTTCGTCGACTGGCTGGTTTCGCCGCAAGGGCAGCAAGCGATCGCCGGGTACAAGGTTGGCGGCGAGCAGCTATTTTTCCCCAACGCGCCCAACTAGGACGAAGGCGACGGTCGACACCGCGACGCTGAGAGCGAGCAGGATCAGCCCGAGCCCGAGCGCCAGCGGCAGCTCGCCTTTGCTGGTTTCCAGCGCGATCGCCGTCGTCATCGTGCGGGTGAAGCCGCGGATGTTGCCACCGACGATGATGATGGCACCGACTTCCGCAATGGCGCGCCCGAACGCGGCGAGAAAGGCCGTCAGCAACGAGGTCCGGCCGAGCGCGAATAGCAGGGCCATGCTGCGCAGGGCCGACAGCCCGTCGATCCGCGCCAGGTCGCCATACTCCGCCCACAACAGGCTTGCCGGCCGGTGCACCAGCGCCACCACGATCGGCGTCGCCAGCAGCGTCTGCGCGATCACCATGGCGGCCGGCGTGAACAACAAGCCCGCCGCCCCGAACGGGCCGGACCGCGACAGCAAGAGATAGAGCGCGAGCCCGACCACGACCGGCGGAAGCCCGAGCAGGGCATTGGTCAGAATGATGATGATTTGGCGTCCCCGGAAGCGGGTGATCGCAAGCAGGGCTCCAAAGGGGGCGCCGATCAGGAGCGCCAGGATGCTGGCGGTCAGGCTGACCCGCAACGACAGGGCGACGATGCCCAATAGCTCGGTGTCGGCGTCGCCGATCAGCGCAAAGGCGGCACCGATGGATCGTGCGAAATCGTTCATCCGGTCTCGGGCAAGCCCCTGTTCCGCGGTAGCCCCGCGCCGCCTTCTCGCTGCTGCCGCTGCCATAATCAAGGGGCCAGGGGGTGGGCAGCCCCGCCGGAGCCGTTGGAGAAGGGCTCAGGATGATTGGTAAACGCGGCCAGGGACCCACAATCGAGGCACCTGGCGGCCCCGCGGGCGGCTTTCTTCCGGCCTCGGATGCGCTAAGGAACAGGATCGGGTCGCGCCGGCCCAATGGCGGTGCTAGACCCTAATGCAGGAACAATGGAGCCGGGCTGCGACTGGCGCGCCCGCAAGGATGAAGGATGTGACGCAATGATCCAGACCGTTGGCATCATCGGGGCAGGGACCATGGGGAACGGCATCGCGCAGGTCTGCGCGGCCGCCGGCCTCTCGGTCGTAATGGTCGATATTTCCGATGCGGCGGTGAACCGCGGCCTTTCGACCGTCGGCGGAAGCCTCGAGCGGCTGGTCAAAAAAGAGAAGATGTCGGCGGCCGACCGCGAGGCGACGCTCAAGCGCATCACCGGCACCACGGACCGGGCGAAGCTGTCGGATTGCGACCTCGTCATCGAGGCCGCGACCGAGAACGAGGAGCTCAAGGTCAAGATCCTGAAGGATCTCTGCGCCACCCTGTCGCCGCGCACGCTGGTCGCGACCAACACCTCCTCGATCTCGATCACCAAGCTCGCCGCCGCGACCGACCGTCCCGACCGCTTCATCGGCATGCACTTCTTCAACCCGGTGCCGGTGATGGCGCTGCTCGAACTCATCCGCGGCCTGCAGACCTCGGACGACACCCATGCCAAGGCGCTGGATTTCGCCAAGCGCGTCGGCAAAGTGGCGATCACCGCCAAGAACAGCCCGGGCTTCGCCGTCAACCGCATCCTCTGTCCGATGATCAACGAGGCGATCTTCGCGCTCCAGGAGGGCATCGCGACGGCGGAAGAGATCGACGCGGGCATGAAGCTCGGCTGCAACCATCCGATCGGGCCGCTCGCACTTGCCGATCTCGTCGGGCTCGACACCATGCTTTCGGTGATGGAGGTCTTTTACAAGGGCTTCAACGATCCTAAATATCGGCCAGCGCCGCTGCTGAAAGAGATGGTCGATGCTGGCCATCTCGGCCGCAAGACCGGGCAGGGCTTCTACACTTATACCGCCTGATGAAGGCATTGGCGGCGGGCGCCTTGGCGTCCGCCGCCAGATCCCGCAATTTGCGCTGCGACAAAGACGCCGCGTGCGACAGGCCCGACAATGTCGAACGGGCGGCCTGCGGGGATAACGGAACGGATAGCAAAGGACATGTCGGATCGACTGAAGGCCGAGCGGGAAGCTGCGGCCGCGCGCCGGAGCCTCTTGACCCAGGATGCGATCGAGCGAACCGGGATCACCGAGGAGATGATTGGAGAACTCGTCCCCCGCTTCTACGGACGCGTGCGCGAGGACGCGCTGTTGGGGCCCGTCTTCGGCGTCGTGCAGAATTGGGACGAGCATCTCGCCAAGCTCAGGGATTTCTGGTCGTCGGTCGTGCTGATGAGCGGCCGCTATCATGGCTCGCCGATGCGGGCACACCTGCCGCTTAGCCTGGCCGGCGGCCATTTCGATCGCTGGCTCGATCTGTTCGAGCAGACCGCGCGCGAGGTCTGCCCGCCGGCGGCAGCTGCGCTGTTCATCGACAAGGCGCGTCGCATCGCCGACAGCTTTGAGATGGCGTCGGCAACACTTGCGGGCCGCATCGCTTCGCCACGTCACGTGCTCAGGTCGTGAAAGACAGAATGCCTCCTTGAGAAGGCGCAGCTCGCGTCGCGTAATGGCGCGTCGCACCAATTCCTACATCATCGGTCTGATCTGCAAAATCATCATGCCGTTCGCGCAATGCGATGTAGAACTTGCGAAAACGCGCTTGCTCGCTTTCATTCTCGTTCAATCAACGCGAGCAAAGCCATATTGATGCACTGCGGCGCCAAGTCTTCGCCTTGTTTTCGGCAGAGTTCCAGCGCCTGCTAGCGGGCATGGCTCGCGCATCGTTCGATACCCATTCATCCTCTTCCGAAAATGCTACGGAACCCGACGTCGAAGCGGGCACCGAACAGACACGGCGATCCCTGCTGCTCGGTGCGATGGCGACGACGGCGTGTCTCGGCTGTTCAACCAGGACCCGCGCAGCTGAGGATCCGCCCGGCTCGGATGAGCGGCCGCAGAAAGGCGATCTGCTTGTCTTCTCCGAAGGTGACCAGGAGGGAAAGCTCGTCACTGCGGCTGATCTACGGGTCGGTGGACCGCCGATCCATGCCTGGCCGAAGGACCCCACCACATCGGTGGTGCGCAGCGCCTCGCGGCTCAACGAAATCCTGATCATCAAGCTCGATCCCGCCGACCTCGACGAGAAGACCCGCGCGCGCGCCGTCGACGGCATCATCGCCTATTCGGCGATCTGCTCGCATGCGGGCTGTCCCGTCACCGCCTGGGTGAAGAGCGATGTCGGCGACAAGGAGGTGTTCAAGTGCATGTGCCACAACTCCGAATTCGATCCCCGCGCGGGCGCGCAGGTCGTGTTCGGGCCGGCGCCGCGGCGGCTTGCAGCGCTGCCGCTGGCGCTCGCTGACGGTTCGCTCAGCGTCGCCGGCAATTTCATGGGAAAGGTAGGTGGCACACAGCCAGGATGATGGACGGTTGCGGGCCGGGCCCGCCTCACGACTAGCCGCTTCCGCCGAAGGGCAGGAAGACGGGACGAACGACAAGAAATCACAAAAAGAATTCAAGCGGATGAAAAAGGGGAACGTCCATGAAAACTTCCATGATCAGGAAGCAATGGTTACTGTCCGGCTTGGTCGCCTTCACGTGTCTTGCCTCAACCGCCGCCCTATCGGGTCCGATCGAGAGTTATTCTCCGGTCACCGCGCAGCGGCTGGAAAACCCCGAGCCCCACAACTGGATGCTCTACCGGCGCACCTATGACGGGCACGGCTATAGCCCACTCGATCAGATCAACACCTCCAACGTGAAGAACCTCACACCGGTCTGGACCTTTTCCACTGGCGTGGTCGAAGGCCATCAGGCCCCGCCGATCGTCAACAATGGCGTGATGTTCGTGACGACCCCAATGGGCCAGGTGATCGCGCTGAATGCGAAGACCGGCGACGAATACTGGCGCTACAAGCGGCAGCTTCCTGACGATCTGTTCCAGCTGCATCCGACTAACCGCGGCGTCGGTCTGTGGGAGGACAAGCTCTACCTCGCCACCACGGACGACCACGTGGTCGCGCTCGATGCCAAGACCGGCAAGGTGCTGTGGGACACGAAGGTGCAGGACTACAGGAAAGGCCAGTACCTCACCCTGATGCCCTTGATCGTCGACGGTAAGGTCATTGTCGGCGGCTCCGGCGGCGAGTTCGGCGTACGTGGCTATATCGTGGCTTATGATGCCAAGGACGGTAAGGAGCTGTGGCGGACCTACACCATCCCCGGTGAAGGCGAGCCCGGCCACGAAACCTGGCAAGGCGACGACTGGAAGAACGGCGGTGGATCGGCCTGGATGACCGGCAATTACGACAAGGAGACCAGGACGATCTATTGGGGTGTCGGCAATGCCGCGCCATGGCCCGGCGACTCGCATCCCGGCGACAATCTCTATACTGCATCGGTGCTCGCGCTCGATCCCGGCACCGGCAAGATCAAGACCTATTTCCAATACCACCAGAACGATTCCTGGGATTGGGACGAGGTCGACGCGCCGATGCTGATCGATTTGCAGCGCAACGGCCGCACCATCAAGAGCCTGGTCCATCCCGGACGCAATGCGATCTTCTGGGTGCTCGAGCGGACTCCGACCAAGATCAATTACGTCGCCGGATGGCCGTTCGTCTTCACTGACGTCTGGAAGGGCATCGACGAGACCGGCAAGCCGATCGTGGATCCAGCGCACAAGCCGGTGATCGGCAAGCGCGTCGAGTTCTGTCCCTCGCTGTGGGGCGGCAAGGATTGGCCATCGGCGGCCTACAGCCAGAGGACCGGCCTCGTCTACGTGCCTGCCAACGAGAATTTCTGCGGTGGCTTCACCGGCGAGAAGGTGCCACTCAAGCCGGGCGAGCTCTGGCTCGGCACCAAGCCGGAAGACATCGGCCTGAAGACAAAGCCGGGCGCGGATCATTTTGGCGAACTCCAGGCCTGGGATCCCGCAACCGGAAAGAAGGTCTGGCAGCACAACTTCCCCAAGTCGCACCTGTTCGGATCGGTCACCGCGACCGCGGGCGATCTCGTCTTCGTCGGCGGGACCAACGACCGCTATTTCCGCGCCTTCCACGCCAAGACGGGCGAACTGTTGTGGGAGCAGAAGACCAACTCCGGCATCGTCGGCATGCCGGTGTCATATGAGATCGACGGCACGCAGTACATCGCGATCCAGTCGGGCTGGGGCGTCGACGCGCAGCGCATCCAGGATGCACTCGTGACCAACAATATCGGCATTGAAGCCAACGTGCCGCAGGGCGGCGTCGTCTGGGTCTTCGCGCTGAAGAAATAGCTCCGCGGGCGGATCGAAAGAAGCGGAGCAGCGGGGGGTGGCGAATGCGGCGGATGGCAACATCCGCCGCATTTGTTTGCGATGAGCGCCGAGCGCGCCATGCACTCGTCGTCATGCCCGGGCTTGTCCCGGGCATCCACGTCTTCGTGCCGCGGTAAGCCGTGGATGGCAGGGACAGGCCCGGCCATGACGGCATGTGGTGCGAGGACTACTTTCCCTCGCGCTCGACCTTGTCCTTCTCCTTCTGATTCATCTCGCGAATCTTCGGATCCGGATTGTGCTGCCCGGTGGTCTGGGTGGTGGAGGCGGGCGGGGCGTTGGCGTTCGGCAGCGAAGTCTGGTCGGGCCCGCTGGGGCGCGTCGCGGTGGCCGGCGGCGTCGTGTTGCTCTGGGCGAATGCGCCCGCGGCGGTCAAAAGAAAGGCGCCCGACAGCGAGACTGCGAGCGCCCTTGAGATGTTGGTCATCGATCTGCTCCTGTCAGATCGATGGAAACGGCGCGAGGCGCCTTGTGTTCCGCCTCGCGCTTCGGTTCCGTCTCACGCCTCCAATTGCTTGCCGATCGGAAGCGCGCGGATGCGTTTTCCCGTCGCCGCGAAGATCGCGTTAATCAGGGCCGGTGCGAACGGGGGAACGCCGGGCTCGCCGACGCCGCTCGGCGGCGTGTCGGGTCCGGGCGGCACGATGTAGACGTTGGTCACCACAGGCGAGTCGTCCATCCTGACGACCTGGAAGTCGTCAAAATTCTTCTGTTGGACCTTGCCGTCCTTGAAGGTGATCTCGCCGTATTTGGCGAGACTGAGCCCCATGATTGCCGCGCCCTCAATCTGCGAAGCGATGCGCTCGGGGTTGACATAGGTGCCGCAATCGATCGCGGTGTCGACCCGCGGCACCGTCAGCTTGCCCTTGTCGTCGACGGCGACCTCGACGACGGTCGCGATGTAGCTGACGAAGCTGCGGTGCACGGCGATGCCGAGACCGTGGCCCTTCGGCACCTTTCGTCCCCATTCCCCCTTCTCGGCGACCAGCTCGACCACTTTGCGCAGGCGTGCGGTGTCGATCGGGTAGCTGTCCTGGGGCTCGCCGTAGTTCCAGAGGTCCTTCACGTTGGGCTTGACGATGCGAGGCGAGCCGATCAGCTCGAGCAGCATGTCTTTCTGGTCGCGGCCCGTTGCCTGCGCGATCTCGCCGACCATCGACTGAACGGCGAAGGCGCGCGGGATGTTCGAGACCGCGCGGAACCAGCCGATGCGGGTGAACGCCGCGGCTTCCGGGTTCTCACACGAGATGTTCGCGATCTCGAACGGCATATCGACCAGGCCCATGCCGATTTCGAACGGCGCCTGATGCACCGTGCCGGCGGCAAAGGTCGAGGCGATGCTGGGAGCCACGCTGCGGTGGCGCCAGGCGATCACCTTGCCGCTCTTGTCGAGGCCGGCCTCGATCCGCTCGACCGAGACGGTGTGCAGGAAGCCGTTGTGGATGTCGTCCTCCCGCGTCCACTGCACCTTCACCGGCGCGCCGAGCTCCTTCGAGAGCAGCGCGGCTTCGAGCGCAAAGTCGCATTTCGACTTGCGTCCGAACCCGCCGCCGAGCAGCGTCACGTTGACCGTGACGTTGGCCTCGGGAATGCCGAGCGTCTTGGCGACGTCCTCGCGGGTGCCGCCGGGGCTCTGCACCGGCGCCCAGATCTCGGCCCTGTCGCCCTTGACGTCCGCGACCGCCACCGGCGTCTCCATGGCGACATGGGCGAGATGCGGAAGGTAATATTCGCCGACGATCACCTTGTCGGCGCTCTTCAGGGCAGCGTCCGCATCGCCCTCTTTGCGCAGCACGAGCCCCGGCTTGCGCGAGGCCTCCTCGAGCTCCTTGCGGTAGGCGACGGAGTCGTATTTGCCGTTGGGACCGTCGTCCCAGGTCAGCTTCAGCGCGTCGCGGCCCTTGATCGCCGCGCCCGTGTTGCGCGCGATCACCGCGACGCCGCCGAGCGGCTGGAATTTCGAGGGCCACGGCCAGCCGCGCACCTGCATCACCTTCTCGACACCGGGGACCTTCAGCGCCTCCGCCGGCTCGAACTTGACCAGCTTGCCGCCGGTCACCGGCGGACGGGCGATCACGGCATATTTCATGCCGGGCAGCCGCACGTCGGCGCCGTAGTTCGCCTTGCCGGTGGTGATGTCGTGGAGATCGACGATGCCGATCTGGCCCTTGCCGAGATAGCGGAAGTTCTTGGGGTCCTTCAGCTTGAGGCCCTCGATGCTGGGCACCGATTCCTTGGCGGCGTCGGCGGCGAGCTCGCCAAAGCCGAGCTTGCGCCCGCTGGCGCTGTGCACGACCTCGTGGTTGACCGCCTTGACCTCGGTCGCCAGCACGCCCCAGCGCTTGGCCGCGGCCTGCTCCAGCATTGTGCGGGCCGAAGCGCCGATCTGGCGCATCGGGATCAGATAATGCCGCGTGCTGCGCGAGCCGTCGGTGTCCTGGTTGCCGAACTTGACCTCGTCGCCATGGGCTTGCTGCACCTTGACCCTGGACCAGTCGGCCTCCATCTCCTCGGCCACGATCAGCGGCAGGCTGGTGCGCACGCCGGTGCCCATTTCCGAACGGTGCCCGACGATGGTGACGATGCCATCCGCGCCTACCGAAACGAACACGCGCGGATCGACCACGACGCCATGCGGCATCTTGCCGGCGCCGGTCTCATAGGCGAGCGCCTGGCGCGACATCACGGGGGCGGCGAGCACGAAGCCGCCGGTGACGCCGAGCCCCTTCAGGATGCTGCGGCGCGACACCTTCTCGACCTTGATGTGCTTTTCGAAGCCGCGAAGCTTGCGGGGATTGTCGATGAAGTTCATGTCACACTCCCGTCGATGCGAGATGGACGGCGTTCTCGATGCGCTGATAGCAGCCGCAACGGCAGATGTTGCCGGACATTGCCTCGCGGATCTGGTCGTGCGAGGGTTTGGGATTCTCCATCAGAAGCGCCGCGGCCTGCATGATCTGGCCGGTCTGGCAGAAGCCGCATTGGGGCACGTTGACCTGACGCCAGGCCTTCTGCACCGGGTGATCGCCGTTCGGATGCAGCCCTTCGATCGTGGTGACCTCGCGTCCGGCGACGTCGTTGACGGACGTGATGCAGGCGCGCACCGCTTGCTTATCGACGATGACCGTGCAGGAGCCGCACAACGCCTGGCCGCAGCCGTATTTGGTGCCGGTGAGCCCGGCCTCGTCACGCAGGAACCAGAGTAGCGGGAGATCCGGGTCACCGTCCCAGCTCTGTTCCTGGCCGTTGATCTTCACCTTGATCATGATCGTGCCTCGCTCTTCATAAGCATGCCAAATTCAAAGTCCGCCGACGCCGGCCGGCGACGGTTCGTGCGTCGTCTCGCCACATCCCGCGGTAGTCCCGCGCGGGCAAATCCCGGAGGGAGGCAGGAACGCAGGTAGCGAAGTCTGGATGTGCTCGATACCTCCCGTTTTCTTCTTAATTGATTGTACGTCGTGCGGCATCGTGACGGCGCGACCCTAGCAGAGATCGCGCCGACCTGGCGTTCACAGCCGAGTGTTCTCACCGGGAAAAGATTGCATCGACGGTTTGTCAAAAGCAGGGCGCGTCATCCGCCACGTTGCGCATCAAATGGGCGCAACGAAAAAAGCTTCGTCCGCCGGCTGCACCGAACGGACGAAGCAGTAGGCCTCAGTCGAGGGAGGGAGAACGCAGAGCACCGCGAACTTCAAGCAGGAAGCGGACGGTCCTGCGCAGTCATTCAGAGACCAGGACTGAGGAGCCGATGGTCCTCACCCACGCGTGGTGCAGAAGCGGCGGCATCGCGCCGCGGTGGTCCCGGCAGCGGGGACCGTGAGGCTCGCTGGCGGCAACGAACGCCAGCGAGCTGCAGATGGTGTAGCCAAGATCCGGCGGCCGGCCAGTTCAGGCGGGCGTCCCAAGCAGTCTTCCTAAGCGGCTTTGGCCTTCGCGACATGGGTCGCGATCGCGTCCATCAGGGCCGGGGACAGGCAGTCATAGGGCTCGAGGCCGATCTCCTTCAGCCGCGAACGGATGCCGGCCATCTGCTCGGGCTTCACACCCGATTCGATCACGGAGGAAACGAAGGCAGCGAATTGCGGCGCCTGCGAGCCCTGCTCCTGGAACAGTTCGGGATGGATGAAATCGAGGCCGTAGAACGGGTGGTTCTTGTTCTCGATCCGGCCGTACATGTGCGTGCCGCAGGCCTGGCAGGCGTAACGCTGGATCACCGCGGAGGGGTCGACGATCTGGAGCTTGTCGCCGTTCTCGAGCACGGTGACGTTCTGGCGCGGCACCACGGCGACGACGGAGAAGGTCGCGCCCTGCGGCTTCCAGCACTTGGTGCAGCCGCAGGCATGGTTGTGGGCGACGTCGCCCTTGATGCCGACCTTCACCGTGTGGTCGCTGCATTGGCAGGCCAGCGTGCCGCCGGCGAAGCTGCCGCTGCCTTGCTTGATGCCGTTGTCGATCGAGGGATGGAGTGCAACAGTCATGGTCGATCCTCCTTGGTGTGACGTTTTCGAGCTAGAACACGACGACTGAACGAATGGATTTGCCCTCGTGCATGAGGTCAAAGCCCTTGTTGATCTCCTCGAGCTTGAGCACGTGGGTGATCATCGGATCGATCTGGATCTTTCCGTTCATGTACCAGTCGACGATCTTCGGCACGTCGGTGCGCCCGCGCGCGCCGCCGAAGGCCGTGCCGCGCCAGTTGCGGCCGGTGACGAGCTGGAACGGGCGGGTGGCGATCTCCTTGCCGGCCTCCGCGACGCCGATGATGATCGAGGTGCCCCAGCCGCGATGGCAGGCTTCCAGCGCCTGGCGCATCACGGTGGTGTTGCCGGTGCAGTCGAAGGTGTAGTCGGCGCCGCCGTCGGTGAGGCCGACGAGGTGCTGAACGATGTCGCCGGTGATCTTCTTCGGGTTGACGAAGTCGGTCATGCCGAACCTGCGACCCCATTCCTCCTTGGAATCGTTGATGTCGACGCCGATGATCTTGTCGGCGCCGGCCATCTTGGCGCCCTGGATGACGTTGAGGCCGATGCCGCCGAGGCCGAACACGACCACGTTGGAGCCCGGCGTCACCTTGGCGGTGTTGACGACGGCGCCGACGCCGGTGGTGACGCCGCAGCCAATGTAGCAGCTCTTGTCGAACGGCGCGTCCTCGCGGATCTTGGCGACCGCGATCTCGGGCAGCACGGTGAAGTTCGAGAAGGTCGAGCAGCCCATGTAGTGGTAGATCGGCTTGCCCTTGTAGGAGAAACGGCTGGTGCCGTCGGGCATCACGCCCTTGCCTTGCGTCGCGCGGATCGCGGTGCAGAGATTGGTCTTCTGGCTGAGGCAGCTTTTGCACTGCCGGCATTCCGGCGTGTAGAGTGGGATGACGTGATCGCCCGGCTTCACCGAGGTCACGCCCGGGCCGATCTCGCGGATGATGCCGGCTCCCTCATGTCCCAGGATCGACGGGAAGATTCCCTCGCTGTCGAAGCCGTCGAGCGTGTAAGCGTCGGTATGGCAGATACCCGTCGCCTTGATCTCGACCAGGACTTCGCCGGCCTTCGGGCCTTCCAGATCGACCTCGACGATCTCGAGCGGCTTCTTGGCTTCGAAAGCAACGGCGGCACGTGTCTTCATCGGTAGCTCCTCAAATTCTCATCAGACGCCAAGAAGTAGTCCTGGCAGCCCTCGTAACGTTCATTTCTTGCCCATGCAGGCGTCTTCAGCCTGGGTATAGGCCTCCGTCTTCTCCTCCTTTTTCGCAGGACGCTGCCGGCCCAAGGCGTCGGTGGAGCGCGCGCGGAGATAGACGTAGAGATCGTCCATGTAGCAGGCGACGTTCGGGTTATCACCGAAGGCCGGCATGACGTTCTCCTGCGCGGTCGAGATGCTCTTGCGGCCGGAGGCGACCACGCCGAGGAAGTCGCCGTAACTCATCGACTTGACAGAGTCCCTCAGCGCCGGTGCGTAGGTCGATCCCATGCCGTCGGGGCCGTGACACACGTGACAATCCGAGTGATAGCGGCGATATCCGGAATAGGTGAACCAGTCCACGGTACCGTCGGCCGAAATCTTGTAGGTCGGGTTTCCGTCCTTATCGAGCCACTTTCCGTCGTCTTCCTTCTTCACAGCGGTCGGGTCGCCCGGACCCTCTGCGACCGCGATTCCTCCGGACACAACGAAGATCATCATCACAGCAATGACAGAGCAGATTTTACGCAAGAGATTTGTTCCTCGGCCGGCATTCGGTGGAGACGAGCCGGCGCGTGGAACGATCCACGCGCCGGAGCGATGCTAAGCGAGGCCTAGTTCGGCAGCGAGAACACGGTCAGCGTACCGCCGAGTGCCGTGTAGTTGCTGAGGGCCGCGTAGCCGCCGACGGCGCCGAGGCCTGCGGTCGGATCAGTCAGGCCTGCCGCGAGACCAATGCCGGCCCAGCCGCCCACGCCGGAGAGCACGGCAATGTACTGTTTGCCGTTGTTCTCATAGGTGGTGACGTTGCCGATGATGCCGGACGGAGTCTTGAACTTGTAGAGCTCCTTGCCGGACTTGGCATCGACCGCCTTCAGGTAGCCTTCGAGCGTGCCGTAGAACACCACGCCGCCTGCGGTTGCGAGCGCACCTGACCAGACCGAGAACTGCTCCTTGTTCGACCAGACGATCTTGCCGGTCTTGTTGTCCCAGGCGATGAAGTTGCCCATGTGGCTTTCACCCTGGGGCGGGTACATCGAAAGCGTCGCCCCCACATAGGGCTGGCCTGCGGTGTAGCTCACCTTGAACGGTTCGTAGTCCATGCAGACGTGGTTGGTCGGAACGTAGAACAGCTGCGTGTCCGGCGAGTAGGCAGCCGGCTGCTGGTCCTTCGTGCCGAGCGCGGCCGGGCAGATGCCCTTGGTGTTCTTGTCCTCTCCGCCGTGCTCGGTGGAAAATTGGGCGACGACCTTCGGACGGCCATAGGTCGGCGAGTTCTTGTCCATGTCGACGCCGCTGGTCCAGTTCACTTTGGGATCGTACTTCTCGGCAACCAGCAGTTCGCCGGTGTCGCGATCCATGGTGTAGGCAAGGCCGTTGCGGTCGAAGTGCGTCAGCAGCTTGCGGTTCTGACCGTTGATCTGCTGGTCGCTGAGGATCATTTCGTTGACGCCGTCATAATCCCATTCGTCATGGGGCGTCATCTGGTAGACCCACTTCGCCATGCCCGTGTCGGCATCGCGGGCGAAGATCGCCATCGACCATTTGTTGTCGCCGGGACGCTGCTTCGGGTTCCAGGTCGAGGGATTGCCCGACCCGTAATAGACAAGGTTCAGAGCGGGATCGTAGGAGAGCCAGCCCCAGGTGCAGCCGCCGCCGATTTTCCACTGATCGCCCTGCCAGGACTTCAGCGAAGAGTCCGGGCCGACCGGCTTGCCGAGCGACGTCGTCTTCACCGGATCCACCTTAATCTGATCGTCCGGACCCGTGGAATAGGCGCGCCAGACCTGCTTGCCGGATTTGAGGTCGTATGCGGTGACATGGCACTGCACGCCGAACTCCCCGCCGGATATGCCGACGAGGACCTTGTCCTTGACGACCAGGGCCGCCGAAGTACCGGTCTCGCCCTTTGCCGGGTTGCCATTGGTGGCCGACCAGGCCACCTGACCGGTCTTTGCATCGAGCGCCACGAGGTTGGTGTCGGCCTGATGCAGGATGATCTTGCCGTCGCCATAGGACAGGCCGCGGTTGACGGTGTCGCAGCACATCACGGGGATGACGTTGGGATCCTGCTTCGGCTCGTATTTCCAAACGATCTTGTTCTCTTGCGAAAGGTCAATGGCGTAGACCTTGTTAGGGAACGGCGTGTGGACGTACATCATGTTGCCGATGATCAGCGGGCCGCCCTCGTGGCCACGCAGCACGCCGGTCGAGAAGGTCCAGGCAACTTGGAGTTTCCCGACATTCTGTGCGTTGATCTGGTTTAGCTTCGAATAGCGGGTATTGGCGTAGTCGCCCGCCGGCATCACCCAGTCTTTCGGGTTTTGCGACATCTTGATCAGCTCGTCATTTGCTGAAGCGCTGCCGACGGCGAGAGCCGCCGCCGAACCAAGACAGGTCGCCAGAAGCACCTTGCGCATAGTTATTCCTCCGTTGGTCTCGTTTATTATTTCCGAAGCGTTGCTCAATCGCCGGGCTTCTCGTCCGGCGTCTGCTCGTGCAGGGCGGTCACGATGGGGACCAGAAACGATGCTGTGCTGTTTCCTCCTCCTGATGAGAGCCACGGGTCCACGTGCAGGAGCGGCCCGTTCTTGTTGTTCCTGCCGCAATCCCTAACGGCTTCGCCATCGGGAAACTTGCCCAAGAGCGAAGGCGGCTTGCTCGACAGCGCACGGAGGTGAAGATTTTGATTTTGCAGTAGCGAATTCAGCGGCTTCGGTGCGCCCTCGAGGCCGCCTCGGCGCTCAGGTTCCCCTTGACGGCGCTGCAACTAAGGCGGAGGATTAAGTTTCAAGAGTGGCAATGGAACGATGGCGCTCGTTGCAAGAGACCGCTCAAATGCGAGGTAAACGTCGCGCAATCACGGCTGAGGGCTCCGGCAGCGCTGGTTGCGATTCGCGCCGAATCTCCGGATCAAATCAGTGGCTGGATTAATGTCCGACACCATTCACACGCTCTCGACGACCGGAATGACGCCGAAGCGGCAGATCCAGAGCTGGATCGACGGGCTCACGAGCCTGTGCGGGCATTTCGACGTCGATCCGCTGGAGGCTTCCTCACTCGAAGGTCGCATCGATTACACCACGGTCTCGCGCCTGAAGCTCTGCCAGATCGAGGTCAGCCAGCATCGCATCGCGCACACGCTGGCGCGCGCCAAGGCCAATGAACACCCGTACATAAAAATCCACTTCCAGACCTACGGCGTGTCTTATTTCGAACAAGAAGGCCGTCACATCGAGATCAATCCGGGCGACATCATTGCCTATGACGTCTCCTGTCCGCATTCGATCATCAGTCCTGCCTTTACCCGTCATGACGTGGTGATCGTGCCGAAGGCGCTGCTGCGCGACCGCGGATTCCCGTCGCAGCGGATGCCGGCGTGCAAATTGACGGCGAAGACGGGGACCGGGCGGATCGCCCACGATTTCGTCCACGCCACCTTCGACGAGGCGGCAAAGCTGTCCGCCAACAGCGCGGTCGGCGTCGCGGATTCACTGATCGACCTGTTGCTGCTGCCGCTGCGCGAAGCCGACACGATGTTCGATCGTGTCGGGCCCGAAGCGATGTATGTGCGCGCGCAGTTCTTCATCCGGGAGCACTTGCGCGACCCGGATCTGTGCATCGACCAGATCTCGGCCGAGCTCGGTTGCTCCAAGCGCTATCTGCACATGCTGTTCTCGGAGCGCGGCACCACGGTGAGCGACTACATCTGGCAGGCGCGGCTGCAGAACTGCCGCCAGGAGCTCGAGGCCCACGCCGGCAAGACTATCACCGACGTTGCCTTCTCCTGGGGGTTCTCCAGCTCATCGCATTTCAGCCGGGTGTTCCGGAAATACTTCGGCGTGGTGCCGTCCTCGATCCACAAGGCACAGCAGGGCGCGGCGAGCTCGGGCGAGCATTAGACGCGGTTTTTCCAAAAGCGGCCGGCGAGGCCGTCCCCGCGATGCGCCCAACTTTCTGATCAGGCCGGCTCGAGGCCCAACGACTTCGCGCTCTCGATCCAGATCGGCAGCTCGCGCTGGTACAGCGCATTGGTTTCCTTGAAGCCGATCGCGGGCTCGAGCACGAAAGTCGAGAGAACCTCCTTCACTTTCGGATCGGTGTTGGCGGCGACGCAGAGCTCGGCCAGGCGGTCGACGACGGCTTGCGGCGTCGCCTTGGGCACGGCCCAGCCGGTGAATCCGCTCACGGTGAAGAATTTCGACGTCGCGCCCTGCTCGGGAAGGGTCTTGATCGCGGGGATCGCATCGACCTTCTTCGAATGCACGGCGAACACCGTGCCGCGGTCGCTTTGCAGGACCGACTGCGCGGCCGTGTAGCTGCCCATCGCGGCATCGAGGGTGCCTTCCAGCATTCCCGTCCACATCGGCGCCTCGCCGCGATAATGCACCGGCTCGATGTTGAGGCCGTACTGCTTGTTGAGCTCGTTGACAGTCATGTGCGGGGCCGAGCCCGCGCTGTAGGTGCCGAAGTTCACCTTGCCGCTCTTGCGCGCGAAGGCGACGAAATCCTCCAGCGTCTTAACCCCTGTTTTCGGATTCGCGACCAGCAACAGACCCGCGCCGGGAATGACGCTGACGAGCGTCAAATCCTTGTCCATGTCGTAGCCGGGATTTTTCATCACCACACGGTTCATGATGTAGGTGGTCGAGATCGAGCACAGGATGGTGTGGCCGTCGGGCTCGGCGCGGGCGACTTCCGCCGTCCCGATCGCGCCGGAGGCGCCGGGCTTGTTCTCGATGACGACGGTCTTGCCGACCTGCTTGGAGATGAACTCGCCATAGGCGCGCGCGAGCAGGTCGGTCTGGCCGCCGGCGGGATAGCTGCAGATCATGCGAATCTGCCGCGCCGGCCAGCTACCCTGTGCCGATGCGCCGCGCGCGACGAGCGGCATCGCCAGTGCACTGGTCCCGGCGGCGATGAAGTGGCGGCGATCGAGCTTGGCGGACATGATTCTCTCCCTGATTTTTGCCGAACCTACTGCATCCGGCTGTCGCTGCCATCGGTCGCAGGCGAGACAGATTGGCGCATTCGATTGGTCTGCGCGGTGCCTATTCGGTGATCACCCGGACGCGCAGATTGCTGGCGATGGCCGGGGAATTCACGGGGCACCGATGGGCGAATGAAATGCCTCCAGTATACGAAGGGAGACGCCGCTAGCCACATCCTCCGTCATTCCGGGATGCGTGCGCAGCACGCAGGCCCGGAATCCATCGCCCCGCATGCGCTGCTGATAAATGGATTCCGGGCTCGCCCTGCGGGCGCCCCGGAATGACGGTGCCTCACCGCTGGATGATCTTGGTCCAGACATCGCCGAGGATCGCGGGCTCGCGCGGCGGCAGATAGGTGAGGCCGGCCTGCTTGCCGAATTCGGCGATCTTGCCCGAAGCCGTGAGCTCCGTCAGCGCCTTGTTGACGGCCGCGATCAGCGCGCCATCGCTGGCGAGCCCGACATAGCCGCGATTGGCTCCGATCGGATAATAGTAGCCGGACGCCGTGATCGCCGTGTCCGGGTGCGCGGCGCGATGGGCGTCGAAGCGGGCAAGATCGATCAGCGTCGCGTCATGGTCGCCGCGCTCGAGTCCGCCGAGGAGATCGTCGCGGCCGGGGACGAGATGGGTGATGTTGTCGATCAGGCGTCCCTTGTCGAAGGTCATCAGAATGGCGTCGCCGAGCGATCCGCTTTCGATGGCGAGACGAAGGCCGGCGAGATCGCCGATGTCGCCGACCTTGCGCCCGCGGGCCTTTGGCCCCAGCACCACCGTCATCGGCGAATAGATGTAGGGCTGGCTCGGCGCGAGCACGCCGAGCGGGACGCGGCGCCGCCGATCGTCGCGCGTGGCGCCGGCGAAACCCGGCAAGCGCGCCGTCTTCATCCCGGGTGCGACAAGCGAATCCTGCGTCAGCGCGTAGCCGCCGACCAGCGAGCAGCGCCCGTCCGAGAGCAACGCGTTGGCCTCGAGCTGCGGGCTCGAATCCTCATCCAGCCTGCTCTCGAACCACTGGATCTTCAGCGGGCGTCCCATCCGCTCGGCGATTGCCTGCGCCAGCAGCACGTCGAAGCCGGCATCCGGCTTGTCGCGGCGATGCACCGAGAGCGGCGGCCGGTCCTCGTCGAGACAGACCTTCAGAGGATCGTCGGCTGCGAGAGCGACCGACGCCATCGCGGACAGAACGGCCGCAACGCTCCAGGCAACGCGCCGGCCCCTCATGGCTTCCTCCGGCTGGAGACGAAGGCCCAGAGGTTTCCGATCTCGTCGTCGCTGAGAATGTCGGCCCAGGGTGGCATCTTGTTGTTCTTGCCGTTCTTCACCGTGGTGACGAAGCGCGTCTTGTCGTCGGGAATGGCACGCAGATCCGGCGTGACGGTGCCGGAATTCATCAGATTGGGGCCGTGGCAGTGCGAGCATTTCGAGGCGTAGGTCGACTTGCCATGGTCGATCTGCGCCTGCATGGAATTGCCGGTGGTGTCATCGGCGCGGACGGTCGCCGCATGCGCGACCGACAGCACCGCGACGGCGGCGATCATCGCCGCCGTCTTGTGAGGGATCACTTTCAGCATCGTACCCGTGTTTTACTGTTTGACCGCAAAGACCCACAGCGAGCCGCCGGGCGGCACGTTGGCAAGCCGCTCGTCGCCGGAGAACAGCGAGTAGACGCCGCCATAGCCGCTCGTCACGGCGACATACTGCACGCCGTCCTGCTGCCAGGTCACCGGCTGTCCCTCGATGCCGGAGCCGGTCTGGAACTGCCAGAGCTTCTTGCCGGTGTCGGCGTCGAAGGCCTCGAACTCGCCGGTCAGCGCGCCTGAGAACACGACGCCTCCGGCCGTCGAGAGCACGCCCGAGAAGCGCGGAATGTCGCTCGGCGCCTCCCATTTCGATTTGCCGGTCATGGGGTCGATGGCCTTGAGATGACCGCGCGGCCCGTCGCCGTATTCCCAGAGGTCGGTCAGATCCATGCCGAGATACCATTCGCCCTGCTTGTAGGTGACGGGCTCGGTCTTGTACCTGCCGCCGAAAGCGAGCGTGTTGGCATAGGCGAGGCCGGTCTGCGGATTGAACGACATCGGCTCCCAGTTCTTGCCGCCAAGGATCGAGGGATAGACGGTGACTTTCTTGCCCTCGCGTGCGTCCTTCGACACGTCGGTCTCGATCGGACGTCCCGTCTTCATGTCGATGCCGGTTGCCCAGTTGACCTTCACGTAAGGATTGGCCGCGAGCAGCTTGCCGTTGGTGCGGTCGAGCACGTAGAAGAAGCCGTTGCGGTTGGCATTCAGCAGCGCCTTGGTCGGCTTGCCCTCGATCGTCATGTCGGCGAGCACCATCTCGGCCACGGCGTCGTAGTCGAACGGATTGTTCGGCGAGAACTGGTAATGCCACTTGATCTTGCCGGTCTTGGGATCCAGCGCCAGGACGGAGCAGGTGTAGAGATTGTCGCCGGGGCGCACCGCCGAGTTGAACGGGCCGGGATTGCCGGTGCCCCAATACACCGTGTTCAGCTCGGGGTCATAAGAGCCGGTGATCCAGGTCGAGCCACCGCCGAGCTTCCAGGTGTCGCCCTTCCAGGTGTCGCCGCCGGGCTCGTCCGGCGAGGGGATCGAGTGGGTCCGCCAGAGATGCTTGCCCGTTGCCGGATCCCAGCCGTCGATGAAGCCTCTTGTGCCGAATTCGGCGCCGGAGATGCCGGTGATGACGACGCCGTCGGCAACGAGCGGGGCCACCGTCATCGAATAGCCTTCCTTGATGTCGGCTGCCTTCTGCCGCCACAGCTCCTTGCCGTTCTTGGCGTCGATGGCAATCACGTGGGCATCGAGCGTCGTCCGGAACAGCTTGCCCTCGTGAATCGCGACGCCGCGGTTGATGATGCCGCAGCAGACGATTCGCGGCGTCTCCGCCGGATATTCGATCTTGCTCTTCCAGATCTGCTTGCCGGTCTTGGCATCGACTGCCATCGTGGCATTGTGCGAGGTGACGTAGATGACGCCCTGATAGACGATGGGCTGCGATTCCTCGCTCCGATCGTCATTGAAGCTGTAATTCCAGATCGGGACGAGATTCTTGACCGTATCCTTGTTGATCTGCTTCAGCGTGGAGAAGCGCTGGAGATTGTAGCCCATTCCATAATTGAGGACGTTCGAGGTGTCGGTCGCACCCTTGACCAGTTGCTCGGTGGTTTGTGCATTTGCACAGGTTGACGCAAGCATGACGAGGCCCGCGGCCATCGCAAAGCGTTTCATCCGTTCCTCCCAATATGCGCGCCTTTGACGCTGCGGCTGCAACACTCCGTCGGAAACCAAAACCCGTCAATACGAAAGTCGTAACTGCCGTGCCGATATCGTCGGCGGTCACCTGACGGAAACCTGACGAGGGCAACTCCGACTTGTGCGGAGACGCTGAGAAATTCCGCGGCGCGAAGCACTATCGGAAGCAGGTCGATGCATCTCGACCGGTTGTGGCGCGCGCAAGTTGCAGGTCCGGACTTGAACCGAGCCCCGCTTGCGGGTTTATCTCGGCTCTGCCCCATCGATCCGGGGCTATGTCAGGGAGGTCTCGATGATTTCGGCTCGCTCGATTGCCCTTGCACTTGTAATTGCACTGTCGGCCGGTCCGGCGTGGTCGGCCTCCGGCAATGCGGTCAAGTTGTTCGACACTGACAATGACGGCACGCTCGATCTTGCCGAGGTGAAGAAGGCCGCCGCCGCCACGTTCGCAAAGCTCGATCCCGATCGCGACGGCACGCTCGATGCGCGCGAACTGCGTGGACGGTTGAGCGCGAAAGCACTCGCCGCGGCCGACCCCGACCGCGACGGGACCCTCACCCTCGACGAATATTTGTCGGTGGTCGAGCAGCGTTTCAGCGCAGCCAATCCCGACAAGGACGGAACGCTGGATGCGAAGGAGCTGAACGCGCGCGCCGGTCGCGCGCTCGTGCGATTGCTCCGGTGAGCGCCGCGGCCGGAACGGGCGTGACGGGCGTAACGTTTGCGATCATTCTCGTCTCGCGCTCGGGAACATCGGGCTGCTCGGCCTGTTTCTCCGCATGTCCTGCCGGCGCCGGGGCTGCGCTGCGGGAGAAAAGGAGATGCAGATGAATACGAATCGTTCCCTTCTTGCTGCCTGTGCAATCCTGGCGCTGAGCGCCGGGGTTGCGGTCGCCGGGCCCTGCAACACCGGCAGCGCCAGCACCGACAAGGATGCTGGTTCTGGTCCGGTCACCGTGGGCTCCGCGCAATCGCACACGTCCGGTTCGGCGAGCGGTACCAGCCAGCATCCGCCGACCAGCACCATGAACCGTGCCAGCGGTGAATCGCCGGCGTCGTCCGAGGATGCGCAGCGCCAAATGCAGAGCGAGCCGACGGCGGCTCAGCGCGCTGCAGGCGCCAAGCCGAATGCCGAAATGGCCGACAAGGATTGCTGACGGCGACGTTGTCGATTGGACGCGCGGTGCATTGCACAAGGCAGTGTCTCGCTGGTCATGTTTGACCAGGAGGGAACTTGCCTTGTCCGAGAGAGAAATTGCGGCCGCGAAGAATTGGCACAGACGCGGCGGCAGTCGAATCGAGGCTTGAACTGCAATTGACGCAGCCCTAGGTTTTCGCCGCGCGATGTCGCGCTCAATACCTTGGGAGACCCGAATGGCTTGGAAAGCTCCGAAGATCGTGGAAGTGCCGGTCGGCATGGAAATCAACATGTACGCCTGCGCCTCGCGCAAGTAAGACCGACGACCTGCCGCGGCTTCGATGGCGAACGCCGTCGGAGCCGTGGCAGTGTCGGATCTGCGCCTCGCCGTGCTCTATGCTTTGCGGATCGCGCGAAAGCCGCACGTGGAGGGGCTTCAATTCTTTCCCCGCAAAATCTCGACCGTGCTCTGCGGCAGTGTGTTACGCTGACGCCCGGTCAGCGCTGCTGCCGCATCATAGCGGCGCGCGCCTTTGGGGCACGGGATGGGCGGCAGAGCCTGCAAGTTCTGGACGGTGATCGTGTGCGCGATCGTGCTGGCACCGGCGCGCAGCAGCGCCGAGGCAGGTTTTGATACCGAGCACATCTTCGGCTTCATGATCGGCACCGATATCGGCAATGTCGGCGAGCGCGAATTCCAGACCCAGACGACGGGGCGCTTCGGCAAAGGCGGGGGCGCTTATCGCGCCCTTGAACACGAGGTCGAGATCGAGGTGGTGCCGCTGCCGAATTTTCGTGTCGAGGTCGGCGGCACCGCCAGCTTGCACCACATCACCGGCGTCCCTGACATCGACGACCGCCGCCAGTTCAACTTCCAGGGCATCTCGCTTGACCTGCGCTATCGCCTGCTCGACCGTGAGCGCGCACCATTCGGCCTCACGATTGCGGCCGAGCTCCACGGCGACCGCATCGACGAGACCAGCGGCGCGAAAGGGCGGATGTACGGCACGGAATTCACGTTCGCCTTCGACCGCGAACTCATTCCGAACTTCGCCATCGGCGCCCTCAACCTGATCTACCAGCCGGAATGGGCGCGCTTCGAGATTGGAGGGGCTTCCGAGAAGAGCTCGACGATCGGGGCCGCGTTTGCCGGCCTGATGCGGGTGCGGCCCAATGTGCTGCTCGGCGGCGAGATGCGCTACTTCCGGCAATATGAGGGCATCGGCCTTAGCGAGTTCTCAGGCCAGGCCCTGTTTGTCGGCCCCACCGCCTATTTCCAGCTCTCCGAGCGTTCCCGGCTCACGGCGAGCTGGAGCATGCAGGCCTGGGGGCGCCCGGCCAGCTCAGGCGGCAATCTCGACCTCGTCAATTTCGAGCGGCATCAGGCACGATTGGTGTTCGGCGTGAATTTTTAGCGCGGAAAGTCGTCATGCCCGGGCTTTTCCCGCGTGCGCGGCCGAAGCCACTTCGGCGAGGCGACGGCCAGGGCATCCACGTTCTTTGTTCCACGAGGCAAGGCGTGGATGGCCGAGCCCGGCCATGACGAGGCTCCGGCGCTATGAAACTTCCCCCTCCTTCGCGCGTAGCTTCATGTGCTAATCTCTCCATCGCCCCCTTGCGAGAGGATCCCGGCATGAACCCGATTGACCTGGTGGTGACTGTGTGCGCGGTGCTCTCGCCTGCGACCTGCGAGGAGCGGCATCTGGTGTTCCACTATTCCGGGTCGCCGCGGCAATGCGCGATGGCCGCGCCGCCCTATATCGCGCAATGGGTCGGTGAGCATCCGAAGTGGCACGCGGTGAAGTGGCGCTGCGAATATCCGCACCCGAACGACAAGGCGTGAGCTGCCAGAATCCGTTCGAACGCTACTTGGTGCAGTCCTTCAGATCCTTGTCGGCGATCGAGAACACCGCGTCGGCCTTGATCTCGATATCGCGGACGACGCACTGCCGTGCATTGGGGTAGCTGACCCTGGCGTCGTAGCGGCCGGGCTCGATGCCGGTGATGCGCAACCGCTCGTCGTGGTCGACCTCCTTGTCCTTGTCATTCAAGCACTGGTTCGGACCCCAGTCGGTCTTGCCCGCGGGTGCAAGCTGGAAGCCGGAGATGGTCTCCGTCGTGAGATTCCAGAGCCTTATGCCCTTGCCCTTGGTCTGCGCGGCGGCTTCGCCGGCAAGCATCAACAACGCGGTCAAAGCAAGAACCCCACGCATCAGCCAGTCCTCCCAAAGGACGCCGTCATTCCCTGATCAGGCGCTCGCGGTTCTTTGCCTTGTCGAAATTCTTGGCGCGGTCAAGGCCATTTGGTGCGATCAGCTTCGCCGAGACGAGATCGGCGCCGTCGAAATCGGCGTCGATGACGATGGCGCCGGTCAGATCGGCTCCGCCGAGTTGGGCGTTTTTCAGTGATGCGCCGCTCAGATCGGCGCCCCTGAGGACTGCGAATTCGAGGTCAACGCGCGACAAATCGGCGTTGCGCGCGTTCAGCCGTTCCAGCTTGGCGGATCTCAGTACCGCGCGCATCAGTCCCATCGACTGGTTTCGCATATCGGCGCTGAGATTCGCGTCCGCGATCGAGGCGCCGACCAGGCTTGCGCCGGTGAGGTCGGCAGCGATCCGCGCTCCTGACAGGTTCGCACCGTCGAGACGCGCGCGGGCCATTTGCGAGGCGAACAGATTGGCGCCCTTCAGGCTTGCGCCGGTAAGATCCGCATCCAGCAGCCACGCCTGATCGAGGATCGCACCGTCCAGCCTGGCGTCTCGAAGTATTGTCTTGTTGAGCCGCGCGGCGCGGAGAACCGTGTTGGACAGGTCCAGCCCCGAGAGATCGAGACCCGACAGGCGTTTGCCGGTGAAATCGGCAGGCTGTTTTGGGCTCGCTTTGGCCAACATGGCCTCGACCTCCAGCCTCGTCATTTCAGCCGAGACCATCGCGGGGGAGGTGAGGTCGATGCCACGCATCATGTCCTGCGCGCCCGCCGTCATCGCAACGAGTGCGAGGCTAAGCGCTGCAAGACCAAGCGTTGCGAAGGCGACTGTCCGTGTCATCATCAGCTCCGCCGCCCGCTAATCTAGCACGTCCACCAGGCGACCGGCTATGAGGCATCTCGCTCAGTGCGGTCGCCTTGAGTTCGTTGCGCGAGGCCGGCCTTGATCGCCGCAATTTCGGCTTCGCCGCGTGTGTCGCGCGGGGTGCCGATAGGCACCTCGGCGACGATCCGCGCTGGTCGCGGCGACAGGAAGAACAGCCGGTCGCCCAGGCGCACTGCATCGTCCAGGCTGTGTGTCACCAAAAGCGTCATCACCGGCCGGCTCGCGACGAGCGTTGCAATTTCATCGCGCAGGCGTCCGGCGAGAGCGTCATCGAGCGATGCCAGCGGTTCGTCGAGCACCAGAATATCCGGCTCGACGGCAAAGGCGCGGGCGAGCGCCACGCGCCGGGCCAAACCCAGCGAGAGCTCACCGGGATAGTGGTCGCGATGCGCTTCCAGCTCCAAAATCCTGAAGAGCTCGGCGAGCTTGGCATCCGCGACATCGGGCGCAGCCAGCCGTACATTCTGCTCGACCGAGCGCCACGGCAGCAGGCGCGGCTCCTGGAACACCATGCCGATCCGCGCCTCCGGCGGTCGCGCGACGCGGCCTGCAAAGTCGTGGTCCAGTCCCAGGATGATGCGCAGCATCGTGCTCTTGCCGCAGCCGGAGGGGCCGATCAGCACGCCGACCTCGCCGGATTGCAGCGCGAACTTGACGGGCGCCAGAACCTCGTGCGTTCCGCCCGCGGCACTCCTGAAAGTCTTGCCCGTGATATCGACCTCAAGCCGCACGGGGCCGCCACCTGTTTGCGCGGGCTTCGAACGGCTGCACCAGCAAGGTTTCGATGACGAGCACGACGGCGGCGAAGGTGAGGGAATAGGCCAGCAGCCGCGGCGTGTCGAACAGCTGGAAGGCGACGCCGATCTCGAAGCCGACGCCGTTCGGCCGCCCCAGCAGCTCGGCGACGAGCACGATCTTCCACACCAGCGACAGGCCGGAGCGGGCCGAGGCCGCGATATAGGGCGCCAGTTGCGGCAGCACGACGTGGCGGAAGGCGCGCCAGCGCGGCATTGCGAACACGCTCGCCATCTCGTCGAGCGAACGGTCGAGCGCGCGCGTGCCCTCGCGCAATGTGACGATGGCGGTCGGCAGCTTGTTGATCGCAATCGCCGCGATCGCGGCGGCCTCGGTGAGGCCAGCCCAGATATAGGCCAGCACGATCACGACCAAGGCGGGCAGGTTGAGCAACAGGATCAGCCAGGGATCGCCGAGCCGGTCGGCGAGCTTCACCCGGCCCATCAAATAGCCGATGGCACTGCCGAGCGACATCGCGAGGGTGAAGGCGAGCGCGACGCGTGCCAGCGTGGCGCCGAGATGCAGGAACAGCGCGCCGCTTGATGCTTCCGCGATCATCACCTGAAGCACCGCCGGCGGGGAGGGCAGCTTTGCGCCGCCGACGAGGAGCGCGGCAATCCACCAGATCGCGAGGAACAGGGCGAACGAGAGCAGGCGCAGCACCTCAGTCTCCGGGGACTGCGTGATAGAAGGTGCCGGGATCGAGCTCGGCTGCAGGGCCGACGAGGTCGCGGCCGCCGATCTCGGCCAGCACGCGGTAGAGCACGCGCGCGTCCTTTTCCTCGTCATCGATGCTCCGGCGCGGAATGCCGTCGCGGTAGCGGTCGCGGTAAGCCTTGAGCAGGGCAGGATCGGACGTGCCGGTAAGCGGCGCGACCTTGTCCCAGGCCGCATCCGAGGTCGCCAGCAACTCCTTGGCCTTGCGGGTCATCGCGATGAAGCGCGCGACGGCCTCCTTATGGCTCGCGGCCCAGCTCTCATCGAAGACATAGCCGACCGCGGCGACCGCGCCTTTGGCGCCCAGCTTCGGCAAGATGTCCTCGATGCCGGCGAGGCGCCTGAAGCCCTTCGCTTCGAGCTGGGCGCAGAAATTCCAGAAGTTGAGGCTCGCATCCATCTCCCCGTCCAGCGCCTTGGCGGCGATCAGCGGCGGGGCGCCGTAGACGATGGTTGCTTCCGACTTGAGGTCGATGCCGTCCTGCTTCATCCGCGCCTGCAGCAGCAGCCAGCTCTTGTCGATCGCCCCGCCGGCGACCGCGAGCTTGCGGCCCTTGAGGTCGGCGAGCGTCTTGATCGGCGATGAGGCCGGCACCATCACGGCGCCGAGCGCGCTGGAATAGGGATAGAAGGTGAGCTTCGCACCGAGCGTGCGCTCGCGTGACACCCACAGCCAGTCCGACAGGATGATGTCGGCGCTGCCGGCGCGCATCGCGATCTTGCCGGCTTCGGTGCTCGCCAGCTCGGTGACCTCCAGCGCCAAGCCGGCCTCCTTGTCGAGGCCGGCGCTGCGGATCGCGGCCAGCTCCCACGAGAATGTTCCGGTCTTCTGCACTGCAAGGCGGATCGTGTCCGCAGCGCCAGCAGGTGCGGCTAGCGCCAGCACCGTTGCGAGCGCCCAAATTCGCGCCAAAACTCTCATCACCTTGTGAGCCGTTTCCTCTGACAGAGTGCTTTTCAGCACAATACGCATAGCATAGCCTTGGTCGCAACCAGCGGGAGGACGCGCATGAATCTGGCCGGACGGCTACGACCGATTGTCGCCGCATTGACGGCGCTCGCTGCGAGCGTATGCGTGGCACGGGCCGAAGAGGCCAATGATTATCCCACCGCCGCGCGCGCGGAATACGTCTATGGCTGCATGAAGGCCAATGGCGAGACGCGCTCCGCGATCGAGCAATGTTCCTGCTCCATCGACGTGGTCGCCTCGATCATACCCTACGAGCGCTATGTGACCGCCGAGACCGCGCTCAGCATGTCGCAGGTGCGCGGCGATCTCGGTGTGCAGTTTCGCACTTCGGAGCAGGCCAACTCGGCGGTGAATGACTTGAGGCGCGCCCAGGCGGAAGCCGAGGTGAGGTGCTTCTGAATTGTGCCGCGGTGTCTCTTACCCTCCCCTGGAGGGGTCCGGGACGAGCGTAGCTCGCCCGTGGTCGATCGCGCGAAGCGCGAGGAGAGACCGTCACCCCACCCCGTCCCACATTTCGCTACGCTCAATGTGAGCCGACCCTCCCCCTCCAGGGGAGGGTGCTCCTCGCTCACGTCCCCGGCTTCTCGACATCCCATTCATTGCGGAACACATGCCCTTCCGTATCCTTGGCCTCCGCACGAAAGCGCTTGGCGCCGTTGGAGACATAGGTGAAGCGCAGGTTGGGATCTTCCGAGATCGAGATGCCGCCTTCCATCGACAGCACGGGGCTGTCGTCCTGCGTCAATCTGAGCTGGTTGATGAAGAAGGCGGGGATATAGAGCTGCGTGACCTGGTCCATCTGCAGGCCGGAATTGTTGGGATGGCCGATCATGATCTGCGCTTCGCGCAACCGGCTGGCCGGACCGTCCTCACGGGCGAATTGCCGGTAACGCATCTGGCCGAGCCGGTTCTTGGCTTCCTCCATATTCTTTGCAGCCGGCGCCGAGCAGCCGCCGGAGGCCTTCACATAGACTTTCGAGACGTAGAGCTGGCCGTCGCTGAGTTCGGCGACCGCGTGCACGTCGGTGTAGTTGTTGACGCGCACGCGGGTCGAGATTTCCGTGACATTGGCGTCCGGGCCGAGCTCGAACTTCGCGGCCATCGGTGCAGGATTGCGGTCGATCACCAGCGTGATCGAACGGATGCGTCTGCTGTCGCCGGGCGACAGCTTGCTGCGCAGCGTCACCGGCACGATGGCGGCATCCTCGGCGCGATAGGGCATCTCGATGCCGATGACCTCGGCGCCGTCGTTCATCGGCCTGTTGCCGAAGATGTCCTGCACCAGGCCCGGCCAGGGATCGTAGGCCTGTTCCGCCTGCGCCGGCACGGCGAAGGCGATGCCGAGGAGCAGGGCGATCAGGGGCAGGCGGCGTGTGCATGCCGTCATGGTCATGCTCCTCGGTTTAGGTGAAGCTGATCTCCTGCCAGCGTAGCGCGCCCGCTATTCCCATTCAATTTCCGAGAATGCTGCAGTTGCGTTGCGGGCGTTGTAGTCCTCGAACAGCTGCCAGTGCGGCCGCTCGTCCGCGGCCGCCCTGTCCGCCGCGGCGCGGATCGGCGCGCCCTTCTTGTTCAAGGCGCGGACGTCGGACAGCAGCGTTGACAGGTAGCGCCGTTGATCGCTCAGCGCCGCCGGCCAGCCGCTCACAGGACCGTGGCCGGGAACAACGCGCAGCGCTGGGATCGTCTCCAACTCCTTGAGCGTGGCGAGCCAGCCGCGAATGCTGCCGTCCATCACCGGAATGTGGCCGAGAAAGACGAGATCGCCGGCAAGCAGGGTTTTGGTGCTCTCGTCGAACACGGTCAGATCGTTGTCGCTGTGGCCGGCCGGCCATGCGCGCAGGGTCAAGCGGCGCGAGCCCAGATCGAGCGTGAGCGTGTCCATCACGAGCAGGGTAGGCGGTACGATCTTCACGGGATCAATCAGTTCGGGGCCCATGAGGCGTCTGAAATTATCGAGATAGAACGGCCCGCGGGCGGCCAACGCCTGCGGCAACTTGCTGTGGCCGACGAAGCTGGTTCCCTCCGCCGCGAAAGCAGCATTGCCGAAGACATGGTCGGGATGGCCATGGGTGTTGATGACATAGCGGATCGGCTTTTGCGTGCGCGCTCGTACCGTCGCCAGCAGCGCCTCGCCCTCGCGCTGGCTGCCGCCAGTGTCGATCACGGCCACCGCGTCGTCTCCCACGATGAAGCTGAGGTTGGCGATGCCGCCTTCATTCTCGCGGCTCATCAGCGCGATGGCCCCGGAGTGTACGAAGATTCCCGGCGCGACTTCGCTCACAGGCAATTCGGCCGCCCCGGCGCGTGCTAGCGTGGCTGTTACCAGGGACAAGGCTGCGATCACGAGAGCGATGCGAGACACTTTTCCGCCTCAGTTCAAAGGATTGGCATCATTGCACTGCAACAAAGAAAAGCCGGCAAAAGTTGGCACACGTGGCGCGTCATGCGTCGCATGGATAACATTCAAACAAAACGAGGAGGAAGCGCGATGACGCAGGCCGGACGACATCGTCGCTGGTGGTTTTCACTCTGGATCGTAATCGCATCATGTGCGCATGGCGATCTCGCCATCGGGCAGACCAACGAGACCGGAGATCTCTCATTCGAGCTGGTCGACCCGAAGGTGCTGCGCGTCTGCGCCGACCCGCGCAACCTGCCGTTCTCGAATGAGAAGGGCGAGGGCTTCGAGAACAAGCTCGCCGAGTTTCTGGCGGACAAGCTGCAGAAGAAGCTGGACTACGTGTTCTTCCCGCAGGCCGCCGGCTTCGTGCGCATGACGTTGGGTGCGCATCGCTGCGACGTCATCATGGGCTACCCGCAGGGGGACGACCTCGTGCAGGGCACCAATCCCTACTACCGCACGACCTATGCACTGGTTGCCAAAACTGGCAGCGGGCTCGAGGACGTCGACACGCTGGAGGACGCACGCCTGAAAGGTAAGCATATCGGCATCGTCGCCGGCACGCCGCCGGCGACCAATATGGCGTTGGCAGGCCTGATGGGCGACGCAAAGCCCTATCAGCTGATGATCGACACGCGCTTCGACAATTCGGCGCAGGCGATGATCGAGGACCTCACTGCCGGCAAGATCGACGCCGGCGTGCTCTGGGGACCGATGGCCGGCTATTATGCGAAGAAAGCCGGCCCCTCGCTGCACGTCACGCCGCTGGTCAAGGAGACCACCGGGTCCAAGCTGGTCTATCGCATCGGCATGGGCGTGCGACCCGCCGACCAGAACTGGAAGCGGCAGCTCAACCGGGTGATCCAGGAGAACCAGGGCGAGATCAACAAGATCCTGCTCGATTTCGGCGTGCCGCTGCTGGACGAGAACAACCGGCCGCTCGGCGCGGAGACGGCCAAGAAGGCGCCATGAGCCGGCCGCTTGCCGCTGCGTTCGTCGTTGCCTTGCTCATGGCCCCGGCGTCGGCGCAGCAGCAGGAGCCGTTCGAGCCCGAGGGATATCGTACCGACAATTATCGCGCGCCGGTGCCGGCGACGCTCGCTGGCGCGCGCGTGCTCACGACCGGCGAGGCGGAGGCGATCTGGCGTGCGAACAGCGGCACCTTCGTTGACGTCATGCCGCGCGCGCCGAAACCAAAGAACCTTCCTGTGAGCACGGTATGGCGTGACGCGCCGCGCCAGAACATTCCGGGCAGCTTCTGGCTGCCGGACACCGGCTACGGCAACTTGCCGCCCGCCATGGACGATTATCTTCAGCGCGGCCTCGCGCGCGCCTCACGCGGCGACAAGGCCGCGCTGCTGGTGATCTATTGCCTCGCGGATTGCTGGATGTCCTGGAACGCCGCCAGGCGCGCATTGGCTTACGGCTATGCCAACGTCGCCTGGTATCCCGACGGCACCGACGGCTGGGAGCGCGCGAAGCTGCCGACGGAAGATGCGCAGCCGGAGCCGCGGCCGGAGCAATAGTGATCAAGCGCAGGTGCGCTCCCTCGCCCCGTTCTTACGGGGAGAGGTGAAGATCCAACCTACGGCCTCTGCTTCTGCAACTTCGTCAACGTGCCCGTACCGTTGGTCTCGGTCGCAGAATAGCTCACCCTGTCGCCGGCATGGACGGCATCCAGCATCGCGGCATCTTTCGCCTTGTACTCCTGGAGCGCGCCGGCGCTGCCTGTGCTGGCGCCGACTGTGCCCTTCTGGGTCTGCTGGATCGAGATCGTGCCGTTGAGCCGATCGATCCGCGTGATCATCCCGGTCATGTCGTCAGCAAAGGCGCTGGTTGCGAGCATGCTGAGGACCGCAGCGCCCGCAAACATGATTCTTGTGGTTCCCATCGAGGCCTCCCGACGTCTTGAGTTCACGTCGACAAGCAATCATAAATCGATTTGGTTCCGGCACATAGCGCGGCGAAAGGTTAACGTTGCCGGGGCGATTGCGGGAACTTTTCGTGAGCGGTCAGCGTAACTGACGCTATTCCATTTCCTGCTGAATCACGCGTCCGAGCGCGAACAGGCGCTGGTCGATCGAGGTTGGAACCTCGCAGACGAAGCGCACCACCTTGTGGCGGTCCTCGAAGATCCGGGTCTTCCAGATCAGCTCGTTGCTGAGCGCCGCGACCTTGGCCTCGTCGCGCGGTGTGGCCCCTTGCAGGGCCTGGAGTTGAATTGCCTCCTCGCGGATCTTCTCGGCGGCATCGCGCTGCTTGCGGCTGACGCGCTCGAGTCCGTTCATGACCTGGGAGCGCTGGGCGTTGAGCGTGTCGAACAGGCCGGCGAACAGCAGCTTTGCGTTCGCGGTCTTGTCGGCAGCGGAACCCGCGAGAAACTCCTTCACCAGCTTTTCCGCCTCATCCAGCGGCGTCTTGCGCGCCGCCAGTTTCGCAACGAGCGCGCTGATCCTGGCGTCGTCCTTCCATTTGTTCTGGACGTCGTCGAGCGGCGGACCGCCCCACACGGCCGCCAGCGAGATCTCGGGCACCTTCGCCTGGGTGCACGGCCAGTCCGGATAGCGCGGATCGGCGGCGAGCGCCGTCGTGCTCGCGACAGCGAGCACGAGTACAGAGGTGACCAGAACCCGAACAATCATCCTTCGCCTCCCGCAGGCCCGCGTCGCGCCAGCCCGCGCGAGGGATCATAGGCCAGGATCGCGCCGATCATGAAGACGATTGTGCAAGCAGCGACCACCGCCAGGGAGATCCAGTTGATCTGGCCATACAGCGCGAAGCGGATCAGCTCGACCGCATGGGTGAACGGATTGGCCTCGCACAGATAATAGAGATAGGGGCTGCCCTCCTGCACGCGCCAGAGCGGGTAGAGCGCAGAGGAGGCAAAGAACATCGGGAAGATCACGAAGTTCATGACACCGGCGAAGTTCTCCAGCTGCTTGATGCCCGACGAGATCAGCATGCCGAGCGAGCCCAGCATCAGCCCCGACAGGATCAGCGCCGGCAGCACGGTGAGATAGCCCTGGGGCGGCGGGGTGATGTCCCAGAGCCAGGCGATCAGCAGGAACGCATAGACCTGGAGCAGCGATACCGCGGTGCCCGCGAGCAGCTTGCAGAACAACAGGAACCCCCGCGGCAGCGGGCTTACCAGGAGCGTACGCATGTTGCCCATCTCACGGTCATAGACCATCGAGAGCGAGGACTGCATGCCGTTGAAGAGCTGGATCATCGCCATCAGTCCCGGCGCGATATAGACCTCGTAGAGGATGTAGGTCTCGTAGGGCGGGATGATGGAGATGCCGAGCACCTGGCGGAAGCCGGCGGCAAAGATGAACAGCCACACCAGAGGCCGCACCAGCGCCGAGACGAAGCGCTCGCGCTGATGCAGGAAGCGCAGGCCCTCGCGCCAGACGATGCCGCTGAGGCAGGTCATGTACTCGGCGAACGAGAAGCCGCGCGGCGCCTCGCGCGTTGCAATGCTGCTCATGCGCCGCCTCCCGGCATGGTTTGCGCGCCGGTCAGGCGCATGAAGGCGGTGTTGACGTCCTGCGCGCCTGTTGCGGCGATGACGCGGCTCATCGGCCCCTGCGCCAGCACCTTGCCTTGGTGCAGCACCACGAGATCGTCGCCGGGCATGATCTCGTCGAACAGGTGTGTGGCCCAGAGCACGCCGATGCCCTGCTCGGTCACGAGCTGGCGCACGTGGCTGATGATGTCGGCGCGCGCCTTGACGTCGAGACCGACGGTCGGTTCGTCGAGCAGCAAGAGGCGCGGCCGATGCAGCAGCGCGCGGGCGATCTCCAGCCGCCGCATCTGTCCGCCGGAGAGATCGCGCACCTTGCTTGCGGCGCGATCGGCAAGGCCGATGCGGCCGAGCAGCTCGGCGCTGCGCACCGATGCCTCGCGGCGGCCGATGCCGTGCAGCGCCGCGTGGTAGAGCAGGTTCTGCGTCAGCGACAGGTCGAGATCGAGCGTGCGGGGCTGGAACACGACCCCGAGCAGCCGCAGCGCCTCGCCGGGGCTCTTGCTGACGTCATGGCCGAAGATCGAGACGCGGCCGGACTGGATGCCGAACAGGCGCGTGATCAACGAGAACAGCGTGCTCTTGCCGGCGCCGTTAAGTCCCAGCAGCGCCGTGAAGCTCGCGGGCTGGACATTGAAGGACACGTCCGTCAATGCGCGCCGCGGACCATAGGCATGGCTGACGCCGTCGATCGACAACGCCGGCACCGTGGCCGCTTCGGCTCTCGGCGTCTCCTGCACTTCGGCGATCGGGGCGGGGCTGGTCATGGCGCGATCGTGACGCCCCAGGGCAGCTCGCCGACCTGAATGGTCTTGATCACCTTCTGCGCGGCGACGTCGATGACGGAGACGTCGTTCGACACACCGTTGGTGGTGAGCAAATATTTCTCGTCCGGCGTGAACGCCATGTGCCAGACCCGCTGCCCGACCAGGAGATATTTCGTCACCTTGCGCGAGGCGACGTCGACCACCGCGATGCGGTTGGCGGGGCCGAGCGCGACGAAGGCAGTTTTGTCGTCCCTGGTCATGCCGATGCCGACCGGCTGGATCGCCTCCTTCCGCAGGCCCGGGATCTCGAACGTGATTTTGCCGATCACCTCGTGCTTCTTGGGGTCGATGATCGAGACGGTGCCGCCGATCTCCGAGGACACCCAGACTTCCGACGAATCGTGCTTGTACTCGGCAAAGCGCGGCCGCGCGTCCACCAGCACGTTGGCGACGATCTGTCGCGAGGCGGTGTCGATGAAATGCGCCATGTTGGTGGTTTCTGAGGTGTTGATCAGCGTCTTGCCGTCCGGACTGATGGTCATGCCCTCCGGCTCGACACCGACCTGGATGTCGCCGAGCCGGGCGCGCTTCTCGAGATCGATCACCGTCACCGTGTTGTCGTTCTCGTTGGCGACATAGAGCATCTTGCCGGCGGCATCCTGCGCGAACAGCTCGGGGTCGGGTCCGGAGGGCAGGCTGTCCACCACGGTTTGCGTCTTGGCGTCGATCACCTGGATGGTGTCGTCGTCGCCGACCGCGACCATCACGAACTTGCCGTCGCGGGTAAGGTCGATGCCGCGCGGACGCTGGCCGACCTTGATGGTCTTGGTCACGGTCCAGCTGTCGGTATCGATCACCGAGACCGTGTTGCTCTTCTCGTTCGAGACGTAGGCGATGAACGCATGCGCG
This sequence comes from Bradyrhizobium sp. CCBAU 45321, assembly GCF_028128975.1. Taxonomy (NCBI): domain Bacteria; kingdom Pseudomonadati; phylum Pseudomonadota; class Alphaproteobacteria; order Hyphomicrobiales; family Nitrobacteraceae; genus Bradyrhizobium; species Bradyrhizobium sp. CCBAU 45321. Next base: position 313,052 of record NZ_LFKZ01000127.1, read on the forward strand.
GGCGGTGCAGCGAGCGTGATCGCCACGGGTACGGCCGTCGCCAGCATGCGCAAGGTCTGTCCGCGGGCGGTCTTCACCTCCCCCGCTTGCGGGGGAGGTCGTATCGCATCGTCAGATGCGATACGGGAGAGGGCTCTCTCCTCTTGGGGGTTCTCGCGCGTGGAGACACCCTCTCCCCAACCCTCCCCCGCGCGCGGGGGAGGGGGCGAACCGTCATCATTGTCGCGGCGGCTCGATCTCATCTCACCATTGCTCACTTCAGCTTGCATTTGCTCTCCGGGCGATCGTAGCCGAGCGTGTCGAGCTCGGAGACTTGGTGCAGGAAGCCCTCCTGCGGCGACACCGACACCACCATGCGGCCGTCGACCAGGAGGATCGGCTGACGCAGCTGCAGGTTCCAGTCGCGCAAGGTCAGCCGCGTGCCCTTGAAGGCGGCGACCGAGAAATCCGGGCCCTTGATGAAATCGGTGACCTTCCTGACCTCGCCGGAGTTGGTGCGCGAGGTGGCTTCGCCGATCATGCGCACGGCCGTCCAGGCCTGCATGTCGCGTGCGGTCATCCGCCGCGAATTCAGCTTGATGAAGCGGTTTTGCATCTGGATCGCGCCCCACTGATCCTGCGATGCGTCCCAGCTGCGCGGCACGAGGCCGGCCGAGCCGGCGACTGGGCGCGGATCCCAGGTGCGATAGGGCAGATAGGCGCCGAACACCTCGCTCTCGTCGGCGGCGACCAGCACGTCATAGGCCGGCGCCTGCTGCGTGAAGACGGGGATCTGGCGCTGGACCTGCGCGACGCCGCTGTCGGTGCGCCGCGCGCCGCCCTTGTCCTCGAAGGTTCGCTCCTGCACGATCTTGGCGCCGAACCGCGCCGCGGTGCGCCTGATAGCATCCGCGAACAGCTTGTCCTCGTCGTGCGAGCCGACCACCAGCAGCCAGCGCGACCATTTCTTCCACACCAGATATTGGCCGAGCGCATCCGCCAGCATCGCGCGCGTCGGCGCGGTGTGGATGACGTTGGCACGGCAATCGGCTTCGCGCAGCCGCTCGTCGACCGCGCCGGCGTTGAACAGCAGCGTGCCGCGGTCGCGCAAGGCGTCCGCGACCTTCAAGAGCGCATCGGCGGGCAGGTCGGCGATGATGAAGCCGTTCTTCTCGGCGAGGGCGGTCGCAGCCTGCGCCACGTCCTCGCCTTCCCTGATGCGGCGCTCCTCCAGCGTGAAGCGCTGGCCGGTGAATTTCCCGGTGGTGTTGTTGTCCTCGATGGCAAGGCGCGCGCCGGCGAGGCCGTCGTTCTCGGCGGGCTGCTCGGCCAGCGACAGCGTTGATCGAATGCCGGCGATTCCGAGATAGCCGACGCCGATCGTGATGGGATCGGCCGCAAGCGCGCTCGTCGCGGCAAGACCAAAGCCGATCAGGCCGGCCAACCATCGGATCATGTTTCCTCCAGACGATCTCCCCGGCTTGACCGCCGGTGAAGAATTGTCTCTGCTTCAAGCATGACCAATTTGTCAGGCCATGCAACCCCGCATTTCGTCCCCGCGCGCGCGAAGCCGGGCATCACGATCATGCGAGCATTGTTGGCGATTCCAGCTTTGCTGTTGACGGGCTCGGCCGCGCTCGCCGACCCGCCGAAGCTCGCGGTGTTCGATTTCGAGCTGGTCGACACCAGCCTGCCCGGCGAGTTCTACGGCTCCAAGCCGGAAGAGGCGCGGCTCGTGCGCATCAGCGAGCAGCTGCGCAAGGAGCTGGCAGAGTCGGGCAAGTTCCAGGTGCTCGACATCGCGCCGGTACGGGAGGCCGCCCGTCGCGCGAACCTGCAGGCCTGCGGCGGCTGCGACCTCAAGCTCGCCGGCCAGCTCGGCGCCGATCTGGAGATCACCGGCCTCGTGCAAAAGGTCTCGAACCTGATCATCAATCTCAACATCTATCTGCGTGACGTGAAGACCGGCAACATGATCACGGTCGCCAGCGCCGACATGCGCGGCAACACGGATGAATCCTGGTCGCGCACGATGAGCTATCTCATCCGCAACCGCCTGCTGGCGTCGAATTACGGCAAGCGGGAGTAGATCTTTCTCTCCGCGATTCGGGAATTGTAGGGTGGGCAAAGGCGCACTTGCGCCTGCCCACGATCAATCAATGCTTCGAGAGAAATCGTGGGCACGCTTCGCTTTGCCCACCCTACGATACTGCGGTCGCGGAGAGACACCCCTCATCAAAACGAGACAAGGGAGGAAGATCACCCCTTCAGCTTCTCCGCATGCCAGTGCAGGTGATCGCTCATGAAGGTCGAGATGAAGTAATAGCTGTGGTCGTAGCCCGCCTGGCGACGCAGCGTCAGGGGGATGCCCGCTTTGGTGCAGGCGGCTTCGAGCAGCTCGGGCCTCAGCTGCTCCTTCAGGAAATTATCGGCCTCGCCGACGTCGACGAGGAAGCCGGAGAACTTGGCACCGTCCTCGATCAGCGCCACCGTGTCGTGGTTGCGCCAGGCCTCCTTGTTCGGTCCGAGATAGCCGGTCAGCGCCTTGATGCCCCAGGGCACGAGCGAGGGCGCCACGATCGGGGCAAAGGCGCTGGCTGCGCGAAAGCGGTGCGGGTTGCGCAGCGCCACCGTCAGCGCGCCGTGGCCGCCCATCGAATGTCCCATCACCGATTGCCGCCTGGCATCGACCGGAAAGCTCTCCGCAACCAGCTTCGGCAGCTCGTCCGTGACGTAGCTCCACATGCGATAATTGCGCGCGAACGGCTCTTGCGTGGCGTCCACATAGAAGCCGGCGCCGAGGCCGAAATCGTAGGCATTGTTGGCATCGCCCGGCACATCGGGCCCGCGCGGTGAGGTGTCGGGCGCGACGAAGATCAGGCCAAGCTCGGCGCAGGCCTTGCGGAATTCGCCCTTCTCGGTGACGTTGGCATGCGTGCACGTGAGGCCGGAGAGATACCAGACCACGGGCAGCCTGGCACCCTCCGCATGCGGTGGGATATAGACCGAGAACACCATGTCGGTTCCGGTCACCTGGCTGGCATGGCGATAGACGCCCTGCACACCGCCGTAGGATTTGTTGGTCGAGACAGTCTGAATCGTCATGCCTAAGAGCTCCGTGGCATCTCACCACATCAAGATTGCAACGCTTGTGTGACCGAATTGGTGGCGAGGTCAGGCGACACCGCTGTCGATCGCCAGCCGCACCAGCTCCACCGAGGTCTTCACCCCGAGCTTCTGGCGCATGATGGACGAAGTATTAGCCACCGTCTTGTAGGACGATTGCACCAGCCACGCGATTTCGGACAGGCTCTTGCCGGCGCTGAGCAGCCGCAGAATCTCCATCTCGCGCGCGTTCAGCTTCGAGAGCGGGTTTTGCGCCAGCGTCGGTCCGGCGAAGGCGATGCTGCGCGCGATCGCGGTCGGAAGATAGGTGCCGCCGCTTCCGACGGCGCGGATCGCCTCGACGAGGTCGTCGGGGTCGCCGGTCTTGGAGACGTAGCCCTTGGCGCCGCACTCGATCGCACGCGCGGCGAAGGCGGGGTCGTCATTCATGCTGAACATGATGATGCGGGCCTCGGGCGCGCGCTCGAGGATGCGGCGCGCGAGCTCGAAGCCGGAGACGGTCGGCAGATTGATGTCGATGATGCAGAGGTCGGGACGTTCGACGATGAAGACGCACTCGCCGTCCTCGGCGTCGGCGGCTTCCAGGATTTCGATCTCGCCTTCGTCGGCCAGCACGGCACGGCAGCCGGAGGCGACGATGGGATGATCGTCGACGATCAGAATGCGCATAGGCGTTCCCCGCGACAGCCCGTTCCCTTGGAGCTTGCCTGTTCTGCGCCGCACGAGGCTGACCAGACAAGACGCGCGACTCGTGTCGCCTCATGCAACCCGGCCGGGATTGCTGTACGCTTCCGATTAGATATCGGGCGGTTCGCCTCTGTCAACGTCGTCGGACAGGCGTGGCAAACCCTTCGCGAGGCACGAGCGAGACCAATGTGGCAGAATCTTTCCTTGCGCGGGCGCATCAATCTCTTGCTGGCGCTGCTGCTGGCGCTGGGGCTCGCGGTCAATATCGGCCGGCAGATCGCCGAGGCCGGCCCGCGCGTCCAGGCCGAGGACCAGAGCGTGATCCGCCTCGCGCGCGAATTCATCGAGATGATCGTTGCCGATCTCAACGAGGCACCCGATCCTGATGCCAGGCTGAACCAGATCGCCCGCGATCTCAGCCGCCTGCGGCATGTCAGCATCGCGCTGCACGATTCCGGTGGGAACCCGCTGACGCCCCGCCGGCTTGGCTCCGACGTCGACACGCGTGCCCCGCCGGCCTGGTTCGTCAGCCTGGTTCATCCCGAGCAGACCGCGGTCAGCGTGCCGGTCTCGATCCGCGGCAAACCCGGCTCGCTCGTGATCACCTCGCATCCCGACGACGAGATCGCCGAGATCTGGGACGGTATCGTGACCCAGCTCGAGGTCGGCTCGGTGATCGCGCTCGCGCTGTTCTTCCTGATGATGAAGGTGGTCGGCCGTGCTCTGGCACCGCTGCAGTCGCTGGCGGACGCCATGGGGAAGCTCGAAAGCGGACATTACGAGGCCCGTGTCGCGCCGGGCGGCGCGCCGGAGCTCGCGGCGATCTGCACCAGGCTCAACCATCTTGCCGCGACGCTTGGTGAAGCGGTCGAGGACAAGCGGCGCCTTGCCGAGCGCGCGGTGTCGCTGCAGGACATCGAGCGCAAGGAGATCGCGCGCGAATTGCATGACGAGTTCGGGCCCTATCTGTTCTCGCTGCGCGCACATGCGAGCGCGCTGGCGAAGCAGGCGGACGGGCGCGAGCCGAGTGCCGATGCCGTGCGAAAACATGGCAGCGCCATGCTGGAGCAGATCAATGCACTCCAGCAGTTCAATCGCCGCGTGCTGGAGCGTCTTCGGCCCGTGGGCCTTGCCGAGCTCGGCCTGCGTCAGGCGCTCGAATCGCTGTCGCGGCTGTGGCGGGAGTCGCGTCCCGACGTTGCGATCGAGACTTCCATCTCGCCGGCGCTGGGCCCAACCGGCGAGACCGCCGATCTCACCATCTACCGCATCGTGCAGGAGGCGCTCACCAACGTGTTCCGCCACGCCGGCGCGACCTCGGTCAGTGTCGTCATCGAGCCGGTCGAGCAGGCCGGCGGCCGCTGCTGCGCCCGGGTGCGGGTCAGCGACAACGGCCGCGGCATGGAGCCGGGGCAGAAGCTCGGCTTCGGCCTCGTCGGCATGCGCGAGCGGATCCTGGCGCTCGGCGGCACGCTCAATGTGGTCTCCGGTGAGGGCGGTGTGACGGTTGAAGCGCTGGTGCCCACAGCGGCAACCTGATCGTACCGGAAGCGATCGGGAAAAATTCCCGATTTTGTCGGGAAAATGGGTGCGGATAGGGTCCGACCTTTTGTGGCTGGCGTCCCCATTGCGGCCGAATAAACTCGCCTCGACCAATCGGCGGAACATCAAAACAGCCGGTGGTCACGGATGGGAAGGCGGGGATGGGCAGGGTTGTTTCGTTCAGGCGTGCTTTGCTGATGGCTTCGGTGTCGACCGGGCTGGTATCGGGCTTGGTCTATGCGACCCCTGCCGGGGCCGCGCCGGACGAGGAGACCAACGTCCAGAACCTGCCCCCGGTCGAAGTGACCGCACCACCTTCGGCAGCGCGGCGCGCGGCGCCGTCGCGACCTGTTGCGCGCGTGGGAGCGCCGGGATCGGCCGCGCCGAGGACACGGCTCTACGTCTTTCCGACCTCGCCGGGCACCGGCCGAGGTCTCGACGTCGATAAGGTCCCGTCAGCAATCAATGCCGTCGATGCCAACCAGATCAGGCGCACGGGTTCGCTGAACGTCACGGACGCGCTGCGCGACAACATCGCCGGCATCAACATCAGCGAAGTCACCGGCAATCCGTTCCAGCCGGATGTCGAATTCCGCGGCTTCGTCGCTTCGCCCGTGACGGGCACGCCGCAGGGGCTTGCCGTGTACCAGAACGGTGTCCGCATCAACGAGGCATTCTCGGACGCCGTCAATTGGGACCTGATCCCCACCGCCGCGATCAGATCGGTGACGCTGGTGACCAACAACCCCGCCTTCGGCCTCAATGCGCTCGGCGGCGCGATCAACCTGCAGATGAAGGACGGCTTCACCTATCAGGGCGCCGAGCTCGACCTCATGGGCGGATCGTTCGGCCGCATCCAGGGCTCGGCGCAATGGGGCAAGCAGGTCGATCAGAACTATGCCGTCTACGGTGCGCTCGAAGGACTGCGCGACAACGGCTTCCGTAATTTTTCCCAATCGACGGTGCGGCGCTTCTATGGCGATGTCGGCTACAGGGCCGGCGACAGCGAATTCCACGTCAATATGGGCGTGGCCAAGAACGATTTCGGCGCCAGCGCCACCGTCCCGGCCGAGCTGCTCGACAGATATTGGGGCGCAACATACACCACGCCGCAAACCACCTCCAATCGCGTCGGCTATCTCAACCTGACCGGCAAGGTCGACGCGACGCCGACCTGGACGCTCGAAGGCACCGCGCGTGTGCGCAGGTACGAGCAGAAGGTGGTCGACGGCAACCCGACCGACGTGGAGGAGTGCGCTGCAGATCCGGCGCTGCTCTGCTTTGGCGACGACACCTCACCCGCCTACGGTGGGGGCGGCGTGCAGCTTGCCAACCCGTTTGCGCCGGGAACGATCCTAGGCGCGATCGACCGCGGCTCGATCCGTTCGACCACCTTTGGCGTGTCGGGGCAGGCCACCAACACCGACCAGTTGTTCGGCCATGACAACCGCTTCGTGGTGGGCGCGACCTATGACGCCAGCGTCACGCGCTACAACGCCTCCTCCGAAATCGGCTCGATGGGAGAGAACTACGTCGTCAGCGGCAGCGGCGTTTTCCTGGGACCGACTCCTGTGGCGGACCCCGTCGCCGGCCCGGTCTCGCTGCGGACCGTCAATCAGTATAACGGCCTCTACGCGATGGATACTTTCAACGTCACGGATGCCTTCGCGATCACGGGCGGCGGCCGCTTCAACCTGGCGCGGATCACGTTGGAAGATCAGCTCGGGACCGCGCTCAACGGCGATCACACATTCGCGCGTTTCAATCCAATCATCGGCGGCACCTACAGGGTCACGCCGGAATTGACCGCTTATGCTGGTTATTCGGAGGCCAACCGCGTGCCGACGCCGCTCGAACTCGGCTGCTCCGATCCCGCCAGGCCTTGTCTCATCGCAGCCTTCCTGGTTTCGGATCCACCGTTGAAGCAGGTCGTCTCCAAGACCTTGGAGGCCGGTTTTCGTGGCACCAAGGAATTGAACATCGGCACGCTGGGATGGAAGATCGGCGGCTTTCGCGCCACCAACCACGACGACATCATGGCGGTGCCGGTCGTTGGGCGGACTGGTTTCGGCTATTTTTCGAACGTAGGCCGCACCCGGCGGCAAGGACTCGAAGCCGAAGTCAACATCAAGTCGCCCACGCTGCAGTTCCAGGCGAGCTACGCCTTCGTCGATGCGCGCTTCCTTGATCCGCTCGAGCTCGGCTCCGAAAGCCCGTTTGCCGATGACATCTCCGAGACCATCCAGGTCAGGCCCGGAAACCAGATCCCGGCAGTCCCGCGCCACCGCGTCAAGGTCGGCGTCGACTATGCCGTGACCGACGTCTGGAAGGTCGGCGGCAACGCGCTGTTCGTCTCCAGCCAGTATCTGGTCGGCGACGAGTCGAACCAGTTCGCGAAGCTGCCGTCCTACACGGTGTTCAATCTCCACACCTCCTATCAGGTCGCGAAGAACGTCCAGCTCTACGGCCGCGTCGACAACATCTTCGACAAGCGTTACGTGACCTACGGCCAGTTCTTCGACCGCGACGCCTTGCCCAACTTCACCAATGGCGGCGCGGATTTCACCGACCCGCGCTCGCTGAGCCCGGCACGGCCGCGCGCGTTCTATGCGGGGTTGAGGGTGACGTTCTAGATTTTCACTCCACCTTCACCCGCTCGAGCGGTGCCGCAGCGACGCTCGCCTGCTCCCGGCCTTTGGCCGCACTCGCGCGGTGGCGTCGCTGCACCAGATATTGATCGCCGAGCACGCCAACCAGGATCACCGTTCCCATTACCGCAAAATTGAGCGAGCTCGGAATGCCCAGCAGGTTGACGAGATTCTGCAGCACCTGGAGCAGCACGGTGCCGAGCACGACGCCGATGATCGAGCCTTCGCCGCCGCGCAAGGAGCAGCCGCCGAGCACGGCGGCGGCAATGGCGTAGAGCTCGTAGAACGAGCCGTGCACCGCCGGCGAAATCGAACGGGTGTACATCGCGATCAGGATCGCCGAAAACGCAGTCAGCCCGCCACAGATGACATAGGCCGAGATGATCACGCGGTTGGTGCGAATGCCGGAATAGCGTGCCGCTTCCTCGTTCTTGCCGACGGCAAAGAGATAACGGCCGAACACCGAGCGGTGAAGCACCACCCAGGCGATCACCGCCACCACGGCGAGCGCAACCACGCTGTGCGGCAGCGGGAACCCGAGCACGTTGGTGCGGCCGGCGGCCAGCCATTCCAGCATCGGAAAGCTCGCGCCGAAGCCGAAGCCCGCCGTCGCGTCCTCGGTGTAATAGCGCGCCGCGCCGCGGTAGATCAGGAGGCCGCACAGCGTGACCACGAAAGCCTGGATCCGCATCCTGGTCACCAGCGTGCCATGAATGAGGCCGATCACGAGCCCGGCCGCGACGATCATCGCGAGGGCTACGACCCAGTTGACGTCGTGATTGACGATCAGGTCGATGAACAGGACGCCGAGCAGTGCGATCACCGAACCCACCGACAGCTCGATCCCGCCGATGATGATGATGAAGGCTTCGGCGATGGAGAAGATGCCGAACAACCCGATCTGGTTGGCGGTGTTCGAGAGATTGCCGACGTACAGGAATCTCGGATTGATCAGGGCGACAACGGTCCCGACCACCAGAATCAGAACGAGAAGGCTCAGGTCTTTCTTGCTCAAGGTCCCTCCGCCGTGATTGTGTGGCCAACGGCAAGCTGCAGCACATTGTGCTCACTGAACTGGCTGCGATCAAGGAAGCCCGAGATCGCGCCTTCATGCATCACCGCGAGCCGGTCGCTGACCCCGATCACCTCCTCCATGTCGCTGGAGATCATCAGGATCGCCACCCCGGCATCGGTCAGGCGGCGCAGCATGCCGTAGATTTCCTGCTTGGCTCCGACGTCGACTCCGCGCGTCGGCTCGTCGACGATCAGGACCTTCGGCCGCATCGACAGCCATTTGGCGAGCACGACCTTCTGCTGATTGCCTCCCGACAGCGAGCCGACGGCGGTCTTGACGTCCGGCGCGCGGATCTTGAGGCGCTCCCGCTGACGCACCGCGTTCTCGTTCTCGCGCTCGGTATCCACCAGCCAGAAGCGCATATAGGACGCCAGATCCGGCAGCGAGATGTTTTCGGTGATCGAGACGTCGAGCAACAGGCCGGCGCCCTTGCGGTCCTCCGGAACGAGATAGATGCCTTGCTCGATGGCGGCACGCGGGCTTGCGATGCGGATCGGCTCGCCGTCGAGCCGTATCGTGCCGCCACGCAGTGGGTCGATGCCGAAGACGGCGCGGGCGAGCTCGGTGCGGCCGGACCCGACGAGACCGGCAAGTCCGAGGATCTCGCCGCGGCGGACCGACAGGCTCACGGCGCGGCCGGGATAGGTGTCGGTGACGGCATCGACGATCTCCAGCACGCTGTCGCCGGGCGGCGCGGCCGGCGGAACGTAGAGCGATTTCAGGTCGCGGCCGATCATCAAGCGGATCATCGCCGCCGGAGAGAGCTCCGCACGCGTCAGCGCGCCGACAACGCGACCGTCGCGCAGCACGACCGCGCGGTCGGCGCACTGCATCACCTCGTTGAGCCGATGCGTGATGAAGATGATGCTGACGCCGTGGGCTTTCAGGCCGGCCACGGTGCGCATCAGGCGGTCCGTCTCGGCGAGCGTCAGGCTCGAGGTCGGCTCGTCCATGATGACGAGACGAGCGTCGAGCGAAAGCGCCTTCATGATCTCGACCAGCTGGCGCTGCGCCAGCGACAGTTCGGCGAGCGGCGCATCGGCCGCGAAATCGCAGCCCAGCCGCTCCAGCAGCGGCGCGACATCGGCATACATCCGTTTGCGGTCGATCAGGCGCAAGGGTCCGCCGTGCACGGGCTCGCGGCCGATGAAGACGTTGCCGGCGACATCGAGATTGTCGAACAGGTTCAGTTCCTGATGGACGAAGGCGATGCCCGCCTTGATCGCATCTGCCACGGTGAGCGAAGATCGCGCGGCGCCGTCGACACGAATGAAGCCGCCGCTGGGCTCCACGACCCCGCCGAGCACGCGCATCAGCGTCGACTTGCCGGCGCCGTTCTCGCCGATCAGCGCAACGACCTCGCCGGGCGACACCTGGAGACCGACGTGGTCGAGGGCGACCACGCCTGGATAGCTCTTGCTGATGTCGACCAGTTCGAGAAACGGTTCTGGCATGGCAGGCTGCGCGGGCGGGCAGCGCGGATCTCTCCTATTTCTTCAGCATCTGCTTCATCGAGGCCATGAACTCGTCGACATTGACCTTTTCGATGACCTTGCCGGGCACGATGATGATGCCGTTGGCCGGAATGCCGCCCTTGTTGCCGCCGATGTAGTTCGCCATCAGCTTCATGCCCTGATAGCCCCATTCGAACGGCTGCTGCACCACCGTGCCGACGATGCTGCCTTCCTTGACGCCGCCGAGCGTGATCGGATCCTCGTCGAAGCCGATGATCTTGATCTTGCCGAGCTTGCCGGCCTCCTTGAGCACCTCGTAGATCCGCGGCGTGTTGTAGGAGTAGAAGCCGACGAGGCAGCTTACATCGGGCATGGCGGCGAGGATGTCCTCGACGTTGCGCTTGGCGCGGGTCTGGTCGATCTCGTCGCCGCGAACGTCGACGAGCTCGACCTTCGAGCCTTTGAGCGTCTCCTTGACGCCTTCGATGCGCTCGCGTGCGTTGTCGGCGCCGGGCAGGCCGACGAAGCCGACGCATTTGCCGCCGTTCGGCAGCGCCTTGACCATCAGCTTTCCTGCCTCTTTGCCGAGGTCGGTGTTGGAGGAGCCGATATAGGCCACGCGCTTGGATTTCGGCGCGTCGCTGTCGGTGGTGAACAGCACGGTCTGGGACGCAACCTTGTTGAGATGCTCGGTCTGGTTCTTCGGATCGACCGCGCTGACCATGATGCCGGCGGCACCGGCGGCGACGAGGTCGTCCATCACGCGCTGCTGCACGGCGGCCGCAGCCTGTTCCGGATATTTGAACTGGAGCTCGTAGTTGGGCAGTTCGCCCTGCGCCTTCTTCATCCCGGCCTCGGCGATCTTCCAGAAGTCGGACGCGCCATTGACGACGAAGGCCAGAACCTTCTTGTCCGCCGCATCGGCCGGGCCGACACCCGCTGCAACCGCGAAGGCAACAGACACACCTGCAAGCAAGAGACGCTGCATATCATTCCTCCCCTAAGGCGGTCGGCCCTTTTTGATGGCCAACTCTGCTTGAGCCCGGATTGGGCGCATGCCTCACCCCCAGCGGCACGGCAATCAGCCGCTACCCGCATCGTTGCGGCAGAGGCGGGTCACCGACCCGGCCGGCGAGGTGAAATGAGGCACGTACCTCAAGCTAGCAGAAGCCCGCCGCGCACGCAATTGGAAGCAATGGTCTGGACGTCAACCGCCGCGCTCAGGCTGGTGCAGCCGGTGCCGCGGCAGCCTTTTCGGGCAATCCGCAACCCGGCCGCGGCTTTAACCGACTGGAAACCATCGCAAATGATCTGAAAATTGTAACGAAACTCTCCGGCCGTGTCCGCGTCGGTTCGCCGGAGGGCAAGTCTGATGACAGAGCGCCAGTTGAGAGAGCAGGAATTCCAGATTGCGCGGTACCGGCATCTGGAGCGCGAGGTGACCGATCCGCTAGCAGCGTGTCTGCTTCACAGCATCATCGAGGAGCTCGAGGCCGAGCTGCGCAAGCAAAGACCGGATTGGCACGGGCCCGGTCATTAACCGTTTGTTGGCGCTAATGATGGCAATTGTCGCCGTGGGAATACTAGGGGAGGCTGCTCCCATGCTGAAGGACGGCACCTACGCGGCGTGGTACAAGACGCCGATCGACCAGGGTACCGGGATCGTCCATGTCGCAGACGGCCAGATCTGGGGCCGTGACAGCCTGATGACCTATCACGGCACCTGCCAGATCGATGGAGATCACTTCACCGCAACCGTATTGACGAAGCGTCACACCGACGGACGCGCCACCGTGTTCGGCAACGATGATGAGTTGACGTTGACGATCGAGGGAAGCTGCCCTGGCAAGATCGCGACCTACACCGCGACGGCACCTCAGGCGCCGGGCATGATCCTCCACGGAACGCTCATCCTCACGGAACAACAGCCGCCCGCACCTGAACCACCAGGGCAGATGCCGGCATTCAACCCCGACAAGCTGCCGAAATTGAAGCGCTCGCGCTGATCATCGCGACGAAATCGCACGTCGTCTCGACTGGCCGCCGGCCGGCTCCGAATCCAGCTCATCTGCGGCGCTTCGTCATTTTTCCTCCGGCCATCCCCGGGCGAGTATCGCCGCCTGTTGCAAGGTGATGCTTCGGACCAGCGGATCCGCATGGCGGTGCACGAGTTGCCAATCCGTGCCGTCCTTGCGGTAGACTTCGGTCACGCGCAGCGACCAGTCTTGAGCCGGCAACCCGCCCACCTCGGCGCGCTGGCGCTCGACCATGACGAGAGCGACGAGCGCGTCGGATGCATAGGTTTGCAAAACCTCAAGTTCGGTTTCGCCTTCCCTGAAGTATCGGGAGAGGGCAGCCAGACGCTGGGGACTAGCGTCGAATCCCCGACTTGTAGGCCCGCCAAAGGGCTGCATCAGCGTGAAATCGGGCGCGATGCGGACAAGCTGGGACCAGCGGTCCACATCGCCACGCATGAAGGCGGCATTCTTCTCGCGGGCGCGTTCGACGAGGCCCGCTATCGCGTCGCTTCCAGCGGCCGCATCGGCCGAAAGCTGACCGGATAGGGGAATTGCTGCGGTAGCGGCCATCATCGAGCGCCGCGATATCTTTTCCTGCTCGCATGGCCACCTGTTCAGCCCGGACGGTTTGTTGGTCATTTCTCAGCTCCTGATCGAACGACGAGCCCCATGCATGAAGCCTTGATCCCAATGAATCCAGCGATATGATTTCAGCAACATGCTGAACCAAATTGATTTATCCAGGATCGACCTCAATCTCCTCGTGCTCTTCCGTGTGGTTTTGGAGGAGCGCCATGTGGCGCGCGCAGCCGCTCGGTTGAGCCTGACACCGTCGGCGGTCAGCCATGCGCTCGGCCGGCTCCGGCTTCTGCTGAACGATCCGCTGTTTCTGCGGACCCCGAAGGGCGTCGTTCCAACGGCACGGGCCTTGGAGCTAGGGGAGCCGGTGGCTGAGATCATCGCGCGCGTCGAACAGCTGTTCGGCTCGGCTACGCCGTTCGACCCCGAAAAGAGCAGCCGCAGGTTCACCATTGGCGCACCCGATGCGGTGCTGGTCTCGGCTACCGGTCCGCTGTTGCGGTCGATCGCAGCTGCCGCGCCGCACATTGACATCGGGTTGATCCACCTGATGCCCGCGCCGCGCGACGGCGCGACCGGAGAGCCTTGGCAGCAATGCCTCGACATGCTGGAAAGACGCGAGCTGGACGTCGCAATGTTGCCGCTGCCTTCGGTATCACCGCGGTTCGAAGCGCGCAGCCTCTATGAGGAGGAGTTTGTGCTGGCCATGCGCAAGGAACATCGCTTGTCAAAAGCGCCAACCCATGCGGCCTTCGCGCAATCGCAACATTTGCTGGTCTCTCTCAGTGGTGAACCGCGCGGTTTCGTCGACGACATGTTGGCTAAGCGCGGCCTCCAACGCCGCATCGCGTTAACGGTCCCGAATTTCATGATGGCGCTTGCCCAGCTTTCCGGGTCTGACCTGATCGCAGCCTTGCCGCGCCGATTGGTGGAGCACCACGCGCGCCGTTTCGGCTTGGTGTTCGTCGAGCTGCCTTTCGCGCGCAAACCGGACACGATCCGGGCCATCGCAACCAAGGCGGCGATGAGAGACGCCGGCATTGAGTGGCTGATGCAGGTCTTGGTCGGTTCAATCGGAGCAAGTCGACGCTAGAATCCACCCGCTTCTCAAATCGCCCGGAACTGTTCATTGTGCCGGCCCGAAACGAAAAGAAGTGGAGCAGCATCAATGACGGAGGGGGTCTCGCGCCGCCGGTTTGCCAAGCTGGCGGGATTGTCCGCAACCGGGATTGCGAGTCCCCTTGTCCTCGAAGCCAAGCCGGCGCGGCCGCCGCGCAATGCAGGCGGTTTTCCGGCCGGCTTTCTCTGGGGCACGGCGACGTCGTCCTATCAGGTCGAGGGCGCGGTCGAGGAGGACGGGCGAGGGGCCTCGATCTGGGACAAGTTCGTCCGCATCCCCGGCAAGATCGAGGACGGCACCACCGGCGACCGCGCCAACGAGCACTATCACCGCTACAAGGAGGACATCGCCCTCATCAAGGAACTCGGCTGCAAGGCCTATCGCTTCTCGGTGGCCTGGCCACGGCTGTTTCCGGAGGGCGACGGCAAGCCCAATCCGAAGGGGCTCGACTTCTACAATCGTCTCGTCGACGAGCTCCTGAAGAACGGCATCGAGCCGTGGCTGACCCTTTATCATTGGGATCTGCCCCAATCGCTCGAGGACCGGTTCGGCGGCTGGCGTTCGACCGAGACCTGCAAGATCTTCGGCGACTACGCGGCCTATGTCGCAAAGCACCTCACCGACCGCGTCAGGAACGTATTCACGTTGAACGAGAGCGGGCGCTTCGTCTATTTCGGTTACGGGGTCGGCATCGACGCGCCGGGCTTGAAGCTGCCGCAAGCCGATGTCAACCAGATCAGGCACAACAGCGCGCTGGCGCACGGGCTCGCAGTGCAGGCGGTGCGCGCCCATGGCCGCCGCGGCACCAGGGTGGGGCCGGCGGAGAACATCGATGCCTGCGCGCCTGCGTTCGACACGCCGGAAAACGTGCGCGCCGCGGAGATCGCGCTGCGCGAGATGAATGCCGGCTATCTCAACGTCATCATGACGGGCCGCTATACCGACGCCTTCCTCAAATACGCCGGATCCAACGCGCCGAAATACACCGATGCGGAGCTCAAGATCATCTCTTCGCCGGTCGATTTTCTCGGTCTCAACATCTACGCGCCGCAGAACTACATCGTGGCCTCCGACCAGGGCGCGGGCTTCAAGCCGCTGCCGATCCCGAAATCGTTCCCGCACATGAATTCGGACTGGCTGCGCGTCGGGCCCGAGACGATCTACTGGGTGCCGAAGCTGGCGGCGAAGATCTGGAAGACGGACGCGATCTATATCAGCGAGAACGGCACCTCCGGCGACGATGTGGTGTCGCCCGACGGCAAGATCTACGACACCGATCGCATCATGTATCTGCGCAACTATCTCGCCCAGCTCCAGCGCGCCACCGACGAAAGCGTGCCGGTGCGCGGCTATTTCCTCTGGAGTCTGATGGACAATTTCGAGTGGGTGTATGGCCTCAACAAGCGTTTCGGGCTGTACCACGTCAATTTCGACACCCAGGTCCGCACGGCAAAGCTCAGCGCCAGCTTCTACCGCAACGTGATCGCGAAGAACGCGGCGGGGGCGTAGCGGCTGGCTCGGTGTTTTCGCCTCTCCCCGCCTGCGGGGAGAGGCCAGAATTTGCGACAGCAAATTCCGGGTGAGGGGGCTCTCCGCGAGTCCATCTGCTACTGAGTTTGCGGAAGCTCCCCCTCACCCGGATTTTCCGCTGCGCGTAAAATCCGGCCTCTCCCCGCACGCGGGAAGAAGGCAGCGCGCATTGACTCGCCAGTCCCTCTGATTCACAACGCTCACACACGCATAAACAAGAGGACGACGCCAATGCCTGACGCGCTGATCATTGATGCCTGCCGCACGCCGCGGGGCATCGGCAAGGCCGGCAAGGGAGCCCTGTCGGGCATTCATCCGCAGCAGCTCGGGGCGACCGTGCTGCGCGCGCTCGCTGACCGCACCGGCATCGACACCGCCGATGTCGACGACATCGTCTGGGGCTGCAGCGCGCAGGTGGCAACGCAAAGCGGCGATCTCGGCCGCATGTCGGCGCTCGATGCCGGCTACGACGTGCGTGCCAGCGCAGTGACGCTGGATCGTTTTTGCGGAAGCGGCATCACCAGCGTCAACATGGCGGCAAGCTCCATCATGGCCGGTGTCGAAGATCTCGTCATTGCCGGCGGCTGCGAGATGATGTCGATGGAGGGACGCCGCGGCGGCGGTCCGATGATGATGGATAGCGGCAATCTGCGTCTGCGGGCACGGCATCCGCAGTCGCATCAGGGCGTCTGCGCCGATGCGATCGCGACGCTGGAGGGCATCACCCGAAGCGACGTCGACGCGCTCGGGCTGGAGAGCCAGAAGCGCGCCGCGCACGCGATCGCGAACGGCCACTTCAAGAAGAGCCTCGTGCCTGTTCACCACGAGGACGGCAGTCTGGCGCTGGATCATGAAGAATACCCGCGGCCGCAGACCACGATGGAAGGCCTCAGCAGCCTGAATCCGGCATTTCCCGCCGTCGCGGACTACGCGCTCGACGACAAGGGCACGACCTATCGCGGCCTGATCCTGCAAAAGTACCCTGATCTGAAGATCGACTTCGTGCATCACGCCGGCAACTCCTCCGGCGTCGTCGACGGCGCTGCCGCGATCCTGCTGGCCTCGCCCGCTTACGCCAAGGCCCATGGCCTTAAAGCCCGGGCCCGC
Source organism: Bradyrhizobium sp. CCBAU 45321 (assembly GCF_028128975.1). NCBI lineage: Bacteria > Pseudomonadati > Pseudomonadota > Alphaproteobacteria > Hyphomicrobiales > Nitrobacteraceae > Bradyrhizobium > Bradyrhizobium sp. CCBAU 45321. Next base: position 329,917 of record NZ_LFKZ01000127.1, read on the forward strand.
GTGGTCGCGATGGCCAACATGGGGGACTCGCCGACCCTCATGCTGAACGCACCGGTGCCGGCAACGCGCAAGGTGCTGGCCAAGGCGGGCCTCACAATCGACGACATCGACCTGTTCGAGATCAACGAGGCCTTCGCCGTGGTGGCGGAAAAATATATCCGCGACCTCAAGCTCGACCGGGCCAAGGTCAACGTCAACGGCGGTTCGATCGCGCTCGGCCATCCCATCGGCGCCACCGGCTCGATCCTGATCGGCACCGTGCTCGACGAGCTCGAACGGCGCGATCTCAAGCGCGGTCTCGTCACCATGTGCGCCGCCGGCGGCATGGCGCCGGCCATCATCATCGAGCGCGTTTAGCTTGTTTACCTCGCCCCGCTTGCGGGGAGAGGTCGGATTGCATCGAAGATGCAATCCGGGTGAGGGGGACTCTCCGAGCACTGAACTCTCACCGTCTTTGCTGAAGCGGCCCCTCACCCCGACCCTCCCAGCGCGAGCAAAGCTCGTCGCGCCCCCGTAAGAACGGGGAGAGGGAGAGGATCTGCAAATGCGGCTGCTGCGCGATCCAATCCTTATTTTTCAGGGTGAAACACGCGCCTCCTTTCACAAAGGGGCCGGTCGTCGCTTGTCGAAGGCGGCGAATCAGTTCTAGCAAGATGTCGTGCGGGCCTTTGAAACAAGGCAAAAGCCGCTGCCCGAGGCTTCCTCCGCTCCGGAAGTAGCTAAAAAGCAGGGTTTTTTGTCACAGCAGGCCAGAAAAGCCCGTAATTTCGCGACAAAACTGTGCAGAAGGCTATAGGCCTTCAACGGTTGGTCTAATATGCAACCGGCAACGAATCAGAGGAGACACGATGCCGACCCAGATGTCCAAATCGCAATTGATCGAAAAGATTGCGACCGCCACCGAGCTTTCCAAGCGTGACGTCAAGAACGTCATGGAGACGCTGACCGACGTCGGCCACAAGGAGCTCAAGAAGAACGGCCTGTTCCTGGTGCCGGGCTTCGCCAAGTTCGTGGTCATCAAGAAGCCCGCGACCAAGGCGCGCAAGGGCACCAACCCGTTCACGGGTGAAGAGATGATGTTCAAGGCCAAGCCGGCCCGGAAGATCGTCCGCGCCCGCCCGGTCAAGGCCGCCAAGGACGCCGTGGGCTAACAACGCAAAGGCCCCCTCGAACGAGGGGGCCTTTTGTCTGGGGTTGCCGCGAGGGCCTGAGACGGAGGGCTCAACCCTTGCGGCGCTTCACCCGGACCGTAACAGGCTGAAGCCGCGGCTCGGGTCCTGCGAGCTCATCGCGAATCCGGTCGATCGCGCGATCCAGCAACTGGCGCAGCCGCTGCGTCTTCCGCGATCGCTTCGCTCTTTCCAGCAGTTTCTTCATCGCCTCACTCCGCCCGCTTCCTTGGCTTCAGCCGGCTCGAGCGCCGCGGCGATGGCTTCGTCGACGCGCTCCAGCCAGATGAATTCGAGGGTGTCCCGCGCGCTCTTCGGGATGTCGTCGTAATCCCGCTTGTTACGCGCCGGCAGCATCACCCGCTTCAGGCCGGCAGCAGCCGCAGCCACCACCTTCTCCTTGATGCCGCCGACCGGCAGCACCAGGCCGCGCAGCGAGATCTCGCCGGTCATCGCGGTGTCACTCCTCACCGTGCGGTTGGTGAGCAGGGAGGTCAGCGCCGTGAACATCGCAACGCCCGCGCTCGGCCCGTCCTTCGGGGTTGCGCCCGCGGGAACGTGAACGTGGATGTCGCTCTTCTCGAACGCTTGCGGATCGATGCCGAGCTGAGAGGCCCGGCTCTTCACCAGCGTCAGCGCAGCCTGCACGCTCTCGCGCATGACGTCGCCGAGCTGGCCGGTCAGGATCAGCCCGCCCTTGCCGGGCACGCGCGTGGCTTCGATGAACAGGATGTCACCGCCGACCGGCGTCCAGGCGAGGCCGGTGGCAACGCCCGGAACGCTGGTGCGCAGTGCGATCTCGCCCTCGAAGCGCGGCTGGCCGAGCACGGTGGCGATGTCCTTTGCCGTCACCGTGACCTTCGCGGCCGTGCCTTCGGCGACCTGCACCGCGGCATGGCGAAACACCTTGCCGATCTCGCGCTCGAGGTTACGCACGCCGGCCTCACGGGTGTAGCCCTTGACGATCAGCTTCAAGGCTTCCGGCTCGATCTCGGCCTGCTCGGCCGAGAGGCCGTTGGCCTCCAGCTGCCGCCGCACCAGATAGCGCCGCGCGATCTCCAGCTTCTCGTCCTCGGTGTAGCCGGCGAGGCTGATCAGCTCCATGCGGTCCAGCAGCGGACCCGGGATCTGGTCGAGCATGTTGGCGGTCGCGATGAACACGACGCGCGACAGATCGAAGGGCACGCCGAGGTAATTGTCCCGGAACGTCCCGTTCTGCTCGGGGTCGAGCACCTCCAGCATGGCCGCCGACGGATCGCCCTGCACGCCGCGGCCCATCTTGTCGATCTCGTCCAGCATCATGACGCAGTTCCTCGCGCCCGCCTTCTTGATGCCCTGGATGATGTTGCCGGGCAACGCGCCGATATAGGTGCGGCGGTGACCGCGGATCTCGGCCTCGTCATGCACGCCGCCCAAGCTGACACGCACGAAGGGGCGATCCATCGCGCGCGCGATGGATTGGCCAAGCGAGGTCTTGCCGACGCCGGGCGGGCCGACGAAGCACAGGATCGGCGCCTTGCCCTGCGGGGCGAGCTTGCGCACCGCCAGATATTCGATGATCCGGCTCTTGATCTTCTCCAGGCCGAAATGGTCGGCATCCAGGATGGCTCGCGCCTCCTTGATGTCGATCGGCTTCTCCGCGGGCAGCGCCCAGGGCAGCTCGATCAGCCAGTCCAGATAGGTGCGGACCATGCCGGCCTCGCCGGCAGCCTCCGGCATGCGCTCGTAGCGGCGCAGCTCCTTCTTGGCATGCGCTTCCGCCTCCGGCGGCATGTTGGCCTTGGCGATCGCAGCCGTCAGCTCGGTGACCTCGGCCTGCTTGCCGTCGCCTTCGCCGAGCTGGCGCTGGATCGTCGCCATCTGCTCGCGCAGGATCGCCTCGCGCTGCCGCTCGTCGAAGGAGGCCTTGGTCTTCTGGCCGATTTCGTTGGAGATGCGCAGCACCTCCAGCCGCTCGGCTAGGTGCTTCGACACTTTCTCCACGCGAAGAGCGAGGTCGATGGTCTCCAGCACCTCCTGCTTGTCCTGCGGCTTGATATCCATGAACGAGGTTGCCAGATCCGCCAGCGCGCCGGGCGCGCTGGTGCCCTGGAACATCGCGGCGAGCTCGGGCGGCGCCTGCGGCAGCAGCTCGATCGCCTCGATGGCCTGGCGCTGCAGATTCAGCGCGCGGGCCTCGATCTCGGGCGAGGTCGTGGCCGGCTCGGGGATCTGCTGGAAACGCGCGGCCGGGAACGGCGTCCCCGGTAGGAAGTCGAGGATGCGCGCGCGCCGCACGCCCTGGCAGACGATGTGATGGGTGCCGTCGGGCGCGGTGATGTAGCGCACGATGTTCGCGATGGTCGCGACCCTGTAGAGGTCGTCCGGCCCGGGGTCATTGGTCTCGGGGCTGCGCTGCAGAACGATGCCGATCGGCCGCTGCTCGCGCAGCGCCTGCTGTGCGGCGGCAATGGACTTCGCCCGGCCGATCGTGATCGGCGCGATCGCGCCGGGAAACAGCACCATCTCGCGCACGGGGACGATGATCAGCGCGTCGTCGGGGATCTTCACGTCGTTATTGCTTTGTTCGTTGTTCATCTGTTCGGTGGCCATGATCGACTTCAGGATTTCGCGAGGCGCAGTGCGACGCAGCCGTCCATCACGAAGCGGCTGATGGCGTAGCGGCCCAGGGGCAATGCAATGCGGCGCTCAAAACGCCCTTGCGGCAGCTCGAGCCGATGGATGCGGGCGTTGCGAAGCTCCGGCGGGAGGGTGCGCTGACCCGAGATGACGAGCACGCCGTCATGGATGACGGTCTCGACATTGTCCGGATTGACGCCGGGAAGCGCGACCAGGATCAGGAGCTCACGCTCGGTCTCGAGCACGTCGATCGGCGGCTCCCAGCAGGCTTCCTGGCGGCCGAACTGCTGACGCAGCCGATCGGCACGGGTCAGCGAGTCCAGGGCTTCGGACAGCATCCAGTCGAGGGGATTTTTGGGTTGCATGATGCGGGCTCTGGGGTGGGAAAGCCTGCATATGGGGCGAGTTCCCGGGAAATCCAGTGCGGAAATCCAGTGCAGTGGCGCTGACGTGTTATGCGCCGCCGTGCGATCAAGGCAAGCGAACGCCGCGGCATGGCCGCGACGTTCCGTTCATTGGCAGGGCGGGTCAGGCTGCGGCGCGGTACTCTTGTTCCGCTTCGAGGTTGATCACGGAGGTGGCGAGCTCGGTCAGCGTGCGATCGGTCGCCTCTTCCTCGTCCAGCGTCTCCTGGAGCAGCCTTGCGGCGTCCTGCATGCCGAGCTCCTCGGCCCAGGTGCGCAGCGTGCCGTAGCGGGAGATCTCGTAATGCTCGACCGACTGCGCCGCCGCGAGCAGTCCGGCATCGAGCGCCGGCGCGCCCTTGAACTCCTTCATGATCTCGGCGCCTTCATCGGCAATGCCGTTGATGGCCTCGCACGGCTTGCCGCGTGCAGGCTTGCCCAGCATCTTGAAGATCTGGTCGAGCCGTTTGACCTGGCCCTGGGTCTCACGCAAATGCTTGTTGAAGGCGGCCGTAAGCTCCTTGGAATTCGCGGCCTTGGCCATCTTGGGCAGGGTCTTGATGATCTTGTTCTCGGCGAAATAGATGTCCTTCAGCGTCTCCAGAAACAGGTCGCTGAGCATCTTCGGCGCCTGACGCGGCCGGCGCGCCGCGGTCTTCTTTGTCGTGCGTTTCTTCGCTCGTTTAGCCATACATCCTCCTCATGAGGTAACACGGGAAGGCCTCGCCCTCCTCAATCCTCAGGCGATCAAAGCCGCTCCATGAACGAAAGTTCCAAACTGCAACCGGCGAAGGCTCAGGTCGGGCGCTTGTAGGGATCTTCCTGGCGCTGCCGTGCCTCGGTGTTGCGATCGAGCTGCGCCCGCTCGCTGCGGCGCAAGTTGCCCGCCTTCATCACGCCGTAAACGAGCGCCCCGCCGAGCACGAACGCGCCGATGAACCAGAGCCAAAGCATCTGGGCCGAGGCGTGGCCCAGGAGCATGCTAATGCCGCTGTCGCTCATGATTGGTCTCCACGATTGTCCATTGCTATCACGCTGAGCTAAGTCGGCGGTCGAAACCTCGTTCCATGCGGCCGCGGCGTCAGACCAGGTCGGTCAGCGGTTGCCGCACCGCTTGCGCTTTCGGCTCGCCGCCCCGGGCGGTGAAGTCTCCGGCTTCGGTGGAAGTCCGCAGCCATTTCGTCACGTCGCTGATTGCTTCCCGCGGCGAGTGGCCGAACTTGCGCAAGCCGCGAAAATATTCGAGCTGAAGGTGGGCCGATGTGCCGCGCTTGGGGATCGACTTCAGATGCTGGATGTCGTCTTCGATGCCGAGATGATCGACGTGGGGTGCCACCATGGCGATCACTGCATCGAGCCAGCTTCTGAATGAGACCGGCTCGAACGAGACCAGGTCGATATAGGTGCCGTCGGTTCCGTAGCGCTGGGCGCGCCAGCGATTCTCCTCGACCAGCGCGCGGTGCACGGCCGAATAGGTGGCGTTCAGCTCGGGATGGTGGACGGCGTGGCGGACCAGCGCGCGGAACAGCGCCGCGATCGCCACCGAATCCGCAATCGCCGTGCAGCAATCGGTGATGCGCAGCTCGAGCGTCGGATGCTGCAACGAGGGCCGCAACGCCCACCAGACATAGGTGGCGTTGGGGATGATGCCGGCATCGACCAAGGTCTTCACGTAGGTCTCGTATTCGGACAGGTTCCGAAACATCTCGGGAAAGCCGGTCCGGGGCAGGGCATCGTTGGCGGCATTGCGGTAGCCCAGCAATCCCGTCGGGTAGCCGCACCAGAACGGCGAGGAGGTCGAGAGCGCCAGCAGCAGCGGCAGGAACGGCACCAGGCGGTGCATGATCTCGACGCGCAAATCGGGCTCGGGCACCTCGACATGGACGTGCAGTCCGCTGATCGGGTTGCCGAGGCCGACCATTCCGAGCTCGCTGATGACCTTGCTGTAGCGGCGCTTGCGCGTCATGCGCTGCTGCTGCGGCTGCGCCAGCGGGTGTGTGCCGGCCGCGATGATGCCGACGCCGTGGTCCTTGCCGACCTCGGTGAGCACCGCGCGATAACGCGCGAGCTCGGCCAGCGCATCGACCGAAGACGTCAGCGGCGGGGTCGCCACCTCGATCTGGGATTGCAGGATCTCGGTGGTCAGCCGCTCGCCAAGGCGCTTCTGCGCCGCGGCCATGTAGGCCTTGGGCAGCTCGGATCGCGGCGCCGCGGACTGGCGGTTGACCAAGAAGTATTCCTCCTCGATGCCAAAGCGGTAGCGGTGCATGGCCTATGCCGCCCCCTGCGCCCTGGCGTGGCGGCGAACCGCGTCCCCGAAGGCTGACAGAATGCGCGCCGAGGCGTGGTCGGAGCTCGCCCAATAATCGGGATGAAAAAGCGTGCCGAGCGCAAAATCGCTGGCGCTCTCGACGCTGACGGCCTCGATCGAGCCGTCGTCGGCGACGGCCTCCGCGACGAGGCCCGGTGCGAGATCGGCGATCAGGAAGCTGTGCAGCGAATTCACGAGAATCGAATCCGCGCCGCAGATCTGCTGCAGGACGCCACCCTTGCGCAAGCCCACCTTCTGCCGCAGCCGATAGCGGGCATCCTCGTTGTCCGCGTCGGGCGTGCCATGGCGTTGTTCCTCAGGCAAATCGTCGGGCTCCTTCGAAAGCGTGCCGCCCAAAGCGACGTTCAGCTCCTGGAAGCCGCGGCAGATGAACAGAGCGGGGATGCCCCGCGCCAGCGCCCGCGGGATCAGGCGCAGCGCGACCTCGTCGCGGAATTCGTCGAACGGGCCGTCACGCTTCTCGTCGACTGTTTGTCCATAGCGGGACGGATGGACGTTGGTCTGTCCGCCGCCGACGAAGAGGCCGTCGAGCCCGTCCAGATAGGCATCGATGTCGGCTTCCGGCGCCGCGGGCAGAATCCGCGGCACGGCGCCGGCGACAAGGCCGATCGCATTGACGCAGACCATCGAAACCGCGGCGAGTTGTTCGCCGCGCGCGACCAGGGAATCGGAGAGAATGCCGATCTGCGGTGCGCCGCTGCGCCCCTGCCACTGCCCGCGCGAGGCGCTACGCCGCCACTGCTGAAGGCCGTACGCCACGGCATCCGCTGCGCTGCCGAATTGATGAATCGCCGCCTTGAGCTCTCTGACGTTTGTCCCCAATCGAAGCGCCCAACCGCTGCAGGCAACGGGATCGTGCGGATCAATTCTGGAACGGGGCTCGTGCAATTGCTTCGGCTGCTTCTGTTCGTGTATCGATGCACAGTGAAACGGCAATCGTCGGGAATGGTTGCTTCGCGATTGCACCGCTCGATCTCATTGCCTCCGCACCAGCCTTAACTTTTGTTATTGCTCTCGCGCGTCCTCGGGATGCTGCTCGCCGCCTATTCCGTGCAGTTCGTCATCAACGGGGTCGCGGCGGTCCGGACCGGCCTGCCCTGGTAGCTGCGACAATCTGTTAACCTGTCGCTATCCCGTTCGGCCGGAGTGTCACGGGATCCGGGACGCTTTCGCTTGCACTGTCACGTTGCTTTGACGTAACTCGGTCCAATAAGCCCTCGACAGGAAATCGACATGTCGATGACAGCGGACGAGCTCGGCAAGAGACAGGCCATTATCGACGCCTGCCGGCGCATGAACGCGCTCGGCATCAACCAGGGCACATCGGGCAATATCAGCGTCCGGCATGTGGACGGCCTCCTGGTCACGCCGACCAGCCTGCCCTATGAGGCCATGCGTCCGGACCAGATCGTCTTCATGGCCATGGACGGCTCGCACGCGCCCAACCAGAAGCCGTCGAGCGAATGGCGCTTTCATCGCGACATCCTGAAGTCGCGGCCCGACGTCAACGCCGTCGTGCATGCCCATCCGACCTATTGCACCATCCTGGCGATCATGGGCATGGAGATCCCGCCCGTGCATTACATGATCGCGGCGGCGGGCGGCGACAGCATCCGCTGCGCGCCCTACGCGACGTTCGGAACGGCGGAGCTGTCCGAGCACGCGGTGCGGGCGCTGGAGGACCGGCTCGCCTGCCTGCTCGATCATCACGGCATGATCGCGATCGGCAAGACCCTGGACAAGGCGATGTGGCTGGCGGTCGAGGTCGAGACGCTGGCGCGGCAATATCACGGCTGTCTGCAGATCGGACAACCGCCGCTGCTCCCGAGCGAGGAAATCGAGCGGGTCCGTCAGCGCATGGCCGGCTACGGCCTGTCGGAAGGGTAGGGCGGCGAAACGGTGTTAGTGCGGATCAAACATCTCGTCGATCGCAAGAAGACGAACCGCACCATGGTTCGGCTGCGCGCCCTGCTGCGCAGCAACGAGTTCTACCTGATCCCGCTGGCGCTCGTGATCGGCACGCTCGCGGGCGCGGTCGTGACGCTGATGGCCCACATCGCGCAGATCGCGCATGTCGTGATCTACGGCATTCCCATTGACGTCCACCTGTCGGCCCACGCGAGCGTCAGCCCATGGGCGGCACTGATCGCGCCTGCGCTCGGCGGGCTGGCGCTCGGAATCATGGAATGGTCGCGGCGGCGCATGAAGATATCGAACGCGGTCGATCCGATCGAGGCCAACGCGCTGCGGGGCGGCAATCTGTCGATGCGCGACAGCGGGGTGGTCGCAGGCCAGACCCTGATCTCGAACGGCTGCGGCGCCTCCGTCGGCCTCGAGGCGGGCTACACCCAGATCGGTTCGGGCATCGCCTCGCTGATCGGCAAATTCTTCAATCTCCGCCGCAACGATCTGCGCCTGATGGTCGGCTGCGGGGCCGCGGCGGCGATCGCGGCGGCGTTCGGCGCGCCAATCACCGGCGCCTTCTATGCCTGCGAGCTGATCGTCGGCGTCTATGCCGTAGGCAGTGCCGCGCCGATCCTCGCCGCCTCCCTCGCGGGCGCCTTGACCGCGCAATGGCTGGGCGGCGCGCCATACTCGCTGGAGATACCGAAGGTCAGCGCCGTCGGCGTCGAGCAATATCTGGCACTGATCGGGCTCGCCCTCATCACCAGCGGCGTCGGCATCGCCGTGATGCGCTCCTCGCCGATGTTCGAGCGGCTGTTCGCCTGGATGCCGGTCTGGCTGCGTCCTGTGATCGGCGGGCTCATCGTCGGCGGGTTCGCCATCATCACGCCGCAGGTTCTCGCGGCCGGCCATGGCGCCATGGTGCTCGATCTCTTCCACGACATGACGATCGGCCTGATCGCGCTGATCATCGCCTTGAAGGTGACGGCCTGCCTGATCTCGCTCGCCTCCGGCTTTCGCGGCGGCCTGTTCTTCGCCTCGCTGTTCGTCGGCAGCCTGATCGGAAAGTTCTTTGCCGCGGTGCTGCTGCTCATCAGCCCGAACTTCGCGATCGATCCGCTGGTGGCGATGTTGACGGGCATGGCGACGCTCGGCGTCGCCATCGTCGGCGGCCCCCTCACGATGTCGTTCCTCGTGCTCGAGATGACACGTAACGTCGACGTCACCGCCGTGGTGCTGGCCGGCTGCATCGTGACCTCGATCTGCGTGCGCTTCATGTTCGGCCATTCGTTCTCGACATGGCGCCTGCATCTGCGCGGCGAGACCATCCGCAGCGCCAACGACGTCGGCTGGCTGCGCAATCTCACGGTCGAGCGCCTGATGCGCTCGGACGTCGGCAAGGTGCCCTCGACCACGACGATCGCCGCCGCGCGCCGCGAGTTCGCGCTCGGCTCGCGGCCGGGAATCGTCATCGTCAACAATGCTGACGAATATATCGGCCTCGTCCTGCTGCCCGATTTGTTCTCCAGCGACCTCGACACCATCGCCGACGACATCCAGGTGATCGAGCTCGCCCGCCTGATCGACATCGTGCTGATCCCGGAAATGAACGTGAAGTCGGCGATGGCGGTGTTCGACGAAGCCGAGGCGGAGATGCTGGCGGTGGTCGATTCCACCGACAGCCGCAAGGTTGTCGGCTTCCTCACCGAGAGCTTCGCCCGCCGCCGCTATGTCGAGGAAATCGACAAGGCGACAAGAGGCGTGCTGGGGGCGCTGTCGTAGGCGAGGTTACCGGCCGGGTGGCGCCTCGACGAGCCAGGCCACGACCCGGCGGACCAGCGGCAAGACCACGAGCAGGGTCGGGAAGGCGACGAGCCAGGACAGTCCCCAGGCGCCCGGCCAGGTCGCCAGGAACGCCGGCGTTGCCCCCAGGCTCCGCAGCGTCGAAATGACCGATACCACCGCCGTCATGAGGATGGACAGCACGAATGGCGTCACGATCGGCGCATAGCGCGCCGGTAGTTTGCGAACCACAATCATCTGGTTTCTCTAGGATCTGGTTTCTCTAGGATCTGGTTTCTCTAGGAAAGGACGCGTCGATCTCGTTGAACCTGGAAAATGGCATCGATCCCGACGGCGTCGGTTGATGCGTTGGTTCACGTAAACGCTTACGGCGGCCGAAAACGGCGCGGCTGTTCATTAACCGCTCAGGTTGCCTGGTTCAAGCTGGGTCTGATCGTTCGGGATTTACAATCGTTCAAAGCGTGGCAGATCGCCGCGATCATGAAACCATTTCAGTGGTTTGCGGATTATAGATCGTTTGCTTATGTTTCTTTGGGCGAGAACAGAGGAAATTCGAACATGAGTATTGGACCCGTGATTTCCGCAGCCGGCCGCAACACGATCGTGGTCGCGCTCGCAGGCCTCGCCCTGATTGCGGCTTCCGCATCCCCGTCTGCAGCGGCTTCGGCCGGAAGCCCGGCCGCCAAGTCGGCTGTCAATGCGGCCGTTGCCGGCCAGGCTGCCTCCGACGTCACCGATTTCAGCGCACACCGGCGTCGCCATTATCATCGACGCGGGCCGAATGCCGCGGGTCTCGCCTTCATGGGCATGGCCGCAGGTCTGATCGGAGGCGCGATCGCCGAGAGCCGCCGCCGCGAATATTATGAAAACCGCTATTATTATGGCTATGGCCCGCGTTACTACGGCGGCCCTGGTTACTACGGCGGTTCCGGCTACTACTACGATCCGGGCTATCGTTACGCACCATACTGAGCGGCCGGAGCCCGGAAGCCCCGGATTGTACTAGCCGGGGAGCGTTTGAATCCCATCTCCCGTAGCCCGGATGGAGCGAAGCGAAATCCGGGTCCGCTCGCGCGGCATCTCGAATTGTCCCGGATTACGCTCGCGCTCCATCCGGGCTACGAGAGCAGGGTGTTTCGCTTCTCTGTCAACCTGCCCGCATAAAAATATTCCGCTTTACCGAAATTCGGAAATGACGTATGTGTCGCCCATCCCGGCTCAATCTCGAGGGGCGATCATGAGGTCGTCATTGTCGCGAGCCGGGCTTGCGGTGGACGCGGCAGCGTCGTGTACGAGAGCTGAGGGCAGGGCGGATTGCTCTCCGTGAGCCCGAGGCTTCGTACGGACGAGCGGCGCTGTCAGGTTCGTCGCGCCGGCATTTCGATGGCAACGTGCACAGCGCCGTCGAACCCTGCGGCGCCAACGGACCGCGCGTACGGCAAAACCGTGTGGTCCTGGCCGTCGTTGCTACGGTCAAGCTCTCGCGAATGCGGCGCTCGCGTCAACCGGCGCGGTGCCGGTGACTTTCGCAGGAGCGAGGGAGGCCAGAGGGAACTCGGCTCCCAGGAGAGCGCGGCATAAGCCGTCCGACCATCGCGCAGGGAAGGCCGTGTGTTGGGCTTCACCTGTATGCTGCTGTGCGGTTCTTCCTGCGTGTGCTTTTTGCGCAGCGGACCGCGGGTGCCGCCGGCACCCGGCCTTCCCTGCGCCTTCTTGGAAAAGAGGGTGAAGTGACCAAGCAAAGCTCGGGCGAAATCAGCCGCGAGAATGCGAAGGCATGTCTGCACCTCCACACTCGCTGTCATCGCCCGCGAAGGCGGGCGATCCAGTACGCCGAGACGCCAGTGATTGAAACGAGGGGGGCGCGGCGTGCTGGATTCCTTGCCTTCGTAGGGAACGACAAGTGTTACTTGGAGAACGCAGCGTCGCCTCACACTCCGTCATTGCGAGCGCAGCGACTTGTCCGCCGAAGCCTTTGGCGAAGGCGGAAGCAATCCAGAATCTTTCCGCGGCGGGATTCTGGATTGCTTCGTCGCAAGGGCTCCTCGCAACGACGAGAAGGAGAGTGCGAGCGCTACACTCTCTCGTGCCCCGGACGCAGCGCAGCGTCCCCCCGGCGATGCGAAGCATCGTCCGGTTCGACGATGCGCTGCCGAGCCGGGGCCCATCCATCCGCAATTGCCGCGTTACCTAGGTCCCGGCTCTGCGCCGCAACGCTTGCGCGCTGCAGCTTGTCCGGGACACGGGAGAGCTGCATTGTCGCGCTGGAGCGCGCCAGACGTCGTTGGCGCCGGCGCCCCTTTACCCGGCAATTCTGCCGGTGGACTCACCTCCTGCAATCCGGTTCAATGGCAACGAGCTTTCAGGCGATCGGGCAGGCCGGGTGGCGTGCCCAACTCATACGAGAGCCTCCCGCGCCACTTGCGCGAAACGGTCGGGAGTGCTTTTTGCTGAAAGTTCCCCGCGGGGCGCATCGCCCCCGATCCAGAGAGATGAGATGAGCAAACTCGTTATCCGCGCCGGCGATTTCACCTTCGATGCCCGTTTCGAGGAGCAGGCGGCGCCCAAGACCGTCGCCGCCTTCCGCAAGGCGCTGCCGTTCGAAAGCCACATCATCCATGTGCGCTGGAGCGGCGAGGGCGTGTGGATGCCGCTCGGCGACCTCGACTTCGGCGTCGGCTACGAGAACCACACCAGCTATCCCGCCCCCGGCCAGATCATCCTCTATCCCGGCGGCATCAGCGAAACCGAGATCCTGCTGGCCTATGGCGGCGTGCACTTCGCGAGCAAGATGGGCCAGCTCGCCGGCAACCATTTCATCACGCTGACCTCGGGCCTGGAGAACCTCGCAACGCTGGGCAAGAGCGTGCTGTGGAAGGGCGCGCTGCCGATCCGCTTCGAGGAAGTCTGAGTGACCGAGCCCCGCTACCCGCGCGATCTCCGCGGCTACGGCCGCAATCCGCCGCATCCGCAATGGCCTGGTGACGCGCGGGTCGCGGTGCAGTTCGTCGTCAATTTCGAGGAAGGTGGCGAGAACAACATCCTGCACGGCGATCGCGCCTCGGAGGCCTTCCTGTCCGACGTGCTTGGCGCGCAGCCCTGGCCCGGCCAGCGCCACGCCAACATCGAATCCATGTTCGAATATGGCTCGCGCGCCGGCTTCTGGCGGCTGTGGCGGATGTTCAACGAGCGGACCTGGCCGACCACGGTGTTCGGCGTCGCCACTGCGCTCAAGCGCAATCCCGAGATTGTCGCTGCGATGAAGGAGGCGGGCTGGGATATCGCCAGCCACAGCCTGAAATGGATCGAGCACAAGGACATGACCGAGGCGCAGGAGCGCGCCGAGATCGCCGAGGCCATCCGCGTGCATACCGAGGCGACGGGGGCGCGGCCGCTCGGCTGGTACACCGGGCGGTCCTCGATCAACACCAACCGTCTCTTGATGGAGGAGGGCGGCTTCCTCTATCTCTGCGATTCCTATGCCGACGATCTGCCGTATTGGGTCAAGGGCGCCAGCGGCAAGCAGCTCATCATTCCCTATACGCTCGATGCCAACGACATGCGGTTCATCAACCCGCAAGGATTTGCCGAGGGCGAGCAGTTCTATACTTATCTGAAGGACGCCTTCGACGTGCTCTACGCGGAGGGCGAAACCGCGCCTAAGATGATGTCAGTCGGCCTGCATTGCCGCCTCGCCGGCCGGCCGGGCCGCGCAGCGGGCCTGATCCGCTTCCTCGACTATATCGGCAAGCACGAGCGCGTCTGGGTGCCGACCCGGTTGCAGATCGCGCAGCACTGGCACGAGAAGCACGCCCATCTTGCCGCCGACGCATTCGAGATCGGGTGAGATGATGTCGCAGATTTCGCTGGCCGATCTCAACGCTGCAACCACGGCCGACTTCGTCGCGGCGCTCGCCAACGTCGTCGAATATTCGCCGTGGATCGCCGAGCAGCTCGCGGCAAAGCGGCCGTTCGCCGGCATCAACGAGCTGCACGCCGCGCTGATGGCCGCGATCCAGAGTGCCGAGCCTGACGTGCAGCTGGCGCTGATCCGGGCGCATCCCGATCTCGCCAACAAGACGCAGCGCGCCGCGGGCCTCACCGCGGAATCGACCGACGAGCAGAACAGCGCTGGGCTCGACCGGCTGTCGGATGCCGAATATTCCGCGTTCGAGCGGGCCAACAACGCCTACCGCGACAAGTTCGGCTTCCCCTACATCGTCTGTGTGCGCCGTCACACCAAGGATTCCGTGCTGCGCGACTTCGAGGCGCGGCTGCTCAACATCGCCAAGACCGAGATAAGGCGTGCGATCGAGGAGATCGGCCGCATCTCGGCGCTGCGGCTCGACCAGCTGGTCGCCGCCGACGACAGGCTGAAGGTGCACGGCCGGCTTTCGACCCATGTGCTGGACAACCAGATTGGCAAGCCCGCACCTAGCATCCCGATCGAGCTCGTGGAGCTCGCGAGCCTTGGCGAGAACCGCGTCATCGCGCGCACGGTGACCAATGCCGATGGCCGCACCGACCAGCCGCTGATCGGCGGCCGTCCGCTGCCGATCGGCCGCTACGAGCTGCGCTTCAGCGTCGCCAAATATTACGCCGCGCGCAACGTGCCGCTGTCCGATCCGCCCTTCCTCGACGAGATCCCGCTGCGCTTTGCGATCAGCGAGCCGGAAAGCCATTACCACGTGCCGCTGCTGGTCACGCCCTGGAGCTACTCGACCTATCGCGGCAGCTAGAGCATGATCCGGAAAAGTGCGTAGCGGTTTTCCGACAAGATCATGCTCAAACAATCAACTAAAGCACGATGACGATTCATCCTAGTCGCATCGCGCTTTAGACATGCTGTGCCGATGCGGCGGCTGACGCCGCGTCGGCCTCGGCGGCAGCGCCACCGCTCAATCCGTTGAAGAAGGCATTGAGCAGCACCGACACGACCGCGCAGAGCAGAATGCCGGACTCCAGCAGCGGGTGCAGATTGTGCGGCAGATTGCGGAAAAAACCGGGAGCAACGAGCGGGATCAATCCAAAGCCGATCGAGATCGCGACAATGAAGAGATTGTAGCGGTTGTTGCGGAAATCGACCGAGGCCAGGATGCGTGCACCGGTGGCCGCCACCATGCCGAACATCACGAGGCCGGCGCCGCCGAGCACGACCAGCGGCACCGCCTCCACCAGCGCAGCGAGCTTCGGTAGCAGCCCGAGCACGAGCAGGATGCAGCCGCCCGTGACCGTCACCCAGCGCGATCGCACGGCCGTGACTGAGACGAGGCCGACGTTCTGCGAAAACGAGGTATAGGGAAACGTGTTGAAGATGCCGCCGAGCAGCGTGCCGAGCCCGTCAGCGCGCAAGCCGCGGCTCAAGGCTTCGCGGTCGACGGCCTTGCCGGTGATCTCGCCGAGCGCCAGGAACATACCGAGCGATTCGATCATCACCACGATCATGACGATGCACATGGTGATGACAGGCACCAGGTGGAATTGCGGCATGCCGAAGCGAAAGGGAATCACGAGTGCGCCCCAGGGGGCGGCGGCGACCTTCTCGAAATGCATCACGCCCAGAATGCTCGCGAGCACCGCGCCGGCGATGATGCCGAGCAGCACGGCGACGTTGGCAAGAAACCCGCTGCCCCATTTGATCAGGCCGAGGATGAAGAGCAGCACGAACAGCGAGATGCCGAGCCCCTGCAATTGTCCATAGGCTGGATTGGGAAAGCTGCCGGAAACGCCGTCGACCACCTTCGTCAGCGTCGGCAGGCCGCCGCCGGCCCAGTTGATGCCGACGCGCATCAGGGAGATGCCGATGATGAGAATGATGGTGCCGGTGACGACGGGAGGAAACAGCGGCAGCAGCCGGCTGACGAACGGCGCAACGACGATGCCGAACAGGCCGGCGGCGATCACGGAGCCGTAGATGCCGAGCAGGCCGATGTCCGGTGAACCCGCCATCGACAGCATCGGACCGACCGACGCGAACGTCACGCCCATCATCACGGGCAGGCGGATGCCGACGCCGGGGAAGCCGAGGCACTGGACCAGCGTCACAAGTCCGCAGGCGAACAGGTCGGCGCTGATCAGGAAGGCGACATCCTCCGGCGGCAGCTTCAGCGCGCGGCCGATGATGAGGGGGACCGCGACCGCGCCGGCATACATCACCAGCACGTGCTGGAGCCCGAGCGCGAGCAGGCGCGGGACCGGCAGGACCTCGTCGACGGGATGGACGTCGTTGCTCATGGATGTATCCCCCGAAACGTGCGTCTAGCCAAATTTGCCATGGAGCGCCGGAAACAGCCGGTCCGGCTTGAAGGGCGGCGCGGTGAAGCGAATGCCGGTGGCATCCGCGATCGCGTTGCCGAGCGCGGCGGCGACCGGATTGTACGGGCTCTCGCTCATCGACTTCGCGCCGAGCGGGCCGATCGTGTCGGACGTCTCGGCGAAGAAGACCTCCGTGCGCGGGACGTCGGCGAAAGAGGGCAGGTGGTAGTCGCGGAATTTCGGATTGGTGACACGCCCGCTCGCGTCGATCACCATCTCCTCGTAGAGCGCAGCGCCGAGCGCCTGCGCCACGCCGCCTTCGACCTGACCGCGGCACTGCATGGGATTGGCGACGACGCCGGCGTCCGCGGCGTGCACGCTCCTGAGAATCCGGAGCTCGCCGGTCGCCTTGTTCACCGCGACGCGAAAGCCCTGCACGTTGAACCCCACCGATCGCGGCGTGCCGCCGGACGTGCCGCTGCCTGCGAACGGCCGGCCGCGCTCGCGGGCGAGCTTCGCCAGCTCCGTGAAAGGCATGCGGCGGACGCCGCTGACGACGGAGTCCGCATCGAGCGCGCAAGTCTCCACATCGCACAGCCAGGCCCCGGCGGCTGCCGCCTTCAGCTCGCTCGCAAGCTGGACGGCGGCCGCATGCGTCGCCTTGCCCGCAACGAAGGTGCCGGCGCTGCCATACGCGCCGGTGTCGTGGCCGCCATGGGCGGTGTCGGACTGGCGCAGACGAATCTTGTCGACGGTGGTCGCCAGCGTGGTCGCCGCGATCTGGCGATGCACGGTGCTGGTGCCGTTGCCGAACTCGGCCGTGCCGACGGTGAGGTCGAAGCCTCCGTCGTCGTTGAGCGCGATCGTCGCATCGGCGAAGTGGCCGGCCGGCGGCACCGTGTCGATCATGGTCAGCGCGATGCCGTCGCCAATCAGCCAATCCGGCGACAGCTCCGGCTGCGGGGTATCGGCCTGCATCGCGCGCTCGACGAGATCGAGGCACTGGTCGAGCCCGTAGGAGCCGTAGAGCACGTCGTGATATTCGGAGGGCGGCGGAGACAGCATGGGATCGCCGGGCCTCACGATATTGCGTCGGCGCATCTCGTAGGGACTGATTCCGAGCTGCCTCGCCAATTCGTCGATCGCCGCTTCCACCGCGATCAGCGCCTGCGGCAGGCCGTAGCCGCGAAACGCGCCTGCCGGCACGGTGTTGGTGTAGACGGCGACGCCGTCGACCCGCTTGTTCGGGCAATTGTAGACGGCGATGGACTCGGCCAGCGCGTGGAACATCACGGGGCCGGCATGATTGCCGTAGGCACCGGTGTTGGAGAGCACGTCGAGCTGGAGCGCAGTGAGCTTGCCGCCCGCATCAGCGCCGGCTTTGACTTGGATCCGCATCGGATGCCGCGTCGAGGTCGCGATGAACTGCTCCTCGCGTGTCAGCTCCAGCTTGACCGGCCGCCCAGTCTTCAGCGCGGCAAGCGCCAGGATGTCCTCGACGAACATCTCCTGCTTGCCGCCGAACCCGCCGCCGACGCGTTCGCAGAACACGCGGACCTTGTCCATGGGGAGCTGGAAGATGTCCGACAGCGCACGCCGGGTCAGGAACGGCACTTGCGTCGAGGTGCGGACGTTGAGCACGCCGGAATCATCGAGCCAGGCAAGGCCACCATGGGTCTCGAGCGCAGCGTGCTGCACACGGTGACTGTGGAAAGTGGCCTCATAGGTGGCGGCAGATGTGGCGAGGGCCGATGCGACATCGCCGAACTCGCCATGCGTCTCCGCGACCAGATTGCGCTGGGCATCGGCAACGCGGTTCGCAGTGGTGCGGTCGGGATGGATGACCGGCGCACCCGGGGCCATCGCCAGCTCGGGATCGATCAGCGCCGGCAGGACCTCGTAACTGACTTTCAGCTTGCGGCACGCCGCCTCGGCGGCGGCTTCGGTCTCGGCGACGACGGCGGCGACCTTCTGGCCGATGAACCGGACGACATCGTCGAGGACGCGGGTATCCTCGGGGTCCATCCAGTCTTTCTCATGCCGCGCCGTCGAGATCAGGACGGACGGCGCATCCTCATGCGTCAGCACAGCGTGCACGCCGGGAATGCTCAGCGCGTCAGACTTGTCAATCGCGACGATCCTGGCGTGCGCATGCGGCGAGCGCAGCAGCTTGATGTGCAGCAGACCATCGATTGCGGTGTCGAAGGTGTAGCGTGCCGTGCCGCGGACCACGTCGGGGCCTGCGGGGGCGGGCAGGCTGCGGCCGAAGGCGGCGCCGGCCTCGACGCTCGCCTCGACATTGGTCTTGCCGAGGATCGCGTCCTCGATCGACCGATAACCGGTGCAGCGGCAGATATTGCCTTTCAGCGCCGTGCCGAGATCGGTGCGCTGCGCCTGGTTCAGCGAGGCGCAGGTCAGGATCATGCCGGCGGTGCAGAATCCGCATTGAAAGCCCTGCGCATCGAGGAAGGCCTGCTGCATCGGATGCGTGCCGTGATCGCCGCCAAGGCCTTCGATCGTGGTCACGCTGCGGCCCTCGGCCCGGAACGCCGGGATCAGGCAGCTGTGCACCGGCTCGCCGTCCAGCAGCACGGTGCAGGCGCCGCAGTCGCCGGCATCGCAGCCTTTCTTCACGCCGAAATGGCCAAGCTCGCGCAGGAACGTGCGCAGGCACTGGCCGGCGCGCGGCTCCTGGGAAAATGCCTCGCCATTGACCTCCAGACTCATGCGGTTATCGCTCCCAGCAGCTCGCCGCGAATGTCCTCGGCCAGGCGCAGCGTCATGTGCTTGCGCCAGAGTGGCGCGCCATGGATGTCCGTGTGGTACAGATCATCGGTAATCTCCTGCATGAGCGCCGCGCGCAACGCGCTTGCGTCCGGGGCTTTGGGGAAGCGCAGCTGGATTGGCCGCACCGTCGACGCGGTGACCGTGAGTGTCAGCGTATCGTCGGCTTCGAGACTGCCGATCAGCAGCGCCGCCGAGCGGCCGACCGGCGCCAGCGAGATCTGGCGGAAGGCCGTACGGCGCTTCAGCGCGGGAAGCGGGATGTCGATCTGCCGGAGCAGGTCGCCTGGCGTCAGGCGATTGCGCTGGTTGCCGGTGACGAATTCGGTGACCGGAAGCCTCTGTTCACCGCCGCCGGCCTTCCAGATGGTGCAGACGCCGTCGAGTGCCGACGTCAGCGAGATCATCGGTCCCGCCGGCAGCGACATGCAGAGATTGCCGCCGACGGTCGCGGTCTTCCAGATCTTGAACGAGGCAAGGAAGGCCCGGCAACACTGGTTGATCAGCGGCGCTGCGAGCCAATCGGACGGGCAGGCGAGTCCATCGAGCTCTGCGATGGTGCAAGTGGCGGCGATCGAGAGGTGGCTCTCTGTGATCGCAAGTGCCGGCCATTTCAGATCGGTGAGATCGATCAGTCGCGTCAGATGCGTTTGCGGCTCCGAGAACAGCCAGGTGCCGCCCGCGAGCCAAGCATCACCTGCCGTCCAAACGGGCAGCTGCGCGCGCGTTTGCGGATGGGCGACGGCTGTGATGGTATTCAAGTCCATGGCTGCGCCAACGCTTCCGACGGTTGAATGGTCCGAGCGAAGTGTTGCAAGACGGGAGCCAAGTGGCAACAACAAGTCGAAGCAAGGACGCAATCGTCCTCGGCCTTGCAGGTCCGCCGTCAGCGTGGGTGAGGAGAAGCAGGATCATGACTGAGGCAAGTTCGACCTGGATCAGGGATCCCCTGGCCATCCTCGCCGACGGGGCCGAGCGCGGCATTGTCGTGAAGGGCGGCCGAATCGTCGAGCTCGTGCCGGCGGGCGGCGTGCCCGCAACCGCCGATGTCGCAGTGTTCGATGCGGGCGAACACGTCGTGCTGCCGGGCCTGATCAATACCCATCATCACTTCTACCAGACGCTGACGCGGGCGCTGCCGGCGGCGATGGACCGCGAGCTGTTCCCCTGGCTCCAGGCGCTCTATCCGTTGTGGGCAAGGCTGACGCCGGAAGCGCTCGAGCTCGGCGTCACCGTGGCGATGTCCGAGCTCCTGCTCTCCGGCTGCACCACCACGACGGATCACCACTACGTCTTCCCGCCCGGACTCGAAGACGCCGTCGATATCGAGGTGGCGGTGGCGAAGCGCCTCGGCGTGCGCGTGCTGCTCACGCGCGGCTCGATGAACCTGTCGCAGCGCGACGGCGGCTTGCCGCCCGACAGTGTCGTGCAGGACGAGGACACCATTCTCGCCGATAGCGCCCGCGTGGTCGCCAAGCATCATCAGCGCGGCGCGGATGCGATGGTGCAGATTGCGCTCGCGCCATGCTCGCCGTTCTCGGTGACGACGTCGCTGATGCGCGCCACGGCCGATCTCGCTGACAAGCTCGATTTGCGCCTGCACACCCATCTCGCCGAAACCGAGGACGAGAACAGCTTCTGCCAGCGGATGTATGGCTGCCGTCCGCTCGACTATCTCGAGCAATGCGGTTGGCTCAATGCGCGCACCTGGCTCGCCCACGGAATCTTCTTCAATCCGGATGAGATGAGACGGCTCGGCAAGGCCGGCACGACCGTCAGCCATTGTGCGTGCAGCAACCAGCTGCTCGCGTCGGGCTGTTGCCCGGTGTGCGACATGGAAGAGGCCGGCGTCGGGATCGGCATTGGTGTCGACGGCTCGGCCTCTAACGACGGATCCAACCTGATGCAGGAGGTGCGGGCCGCGTTCCTGCTGCAACGCGCGCGTTATGGCGTCACGAAGGTCAGCCACAAGGATGCGCTGCGCTGGGCCACCAAGGGCTCGGCGGCATGTGTGGGCCGGCCGGAACTCGGCGACATCGCCGTTGGCAAGGCCGCCGATCTTGCGCTGTTCCGGCTCGACGAGCTGCGCTTCTCGGGCCACGGCGATCCGCTCGCCGCGCTCGTGCTGTGCGGGGCGCATCGCGCCGACCGGGTGATGGTGGCTGGAAAATGGGCGGTGATCGACGGTGCGATCCCGGGTCTCGATGTGGCAGACCTCATCTGCCGCCACAGTTCCGCGGCGCGGGCCATGCAGGCTGGATAGCCGGGCGAAATAGAGAAAGAGGGGGCAGCCACAAGTGCCGGGTGCTTCTGGCCACCCCCTCCGAACCTCCTCCGGGAGGAGCAGGTGATTTAGTCAATGCAAGAAGCGTGCTACTTGCCTGGCAGCTTGTCGTCGATGCCTTTCACGTAGAAATTCATGCCGAGGATCTGGCCGTCATCCAGGTGACCGCCGCCCTTGCATTCGACCGGCTTGCCGTCCTGCCCAACGATCGGGCATTTGAACGGATGCAGCTTGCCCGCGGTGATCGCGGCCTGGGCATCCTCAGCCATTTTTTTCACATCGTCGGGCATGTTGGTGTAGGGCGCCATGGTGAACATTTGGCTGTCGAGGCCACCCCAGGTGTCCTCGGACTTCCAGGTGCCGGCGAGCTCGGCCTTGACGCGCTGAATGTAGTAGGGGCCCCAGTTGTTGATGATCGAGGTCAGCTGGGCCTTTGGCCCGAACTGGATCATTTCGGAATCCTGGCCGAAGGCCAGTTTGCCGCGTTCGCTGGCGATTTGCATGGCGGCCGGCGAATCCGTGTGCTGCATCAAGACGTCGGCACCCTGGTCGATCAGCGCCTTGGCGGCGTCGGCCTCCTTGCCTGGGTCGAACCAGGTGTTGGCCCAGATGATCTTGACCTTGATGTTCGGATTGATGGTCTGCGCCGCCAGTATTGTCGCGTTGATGCCGGAGACGACCTCCGGAATCGGGAACGAGCCGATATAGCCGAGCACGCCCGACTTCGACATCTTCGCCGCAATCAGGCCTTGAATGTAGCGGCCCTGATACCATTTCGCCGAATAGGTCGACATGTTCGGGTTGCGCTTGTAGCCGGTGGCGTGCTCGAAATGCACGTTCGGATATTTCTTGGCGACCTTCAGCGTCGGATCCATGTAGCCGAACGATGTGGTGAAGATCAGTTTGTTGCCGGCGCGGACGAGCTGCTCGATCGCTCGCTCGGAGTCCGGGCCTTCGGGCACGTTCTCGAGATAAGTGGTCTCGATCTTGTCGCCCAATTCTTTCACCAGCGCCTGGCGACCGAGGTCGTGCTGATAGGTCCAGCCGAGGTCTCCGATCGGACCGAGATAAACGAAACCGACTTTCAGCTTGTCGGCGGCGGAGGCCGCACTGACGCTCGCAGCGAGCAAGAGCCCGGCAGCCAGTGCAAGAAGTGATTTCCTCATCATCGATCTCCAAACTTCGGGGGAAGCCACGATCCGCAGCATGCGCGCCCCATCGTGCACACTGCCGAAACGAAATTCAACGGTCGGGCACGAACACCGTGCCGAGCGCGGCCGGTGCGGTTGAGCCGCCCGTGCGCGCGCGGGAGAGCAGGACCAGCACGATGACCGTCGCGAGATAAGGCAGTGCCGACATGAATTGCGAGGGAATGCCGACGCCCCATCCTTGCGCATGCAGTTGCAGGATCGTCACCGCGCCGAACAGATAGGCGCCGATGACGAGCCGGCCCGGCCGCCAGGACGAGAACACCACCAGCGCCAGTGCGATCCAACCGCGGCCTGCGGTCATGCCCGGAATGAAGAACGGCGTATAAGCGAGCGGCAGATAGGCGCCCGCAAGACCCGCGCAGGCGCCGCCGAACATCACGGCGAGGGTGCGGATGCGCAGGACGGGATAGCCGAGCGCATGCGCGGAAACGTGATTGTCGCCGCAGGCGCGGAGGATCAAGCCTGCCCGGGTGCGGTACAGGAACCACCACACCGCGACGATCAGTGCGATCGAGAAATAGACGAAACCATTCTCGCCGAACAGCACGCGGCCGATCAGGGGGACATTAGTGAGACCTGGAATGGCGAGGGGCACGGCCGGCGTGATGCGCTCGCCGACGAAGCCGGCGCCGATCAGGCCGGAGAGCCCGACGCCGAGGATGGTCAGCGCGAGGCCGGTTGCGACCTGGTTGACGGCGAGCCCGAGCGCCATCAGCGCGAACACGAGCGACATCAGCGTGCCTGCAACGATGCCGAACAGCGCGCCGATCAAGATCGATCCGGTCAGCCACGCGCCGGCAAAGCCACAGGCCGCGCCGACGATCATCATGCCCTCGACGCCGAGATTGAGCACGCCGGAACGCTCGGCCACGAGCTCGCCGGTCGCCGCAATCAACAGCGGCGTCGATGCGGCAAGCACCGCCAGGATGATGGCCTCAACCAGCTCCACGGGCCACCACCTTTCGGTTCGGGAACACCAGCTTGAAGCGGTAGAGAATGAGGGAGTCGCAGGCGAGCACGTAAAACAGCAGAATGCCCTGAAAGACCTTGGTGACGTCCAGCGGAATCTTCATCGCGATCTGCGCCTGCTCGCCGCCGATAAAGGTCAACGCGAGGAAGAGGCCTGCAATTAATATTCCAAGCGGGTTCAGCCGGCCGAGGAAAGCGACGATGATCGCGGTAAAGCCGTAGCCTGGCGAGATGCCGGGCTGGAGATGCCCGACTGGACCCGCCACCTCGATGATGCCAGCAAGCCCGGCCAGCGCCCCGGAGACGGCGAAGGTCAGGATGATGAGCTGGTTGGCGTTGAAGCCGCCGAACCGCGCGGCGCGCGGCGCAGCGCCGACCACGCGGATCTCGAAACCCTTGATGGTGCGCCCGAGCAGGATCGCGGCTGCTGCGACGACGAGCAGGGCGATGATCGAGCCGAGATGCAGCCGGCCGCCTTCGATCAGCAACGGCACGGTCGCGACCGGATCGAACTCGGCCGTGGTCGGGAAATTGAAGCCGTGCGGATCGCGCCAGGGGCCGCGCACGAGATAGTCGAGGAAGAGGTCGGCGACATAGACCAGCATCAGGCTGGTCAGGATCTCGCTGGCGCCGAATTTCACCTTGCAGATCGCCGGGATCAGCGCATAGAGCGCGCCCGCAGCGGCGGCGAGGACGAGCATAGCCGGCAGCACCCAGGCGCCGGCATCAGTACCTTGCGTCTTCACCGCGATCCAGCTTCCCGCGACTGCGCCGATCAGGAATTGCCCTTCGGCGCCGATGTTCCAGGCGTTGGCGAGATAGCACAGCGACAGGCCGATCGCGATCATCACCAGCGGCGTCGCCTTCACCGCGATCTCCTGGAGCGAATAGCCGTCGGTGAGGGGCGCAATGAAATAGGCGTGCAGGGCAAGCAGTGGATTCTTGCCGAGGATCGCGAACAGGATGACCATGGTCACGATCGTGAGGCCAATCGCGATCAGGGGGGACACCAGCGCGATCGTGCCGGAGCGCTCGGAACGCTTCTCAAGCACCAGCTGCATGCGCGATCTCCTTTGGCTGCAGGCTGCTGCCGCCCATCAGAAGGCCCAGCTTCTCGCGGCTTGCTTCGCGTGCCGAGAGCGGAGCCGACAGCTTGCCGTGGAACATCACGGCGATGCGGTCGGCAATCTCGGCGAGCTCGTCGAGATCCTGGCTGGTCACGAGGACCGCGGCGCCCGCGGTGGCGAGATCAAGCAGCGCCTGACGGATGACGGCGGCGGCGCCGGCATCGACGCCCCAGGTCGGCTGGCTCACCACCAGTACCGCGGGATTGCGCAGGATCTCGCGTCCCACGATGAACTTCTGCAGATTGCCGCCGGACAGGCTGGCGGCCTCGGGATCGCGCTTGGCCTTGCGGACGTCGAAGGTTTCGGTGGCGCGGTCGACCGTTCTCAGCGTGGCCGCCGTATCGATGAAGCCGCGATGGACCATGCCGCTGGCGGCATGGCCGGTGAGCAGCGCGTTCTCCGACAGTCTCATCCGCGGCGCGGTGCCGTGGCCGAGCCGCTCCTCGGGAACGAAAGCCGCCCCCAGCTTGCGCCGCTGGGTGATCGAAAGGTGACCGGCGGCGATGCCCTCGATCACCACCGTTCCGGGGTTCTTCGCGAGACGCTCGCCGGAGAGCGCTGCGAACAATTCGTCCTGGCCGTTACCGGCGACGCCGGCGATGCCGAGAATCTCGCCGCCCTTCAGCTCGAATGAGATGTGCTCGAGCCGCACGCCGTGCGCTTCGACGGGAGCCAGCGAGAGATCGTTGACGACGAGCCGCGGCACGGTGGTCTTGCGGCCGGATGCGCCCTTCACCTCCTTGACCTCGCCGCCGACCATCATCCGCGCAAGTGAGGCGGCGGTTTCGAGCCGCGGGTTGCAGGTATCGACCTTCCTGCCGCCGCGCAGGATCGTCGCGGTGTCGCAGAGCCGCTTCACCTCCTCCAGCTTGTGGCTGATATAGAGGATGGCGCGGCCCTCTGCCTTGAGGCGATCCAGCACGATGAAGAGCTGGTCAGCCTCCTGCGGCGTCAGCACCGCGGTGGGCTCGTCCAGGATCAGGAATTTCGGATCCTGCATCAGGGCGCGGACGATCTCGATGCGCTGACGCTCGCCGACGGAGAGTTGCCACACCTCACGCCTGGGATCGAGCGGCAGACCGTAAGTCTTCGACACCTGTTCCAGCCGGGCCGACATGTCCTTGAAGGATTCCTTGCCGTCGAGGCCGAGCGCGACGTTCTCGGCAACCGTGAGATTGTCGAACAGCGAGAAGTGCTGGAACACCATGCCGATGCCGCGGCTGCGCGCTTCGGACGGACCGGACAGCACGATCCGCTCGCCCTGCCAGCGAATCTCGCCGGCGCTGGGCTGGATCAGTCCGTAGATCGCCTTGACCAGCGTCGACTTGCCGGCGCCGTTCTCGCCCAGCAGCGCGTGGATTTCCCTCGGGCGGATCTCGATATCGATGCAATCGTTGGCGAGGAAATCGCCATAACGTTTGCTGAGGCCGATGGTCCTCAGGAGCGGGGACTCGCCGCAATGCTGGCCGTCGGGCGTCGGATCTAACATTCGCTGATGCGCTTGCATGGGTGAAGTGCCTCAATACTGGGCCAGTTTGAACCCCGGCGTAAGATGTGAAAAAGCATCATCCCTTGCTCAACGCGTCGGCAGGCTCTCGGCCCAGCGCTCGTCGTCGATTTTCGAGCGATCAAACCCCGCAAACAGCACCTCGTGGGCGGGGCGATTGCGTCTGCCGGCCGGGGCTGTTGCTAATTTGTGACGGTCCAAGGCAAATCGGAACCCGCTGTGCAGACCTGACGCCATGTTGAGCAATGGACGCGTCGGTCGTCCATCGCGCGGAGCGCAGCGGCCGCAATGGCTGCCTCAATGCGGCACTCCACGGTGTCGTCCCCTTTGGGATGTGCTGCTACTCCGTCCAAACGCCGACATGCAGCGCTTCGGCTTCGTCTTCGAGCAGCGGCCCGACGACCTCCGTCGGCCGCTGGCCGCTGGCAAAAACCTCGCGGCATGGCAGGTTGAGCGTCGGATTTTCCGGATGGTTGCCGGTGATGCCGCGCAGGCGATGCTCGCTGAGGCCATAGACGACACGGCCGATACCGGCCCAGTAGATCGCGCCGGCACACATCGCGCAGGGTTCGGCTGAGGAATAGAGCGTGGCCTTCGCCAGCACCTCGCGATCGAGCGTACGGCAGGCCTGGGTGGCTGCGAGCCGCTCGGCATGCGCGGTGCCGTCGCGATCCGGCATGTAGCCGTTCTCAGTCTCGATCAGCACCTTGCCGTCCGCATCGACGACAATGCAGCCGAAGGGGTGGTTGCCATGGGTGAGGGAACGGCCGGCGACCGCGAAAGACAGGCGCAGAAAGTGCTCGTCCCGCCCTGATGCATCGCCCATCGATCCTCCGTTCAGTGCCCCGCCATGTGGCGGCCGACCACCGTGAGATCGGCTTCGCTGGTCCGCGCTTCATACACGAATTCGCCGTGGAACATCACCACGAGCCTATCCGACAGTTCGAGCAGCTCGTCGAGGTCCTCGCTGACGAGCAGGACGGCGGCGCCGCGGTTGCGCGCGGCCATGATCTCGGCATGGATCTGCGCCACCGCCGCGAAATCGAGGCCGAAGCACGGATTGGCGGCGATCAGCACCTCGACGTCGCCGCCGAGCTCGCGGGCCAGTACAGCCCGCTGCACGTTGCCGCCCGACAGCGCCGAGATCGGCGTATCGGGCGTGCGGGTCTTGATCTTGTACTGGCCGATCTTCTTCCTGGCGTCGCTCCGGAAGGCGCTACGATTGAGCCACCAGCCGCCACTTGCAAAGGGTGCGCGGTCGAATTCTCGAAAGGCGATGTTGTCGGCGACGCTCATGCCGCCGACGCAGGCGTTCTTCAGCGGCTCCTCGGGCAGCAGCGACATCCTGTGCCGCCGCATCTCCTCGCGGCTTGCGTGATAGAGATCGCCGGCGACGCGCACCTCCCCGCTCTCGGCCTCGCGCTGGCCGGCCAGCACCTCGACGAGCTGGCGCTGGCCATTCCCGGAAACGCCGGCGATGCCGACGATCTCGCCGGCGCGAACGGTGAGCGAGACATCGTGCACGGCAACGGCGCCCGCATCGTCCAGGGCGCGGAGCTTTTGCAGCTCCAGCCTGGCCTGACCGGCTTCGCCGGTGCGCGGCGGCTGCACCGTCAACTCCTCGGCACCGATCATGGTGCGGGCCATCGCGTCCGGCGTCAGCTCGGAAACCTTGCCGGCACCGGCGAGCTTGCCGCGGCGCAGGATGGTGACGTCATCGGCAAACGCCATGACCTCGCGGAACTTGTGCGTGATCATCAGGATGGTCAGCTCGCCCTTCACAACCATGTCGCGGAGCATGCCGAGCACCTCGTCGGCTTCCGCCGGGGTCAGCACCGAGGTCGGCTCGTCCAGGATCAGGAAGCGCCGCTTCAGATAGAGCTGCTTGAGGATCTCGCACTTCTGCCGTTCGCCGGCAGAGATGTCGGAGACCTTTGCGGAGAGCGGTACCTTGAAGGGCATGCTGCCCAAGAACGCCTCCAGCTCCTTCATCTCGTTCGGCCAGTTCACCACGGCCGGCACGTCATCGCGCGCCAGCACGAGGTTTTCGGCAACCGTCATCGCCGGCACCAGCGTAAAATGCTGGTAGACCATGCCGAGGCCGAGCGCGTGGGCATCCTTCGGGTTGGCGATCGCCTGCTCGCGGCCGCCGACGATGATGTCGCCTTCGGTCGCGTGGTAGTAGCCCATGATGCATTTGACGAGGGTGGATTTGCCGGCGCCATTCTCGCCGAGCAGGGCGTGGAACGAGCCCGGCCGCACCTTCAGCTCGACATTGTCCAGCGCCAGGAAGTCGCCGAAGCGCATGGTCATGGCGACGGCGTCGACGCCGAAGGCGCCCGAGGGCGGTGGCGTTTCGCCGATGATCACGAAATCGCTCCGATGAAGGCATCCGAGGTCGAGACCGCGCCGAATACGCCGCCCTGCATCTTGATCATCTTCAGCGCATGGTCGTGGTTGCTCTTGTCGGTCGCGCCGCAGCAATCGTGCAGCAGGACGCATTCGAAGCCGCGGTCGTTGGCCTCGCGCATCGTGGTGTGGACGCAGACGTCGGTCGTGATCCCGGTCAGCACGATGTTCTCGATGCCGCGCACGCGCAGGATCAGCTCCAGATCGGTGGCGCAGAACGAGCCCTTGCCGGGCTTGTCGATGATCGGCTCGCCCGGCAGCGGCGCCAGCTCCTCGATGATATCCCAGCCGGGCTCGCCGCGCACCAGGATGCGTCCGCACGGGCCGGGATCGCCGATGCCGGCGCCGATCTGGCGCGAGCGCCAGCGCTTGTTGGCGGGCAGGTCGGAGAGATCCGGGCGGTGGCCTTCGCGGGTATGGATGATATGGAAGCCTTGGCTTCGCATCGCTGCGAGCAGCCGCTTGATCGGCTCGATCGGTGCCCGTGTCAGCGAGAGGTCGTAGCCCATCTTGTCGACATAGCCGCCGACCCCGCAGAAATCGGTCTGCATGTCGATGATAATCAGCGCGGTGTTCTCGGGGCGGAGATCACCATTGTAGGGCCAGGCATAGGGCTCGGACTTGATGTAGCGCTCGGGCATGGACGACCTCGTGCGTGTTACCGTGTGATCGAGAGTTCGGCGGGCGCGCCGGTCAGCGTCCGCTTCGGCGAGCAGGTGATGATCATGATCGCCAGCGTCAGGATGTAGGGCGCGGCGTTGAAGAGGTGATAGCCGGAGGTGACGCCGACCGATTGCAGCGCCGGACCCAGCGCCGCTGCGCCGCCGAAGGCGAGCGAGGCCCACAGGCAGAGCAGGGGATCCCAGCGCGCGAAGATCACGAGGGCCACGGCGGTGATGCCCTGGCCCGAGGAAAGGCCCTCGTTCCAGCTTCCGGGGTAGAACAGGGACAGAAACGAGCCGCCGATGCCCGCGAGGAAACCACCGGCCATGGTGGCGCGCAGGCGGATCAGCAGCACGGAATGGCCCATCGCGCGTGCGGCATCCGCGCTCTCGCCGGCGGTGCGGATGAGCAAGCCCCAGCGGGTGGTGCGGAAGGCCCAATAGAGGATCGGCGCCAGCGCCACGCCGATCAGGAACAGCACGTTGATGCGCAGCGCTGCCTGGACTTGCGGGATGTCGCTCCACCAGCCGAAGTCGATGGCGGGCAACCGCGGCGCTGTCGGCTCGATCAGCGGCTTGCCGAGATAGAACGCAAGGCCAGTGCCGAACAGCATCAAGGCAATGCCGACGGCAACGTCATTCACGCGCGGCAGCGAGCAGATGCCGGCATGCAGCGCACCCAGCAGCGCGCCGGTGATGCCGGCGGCAAGCACGCCGAGCCACGGAGAGCCGGTGAGATAGGAGATGCCATAGGCGCTCATCGCGCCCATCACCAGCGTGCCTTCGAGCCCGAGATTGATGCGGCCCGCACGCTCGGTGATGCATTCGCCCAGGCTCACGAACAGGAATGGGGTGGAGACGCGAATGGCGCCGCCGAGGACGGCGAGCGGGACGGTCCAGAGGCCGATCGATCCGTCTGCCATCTCAGGATTTTCCCTTCAGGAATCCGATGCGGCCGTAGAGCGCATCGCTGGCGAGCACGAAGACGAAGATGATGCCCTGCAGCACCAGCACGGACGCATCGGGCAGCCCCAAGCGGCGTTGCAGCAGGCCGCCGCTGGCGCTGATGCCACCGAGCAGGATCGCGACGGGGATGATGGCGAGCGGATTTTGCCGCGCCAGAAAGGCGACGAGAATGCCGGTGAAGCCGTAGCCAGCGGCGAGGTTGGCGTTGGTGCGTCCCTGCACGGCGGCGACCTCGACCATGCCGGCGAGGCCAGCCGCGCCGCCGGCAAGGAAGCAGACGGTCAGGATCAGCTTGTCGACGCCGAGACCGACGATCTTCGCAGCACGGATGTTGCCGCCCGCCACGCGCGCGGCGAAGCCGAACACAGTGTGATAGATCAGGATGTAGGAGGCGATCGCAGCGATCAGGCCGAACACGAGGCCCCAATGCACGTCGGTGCCAGGAATGGAGCCGATCATGTTGGCGGCGCCGATCTCGCGGGTGGACGGCTTGTTGAGGCTGGCGGGATCGCGCATCAGCCCCTCGACGAGATGGTTGAGGATCGCGAGCGCGATGTAGACGAGCAGCAGGCTCGAGATGGTCTCGTTGACGCCGCGATATTGCCGCAAGCCGCCCGCGAGCATGATCCACAGCCCGCCGCCGATCACGCCGGCGCAGACCATGGCGACCTGGACGACGAGCGGCGGCATGCCCTGAAGCGCGAGTGCGGCGCTGGTTGCCGACAATGCGCCGATCAGCAGCGCGCCTTCGCCACCGATGATGACCATGCCGAGCTGCGCCGGCAGCGCGGTACAGAGTGCGGTGAGGATCAGGGGCGCTGCGCGCGTCAGCGTGTTCTGCCAGGAGAACCAGGTGCCGAACGCGCCGTAGTACATGTAGAAATAGAGATCGAGCGGATTCTTGCCGAACATCGCGACGAAGATGCCGAACACCGCGAGCGCGCCGACCAGCGCCGCGCCCGGGATCAGGACATATTCGATCGTGCCGCCGTGACGCTGGAGGAAACCGGGATCGGCGGCCGGGGCGACTGTCCCGACCGCGTCTGTGGAATCCGCCGCTTCCGTCGTCACGAAGTGGCTCCGAGCACGCCCTCGACGAGGTAGTCCATTTTCTCCAGTTCAGGATCCTTCTGGCCGCGGTTGGTGCCGGCGGGGATCACGGTCTTGCCCTTGTTGTCGACCAGCCCACCCTTGAAGATGGCGAAGCCTTCTGACGACAGGAATTTTGCCTTGGCCTCGTCGGCCGCTTTGCGCGCTTCGGCCGAGACCGCTTCGCCATAGGGCGAGGTCTTGACGATTTCTTCCTTCAGGCCGCCGCGGTAGAAATTCGGGATGCCTTCGCCGGAGGCGATCATCTTGACGAACTTCGGATAGAGCGCTTCCCAGTTCCACTCCGCGCCGGTGAGATAGGCCTTGGGTGCCAGCGCCGACTGGTTGGTGTGATAGCCGCAGACGAAGGCGCCGCGCCGCGCCGCGTTCTCGACCATGGTCTTGGGCCCATCGACGTGGCAGGTGAGCACGTCCACGCCCTGATCGATCAGGCTGTTGGTGGCTTCGGCCTCCTTGACCGGCATCGACCAGTCGCCGGTGAAGATCACCTGCGTGGTGGCCTTTGGATTGACGGACTTGGCGCCAAGCGTGAAGGCGTTGATGTTGCGCAGCACTTGAGGGATCGGCTTGGCCGCGACAAAGCCGAGCTTGCTGCTCTTCGATGTCAGGGCGGCGACGATGCCGGAGATGTACTGAGCCTCGTCGATATAGCCGAAATAGCTGCCGGCGTTCTTGGGGTCCTTCTCGCTCCAGAGGCCGCCGCAATGCTCGAAGCGTAGCTTCGGGTACTTGTTGGCCATCTTGATCATGTGCGGATTGTAGTACCCGAACGAGGTCGGGAAGAGCAGGGTGGCGCCATCGAGATTGATCATGGACTCGATCGTCTTCTCGACCGCATCGGTCTCCGGCACCTTCTCCTCCTCGACCACCTTGAGGCCGGGAATCTTCTTCAGCGCTGCCGCGCCCTGCGCGTGCGCCTGGTTGTAGCCGTAGTCGTCGCGCGAGCCGACATAGATGAAGCCGATGGTGGTCTCGGCTGCGAAGGCCGGGCGGAGGCCCGCTGCCGCGCCGAGGGTGAGGGCCGCGCCGCCCTGCAACACATGACGTCGTGAAATCCTGCCAGAATCCATTGCTCGCTCCCCTTGGCGGATGCCCCGCCTTGATCTCACGGCTGCGCCGGCTTGGCGGAGCCGGGATCAGATGTCGCAAGCTTCGTGCCAGAGACTATGAAGCGTGCAATTCGTTATAAGTACTTGAAATAAGTATGGGATAATGTGTGCTCTGAACTTGGCGAGGAAAATGGCAGGCTAATTTCTGGGCAATATCAAAGCATTGTATGCAGCGGAGTTGAGCAGCCAGAACTTGCTCGCGCATGTGCATGATCCGCGTCGGACGGTCGGCCGGCAAGGCGCATTCATGCTAACCACGCGCTGACTGGGACGGCGCCGGAGGATGTCCGCTGGCACCGAACCTGTATCGATTGTCGTCAGGACCGCCGTGTCCTCAGAAGATGGAAAGCTCGCCGAGATGGGCGCTGGTACCGTTCACGATGCATCGCTCGGCAATGAGATCGTTCGCCGGATCAACGAGCTCGGCGCGATCTCGGAAGACCCCGAGAAGCTCACCCGCATCTTCCTCAGCAAGGAGCTGCGCAAGGCCGCGGACCTCATCATGGGGTGGATGCGCGAGGCCGGCATGAGCGCCCATCTCGATGCCATCGGCAATGTCTGCGGACGGTACGAAGGCGACCGGCCGGGCATGCCCTGCCTGATGCTCGGCTCGCATTACGACACCGTGCGCGATGCCGGCAAATGGGATGGACCGCTGGGTGTGATCACGGCGATCTCTTGCGTCGCCGATCTCAACCGCCGCGGCAAGCGCCTGCCATTTGCGATCGAGGTGATCGGCTTTGCCGACGAGGAGGGGGTGCGGTTCGCTTCGACCTTGCTCGGCAGCCGTGCGGTGGCCGGCACCTTCGATGAGAGCGTGCTGAATACGCGCGACTGCGACGGCGTGTCGATGCGCGAGGCGCTCGTGCAGTTCGGCCTCGATCCCGACCATATCGGCGCGGCCGCCCGCGCGCGGCGCGAGCTGCTTGCTTATCTCGAATTGCACATCGAGCAGGGGCCGGTGCTGGAAGCGCAGAACCTGCCCGTGGGCGTCGTCACCGCCATTGCCGGGGCGACGCGCCTTGCAGCCCGGCTCTCGGGTATGGCCGGTCACGCCGGCACCGTGCCGATGGCGCTGCGCCGTGACGCGCTCGCCGGTGCGGCCGAATGCATCAATGTGATCGAGCAATTTTGCCGCACCGACGAGGGCGGCCTCGTCGGCACCGTCGGCTACATCCAGGCGAGGCCCGGCGCGACCAACGTCATTCCGGGTGAGGTATCCTTCACCATCGACATGCGCGCGCCGACCGACATGCATCGCAAGCGCGCGGTGGCCGATGTCGTCGGCCAGATCGAGGCAATCGCCAAGCGGCGACAGCTGGCGCTTCAGCTCGACGTTACCCACGAGAACCGCACTGCGCCCTGCGCGCCCTGGCTCAAGCAGCAGATCGCGCAGGCGATCGAAGCCGAAGGCTTCTCCGTGTTCGAGCTGCCGAGCGGGGCAGGGCACGACGGCATGGCGATGATCGACATTGCCGATGTCGGTATGATCTTCGTCCGCTGCCGCGGCGGCATCAGCCATCACCCGGACGAGCATGTCGCGCTCGCCGATGCCGATGCCGGCGCGCGTGTGCTGCTGCGGGTGATCGAGAATTTCGGGCCGCGTAAGGCCGAGGCGAGCGTCACGGACCCGCAAGTCACCGGGTAGAGATACGAATCAGTCATGTTTAAGATGGTGGCCATCATCACGAGGGTCACGAGACAATCAGCCGATTGACGGACATGAACAGCGACATCTCTTTTCCATCACATCGTGAAAACCGGTTCTATCAGGGGATGGCTGCGACCTTCGTCGCCAACGCCCTTCAGGCGGTCAATTTCCTCGGTGATCGATTCCTGAGACAATCGCATCATTCGTTGTCGGCGATCGAGGACCTCTATCGGCACTCTATGGACAGCGCCTTTTCGGTGACCGAGGCCTTCCTCGTCACCGGCGCACCGCACGCCTCCGCCTATTACCCCCGCGACTTCGCCTGGTTCTATCCCGACGTTCTCGATCCTGAAACCATCATGGATGCTCAGGACGCGGTGCGACGGGTCCGTCTGCTCGAGAAGAGCGTGCGCCTGCTGCTGGAGGCGGTTCGCGCCGACGTGGTCACCACGACCATCGTACCGGCCGGGCGCGGCCGGTATCTCGGCGTGAACTATTTTTCGCGACCCTCGGATACGCTGCTCGGCATTCTCGCCGGTCTGCAGCAGATGATCTCTGCCGAGGAGAGGGCGTCGTCCTACCTTGCGATGTCGCAATGCGCGCACGCCGGCCGCTTGTTGCTGGCCGAATATGGCGGAGACCTGAAGCGCGCGATTCTGAAGCTTGCGAGCGAGCTGGAGTCCATCGACGCTGACGGCACCAGATATTTGCTGTGCGACGCCAGCGGCCCGCGCTCCGCGGCGACGGATACCCGCGCCGAGCGCCGGCGTTTCGTCACCAATGCCTGCGTCTACACGACCTTCGTGTGGGGCGTGCAGCTCGGGATCGTCGGCGAGAACGAGCTGAAGCGGCTGCTCGGGCGCGACCTCGCGCAGTACAAGAGGGATCTGCTCCGCCTCTTCGGCAAGAACGGCTACATTAGGCATTCCCTGGACGGCCCGGCGAGCTCACCGGCATCGTCGGTCGCATTGGATTTCGTCAGCGTGCACCACGGCTTCTGGGATATGAGCGAGGCGAGCGAGCGCGCGCTGTTCGCGGCCACGACGGATCTGATCATCGCCGAGCCACGGTTTCGCATTCCGAGCACGTTCCACTTCCTGGTTTCGGCGGACAACCCGCGGACCAAGATGATCCACAAGATCGCAGCTCCCGCCTATCAGGGGCGCTCCTCCTGGCCGACGTTCAACGTCGAATTTGCCGACCGCATGCTGGATTACGACGAGTTCTCGGGTGGCGATACCTATCGGGCCTGCGCGCAAGGAATCCTGAAGGACATTCGCGCCGCGACCGAACTCCACGGCGGCTATCAGGAGCTGATTTCGGAGCAGGGTCTGAAGTATCGCACCTGGGCCTATAAGGGTGCCGTGGCCCACTCGTGGTTTCCGCGCTTTCTGTCGGTCTGGAGGAGGGCCTACGGCACGCCGCTCCTCCAGTGGAACGATTGATCCGCGACCACTATCCAGCGGTCACGTCCACTACCTCGCCGCCCTTCAGCACCTTGGCCGCCTTGGCGCGGTCGAGATCGCCTTCCCAGGCTGCGACCACGACGGTTGCGACGCAATTGCCGACGAGGTTGCCGAGCGCGCAGGCAACGGTGCCAGATTGTCGCGGTTTCACCCGAGAAACCCGGGTTATTCCGCCGCCTTCGCCGTCTTGCCGAACATCCGCGTCGGGGCCGGGAAGCCGCACGAGGTGCCGTCGGTGACCTTGACCTGATTTTCCCACGGCAGTCGGAAGGTGCCGGCGACCATGTCCTGCATGAAGGTGTAGGGGCAGTCCATCGCGCCGCCCTTCACCGCGACATAACCGCGGTGCCAGAGCTGGTAGATGTTGTTTTCGACGCCCCAGTTGATGCGGGCTTCGCGCACGAGATCCGGCCGGACCTCTGCGGTGATGATCTCGTCGGCACGGCCGGTCGTACCATGCGCCAGGACCGTGCCGTCGAAATTGACGATCATGCCTTCGCCCATGGAATCGAACGAGCCGTCCGAGCCACACATGCAGACATTTGCGGTGATCATCAGATTCTGAAACGAATTGGCCTGGTTGGTGAAGCGCCAGGCTTCGCGGATCGGCGCGGTGTAGCCGGCGGTGCGGATCATAATCTCCGCGCCTTTGTAGGCGCATTCCCGTGCCATCTCCGGGAACATGCCGTCATGGCAGATGATCAGCGCGATCTTCGCGCCCTTCGGTCCCTCGATCACGGGAATGCCGATGTCGCCGGGCTCCCACGGCTCGACCGGAATCCAGGGATGAAGTTTGCGATAGTAGAGCTTGATCTCGCCATGATCGTCGATGATCAGGCCCGAGTTGTAGGGATTGCCATGCGGGTTGAACTCCATGATGGAGAAGCAGCCCCAGATCTTGTTGTCGACACAGGCCTGCTTGAAGGCTGCAACCTCCGGTCCGTCCAGCCGACACATGATCTCCGGATTGGTATCCATCGACAGGCCGTGCAGCGAGTATTCGGGGAAGACCACCAGATCCATAGTGGAGAGATTGCGGCGGGCCTTGCCGACCATCCAGACGATGCGCTCGGTCTGCCTGGCGAGATCGGCCGCGCTCACCACGCTAGGCAGCTGCAGCTGCACAAGTCCGATAACCACACCGTTGGGGGATTTGTTCAGCCCGCCAAGCCCGTTCATGATCAGCTCCCTTGCCTGTCTAGCGCAGCGTCGTTGCGCGCCGGATCTTTTGCCGCAAGAAGCAAATCCGATTTCGATGAAGAGCTAAAGGTTATTTTTCAGGCGATGGCGCAGTTACGCGGCAGCAGGCGATCTCGTCACGCCACGAGATCGAGCAGCCGGCATGAGCCGCGCACCAGCACCTTGCGTCCTGCGGATGTTATCGCAGGCACGCCGTCATTCATGACAACGAGGCCGAGCTTGGCGAGGCTTTCGACGAGATAGGCCTTCGCGAGGCGACCGTTCGACACCGGGTTGCGAAGCGCCTTTAGCGCTTCCCACTGGTCGGTCGATAGATCAAAGTCGAAATCGTTGCTCATATTGCCTCAGCCGATCGTCCGGTTCGCGTGCCCCTGTTAGCGGCGTCGCATGAAGACCATGCGACGACAATGAGTCGGGAATTCGGTCAGCTGTTTAGAACATCTCTTCACAAATTGCGGCACTTCGTTGCGCCACAAGAGTTAACATCGTTCGTGCACGAATACCGTCACGATCTCCGATCACTAATTGATGATCCGCAATTGATGTTGCGATGCGAGCTGCCGCAGTGCACGGCAAGCATCACTGTCCTATTTGGCGTCGCGATATGCACAGAAATGATGAGGCGGGAGGTTGAGGACTCTGTTACCTTGGCCCGCGGGGAATGGCTTCACATGGCAGGAGTGGAGTGCATGAACAGGCTGGTGGAAATTCGCAGTCAGGAATTCCTTTGCCGAGAGCGCGCGGCGCTCGATTCGAAGCGCCGGCCGTTCTGGCTGGCGCAGGCAGAAGAATGGGAGCAGCGCGCTCTCGACGAAATCGCGCGTCACTTTCGGGAGTGCAATCAGGCCGAGCTGAACGCCGCCTGACGGAGGTGGCTATTATTGCCTATTGGTAAGTCGCCACAATATCGGAAACAGCGCGTTCGAGCTGTTGCGCGGTGGCGCATTGGCGCACGACGCTGCAAAAAGTTGCGTAGCGCGGCATCTCGGAATCGCCAAAGCCCCAGGCGAGCCGCCCCTCGGGATTGAGCCAGACCAACCGCTTCGAACGCTCGGAGATCCGGCGCAAAATGTCGGCGCGTGGGTCGAGATTGTTGCTGCGGGCATCGCCGAGCACGATCACCGTGGTCTGCGGCGTCAGCGCGCTCATGAACTCCTTCTCGAAATCGACCAGCGAGGAGCCGTAATCCGACGAGCCGAAACCGACCTTGGACATGATCTCGGACATCGCCTCCTCCGGCGACTTCGTCTCCAGGATCTCGCTGACCTCGATCAGGTGCGAAGAGAAGGCGAAGGAGCGGACGTCGTCGACCACCTCGTGCAGCGAGTGGATCAGCAGCAGGAAGAAGTCCGAGACTTGCGCAACGGAGCCCGAGACGTCGCACAGCGCGACGATCTTCGGCCGGTCGCGATGCTTGCGCTTCCACGCCGTGAGGAAGGGCACGCCGCCCCAGGCCGCGTTGCGGCGGAGCGTTCGGCGAACGTCGAGATGGCCGCGGCGCTGGCGCTTGCGCGGCTTGGAATAGCGCTCGCGCAGCCGGCGTGCGATCTGGCGGATGAGGGCACGCATCTCGGCGACCTGGCGACGCTCGATGCGGGCAAGCGGCGCGTTGCGCAGGATCTCGTTGCGGAGGTTCTCGGCCTCCTCGCGGGCATAAAGTGCAAGCCCTTGCGAGACCGTGTCGCGCACGGCTTCGCGCAAGGCATCGAGCGCGGCGCGCAGGCGTTCGGCCAGCGACGGGTTGGTCGCGGTCAGCTGGTCGAGATCGTCGCGCAGGCGCTGGAGGCCCATGGCGTCGAGGATGCGGCTGGAGAATATGCCGCGCTGGGTGGAGTAGCGGATATCGGACAGGGAGGCCGCGCCGGAGGCGCTGGCAATCGCGGCAGCGATCGCGTTGCGATCCTGCGACAATAGCATCTGCGCCAAGGGACCCAGGCCCTGAGAAGGCTGACCGTCGCCCGCCTCGCTCGCAGAGCCGGCGGAGGGCGGCTGATCCTCACCTTGCGCAGCATCGTCTCCGCCGGCAGCCTCAGGCTGATCCTGTCGCGGCTCCGGCTGGCTGAAGAACAGATCAAAGCAGTCGCCGAGCGCGAGCTTCTCGTCCTGCGACTTGGCGAGCGTCAGCAGCAGCGCATCGCGCAGCACGGCACGATCGGAGATGCCGACCTGCGCGACGGCGCGCATCGCATCGATGCTTTCGGCCGGCGAGACGTGAACGCCAGCGCCGCGTGCCGCCCGAAAGAAGCGATGGAGATTTTCGCGCATCGGCGTCAACCGAAGACGTTGGACCGGGCCGCCTTGGCAATGAATGTCGTCACCTGCGGCGTCGCGGCCTCGATGTCGGCTTCGTATTTCAGGAGCACGTTGAGCGTGTCCTTGACGATCTCAGTATCCAGTTCGGAAGCCTGGAGCAGCACCAGCACCCGCGCCCAGTCGATGGTCTCGCTGACCGAGGGCAGCTTCTTCAGATCCAGCGAGCGGATCTCGTGGATGAAGCCGACCATCTGCCGGCGCAGCGTCTGCGAGATGCCGGGCACGCGGCTTTCGACGATGCGCTCCTCGAGCCGCTGCTCGGGAAAGCCGATATGCAGATGCAGGCAGCGTCGCTTCAGGGCATCGCCGAGGTCGCGCTCGCTGTTGGAGGTGAGGATCACCGTCGGCGGCGTGATCGCCGAGACGGTTCCGAGCTCGGGGATGGTGACCTGGAAGTCGGACAGGATTTCCAGCAGCAGCGATTCGAATTCGGCGTCCGACTTGTCGATCTCGTCGATCAGGAGCACGCAGCCGCCCGGCTGCTCAAGCGCCTGGAGCAGCGGCCGCGGCTCGACGAATTCCTTGGAGAAGAACACGTCGCCGAAATCGTGGAGCTGGTCGAGCGCGGCATGCAGCGTCTGCGCGCCGCCGAGAACCTCGCCGAGCTTGTCCTTGAGGATCTGCGTGTAGAGAAGCTGCTTGGCGTATTTCCACTCGTAGAGCGCCTTGGCCTCGTCGAGGCCCTCATAGCATTGCAGGCGGATCATCTTCATGCCGCGCCAAGCCGCAATCGCCTTGGCGAGCTCCGTCTTGCCGACGCCCGCGGGGCCCTCGACCAGGATCGGCTTCTCGATCTGCTGCGACAAATAGACGGCAGTCGCGATCTGCCGGCTCGCGATGTAGCCCTGCGCGGCGAGGCCGCTCTCCACTGCCTCGATCGAGGTCGAGGCCTTCTGATCAGCCACGAAAGGGCGCTCCCAAAGGTCTTGCTTGAGGCTTGTTCTGCCTGCGTTCCAGGCAAAGAACAAGCCACGTTTGGGAGACATCTGACCCGCGTGAACGGCGTTTTTTCCGCTAAGCGCAAATAGTTGAGCGCTTCGCTGTTGGCGCGATCAGTGCCGCAGCAACTCCGGCTTGCGGATCGTTTGCCTCAGCTCGGCGCCGCAATCGGCGCATTCATAGACGAAGTCGATCTTGGCAAGGCTCCAATGCGGCTCGACCTCGCGCACATACATCGGCAGGAACCCCATACAGGTGGGGCAATTCACTGGCGCGATTTCGACGTCCTGATGATGCTGAACGTAAGCTGGCATCTCGGCTCTCCTTCGCAGGCGACCCATCAAACCCCGCGCAAAGGCTACTCCCGGTCGCCGCGGGGCCCTCATCAACTCTTTCGAATGGAGGTGGAACGGCGGCTGTTTGTCGTTCGCTGTGACATTCTTGTTACGGCTTCTATACTGTAACGGGCGGACCAAATGCCTATTTCACAGGCCGATCCGGTGTTCGGACTTTCATTTCAACGATAAAGGAGCACGCCCATGACGCATGCCATTCGCTTTCACAAAACCGGCGGTCCGGAAGTCCTGGTCTGGGAGGAGGTCAGCGTCGGCAAACCTGGGCCCGGCGAGGCGCGCATCCGCCACACCGCGGTCGGCCTCAATTTCGTCGGAATCTATAACCGTTCCGGCCTCTATCCGGCGCAACTGCCGAGCGGGCTCGGCAGCGAGGCGGCTGGCGTCGTCGAGGAGGTCGGGCCCGGCGTCGCCGATCTGAAGCCGGGCGATCGCGTCGCTTATGGTGCCTCGCCACTCGGGGCCTATGCGGAGGCGCGGCTGATCCCCGCCGACCGGCTGCTGAAACTGCCCGACGGCGTCGACGACAAGACGGCGGCGGCGATGATGCTCAAGGGGCTCACCACGCAATATCTGATCCGCCAGACCTATCGGGTGAAGGCCGGCGATACCATCCTGCTGCATGCGGCCGCCGGCGGTGTCGGCCTGATCTTGAGCCAGTGGGCGAAGCATCTCGGCGCGACCGTGATCGGCACCGTCAGCAACGACGAGAAGGCGAAGCTGGCAAACGCGCATGGCTGCGACCATGTCATCATCTATACAAGGGAAGATTTCGTGAAGCGGGTCGACGAGATCACCGGCGGCAAGAAGGTGCCGGTGGTGTATGATTCCGTCGGCAAGGACACGTTCCTGAAATCGCTGGATTGCCTCGCTCCGCTCGGCGTCGCCGCGCTGTTCGGCCAGTCCTCCGGCGCGGTTGAGCCGCTTAATCTTGGCCTGCTCGCCCAGAAGGGCTCACTCTACGTCACGCGTCCGACGCTGTTTACCTACGCCGCCAAGCGCGAAAATCTGGTGGCGATGGCGGGCGAGCTGTTCGACGTCGTCAAGTCCGGAGCGGTCAAGATCGAGGTGCACCAGACCTACCCGCTGAAGGACGCCGCCAAGGCGCATGCCGATC
Organism: Bradyrhizobium sp. CCBAU 45321; assembly: GCF_028128975.1. Lineage (NCBI taxonomy): Bacteria > Pseudomonadati > Pseudomonadota > Alphaproteobacteria > Hyphomicrobiales > Nitrobacteraceae > Bradyrhizobium > Bradyrhizobium sp. CCBAU 45321. The sequence goes on from NZ_LFKZ01000127.1 coordinate 371,581, forward strand.
TTGCGGCACGCAAGACCACGGGATCGACCGTTCTCCTGGTGTAGTGCCGACGGGGCGGTGGCGCGAGCTCCGCTGCACACTTTGCGCTAACGCGGCCCTTCAGGTCCGGATCATGCTCTAGGCCTGCGTCACATCCTCTCGTGCTTGCGCAGATCGCGGACGTGATCGAGGCGAATTGCCTGGAGATCGACGTCCTCGGGCTCGATCTGTGGGAGGGCCGCCTCGGCCAGGATGGCCTCGGTGACATCCTCGACCGAGTTCTCCACGATCTCGTGGATGAACGAGACGTTCCGATACTCACCCGAGGCGATGCGGGAAATGACCTCGCGCCGGGTGATTTCGGGATCGACGATCGCCTCGCGGCCCCGCCGTCCATAATCGATCATCACGACGAAGTATTGCATGAAACGATCCTGCCGCGCCCCGTGGACGGGACGCGGCAGATTATTTCCGAAAATCGGAATTATGTCAAGTTGTGATTTCTATTAATCAGAAGCGGCAGCCCTCATTTGCCCTTCTTGCGCGGCCGCGCCGACTTCGCGCGCAGCCGCTCAAGCTGTCCCTTGGGCATGGACAGGCAGATCTCCCCGACCCAGTCAAGCTTGACGCCGACGATCGGCTTGGCATTGAAGCTCGTGAGGTTGACCACTGAGGGAGATTTGCCCCGCTCGATGGTCTTCAGATAGCGCTCGCCCGTCTTGAGGCGGACCACGGCCTCTTCGCCGTAGAAGCTCGACAGCGGGTGGCGCTGGTCCTTGTAGACGACGATCACGTCGCCGCTTTCGTATTTGGGCAGCATCGAATCGCCCACGATCTCGAATGCGATCGTCTCTTCCATGATCGGGAAGGGCAACGCGACGTCGCCGAGACCTTCCGGCGGAACCTGTTCGTAGTCCGGCTCGATCACCGCGCCGGCTCCGACGCGGCCCATGATCGGCGCGAGATTGAGCTCGAGATATTCCATGATCGGAATTATCTCCGAGGCCTTCACCAGGCGCTCGCCGCCGAGAATCTCCGAGACCGCGCCGGGCCGCACGCCCATGGCCGCAGCCAGGCCGCCCTTGCTCTTGCCCGTCTTCTCCAGGCCCCGCTCAATCATTGCTACGTCCAGCATGGTGATTCCCTCGATTGCGCACCGTCTCGCCTCTTGTAATCCGAAATTCGGAATTGATGCAATTATGAATATCAGAAATACGGCTTGACTCTGTATTCGGAATAACGGAATGTGCGTCTCGCCTCCCGGGTGGAGGCGCATCACAGGACAGCAGCATGGAACCGGGCCATTGGCCGTCGGAGCACTCCGACGCGCTTCGCGACTATTTTCACAAAGGCATGTCTTATGCGGAGATCGGAAGACAGATAAACGCAAGGTTTGGAACGGCTTATACGCGCAGCGCGGTGGTCGGCCGCGCCAAGCGGCTCGGGCTCATCGTGCCGCAATGGATGACGAGCCCGGCGCTCGCGCCGCCCTTGCCGGGTGAACCCACCCTGCTTTCGCCGCGCCGGGTGGCGTGGCCGAGCCTCAATCTGCCGCCGAAGTCCGCCATGAAGCCTGCGGCGCGGGTGAAGTTGCGCTGTGTCGGCATCCAGCCGCGCCTGATCCAATTGGTCGAGCTCGAGCCGGCCGACTGCCGCTATCCCTATGGCGGCGACAAGGACGGTGAGGAGATCACCTTCTGCGGCCACCCGCGCCAGCCGGGCTCGAGCTATTGCGCGCCGCATGGCCGTCTGACGCGCCGTTCCGAGGCTGCGTCGGCGGCCCGTGCCGCGGGCCCGGTCGTGCTGAAGCTGGTCTCGGCGCTCTGACGGTGCCGCCCTCCGTTCAACTCTCAGTCTTGCAAGGAGATCCGAGTGGCTCGTGCCCGACGCAACAAGTCCTACAAATTGGCGCAGATCTACGACCGGCGGTCGCGGGAGGTGCCGTTCAACGCCGAGATCGCGGAGGTGGAGGTCGACAATCCGCACGCGCTCGATTCCGACGAGAAGATCCTGGCGATCCGGTCGGTCCGCGGCGATCCGCTTGGCCGGCTGCACGCGCACCATCAGATCGACGAGGCGCAATACCGCGGCGGGCGCGCCTTCCAGAACGATTGGGAGCGGGCGGAACGCGGCCCGCAGGCGGTGGATACGACGCGCGAATATGTCGATGGGACGGGCACGCGTGAGCCCGTCACCGAAAGCCAGCGCCAGGCGGTGCTGCGGCTCAACCGGATCGAACGAGAGCTCGGCACCGACGGCGCCGCGCTGGTGCACGACGTGCTGGTGCTGGGTCTGACCATGGATCAGGTTGGGCAGCGTCGTGCCGTCCGCACGCAACGCTGGAACGATTACTTCGCGCGGCGTTTTCGCGAATGCCTGGACCGGCTGGCGCTGATCTACGGCTTCGCGACGGACACGGGAACGGCGCGCGGGGGCCGACGTGGATGATTGCGGAGCGCCGGCGGTCTCGGCCGCCGGCGTCCCGCCCATTGCTTACGGGTGAGGGACGATCTGGTAGGGCGTGGTGTAGGGCTCGACGCGCAGCGAGGCATGGGCCAGCAGCCCGATCTTGGCTGTCGGTGCCTGCTGTAATTCGCCGTTGGGGCCACGATGCACGTTGTATTGCCAGACGGTGAGATCGCCCTTCTGTGCCAGCGCGTGTGCAACGGCGCTCGCATCATTGCCGCCGAGCGCCTGAAGCTCTGCCGCCGACAGTCCGACGACGATTTCGTCCTTGACGGTGACGATCTTGAACAGGTTCATCTTGGTCTCCTGCGCCCATGCGCCTTGTGTCGAAAGGGTGAGAAGCGCGATTGCGGCGCCCTTGATGAGATCGCAGCGAGAAAGCATGCCGTCGTCCTTTTTGGTGCTGAGGTGCGCCCAATCGAAGAGTTTTCAGCCATGGCGCCCGTGTCTGCGTGGCCGTGCCGCAACGGCTTGGTCGCTCGCGCGTGGACGGCGGTTCACGGGGACCGGCCGCGAGATCGACTTTCACGCGCCTAACGCAACCGCCGGGACCGATTCAACAAATGCGTGCATCTTGCTGAAGAATCGCCAATTCGTGCGCGCTAACGTGGATTTCACGTCGGAAGCACGACGAAACCCCGTGTCGATTGACAGCAAGAGGGCTGTGCGCGTGATTGATGACGCTTCTTGACGCAGGTGGGTGACGGCGATCGATATTCCTGTTATCCGGAAACGCCGTGGCGCGATGCAGACCAAGCATCGCTATACCCACGGTTGGGCTTGCCGGATGGGTTGTTGCTTGGCATAGTTGCAACCAGATGGAGGCCGTCGTTTGGACGCGGTTCAGCCTGCAACCCGGCGGGTCCCTTCGGCCTAACGTTCGTCGCCATAGTTCTGTTGCGGCGTTCGGTTCTCGAGCGGATCACGACCGATGCTTGTCATAGGTGCGAGATGAAAAACCTCAATTTCGCGGCTGAGCTGCATCTCAAGCTCGGTGTGCCTGCAGGCAGCACCGTGGAAAGTCTGCGCCTGCTGCGGGCCTTCCTGAAGCTCGCGCCGCGACAGCGCTTCGAGGTGATCAAGCTGGTCGAAGATCTCGCCACCGACGAAGCTCTTCCCGAGCACCCCTTATCCTAGAGCCCGGCCGCGCGCCCATCCTGCCCATTTTCCTGCCAGAGCAGGCTCCCCGGCATCGTTCGCCGGAGCGCTGGCGGCTGGATGGCGGTCAGGCAAATGTGGTATTCAGACGGAAAAAGGGAGGAGCGAGACCATGATCGAACCGAAAATCGAAGTTCCGGCCGAACTGCGTGACTTGGCCGAGAAGACCATCGACCAGGCCGAAAAGGCCTTCGGCATGTTCTTTGAAGCGGCGACCAAATCGATGTCGTCCGTTCCGGGGGCGGGGACAGAGGTGTCGAAGCAGGCGTTGGCTTTCACGGAGCAGAACATGAAGTCGGCCTTCGAGCATGCGCGCAAGCTGGTGCATGCCACCGACCTCCAGGAGGCAATGCGAATCCAATCCGATTTCCTCCGTAGTCAGTTCACCAGCGCCGGAGATCACATGCGTCAGATGACCGGCAGTCTCATGCAACCCGGCAAGGGCAAGCCCTGATTTTCGGTCTGTGTACAGCGTGCCCACAAATTGATCTTGTATAACGTGAAGATCCGCGCTTCGATACCGGTGCAGGTCCATGATGGGCCACCGAATGATCTCATTCGCCGTCTGTCATCCTTTCTGCTGATCCCTGCCGGTCCACCGGCAGGGATTTGCATTTGCAGCCTTCGTGCAGCCCGGCGTGACCATCCGGGATGAAGCTCAGACTATCGCTGAAGCATGACTTCGGAAAAGCGCTGAACGGTTTGCTCGAGCGCGGCCTTCGGCGGCCGATCAGGCATCTAACGCAGCGATGCGATGTAGGCCGCGATATCGCCGGCTTCGGTTCGGCTCAGGGGAAAATTCGGCATCTTCGGGTGCGGATCGAGCAGGAAGAATGCGAGCCTTTCCGCACTGAAATCCTTCCTGCGCGCGACGGACGCAAAGGAAGGGACGTCGGCGCTCGCCTGAGCCTGTCCGTTCGCCACGACATGGCAGCTCGCGCACCAGCGCCTGGCGAGGTCGGCGCCGTGACCGGCATCGGCGCCGAGAGCGGACGACGAGCCGACGCCAGAGACGAGTCCAAGCAGCAGGAAAATCCGTCTCACATGCCGGAGCATAGGGCAATCTTTCTGCATTCGCTTGCGGCTGCTGTGCTCATCCGCAGCAGGATCCTGGAAACTGCGAGAGATCGATGCGAGCGACGATCGAGCGCAGCAGCCTGCGGGTCGAACGATAGAGATGCCGCATGGATGCAGGCACTCTCGCCGCGAGCAGGCCCTTCGGAACAAGGCTTTTCCTACCAAGACTTCCGGTATAGTGCGACACCTGTCTCTCCGACGGCACGTGGTTTCTTACCGTGCCGTGTCGGAGCCACCTTGATCTGCCGCAAAGCGTCCCGGCCAATAGTCGTCCGGGTTCATGATCATTGGGCTCTGCAAGCGCAAGGGGCGGCTAGAGACAGGCGGCCTTGCCGCGTTCGGGGCAGAGCCGGAACGCGCTCGACAGCGTGAAAAGAAAGCGTGGGCTGCGACGCTCGTTGTCAGGCGCCCGGTAGCTTAAGGGGACGGCGACGCCGAAATCGGCCTGGAGGTCGTCCGGCAGGAAGAAGCGCACACCGGCCCCCGCCGATGTCAGCGACAGCCCGTCGCTCAGGCGATAACCGTGGTTCCAGACGGCGCCAGCGTCGCCAAAGGCATAGAGTTGGTAGCCGGTCCAGTAGCGGAAATTGAGCTTCTGGTCGAAGCGCAGCTCGAGCGAGCCGGCAAGGCCGTTGTCGCCGCTGATCTCGGCTGCGCCATAGCCACGGCCAAAGGCCGCGCCGCCAAGATAGAATTGCTGCGAGGTGAACAGCGGGCGCGATGCCGTCTGGCTCGCCGCACCGAGCTTGAGCGACCAGACATCGTTGAGTGTCTGGTAGCGCGTGAACCAGAGGTTCAGGACCGAGAAGTTCGAGGAGGCGCCGTCGCGTGACAACAGATCGTCCTGGAAATGCGAGGCGCCAAAAATGTCCAGGCCCTGACGGTAGGTCAAAGTCGCAAAATTGGTACCGCCAAAAGGATCCAACAGCCGGTAGTCGGCGGTTAGGCTCGCCGTCCTGATGTGGTCGTTGTACCAGGGCCCGTAAAGGTCATGCTCGGACACATTGCTGAAGGTCGTCGCCGCGGTCAGCGTGAGCGTGGAGGATTGCGACTGCAACGGGACGACGCCGGCACGCAGCTCGAACGCCTCGGTCGTGGTGATGTCGCTGTCGAGCCGGCGCATATCGCCCGGTCTTACCGCGCTGTACAGCACGGAAGCACCCAGGCGGACACCGTCGACGCCGACGGGCGCATCGTACGACAGACGTGCGAAGCCGAGCTGACGGGGGTCGTTGGCGATGGTCGACAGGTTGACCGCCAATGTATCGCCAGGCGTGAGGTAGGAGTTGAACGCGCCGGTGGCGTAGGTCTGCCAGGGACCGACCGACGAGGATCCGAGATTGTCGAGGCCGAACGAGGAGAAGACGTGCCAGGTCTTCAAGTAGATGGTCAGGCGGAAGCGGCCCGTCGTACCGCCGATCTCCTCCAGCGCAGTGTCGGTGATCCGGACGCCCGGCCTGCCATTGATCAGGAAGAGCTGGCGTTCGAGCGTTGCCAGTCGCGAAGGCTGTTCGGTCAGAACCGGCGCCAGCATCGGCCTTATGCCGAACTGTTCGGCACCGTCGCCCTTCAGCTCGGCCTGCACGATCGCACCTTCCAGGACCTGAATCCGGACACGGCCGTCGGCGATGTCTTGTGGTGGCACGATGGCGCGGCTCAGATGAAAGCCGGCTTCGCGGTAGAGGTCGCTGATGGCGCCTGCGATCGCGGCCAGATCCGCCTGCGAGACCTTCCGGCCGAGATAAGGCTGGTAGACAGCGGCGATGCGATCAGGGGAAACCGCGTGGGCGCCGCTGACGCTGACGCCGCGCAGCACGAATTGCGGCTTGGTATCGCCGCCCGTCGTGGGCTGTCCGACGCTCGGCAATCGGACCGGCGGCCGGCCAAGCGATTCCTGCTCGGTCTGGTTATCAAAATATTTCTCGGGCTGGCGCGGGTCGAAGCCCGGCTGGTTCGCCTGTTGAGCAAATGCCGCTGGAGTTGCCGCGAAAAATACCGCTGCCGATACCAATGCGGTAAGGAGATGCCGCTTCTCACCGCGCGCAGCGACGCTGTCTCCGTAGTTCGACGGAGGATCTGCCACGGGACGGTAAGGGTTCGTTAGCCGCATGATTTTTCATAGGTTTTTATGGTCAACGATTGGTTAATCCGGCCGCTCCGCTGGCCGCTTTCCGATAATCCTATCTTGAGTGATTTCGGATACCCCTCAGGCTTGGCTGTAAACGCGGGCTGAGGATCATCATGTTCGGCAGAGTTGGAATGCGGCGCGCCCTGGCGGCGGCGCTGATCCTGGGAACGGCCTCCAGCGCATTCGCGGCGGACGACGGTGTGTGGTCGGTCAGCAAATCCTCGGGCGAGGTCTGGCTTGCCACGAGCGGCGCCCAGCAGGTGTCGTTGACGTCAGAAGGAACGCTGAAACCTGGCGATACCATTCGCACCGGTCGCAACGGGCGCGTACTCCTCGTCCGCGGCGAGGAAACGATCCTGATCTCTCCCAATTCGGTGGTGGGCCTGCCGGCCGAGAAGAAGGACGGCCTGTCGACCACCATCATCCAGCAGGCGGGTTCGATCCTGCTCGAGGTCGAGAAGCGCAACGTCAAGCATTTCGAGGTCGAGACGCCCTATCTCGCCGCCGTGGTCAAGGGAACGCAGTTCAGCGTCACGGTCGGTGCCGGTAGCACCAAGGTCGGCGTGCTCCGCGGCCAGGTCGAAGTCTCCGATTTCAAGACGGGACAGATTGCGCAAGTGATGCCCGGACAAGCGGCCACCGTCTTCGAACATGGCAAGCCCGGTCTCAGCCTCAGCGGTGCGGGGACGCTCAATCCGATCGAGCAGGGCAAGCCTCGCGCACCCACGATCGAGCGTGTCCCAGTGCCGAAGTCGGGCCTGTCGGCGCCGCGCCATGCGGCCAACGGCCATGCCATCCATGCGCTCGGCCCGATCGACAAAGGCACCAAGGCGGGCGGCGCACCCAAGGCCTCGGGGCAGGCGGCCGGCGGGCATGCCCCCAAGGCGGGAGTCGTGCGCATTTCGGCCGCGCTGGGGGAGGTCAAGCTGAACGTCCACAAGGCGACGCGCGGCCTTGCGCACGGCGGCGTTCCGCCAGGGCAGGCACGTAACGCGAATGCCAGGGGCGACAGTCAGACGGTCTGGAACGATGGCAAGACGAGCCCGGCTGCATCCAACGGCGCGGCAAGCAGCGGTGCTGCCAGCGCGAACGCCACGATCGCCGCAACGACAGCCGGCGCATCCAGCGATGCCCCGCGAGCAAACAACGGAAATCCCGGTGGCAACGGTAACTCGGGTAACAACAACGGCAACAGCGGCAACGGCGGCAATCAAAACAATAGCGGTAACGGCGGCAACAACGGTCACGGTAACAGCAGCCATGCCGACAACGGCGCCACCGGCAATGGCAGAGGCAACAACGGCCACGGCCACGGAAATGGCAGCAATGGGCACGGCAGACGCTGAACTCTAGGTGGACGCTTCCGTCGGGGCGGGTGTGGGGGGCTCGGGTGAAACGCTATCGGCCGCATATTCTTGTCGTGATCGCGCTCGCGGTGGTGTTGTCCACGGGCTGGCACGCTGCGCTTCGCAATGCGCTCACCGATCTTCGATTCAAGTGGCAAACGCGTGCGGCCACCGGCGACATCGTCGTGGTCGGTATCGATGCGCCGTCGATCGACCAGATCGGGGTGTGGCCGTGGCCGCGGCGTCTCCATGCCGAAATGCTGCAAAGGCTGGAAGCGGCAGGCGCGCAGGACGTTGCCTTCGATGTCGATTTCAGCACGCCGTCGGATCCCGCCTCCGACGCGGCCTTCGCCAAGGCATTGCGAGACGCCGGCGGTTCGACGATCCTGCCATCCTTCAAGCAGCCGACACCGAGGGGCGGCCCGGCTCATGTCAACCGGCCGCTGAAGTCGTTCAGCAACCAGTCGTGGCCGGCTCTCGTCAATGTCGCAATCGAATCCGACGGGCTGGTTCGCCGCTATCCGTTCGGCGAGAAGCTCGGCGATGCTTTCATGCCTTCGATGGCCGTCGTGCTGGCGGGACAGGACGCCAATCGGCGACCGCCCTTCCTGATCGATTTCAGCATTCGCGCACCCTCCATTCCCGCCGTCTCCTATGTCGACGTGCTGCGCGGCGATAGCGCCACGCTCGACAAGCTGAAAGGCAAGAAGGTCATCATTGGCGCCACGGCGCTCGAGCTCGGCGACCGTTTCAGCGTTCCCAACGGCAGTATCATCTCGGGGCCAGTCCTCCAGGCGCTCGCCGGTGAATCGATCCTTCAGAACCGGACCCTGCGCTGGACCTCCGATGTCGGCATGGTGGTCGGACTGGGCGCAATCTGCCTGCTGATGCTGTATTCGTGGCGCCGTATCGCGCCAGGACTTCGCGTCGCAATCCTGATCGCAGCCGGGGCGGTGGTCGAGCTGGCCGCAATCCTTGTGCAGGCAAGATGGCCCCTGGTCATCGATACGTCGCTGTTCCACATCGCCATCGTCGCTTACCTGACCGCGATTGCGCTCGACGAAATCGACTTCCGCAGCCTGCTCGGACGCATCGCCGAGAGCCGCTTTCATCGCATCGCGATGTCGCTCGGCGACGGGCTGGTCTGCACCGACGAGGATCACCGCATCACGGTCTGGAATCCCGGCGCGAGCGCGATTTTCGGCTACATGCCGGCCGAGATCATCGGCCGCCCGTTCGAAACGCTGTGCGCTTTGCCGGCACACGCCGGTGCAAGACCGTCCATGCACGACGCCGCGCGCCAGGCGCTCCTGGTTCCGGGCGGCGCCGTCGTCGTCGAGTTCGAAGGCCGGCGCAAGAACGGCGAAACCTTCCCGGTCGAGGCGAGCTTCTCGGGCTGGCAGGGAACCGACGGCTTTCAATATGGTGCCATCCTGCGCGATATTTCGGTGCGCAAACGCGAAGCCGAACGCATTCAATATCTCGCCGAACATGACGCGCTGACGGGGCTGGCCAACCGGAACATGCTGCATGTGGGCCTGACCGATCTGATCGCCGCGGCGGAGCGACGGTCTTCGAGCGTCGCGTTGCTCGTGCTCGGGCTCGACGGCTTCCAAGAGATCAACAACATGCTAGGCCACTCCGCCGGCGATCTCGTGCTGCGCGCGGTCGCCGAGCGGCTGCGGAGCGAAGTCGGTGGCAAGGCGATCGTCGCCCGGCTCAGCGGCGACGAATTTGCCATCGCGATCGATTGCGCAGAGATCACCGAGCCGGTCGCGGCGGTGACCGAGCGAATCGCGCGCGCGTTCGAGGCCCCTCTCGCAACCGGCACGCGCCAGCACCGGGTCAAGATCAGCGTTGGCGTCGCCGTCTATCCTGAAGGCGGGAGCAACGCCGATGACCTCCTGAGCAACGGCCATCTCGCGCTGACGAAAGCCAAGGCGACCAGGCGCGGCGGCCACGTCGTATTCGAAGCCGCGATCCGGCAGGAGCTCGAGAACCGCTTGAGGCTGGAGGGCGAGCTGGCGCTTGCCGCCGACCGCAGCGAATTCGAGCTGTTCTACCAGCCGCAAGTTCATCTGATCGACGGCAGCCTGATCGGGGCCGAAGCGCTCATCCGCTGGCGGCATCCGGTGCGCGGCTACATCTCGCCGGCCGAATTCATGCCTGTTGTCAACACCTCGGCGCTGTCGGAGCGGATCGCGAACTGGGTGATGGAGACCGCCTGCCGCCAGGCGCGAGCCTGGGAATTGTCCGGCAGCGATGTGCGCGTGGCGATCAACCTCTCTCCCTCGCAGCTTCAGTCCGGCGACCTTGCGCATTCGGTTGCAGCGCTGCTCGAGACGACGGGGCTGACGCCGTCGCTGCTCGAGATCGAAGTCACCGAAGACATCCTGCTGCATGACGAACGCCGCGTGCTTGAAATGTTCAAGCGAATCCAGGAGCTCGGCGTCCGGATCCTGTTCGATGATTTCGGCACCGGTTATGCGAGCCTGAGCTATCTCAAGAAGTTTCCGCTCGACGGCCTCAAGATCGACCGGTCGTTCGTCTTCGGTCTTCTCTCGAACTCCGACGACGCTGCCATCGTCGGGTCGACCATCGGCCTCAGTAAGCAGCTCGGTCTCACCGTCGTCGCCGAAGGCATCGAGAACCGTGCAACGGCCGACTTCCTGGTCACCATGGGATGCGAGGAAGGGCAGGGATATTTCTTCGGCCGTCCGATGCCCGCCGAGGCGTTTGAGAGACAGTTCCTGGCGGCCGAACTCCAGACTGTCAGCGCCGCCTGAGCGGAGGCTTTGGCCTGCGCGTGACACTAGCACTCCGAATGGAGGCTGGTTGTTTTGGCGAGCACCATCGCGCGGGTCAACATCTGGTATTCAGCATCCGGTGACGGGGCCTACATTCCTGCTTCCCGCGAGTTCGCATCGCGATCTGAGCGCGGAAATGCGCCACGGGGATTGGCCTCGCATGGTCTGCTTTCGAAAGCTGAGCGGAGAGACCTCTTGAAGTTGCGCAGGGCAGCTTTTGACCCACAGCCGACGAAGGCCGAGATCATGAGTATTTTGCCAAACTGAAATCACGGAACTAAGCACCGGGAACCAAATGGCCGGAGCTAAGCTGATCCTGCCGGATCGCGCCTCCACAACGTGATGCCGACACAAGGCCTCAGCTCGGCCAGCCCCGGAGCTGAGGCCTTTTTATCCCCTGTGTACATTTTTGTACAAAGCGGCGGAACGCAGTACGAGTTTGTGGCTTCATCCCACGGGGCCTTCATGGGATAAAGAGACGTGCCGCGTTACATCTCCTTCGCCCGAGAGGCGGCAGCAACGCTGCTGCGAATGGCAAAAACAACAAAGGACCCACAGGTTGCGTCGGGATTGATCCAGCGAGCGGCCGACCTGAAGGACCGCACGGGCGAGTTGCCCCCGGTTGATATCGAGATTGCCGCGGCGGACCCAAAGAAGCCGTTGACGAAGAACTGAGCCCGCCGCAATCGGCGGTCCCCTTTATCGGAAATATGGTCCTTTATCGGAAATAGGGATGAAGCTGGGGCCCAACGGGGTCGCCAGAACGCTTTCATACATTTCCTTTCCAGATCAGCCATCGGTAGACGCCGAACACGTTGATAAGTGTCACCACCACGTTTTGCACCATCAGCGCATATTCCGCTGTTAGATAGCCGACGACGATCCAGATCACCGATGCACCGCTCAGTACGACGAAGGCCCAGCCGGTAATGAGTGGCCGCGCCCGGGCAGCTAGGATCAGCCCGGCGCCGATCGTGCCGACTGTCGCCACCCAACGCAGGATTTCATCCATGATGCGTGTGCTCCCCGAAAGCCGACGTCGGAGCGTCGCTCCGCGATTTGCCTAGACGGACGCAGTCACAGGCAGGCCGCCGGAGTGGAACTTTCCGTCTCGTGCCGACCACCATGCGACCCCCGCCCGAGCGACTTGGCCCCACAGTGGCGGCCGAAGGTCAGGGCACCACTGTGGTGATCCCGTGCGGTATCAACTCCGCTGCGCCGAAATCGGAAGCTCCTTTTTTCTCATCCCCGAACCGCGTTTCTATCAACCGGCGTGCTGGCACATTGCCCCGGGCTGCGAAATGAAATCTGAGCCAAGGACTTATCTCGCAACGAGCTGATGAATGAGCGCGACTTCCGCTGTTGACCCATCGGCGAAGATGCGCGTCGGCCCACGGAGGTCCGCTCGTTGCGGCAGAGCGGACGAGATTTGCTGAATTTGAGTTCTTCGTGGTTCGGCCCGAAGCGGAAGGTAGCGAGCGGTCGCCAATGGCGTGGCATTCCCCCAACTTGTCGTCCTTACTGTCCATCAGGTCCCGGCCTGGAATCTTCTATCCGGGCCTTGAGCGGAAAGAAACTCTCGGCCAGGATCCTGTCTTCCGCCGTCTGCAGCCCTCGATTGAGGTAAGACATATGATCCTCGCCGTCGAACGCGATTTCGGATCGCTGGTAAATCCCCGCGCGTGGGGACGCGCGAGAGCCGGCGGACGCATGACATATTATCACCAAGCTTTTGCGTGCTCGCGGAGACTGGGTCTTGTTCTCCAAGGAGTTGGGAGCGAAGTCAGCTTGCAGTGAGACCGATAGCTCGGCCTGAAGATAAGGCTCGGCGTTCTCTTGCCGAGCCTTTCTTCCTATTTGTCTATCCGTCGATTCCGATCTCGAAAGAGACAAAGACGATCTTTACTTATTTAGCGGCTTATCACACGGCAAACGGCCCGTGTTTCTCGGTCGTAGTGACCCGGCTGTTTCAGGACAGCTGCACAGCGCCGCAACACCCGCTGCTGCTCTGCGACCTCCAATGTCGCGAAGGCTGTGCCGACGTTGGCAGGATTGAGGCCTGCCAATCCAGAGCTGTTGTTTGCATTGCCAACGCCATTATTTGAAATGCCCGCGGCTCCCGCGGCACCAGGGCCAATGCCGACAGTGCCAAGCCCGCCGGTGCCGAGGCCCCCAGTACCTGCGCTGCCGGAACCGACACCAACTCCCGCGCCTGCCCCACCAACTCCTGCAACACTCGCACCTGCGCCAGCTCCTGCCGCGCCTCCGCCGACACCCACGCCCCCCGTGGCGCCAGTTCCGCCAACTCCGGCGCCCACTCCAGCACCGACGCCAGCACTGCCCACTCCGGCGCCAGCACCCGTGCCGACACCACCAACTCCGGCGCCAACGCCGGCACCCACGCCACCATCGCCTACTCCGGCGCCAGCACCCGCGCCAACGCCGCCAACCCCGGCACCAACACCGGCGCCGACGCCACCGCTACCCACTCCCGCACCAGCACCTGCACCAACACCTCCAACACCGGCGCCAACACCCGCGCCCACCTGGGCTTGCGCGAGTGGTGCTGCTGCGGACAATGCAACGCAGACCGTGGCCGCACAGAGAAGCTTCATTCGCATACACGCCTCCATGAATTCCGGCGCCCGCAAGGGGACGCCTGCAACAAGATTCTTTTCCAGGAGGAAGCGATGATTTGTGGGTCCGTTCCTCAACCGGCTGCAAGTAGGTTAACGGGACGAAAAGAGCATTCCGAGAATTTTGCGATTGCGGAACCAGCGCGCAGTCGCGAGGCTATCGAGTTCGCAATTCATCTCGTCGCTTGTGGGGAAGGTTCGGTGGCTTTACGCGCGGTTTCGTAAGCTACGCTTTATGGCCCGTGTTAGACCTCAGCTCGGAGCGCCGCGAGGTCAGCTGTCGGGCGTTGACCCGCCAAAGTTATGACCGGTCAAGGCAGCCTTTGACCCTGAGCAGACCTCTGGGCCAACGCTAACCGATGCCGAAAATCGACGAACTGATGAACTCTAGGCGCGGGTCCACTCGTTTTTATGATCGCAACTCAATGGCGCAACAGCTTCAGGGCAGTATTGCTCATTGCCGCTGAGCAGCGCGTGGCGACGAATGATGATGCGCGATCACCCATTTTCCGTCGCGCTTCACAACCACAAACGTAAAACGCGATGGTCGGGGTTCGTAGTGTTGTTCCTGTCGGGCAAAGTCATAAAATCCTGCGACAACGACAGCGTTTTCACCGAGCACGATTACATTCTTCTCTTGTATCGTGTTCCTGCGGCCACCCTTATCAAGCGCAACGAAATACTCCCGAATCGCCTCCGTGCCTCGGGTCGCGACCGGGTCGGTCGTTCCGAGAAGAAGGGCATCCGGCGCATAGAGTCTTACCAGTGCATTACGATCATTGGCGCTGTATGTTGCCGACCACTGATCGACCACGGCGCTTGCCTCCTCTGCAGGGCTAGCGAGAGTTGGCGTTGCCATCGAAACGAGCGCCACGCATAGAGCTTTGGTCAGAATCCTCATGTAACCCTCCCATGAACGGAGGGAGCCATCATAACACTCAAAGTCGCCTATTGGCCCTTAGCCGAACAAGGCAAGACCGTTGTATGTCGGCTATCGGCGGCAGAGCGGACGAGGGGCCGTGCTCACTTCGACCCGCTGCTTGTGACTCAAGCCGAAATGAAGTTCGACCCACCCAACACCGTTGCCAATTGACTAGGGATTGACCTGCAACCTAAGCCTAGCGTCACCGATTTCGGTAAATGGCTTTAGTTTACGAGCGCGACATGACTGAAAAAGTTGCCAATGATGGGAGCATCCCGCAGCGTATCGCAGCTTACCGGAAGGAAGCGCGTCTCGCGTCGGAAGACCGGGGTGCCGCCCGCGACTTGATGAAGCCGCAGGAGCTTTGAAGCGCAAATCGCTACACAAAAGAAAGCCCGCTGGTATCCGCGGGCTTTAGGCTACTACCACTTCTGGCGACCAAACCAGTCGTTGAGCTCTTTTTTGGCTTGATCCTTTTGGTAACCGTAACGCTGCTGGAGCTTACCCTCAAGTTGGTCTTGCTTGCCATCAATGGTGTCTAGGTCGTCATCCGTGAGTTTGCCCCACTGCTCTTTCACTTTGCCTTTGATCTGCTTCCAATTTCCTTCGACGCGGTTCCAGTCCATGGTGGCCTCCTCTTAGAACTTCATTTCAGATGCCGAGACCGCCGCTTTGGCTAGCTATCGCAAGCGCTTCGGAGAAGCGGGCATTTGACCTTTGGCTATCCGCGATCGGCGCCGCAACAGAACGGCGGGCGATGGTCTCCCGCAAACAACAGCGTTGAGGGACATTGGTTCGCGTCAGCTTTGGCTCTGGAGCGATTTTCACGATGCACCAAATCGCGATGCCATTAGGATGAATCGTCATCGCGCTTCACGCTATTGTTTGAGCATGATCTTCTCGGAAAACCGCTACGCACTTTTCCGGATGATGCTCTAACGCACAGCGGCGCCGAATGCCGTCACCCGTTCAGCTGTAACAGCGAGAGGAGGCGTTGTCGGTCCTGATCAAGAACACGCTGGGCTCTGCGCAATGTGTCCAGCTCTGCTTCAGCAGTAGCGGTATCCTTTCCTTCCCGCTTCAGCTGAAGGATCGCTCTCTCTTGCTCTGCAAGGCGTCGTTCTCCTTCAACTACATCGCGCTCGATCTGCCTCAACGCATCATAGACGAAGGTCTTGTCCATCAGTGTGCTCAGCTGGCGCCGCCAATCTCTTCTTTTTCGGTCAACCTCAGCTCCGTCCCGACGTTCCCGCTCGCCACCGCTTTTCGGCCAAAGCCAATCTCATGCGCAGGGCAGATTAAAGCTGCTTGAGCCCGCAGAGCACTGCGCTGGCGCCGGGCTGGGGTTCCTTGTCTGGCGATGCTTCAGAGCCGCCTCATCGATCCAGGGGTACCGCCTGGTCCCTCGGTGCCATTGCGAGAGAGCAGCCGCACGCGCTCGTTGTCATGCATGCCAGCATTCCATCGTCTTGGATCCAGTCAGGCCCTCGGGGGGCTTGCTTGCGGCTGGCCAGCCACAGCTTGCGGCCCTCGTATGCTCGGGCAGATAGATCGCTCACCGTAAAGCAACCCTTTTCCCAGCGGCTGCATCGTTCAAATCGTGGCGCAATTAAATATTAATATAATTCGCCATTTTAAATGAATTAAATGCTGGACGATATTTAAAGTTGGATTAGAATGAGGACCGCTTGGCGCCGGATGAACGCGTCAAGGACCTCCTAGAAGCGGTCCCATCATCCCGCCCTGCCGCCCTGTTCCAAGGATGTAAGGGGCCGCTTCTAGGGCAAATTGTGAGCTAGATCATGCACCTGTCACTAGGTGATTGCTTTCTCATCTCCGCAGCAACGGCTACGCTCCTCATGATTGAGATCGGAGTCTTGATCATCGTGGGTCTGATCTGAGCCAATGAGAAGAGCGTAGGGACGTTCTGAGGGCCAGCTACATATCACGTCTCCTTGGAAACGTGTTCGGCCTCGACGGCGCGGAGCAGGGCGGCAAGGCTGGGATACTCCACGCCATTGCGGACGTAGCGGTTGACGTGCTCGGCATAGCGGGCCGATCCGTCGGGCTTGCCCTGCCACCTGAACAGCAGCACGGCACTGTTGTGTTGGCGCAGTACGTGGCCAGTCCCATTTCCGAAATACTTGCTCATGGCGTGGCGCTTCATGGTCGCGCCTCCGGCTTCGCCAGCTCCGGCTCGTCGATTTCCAGAAAGCATCCGGAACGGAGATGTTCCTATTGTGAAGCGAGGAGATCTTCGCCGGGGGCGAGCAGCTTCACGCAAGTTCCGCTTTCGTGAAGCATCAGCCAGCCCTTCTCGACCGCATAGACGATGCCAGCGCCAAACTCTGTGGCGCCGGCCTTAAGCTGGTAAGGAAACGTTGCACTGATCTTCTCGATATGAATGCGGCCGTCTTGAAACAACAGCACGGCCGCCGACGCTGTCATGACCAACGCGGGAGGGCTGAGGTTCGTCAACAGCAGCACGGCCGGCATCGCTACGACCGCTTGTACAAGCCCGCCGTGCGCGACCGGGCTCAGCGCTTGACCCTTAAGGTGAAGATTTCCATTGGCAAGTGCCACCGCGGGGGGGAGTGCCTTCAGATCGGCTCCGGGACCGAACCGCAGCGCCGAGCGAGTCAACGGAGGACGGTCTCACTAGGGGCGGTCGCAGAACAGCTACCTTCGGCGCGCGACCGCGACGCCAAAAAGGAAGGCGACGAACAGGCTCGCAAGCGGTGCTTCGCGCGTGATCGCTGCGACCGTTGCGAGTGCACCGCCGGGCTTGCGCGACTCCTCGACTGCCGAGGTCAGACGGTTGACCGTTGCGTGCAGGCCTCCGGCGACTTCACCGATGGTCCGCGAGACGTCCGCGGCCGTATCGATGGCACGCTCGGCCATGCCGGGTTCGGACGTGGACTGCGGTATCTCCGTGCTCAAGGGCGACCTCCAGGCGTGATGATCGAAGCCGGCACCTTTGGCTATCCGCGCGAGCGCTCGTTTTGAACAGCGGGTCTGGTGACCTTTGGCTATCCGCGACAGGTGCCGTGATTGACGGCGGGTGCCGGCCTTGAATGAGCAATTCAGCGCGCGGGATATTGTTCCGGAAGATATGCGGCCACCTGCGGGCTCCCCGGGAAACGACGGGTGCGAATCTCTGTTAGGCTAAAGTGAACCTTGCTGACGTCAGGAGACAGCCGTGACCGACCGGACCATGACGGATCGCGCCCGGCGCATCGCCTTGCTCGGTGCTCCCATCGACATGGGCGCTTCGCAGCGCGGCACCTTGATGGGGCCTGCGGCGTTGCGCACCGCCGGCCTTGCGACATTGCTGGAAAGCCTCGATTTCGAGGTCGTCGACTATGGCGATCTGTCCGTAGCCGAAGTCCGGGAGCTCACCGACCGGCCCCCCGAAAAGGCCAATCACTACCGCGAAATCCAGCGCTGGACGCGCGCCCTGAGCCGCAGAGGCTATGAGATCGCGACATCAGGTGCGCTGCCGATCTTTCTCGGCGGCGATCATACGTTGTCGATGGGGTCGGTCAATGCAATGGCGCGGCATTGGCAGGCGCGCGGCCGCGAACTGTTCGTGCTGTGGCTTGACGCCCATGCCGACTACAACACGCCGGAGACGACGATCACCGCGAACATGCACGGCATGTCGGCCGCATTCCTGTGCGGCGAGCCCGGTCTTGACGGCCTGCTCGGCGAGGATCCACGCGCCTCGATCAGCCCGGACAAACTCGATCTATTCGGCGCGCGTTCGATCGACAAGCTCGAAAAGGAGCTGATGCGCTCGCGCCGGATCAGGATCGTCGACATGCGCCAGATCGACGAGTTCGGTGTCGCCGTCCTGATCCGCCGCGTCATCGAACGGGTCAAGGCGAGCAATGGCGTGCTGCATGTCAGCTTCGATGTCGATTTCCTCGATCCCTGCGTGGCGCCGGGGGTCGGCACCACCGTGCCGGGTGGTGCCACGTATCGCGAGGCGCATCTGATCATGGAGCTGCTGCACGATTCCGGCGTCGTCGGATCGGTCGATATCGTCGAGCTGAATCCGTTCCTGGACGAACGCGGTCGGACCGCGCGCACGGCGGTCGAATTGATCGGCAGCCTGTTCGGTCAGCAGATCACCGACCGGCCGACGCCGAGCAATGCCATCGCACCAGGCGAGTGAAGCGCGCGTCTGAGACGGCGGCCTGTGCGCACGCCTCGTCCTTCGAGACGGCGCTTACGCGCCTCCTCAGGATGAGGCTATTTGGCATTAGCGCTCGTTGAAACTGCCGCCGCGCACTCCGTCCTCATCCTGAGGAGCCCGCTTAAAGCGGGCGTCTCGAAGGATGGCCGCGGGGAAGACTCTCAGATGCGTTAGCCCGGCCTGCAAGCGAAAGGCCGCGCCCATGTCGAGCACGGCTCTCGTGCCGCCTGATCGGCTGCTCTCACCAATGGCGGTGGTGCCGATGCCAGTGGTGCCGAACGACCGGATAGGACCCACCGTAATAGGCGTAGGCGGGGCGCACGACGCGCCGATAGCGATAGCCGTAGGAAACGGGCGCCGTGTAGTAGGTGGTGGTGTAGCCACCGCCCCATCGATAGGGCTCGTCGTATCCGTAGTCGTAGGCGTAGGGGCCGCCGTAGTAACCGGCACTGTAATAGCGGGGTCCGCCATAGTAGCCATAGCCGGGTCCCCAGCCGTAGGCGGAGGAGGCAAGGCCACCGATGACGGCGCCTGCGACCAGGCCGCCGGCGATGCCAGGTCCCCAACCTCGCCAATGGGCTTCGGCGGAAGACGTTGCTGCGATCGAGCTCAGGCCTAGAGCGCCGGCCATCAGGGCTGACATTGCAATCTTCTTCATCAACATACCTCTCACATCACATTGCCTTAGGGAATAACGGGAAGAATAAGCAATGGTTGCTGCTGTCCGGTGGCGAGAGCCAATGGGTGCTCGGCGTCGGGACGGCGTCACCGAGAATTCGGGCCTGGACGGCGACGCCCGCCGCTCCCATCAGTTCGGCCAAATGCCTCCAAGAGGTTCGGGACTGCCCCGAGCGGCGCGCGGCGCGCCGAGAAAGAATCCGATCAAATCGCCTTGAATCATTAAATGGTCGAATACCGGGAAAAATCGGAAACTTTGGAGCGTGTCCCTAAGTTGGGACGCCACGAGGTTCGGATTTCCGGAGAGCAGGCATGGACGACGACATGGTCTTGAAGAACGCCGCGGACACCGCCTGGACGGTGTACCGGGCGCGGCACCCCGAGGTCGCCGCCCACGACACAAGGCGCTGTCTGCTGGAACGCCATCTACAGAGGAGGTGGGAAGAGCACCCAAGCGATACCGAAGAGCTCGCCTCTTTCGGGATAGCCTACCTGCACCGCCTTCCCAGGGATGAATGTTGACGTGCATGAAGATGCTCGTTGTCCGCGTGGCCCGCACGAGCACGAGGCCGAGTTGGACCCTGCTTGCGATCTCATGTCTCATCTCGGCGACCATCGTGACGGTTTTGCGCGTCGTGTGCGAGGGATAGAGCTTGCGCCCGGAGTGCCCGAGCCGGGAACTCCACCCAGCAACCCGTCGCCTCGCGCGAGACCACGACCGGCGCAGCATCGGCCAAGGCTCCGAGCCGCAACAGGAGGGGAACCGGAGGGGGTTCGACCGAATTAACCTGCGATAGGAAAATTGCGGACCCTTCGATGGCAAACGGTCGCTTCGCGTACTCCATGTCCAGAGCCCTGCGTCATCCCGGCGTGATGGCGTTGATCGTGGCGGGCGTAACGATTGCGGCCATGCTGATCGTCGACCACGGCCCGTGGAGTCGGGCCAAGACACAGCCGGCCCACGTCGCGATGTACGCGACCACAGGCGAAGCGGCACGGGCCGCTGGCGCCCTGGTGCTCCCGACCGATCCGAAATCGCCGATCGAGCCGCAGCGGCCGAAGACGTCTCCAACCGTCAATCCCGTGACGCCCTAAAGCGCGACGAATGAGGTTTGATCGCGCAAAGACGGAGGTGCGCTCCCTCTCCCGCTTGCGGGAGAGGGTTGGGGAGAGGGCTGTTTCCGCAATGGGACAATCCCCAAGAGGAGAAAGCCCTCACCCGCGCCTCCGGCGCGACCTCTCCCGCAAGCGGGAGAGGTTACACCGAGCTGTGGCAATCGATTCGACCTAGACCATTCCTCTCAACCCTTGCGACCGTAGTTGAGGAGCCCGCCACTCGTCTTCGGCGGATGAGCCCGCAAGGCTTCCTCGTTCGGCTCGGTGCCCCAGCCGGGCCGGTTCGGGATGATGAGATGGCCGTTCTCGATCTCCGGCTCGTGCGTGAACAGCTCGCGATCCCAGGACAGACGATCGATGTCGATCTCCATGATGCGCAGGTTCGGCACCGCGGCGCAGAAATGCGCGTTCATCATCGAGCAGAGATGGCCGTAGAAATTGTGCGGGGCGACGTTGACCTCGAAGGCTTCGGCGGCAGCTGCGATCTTCATCGACTGCCAGACCCCGTTCCAGGGCGTGTCGATGATCGCGACATCCATGGCCTGCGCGTGGAAGTAGGGCAGGAATTCACGCAAGGAGAGCAGCGTCTCGCAGGACGAGATCGGGTGCGGGCTTTGCCGACGGATATAGCCGAGCGCTTCCGGATTGAAGCTGTCGATCTCGACCCAGAACATGTCGAGGTCGGCAATGGTGCGCAGGATCTTCAAGTAGCCTTCGGTCTTGGCGTTGAAGTTGCAGTCGAGCAGGATGTCGACGTCGGGGCCCGCGCCGTCGCGGATCGCTTCCAGATGCATGTGCAGGTCGCGCAGGATCTTGCGGTCGACGTTGATCTCGGGCGCGAAGGGCGAGCCGAAGCCGGGCCGCCAGCCGGTCGGCTTGCCCTCGTCATAGGAAAAGATGTTGGTCTTGAGCGCGGTGAAGTTCTTCTCGCGCACCTCGCGCCCCATCGCCTTGACGCCGTCGAGAGTTTCGATCGCCGGCTTGTACCAGGACGGGTGATTGATCCGCCACGTGGCGCAATGCGACCAGTAGACCCTGACGCGGTCGCGGATCTTGCCGCCGAGCAGCTCATAGCAGGGGACGCCGAGCGATTTCGCCTTGGCATCGAGCAGCGCATTCTCGATCGCCCCTAACGCCTGCGCCACCACGCCGCCGGCCGCAGGACGCGTCGCTGCGAACAATTCGGCAAAGATGCGCTCGTGCTGGAAGACGTTCTGGCCGATGACGCGCGCCGAGAGGCGCTGGATCGCGGCGCCGACGCCGGGCGAGCCAAAGCCTTCGTCGAATTCGCTCCAGCCGACGATGCCGTCCTCGGTCGTCAGTTTGACGAAATGATAGTTTCTCCAGCCGGCGTCGCAGGCGAGGATCTCGAGGCTTGTTGCTTTTGAGGATTTGGTCATGTCGCTCCCTGTCGCCCGGCCGGGCTTTTCTTATAGCCCGATCTTGAGCCGGGCCCGGACCGCATTGTTAAGCCAAGCGCGGGGCGGCGGGAAGGGCGCAGCGATGCAACGCGGCAGCGCGTCCGAAGCAGCGCTTCTCGTCAGCCGATCACGGACGAGCCAAGCAGGGCGAGGACGGCGAGCGCCATGACTGCGGTGCCGAGCCAGCCCAGCGCGATCAGCCAGGAGCGAGCCCTGAAGCGGCCCATGATGGTCCGGTTCGAGACGATCAGCATCATCATCGCCATGATCGGGACGGCGACGATGCCGTTGAGCACCGCGCTCCACACCAGCATGTTGATCGAGTCGATGCCGGTGAAGCCGAGGCCGAAGCCGATCAGGGTTGCCGCGGCGATGATGGTGTAGAAGCCGGCCGCTTCGTCCGGCTTGGCCTCCAGCGTGGCGCGCCAGCCGAAGATCTCGGCAACGCCATAGGCCGCCGAGCCCGCCAGCACGGGAATGGCGAGCAGGCCCGTGCCGATGATGCCGGTCGCGAACAGGGCGAAGGTGAAATCGCCGGCCAGCGGCCGCAGCGCTTCGGCCGCTTCCGTCGCCGAGCCGATATTCGTGATGCCGTTGGCGTGCAGGACCGATGCGGTGGTCAGGATGATGAAGAAGGCGATGCCGTTCGAGAGCAGCATGCCGGAGATGGTGTCCGTCTTGATGCGGTCGAGCTCGTGGTCGCCGCCGCGCTTGAGCTGGCGAAGCGGCTTGTCGCGCTCGCCCTGGTTCATCTCCTCGACCTCCTGCGAGGCCTGCCAGAAGAACAGGTAGGGGCTGATGGTGGTGCCGAGCACGGCGACGACCATCAGGAGATAGTCGGCGCTGACATTCGGCTTCGGCCAGACCGCGGCGAGCAGCGCCGTGCTCCAGGGAATCTGCACCGTGAAGGCAGTCGCGACATAGGCGAACAGCGCCAGCGTGAGGAATTTCAGCACCGGCGAATAGCGGCGATAGGGCACGAACACCTGCAGCAGGGTCGAGCCGGCCGCGAAGATCAGCGCGTGCTCGTGGTTGAGGCCGCCGATGACGAGCGAGAGCGCCTCGGCCATCGCGGCGATGTCGGCGGCGATGTTGAACGTGTTCGCGGCGACCAGCATTGACACCAGCGCCAGCACCGCCCAGCGCGGCGCGACGCGCATGACGTTGGCGGCGAGCCCCTTGCCGGTGACGCGGCCGATCTGCGCGCTGACGAGCTGGATCGCGATCATGAACGGCGTGGTCAGAAACACGGTCCACAACAGACCGAAGCCGAATTGCGCGCCGGCCTGCGAATAGGTGGCGATACCCGACGGGTCGTCGTCGGCAGCTCCGGTGATGAGGCCGGGCCCCAGCCGTTGCAACAGCGTCGGCGCGGATTTCGTCGGGGTGAGGGCGCTGTCGCTCATGAACGGGCTCGAACGGGTGCGGACGTCGTCTTTAGCAAATGCGAATCGAATACCATAAGTTCCCGCTGCCGAAGCGGGCGGCTGATTTCCGAAAATGCTAAGTCGAGTTTGCTCCGTCGGGCAAAACAGGGCTATATTGCCATCATCGGCCTACCTGATGCTGACGAACATGCCCCAGGCGGCGGCCAGCGCCGCGCCGGTGAAGAGAACCACCGGGTTGTCGCAGAACGTGCCGCCGTAGCTGCACACGTCCGCGCCGAATTGGCCGAGCTCATGACGGCTCGCGGAATAGAACAGTCCCGACAGCACCAGCAATGCAGCGGCGACGTAATACATCGAAGGTCTCTCCGGCTTGCCCCCGTCCATTCGACATGTCCCAGCATGAGGCGAAGAGATTTCACTTCGGCCAATCCGCTTTGCGGCATTTGAGATAAAGTTTGACCCGTCGGGCAAAACACTGGCAAGATGGCACCATCGACCGTGCCGGCGTGATGGCTGGTCGTCGACATCAAAAAGGCCCCGCATCGCGGGGCCTTTGTCGTGTCGGGGCTCTGTTGCCTATCGCCGCATTCCATAGAGCTCGCGCTCGCGGACGATATCCTCCGGCGACAATGGCGGGCTTGCGGCGTCGAAGTCGCTCCAGCCGGACTTCTGCCAGGCGGCGCTGCGCTCCTGAAGGTTGACCGATCGTTCGTGCAGAAGCGCATCGAGGCGCGCACGGTCCTGGTCCGGCACCCTCGCGGACACCAGCGTGCCGCCGCGGCGGACGCCCTCGGCATAACGCGATGCGTCTTCCTTGGAGACGCCGGCTTCGGTCAGGGCGCCGATGATTCCGCCGGTGGCCGCGCCGGCAGCTGCGCCCGCCGCGGTCGAGGCGAGCCATCCGGCCGCGACGACCGGGCCGAGACCGGGGATGGCGAGGAGGCCGAGACCTGCGAGCAGGCCGGCGGCGCCGCCGAGCCCCGCGCCGATGCCGGCACCCGTGCCGGCGCCTTCGGCGCGATCATCGGTGCCGTCGCGGTCACGATCGACCTTGCCGGCGACCTTGCCGGAGCGTGAGCCGTACCAATTGTCCGAATTGTTGGCGACGAGGCTGATGTCGGAATGCGGCACGCCGGCGCTTTCGAGCCGGGTCACGGCGCGCTCGGCATCGGCGTAATTGTCGTACAGGCGAGAGATGGTCGTCGTCATGTCTGGATCTCCTGATTTCGCGAATTTCTTGCGCGAGTTACTTGGCGGGGTTGACGTTGCCCTGGAAGTCGACGCTGACGTCGGTCTTGGTGCCGGCCTTGTCGGCCTTGCCGCGCCAGACGCCGTTGTCGTCCTTCTGCAGGCCGGAGACGTTGGAATAGCCCGCGCCCTCGATCCGCGATTTCGCCTGTCCTTCGGTGAAGCTGTTGCGGCCCGCGACTGGTGCGTTGGAGTTGTTCTGGTCGGAGCTGTTGACCGCGTTGTTGCCCGGCCCGCTTTGCGCCGGCTGCGACTGGGCGCCTGCGGGCACCGAACCGAGCAGCACCAAGGTTGCGGCCAGGACTGTCAGACGTTTCATGTTGTTGTCTCCTGCAAGTGATTGTGCCGGCGACAACAAGTGAGAGTCGGATTGGTTGCTATTCTGAAGGAGAAGTTTGCTGCGGCGCTTCGGTCGGGACAATCCGGCAGCGACAATGTCGAGCAGGTGCGGCCGTCGCTCGTCCGTGCCTTGTCCGTGCCTTGCTACTTTGAAGATTGCACGGACTCGGCCTGGCCCTTGGTGGGCTCCCACGGCGCCGGGAGGATCACGCGGATCGGGCGGGCTTCGGCTGCGGTTTGAACCACGGGTGCGGCCTTATCCTTGGGGGGCTCGGCCAGCGCCACGCTGACCAGGGCGAGCAGCATCGCCAGCGAAGTCGTCACCAGCCGCAAGTCGAGCATGGAAGCCTCCTGTTTCCGCACCAACGCGATCGGGCGGAATTGGTTCGGCCTTGAGAACCGGGAACAAGCGGCAATTGGTGACGTTTGTAGACTACACGCCTGGATCACCGGGCTGCTGGAGGAGGACACACGATGAAGATCAAAACGATCATTGCCGCCGTCGCGCTGACGTCGTTTGCGGCTCCCGCCTTTGCGCAAGCGTTCTACGTGGTGCAGGACGTCAAGACCAAGAAGTGCACCATCACCGAGTCGAAGCCGACGACCACGGAGACGACGGTCGTCAGCGGCGACACCGTGTACAAGACCCGGTCTGAAGCCGAGGCCGGCATGAAGTCCGTCAAGGTGTGCACCTCGAACTGATGCACTGAGCGAAGCTCTTGTCGAGCCTACGCTCGAAACAAGCCCGCGCGGAGCGATCCGCCGCGGGCTTAACTTTTGCTAACTTCGCGTCGCGCAGCCCGTGCTATGCCGTCCGCCACGCGCAGGCGAGATAGGAACTTTGGGTCCGCTCCGGCCGATTGTCGCCAGCGCTTTGAACGACGGGTGAGCCGCTCCAACCATGCAATCACGCTATCCCTTGCTGAAGAGGTGGACGGCGGAAGAGCATGAGCGGCTGAAAGCGCTGGCCGAAGCCGGACGCCGTCCCGACGAGATTGCCGCAGAGCTCAATCGGAGCGAAGCCGCCGTGCGGGTGCGGGCCTGGCAGCACGGCATCGCGCTGCGCACCGTCACGCAAAAGCGCGGCAAGTAGCGACGGCGGGGCGCAACCGATCGACGGCCGTCTATGGAAACGAAGTGGGGTAATTTGGCGGGCTGGGCATGGGCAAGCCGTAATCTTCTGCCCGCTTAGCGGCAAGCTTTCGATACGACTGGGCCTGCGTCAGCAGTTGGTTTCGAAACTCCCCATCCGTCTCGTCCGCGGCAAGCCTTTCGAGTTGAACTGCGCGTTCCAGATATTCAGTGAGGAGTTTCATAGCAGGAAAACTCGGTAAGTGACGGACGGTTCCCGCGTAGGCACGAAACCCCACTCGCGAGGGAGCGCTGCTTGCACGAACTCTTGCCCTAGCAAAGACCGGTCGTTTGTTGCATCACGCGCGCCAGGTCATCTTCGGTGAAGGGCTTGCGGAGCAAGGGAAGGCCGCCTCGTCGCGGCTCCCGGCCGGATACCTGCAGCACCTTCACGGCCGGACGCAGGCGTCGAGCGCGTTCGGCCAATTCATGACCATCCATGCCCGGCATGTTGATGTCCGTTATCAGGATGGAAATGCTTTCATTGTCCCGCAAGGCGTCGAGCGCTTCGCCGCCGCTCTGGGCGCAAACGACCTTGCAGCCGAGGTCCTCCAACATGCTTGCGAGCACGTCGCGCACGTTGGGATCATCATCTACAAGCAAGACCGTGTGACTCATGGGCAAGAACTCCTTGCCCGTTAACTTAGGTAAATCCGGTACGTTCCGCAGAGATCCTGAAGGCGGATCCGAACGAAAAAACCCGGCGCGTGAGCGTCCGGGCTGATCGCCAGTAAAGAATTATAAGTCCAATGGCAGGAGCTAAGCCAATCTTCGCGGCCCCTGTCTGTGCACTTTTGGACACCCGCAGAGCGAAACCAGGGCCAGCTATGTAAACAGCTCCGCATCCCCCGGGACAATCCTTTACGGGCGCCGCAAGAGGCAAAGTCCTGCTGTGGAAGAGCGGCGCGCGTTTCGCGGAACGATGGCGCACCGGCTTCGTTGGCTCGTCTTCTACCCAAGAAAGGGATAACGATCATGGACCGTGAACACGTGAAGGGCACCGCCGACAAGGCAAAGGGCGCGATCAAAGAAGGGGCCGGCAAGCTTACCGGAGACAAGGACCTCGAAGCCGAAGGCAAGATGGATAAGGCCAAGGGATCCGCCCACAACGTTGCGGGAGACGTGAAGGACGCAGCGCGAGACGCCTCTGACGCCCTCAAGAAATAACCAAACAAGGAAAGTCTGAAACTGGCCGCCTTGGGGCGGCCTTTCCTTTTCTGCCAAGCCCACGGCAAGCTTAGGAGCGCTCCAGCTCGGAAGTCCTGCCCACGGACGAAACACGCCTGAAACAGTGCTGAAACCAGATCGTCCTGAACTCGGCGCCGGCCCGGGCCGACCAACGAAGCGAAACGGAGAGACAATCATGATCCAGATCGGTTCGAAGGAAGAAGTCGCGCTGCTGCTGGCGCTGTTTGGAACGCATACCCAGCCGGCGCAGCGGCCGAAGCCGAAATCGCAAGCGAGGTGACAGACGCCATGCCCGGCTTGGCCGAATGCCAGAGCCTGCTCAGGCTCCTGATCGCCAGGGGCGATCCCAAGGCCATCCCGCTTGCCAAGGGCGCCATCGACCAGTACCTGAACACCGCACCGTTAAGCATGCGCGGGCGGGGCCTGCGCGTGCTCCAACGCGACGCGCTTGACCAGCACGATGCCGCCGTCGGGGTGCAGCGCTCGTTCGCCGAGACGGTGGACGCCTATATCGAGCGTAAGCTTGCGGAGGAGTGAGGCCGGCCCACGGTCGCGGATCCCACGTGTTCCCGGAACTCATTGATCCCAAGCGATTTTTTTTCGACGCGCTAGCAACCTTTGCCCGCTCTTGGGCCTATAGGCCAAAGGAATGCGGTCATGGCCCGATATTACTTCGACCTTCGCGACGACAAGGGAATTGCGCTGGACGAGGAGGGGCTGGAATTGTCGAGCCCGCGTGCCGTTCAGGCCGAGGCGGCCAAGTCGGTCGCTGACCTCGCGCGCGATGCGCTGCTCTCCGCGCCGCTCACCGGCGACCGGCAGGAGCTGGCGATCGACGTGCGCGATGCCAGCGGTCCCGTCATGCAGGTGAAGTTCTGCTTCCAGATCGAAGACCTGAAGTCGCGGCCGCGCTCACGCGGTCATTGACGCGTCAGCGTCGGGCGGGACGGCTCGGGCAGGGGCGGGCGCAATTGCTCCGACTCCAGCACGGCGATCTTTCGGCCGAGCTGCCAGACCTCGACCTTGCCGAGCCGCGTGAACTTTTTGGCGATGACCACCGCGCTGGAATCGGACGGGGCTTCGAACGCTTCGGCGGAGCGGAAGACGCCGTTCTCGCCGACGAGATAAGCGCGATATTGCATCATGTCGGCGCCCTCAGGCCGGGCGAGCGCAGCCAGGAATCGATCTGCATGGCGGTTTCGTCCCGGCGCGCCTGGCGCAGCAGCATGTCGCGGCGGGGGCCAGGGGTCAACTTGCGCGCTTCCTCGCGGCAGCGCTCCGCTTCGTCCGCGAGTCTCTCGCGCAAGGTGGTGGTCTGTTTGAAACGACGCCGCTTTTGCATGGCGTTCTCCCTCGTTAGAGAAGGGCGGGAGCGCGATGGGCGTTCTCATCACCGATCTCTGCCACGGGCCTTGCGATGATGGATTTACTTTAGCCCATCGGTGGTGAAGAGTCCTATCATTTGATATGCGCGCGAATTAAATTTATCGGAGAAGCTTGAGCATCTTGAGCCACTTACTCAAGTTGCGGCTTGGCCCTTGTGTCCACTACTGAACCAAAGCCGCTTCGGTCGTTTGCAAGACATTACCGGCCGAGGCTCATGTCCGTCGGCGTCGGTGGCTGAGAGACCGAGCGTGCTTCCGCCCTGCAAGGCAGGTGGGCTGCCTAGGCGATCACGTCTTCCTTCTCGGTCCCTCGCGCCACGATCTTGAGGGCGTCGTCTCGAAGCGGCCGCTGCAACGCCCTCGCTTCGTCCCAAGGTGCCCGCAGCCACACGTCCCATTCCTCCGAGGTCGTCAGGAGCACTGGCATGGCTTTGGGATGGATGGGCTCAACAATCGCATTCGCGGCCGTCGTCAGAAATCCGTAGACTTGATGCGGCCCCGGAACGGGCTTTGACTTGGTCCCTCGATCACCATTGAACGTCGTCCAGATGCCTGCGAATGCGAACAGCGGACGCTCTTCGGCTAGTGCAAACCAAACGACATCTTTCTTCTTCGTCTCCGGGTTGGGCTCGGACGCGTACTCGGCAAAACTGTTGGCAGGCACGAGGCAGCGGTGCTCGGGTTTGAGCCAGGCGCGCCAGTGTGGCGATGAGGTATTGCGGATGTTCGTGACAGGCGGCCCGCCGGTGCGGGGCGGCGGCGGCATGCCCCAACGCATCATCACGAGTTCGCGCTCGCCGGCGCCTCCGTCGCGAATGACGGGAGCGGGGTAATCCGGAAAGACGCCGGGCATCGGCGGCAAATTGCCTTCGTAACGACGGACAACACGGAAGAGGTCGGCGATGGCAGCCTGATTGGTCGTGATAGAATACAGATTACACATGATTGGGATTTGTCTCTTATCGCTCGCCCGGCCACCAGGTCGAGGGCGGGTGGCTGGCTGAAATCTTTGTCGGCCTCAGCGCCACAAGCTCGCTGCGCTTGTACGGATAGCCGCGCACCTGCGAACAGTCCTTGCAGCGCATGTAGCGTTCGAGTTCGTGGATCGGAGTCGTTTTTGGGCGCCTGATGATGTCGAGTGCTATCGTCTGGTTGGTATCGCAGCCATGACAGCGCACCTCGAGGTATGGGTATCCTCCGTTGATCGCGTCGCCAATGGTCGGCGAGGGCTGCGCCGGTCCCTTATAGCCGAGCATCCGGCTGTTCCACGCCACGCAGGCCAGCTTGTCAGCTTCCTTGCGCGCCTCTCGGGCGCGCTCGGCCGCCATCTTGATCTGAGTGCCGAACAGGTATGAGCGCGACTTCGTGGACATCCGGTCATCAAAGGCATGAGCCAACCGGGTTGGCAAATTATCGATTCCTAGTAGGCGACTTCGGCGGCCAGCTACTGCCGCTCGTGGCTGTGGAAAAACTGATTTCCAAGATCTCAGTCAAATGTCCTCTCGCAATCCCTTGAAGAATGGATGCCGCACCTTTCCCTCGGCAGACTTGGCGCGGTACTCGATCTCGGCAAGCAATTTTGGTTGGACCCAGATGCCCTTGTGCGCGATCCGCTTGGCGTAAGGCTGCGTCCTGCGCCGCAGCGGCTCCAGGCGCTTGCGTAGCTCGGCTGCTGATGTCTTGTCGAAACCGTGGTCGACCTTGCCGGCATAGATCAGATCATCGCCCTTGCGGCGGCCGAGATAGACGCCGTCCCACTTGCCTTCATCGAGCGCGAAACCGGCGATGGTCAAGGTTTCACGCTGGGCGCAGGTCGTCTTGGTCCAATTGCTGTTCCGGCCGGAGTTGTAGACGCTGTCGCGAACCTTGGAGACCACGCCCTCAAGCCCGACCTTGCAGGCGTGGGCGAACATCTGGCGGCCGTCGATCTCAAAGCTTTCGCTGAACTGCACGTCGGTGCCGGCAACGATCTTCTTCAGCTCGGCCTTGCGCTGAACCAGCGGCAGGCTGCGGAGGTCTCGTCCATTGAGATAGAGCAGGTCGAAAGCCACGAGCACGATCTTTGAGGACGTGCCCTTGAGTTCATTCTGAAGCACCGAAAAATCGGTCGTGCCGTCTTCGGCCGGGACGACAACCTCTCCGTCGATGATCGCCGAGCCTGCCTTGATGTGCCACGCGTCCTCGGCAACCTTCTTGAAGCGTCTGGTCCAATCGTGCCCGCGGCGGGTGTAGATGGTCACGGCCTCGTTGGCCAAATGCACCTGGACGCGATAGCCGTCGAACTTGATTTCGTGAATCCACCGCTCTCCGGAGGGCACCCTCGGGACGGAGGATGCCAAGGCCGGTTCGATAAAGTCCGGGTAGGGCGCCTTGACGCCTATCGCCGGTGCCTTTCGCTGACGCTGGGACGCCACTCAATCACTCCACGCAACAACTCATTTGATTCGAATCTTTTTGCGGGGATTCGTTCCGGCCTCGCGGCGCGACCAAATGATGTACAAGGAACCAACTGAATCTCCGTGCGTTTTCGCAAGGCATGGAGGTGCAATATGGCTAAAGCGAAGAAGCAGACCGGTCGCGGTCGCAAGCAGGATCGCGCGCGCGTGGCAGGCGGACAGGACTACGAGGTGCAGTACGAGGCGAAGAAAACGCGCCGGTCGGCTTCGGCGGTAAAGAAGGCGGTCAAGAAGGTGGGCAGCAGCCGGAAGAAGGTGGAGCGGAAGCTGAAGAGGGGCTAAGTGGAAACGGATCGGCCCAGGTAATCCTTTCAGGGCTGAGTCAGAGGCAGCGGCGGCCAAGATGGAATGTCCAGCTTGAGCTGCTCCTTCACTGAATGAGCAAGTGTTGCTACTCGATCGCTCAGTCCAACAATCCGATCTGCCGTAGAACAGATCTCATTGACGGTCTGTTTGCTGGCAGGTTTTGATCGTTCTTTGAAAATTGGATCGGAAATTGTGCCGAGCGGAGCTAGGCTCCATTGGTCAATGCTGAGAATGGTCTCACCGTCTTCGGCGGTCCGATATCTAGCATGACAGTAGTAGTTGCGTATGGCGGTCAGGGCATCAAACTCTTGCAGACACTTCAGAATCTCATTCTTTGTTTGATCATCTATTCCATTTTCATATCTGACTAGATGGTGCAGCATCGTTAGACGCCGACGAGTGCTTAGTACAGATGCCCATGTAACATCGGCATTGCCATTTGATCGACCACCCAGGCAGAAGTAGATTGCATAAAAGCACGTCTCGCAGTTCGCCCAGACCGCGATCA
Source organism: Bradyrhizobium sp. CCBAU 45321 (assembly GCF_028128975.1). Lineage (NCBI taxonomy): Bacteria > Pseudomonadati > Pseudomonadota > Alphaproteobacteria > Hyphomicrobiales > Nitrobacteraceae > Bradyrhizobium > Bradyrhizobium sp. CCBAU 45321. The sequence goes on from NZ_LFKZ01000127.1 coordinate 403,462, forward strand.
GTTTCCCTATGCTGATCAGGATTTGGCAGGTTAGGTCAAGTCCGGGCGGCAAAAGCGAATAAGTTGATTGATGCGACGGCATAGGACAGCTCTCGGAAAACAGCATTTCAGCGTTGCCCCGACGGTAGTCAAGGCAAAGTCAAATACAATGGGCTTAGATAATTCTCACTTGCCGGAGGGGTATGCAAGCCGGCCGCACTCAAGCAAGAAGTCAATTACAAGATCCAACTAACTTGACCCGTCGGGCAAAACACTGGCAGAATAGCATCATCGAGACGAGTTTATTTCGCGCCCGCGCCGGTTTTCCGACGTGGGTTTTTTGTGTCTCGATCCAAGATTGACCGGAGTAATTTTCAGATGGATTTCCCCCATGACCGAAGCGGTGAACTACAACCTTCTTTCCCAAAATGCTCTCGCCAGGGCGGCTGCTCGCCGCGCTCTGAAGCAGCGGACGCTCACTGAGATCAAATCCTTGGCGCGGACGCATACGAACCTCGCCATCAAGACTCTCGTGCAGATCATGCGCGACAAGGAAGCGCCCGCCCACGCCCGCGTCATGGCGGCCAACGCCATTCTCGATCGCGGATGGGGCAAACCGATGCAGCCGATCGTGAGTGAAGACGACAATCCCATCCGGTTCGTTCACCGCATCGAGCGGGTCATCGTGCATCCCGGCGACGACGTGACGATGGAAGCGCACATCGAGGAGAGCGTGCAGCACGCGGCTGTCAGCGTCCTTGGCAGCCTCGGCGCCGTGCGCGATGGGGATGCTTCTTACGAAGAGCTTTGGTTGCAATCGCAGGAGCAGGCATGAGCGACATACTTCAGAAGTTGCTTCAACGGCGTGTTGAGCCAGAGCCGAAACCCGAATGGCCGCGATGGATTGCGGAGGCACTTGCTTACAAGCCTGAGGCATCCGCTCCGTTGGAATCCTCGCCAACCAAACCGGTTTCACCGGAGACCAAGGAGCGGCGCAACATTCGGGTATTGACCCGCGTCTCGAACACTTGAAGGTTAAGCCCGCGGCGATGCCGCGGACTTTTGGCAGCCGATGTCCGCTTTTGAGGGCCGAGTGAACATCTCTTAAGAACCGCAGTATTTCAGCTTGTGA
>NZ_LFKZ01000128.1:0-496576 GCF_028128975.1 Bradyrhizobium sp. CCBAU 45321
GTCTCGCTGGCTGACAGGCCGCCGAGATCGGTGACCGAGGTCTTGATGCTGAGGGTGCCAACATTGCTGGACGTTGGTGTACCGCTGAAGGTCCGCGTCGAGGCATTGAAGGTCAGCCATGCGGGAAGTGCCGTGCCGTCGGCGGCTGTCGCCGTGTAGGCGAGCGAATCCCCGGAATCGACGTCGGTGAAGGTACCCGCAGGCAGCGTCAAGGAGAATGACGCACCGACCGTTGCGGTCTGATTGCCGGTCTGGGCGGCCAGCACCGGCGCGTCGTTGGCGCCATGGATCGTGACGGCGAGCGTGGTCGATGACGTGGCGCCGGCGGCGTCGCGCATCGTGTAATTGAAGATATCGCTGAGCGTGTCGGTCGACTGCCGCAAGGCCTGCACGGCCGCATTCGTCTCGTTGACCGTATATGTGAAGCCGCCCGAGGCATTGAGCACAAGGCTGCCGTGCGCTCCAGACAGCGCTGAACCGAGTGTGCCGCCAGTCGAGCCGAAGCTGACGGCGGTGACCGTCTTGGTATCGCCCGCGTCGGGATCGGTATCATTGGTCAGCACGTTGCCAGTCGCCGCCGTGCCACCGACGCTGTTGCTCACGCCGCCCTTTTCGGTGGCATCACCGGTGTCGGCGACCGCGGTTGGCGCCGTATTGTTCGGACTGGAGGAGCCGTTGAAGACGACGTCGACCCAGTAGTTGGAGGATTTGAAGGTATTCGCCGGGAACGTGCTTCCAGATCCGTAGGCATAGACCCCGTTGCTGCCAGCCGGAGCCGTTAGCTGCCCGTTGGCAAGCGATGTCGTGAAATAGTTCTGGGTACCGGAATAATTGCCGTTGGTGTGGTAGGATGCGACATAGGTGGTGCCTGCCGTAATCGCCACAGGCGTGGAGAAGTTGACCTGCTGCCAGCCGCTGGCTGTCTCGTTCGTGAATGTCGCAGTTGCAAGCAGGGTTCCGGTCGAGCTCCAGAGATCCGCAATATGGGGACCCGTATTCAACGATCCCTTGTAGAAGCGCAGGCCGGTTATCGTGCCGTTCACCGATGCGGTGAACTTGACTCCGACTTCGACGGGGCTGGTATCCCCGGAATTGGGGACGCTTGGCGCATCATTGGTGCCGAACAGGCTCTGCGCGGAGACCGGATAGTTGACCTTGAGGGACACTTGGCCGGAACCACTTTGGCCGCTCGTGTCTGTGATCGTGTACGTGAAACTCGCCGCGCCGGCATAGCCATTGGTAGGAGCAAAGGTCACCGTCTGGTTCTGCGAGTTGTAGCTCACGCTTCCGTTGACCGGGTTACCGACGCTGGTGAGCGAGAAAGCCAGCCCGGAGGGATGGGTGTCGTTCGCAAGCAACGTCGATGCCGCAATATTCAGCAAGCCATTCTGGGTAACCGTGAAGCCAGTGTCGCCATTAGCTTGTGGCGACGCCACGCCTGAATCATCGAAAACGACGTCTACCCAGTAATTCGGGGCTTTCGTGGAGGAAACGTTGCCGGGGAAGGTCGGGCCGCTGCCATAGGCATAGACACCGTTGAGGCTGCTACCCGGCGCGGTGAGCGCACCTTTCGTAACGCCTCCATAACCGATGAAGTAGAAGTCGGTCGCGGAATAGTGGCCGGTGTTCGCGTGGTAGGAAGCAACATACGTCGTGCCAGCGTTCACACTGACAGGCGTGGCGAAATTAACCTGCTGCCAGCCGCTCGCGGTTTCGTTGGTGAAGGTGGCGCTCGCAAGCAGCGTGCCGTTTGCGGTCCAGAGATCTCCGATGTGGGTGCCAGTATTCTGAGGCCCTTTGTAGAAGCGAATGCCGGTGATCCTCCCCGACACGGCCGGGACGAATCTGACCCCAAGCTCAACCGAGGCGGAGTCGCTGTCTGAGAGCAACGCAGGCGTATCGGTGCTACTGAAGAGTGTCAGGTTGGAAGATGGTGTGACCGTGTAGGTTGCGCCCGCACCGGATGTTTCCAGGTTCAGGCTGTCGTCGACCGCCCTGGTTTTGAGATTATAGGTCCCTCGTGCCCCTGTGACGAACGTGTATGACCAGGTCACGGTCGCCGCGCCGACATTGCTGTTGGTTGGGTGCCAGGTGTTTCCACCATCTGTGGAAATTTCGACGCCGGCAATCTTTCCGCCCGCGTCATTGGCCGTCCCCGTCACCGTGATCGATTGCCCCTCGACAACGCTGGCAGCGGAGAGATTGCCGATACTAGACGTCGGCGCCGTGGTGTCGGTCGACCGAATCGCGGCCGTCAGGTTCGCTTGCAGCGTCGCCGGCTGAACGCCCATATCAGCGAAAAGGTTGACCATCGCCTGCTGGACATTAGGGTCTACCGGAGTCGCAGGTCCGTCGTGGTCGCTTGCAAGCGCCCACGGCCAGTTGATCGAACCGGCCGAGAATATCAGTGCGCCACTGACGGGATCTCGATGCAGCACAAGATTGTGGGTTGCCGTGCCGTTTGCGAACGAGTTGCCATAATCGAGGAGAAGCTGTCCATTCACCTGCAATGTGGTAGATGAGACACTCATCAACCCCGCTGGGCGAAATCCGTTGTCGGGCGCCGTGTCCCATTCAACGCCTAACAGGCCAGGTACGAGCGAGGCGGTCTGCCCGGGTGACGTTTGCGCGACGGCCGTATTGCGCCAGAAGCGCAATTGGGTCATTGGATACGGTATCGTGATCGTATCGTACCTGAATGCGTTGACCGCGAACAACGTACCGGTCAACTCGTTCGAGGGGAGAGGCGGACCGAACCGCGGGTCAGAGTAATTGCCGGTCGCCTGTCCTGTTGGATCAATCAACGCATTTGCGTGTGTATCCTTGTAGCTAATGAGTGTGCGATTGGCTGATCCGCTACCATCGATGCTGGGTGCCAACCTTGTTTTCCAATAGATCTCGTTGCCTGTGAGAAAGGCAAGGTTCACGCCAGCATGCGCTGCAGCCTGTACGTTGGCACGCTGAGCTTCTGTCCAATACTCGTCATGCCCCGCGTCCATGAAGACTTTGTGATTGAGCAACAACGAGCCGTTCGTCGCAGCATCGATTCCCGAAATGTAGGAAACGTCGTACCCGTTTTGCTCGAGCCACTGAATGGCCGCAAACTCAGCCGTGAACGGGGAGTCTCCCCCCTCAGAAAAGGTTCCCTCGCCGTCACGCGTTATGAGGGGGCGATTGTAACTGACCGCGTAGGCTGATCCACGGACGCCCGGACCATTCCCGAAATATAGGTTGGCTCCTCCCCAGCCGTTGTAGGCTTGCCAGTCCTGATCACTTGTCTGGAGGACGATGTCGCTGTGCGATGCGTCGTTCCTTATGATGAATGGGATCTGGAAAATCTCGTTGCCGTTGACCACGCTGGCTATGTAGACGCCCGAGACCGCATCGCTCGGTACGCTCCAGGAATCGGTCACGTTCCAATTGCCGGCATCGACGAGGCCGGTCGACGGATCGCGCAATGGATCGGGTTGGACGACCGCCGTTGCGGCCTGATGCTGCAGGCTCGTAACCAGCCTGGCACCATCGCCGCCGTAATAGCCCAGCCGGTAGACATCGACGCGATAGTTCGGGTTGCCGGTCAAGTTGTTGATCTTGAATTGGACCGTCCCCCCGACATTGGTGCTGATCGCTGTCGCAAACCCTTCGGTCAGAGTTGAATTCTCGCCCGGCTGAATCTGCCAGACACTCTTCGGCGTACCTGGCTTCTGGTTTTCCAGCACGATGGGATTCGTGGGCGGATCGGAAACAATGGTGCCTCCCTGCCCATCGCTTTCAAAATTCCAATTCGAGTTCATCCCCGAGAACAGCAAGGAGACATTGGCCGCACCGTTGCTGAAATCGACCGTGCTGATATTCGAGCTATTGTCGTAGTGGACGGTTGCCGACATCGACGATGTAAAGGGGAGATCCTTCAAGTCGATGAGGTTGCCTGGCGCGAGCGGCGCTCCCGGCGACGGACCCGCGATCAAGCCGTGGAAGTTGGCCGACTGATCGAGGACAAGCGTGCCAGTTCCCGTTTCGAACGACACCGTTATGCCGGAGAACGATCCATTCAAGAATCGGCCGGAAACCGAACCTCCGATATCTAGGATCGCCTTGTCTGCAATCTCGAAAGATCCAGTACCGCTGACGTCACCCCTGAACTCCCCGGTCGGAATGCGATTGCCGAGGAACGCTCCAACCTCGACCGTCCCATTGTTCAGCACATCGCCTTCGACGATAAACGGCGAGCCGGCATCCAACGAAAGCGTCGCACCTGCATCGAGGATCAGACTCTCAATATCAACACCGGTCGAGCTCGTGACGACGTACGTTCCTGCTGCATCGAGGAACGCAGCGTCGATGGTGCCTGGGAGCCCAGCGCTCCAGTTCGCTGCGACATTCCAGGCTCCGTCAGCCGGATGGACCCAGTGAGTGGCGCCGGGGGTGGAGGCCGATTGTGATTTCTGCGCCGCTCCGTTCGCCACAGATGAGAACGTTGGCGTCAGGCCGTTATGAGTGCCCGTCAAAGACGTCGAAGATAGCAGCGCAGGCAGTCGCGACCGGGAAGGTGCAGCGAAGAGAGCGGGCATAACGCCGAGAAAGCCCGCCGAGTCGGCCCGAGACGTCCGTTCGAAGAACGAGGCGTTCCCCCCTGCAGCGAATGACCCGCTTACTGACCGATCAAAAACCCGCGGAGCCCAAAGGCCAAGTGCGTCGAAACCCGCGAAAGCGCTCGCGAACGGCGATTCCTGCCAAAGGGCTGGAATATCCTGCTCCCAAAGCCGAGTTCCCCGTCCGAAGGCGGTCGCCTTTTGAACCAGCATGAGCATACCGATTAAATGAATAATCGCCTCTCAGCATTTTAATCGTATTTTAAATCACGGTCAATTCAATACATATAATTCAGCTCCGTTTCGATATCGGCTGAGTGGTGCTAACGCGAGGCAAACTGCGGCAGTCGCGTGATTTCGCTCAGATATTTGCCGTAGCCGCTCTTCTCCAACGGTTGAGCCAACGCTAGTAGTTGATCGCGATCAATGAAGCCAAGCCTGAACGCGACCTCCTCGAGGCACGCAATCTTCATTCCCTGCCGCTTTTCCAGGGTCTGGACGAACGTCCCTGCGTCGATGAGAGATTCGACCGTGCCGGTATCCAACCACGCAAATCCCCGCCCCATGCGTTCAACGTGGAGCGTATTGGCCGAAAGGTAACGCATCTGAAGATCGGTAATCTCGAGCTCGCCGCGCGCCGATGGCTCGACACGGCGAGCGTAGCGGACGACGCGGTTGTCGAAAAAATACAGCCCTGTGATTGCCCAGTTCGAAGCCGGCCGTTTGGGTTTCTCTTCGATCGACACGGGGCGGTCCGCTTCATCAAACGCGACCACGCCGTACCGTTCTGGGTCTCGCACGTGATAGGCAAAGACGGTTGCGCCTTCCGCGCGACCTGCCGCCCTGGCAAGCAACTCGCTCAGGCCATCGCCGAAGAAAATATTATCCCCAAGCACCATCGCCACGCGATCGCTTCCGATGAAATCGGCCCCGACAATGAACGCGTCTGCCAGACCAGCGGGTCGGGTTTGTTCGGCATAGCTAAGCTTGATCCCCCATTGGCTGCCGTCGCCTAGCAATCCCTCGAACTGAGACCGATCCGAAGGCGTGGTAATGATCAGAATTTCGCGGATCCCTGCCAGCATCAGCGTCGACAGGGGATAGTAGATCATGGGCTTGTCATAGATCGGGAGCAACTGCTTGCTGACCACTCGTGTGATCGGATAGAGGCGCGTTCCGCTGCCGCCAGCCAGCACGATTCCCTTCAGCATCGGTTTCTCCTCCGACCAGCTGGTCCAGACAAGCTTGGAGTGAATGGCGCCAAGGCGCCAGGCGAATCCCGAACACGCGTTCGGCCTTGGATGAGTCCAGGCGCGAGTTCCGAGGCCGACGCGCAGCGGTCGGAAACTCCTCAGTCGTTATCGCCTCGAGCGCCCGAATCCGCGCTCCACGACGGGAACACTCGTGGAAGATTGCCTGCGCAAAATCGTGCCAGCTTGCCTCACCTTGGCCACCGAGATGAAAGATCCCGGCGGTGGCCCTGCGATCTTCCGTTACTGACTGTTGTGCAATCCGGAGGACGGCTTCCGCGAGGTCGAACGCGTAAGTCGGGTTACCATGTTGGTCGCTGACAACCCTCACGACCTGCTGCGTCTCGCATAGCCGCAGCATCGTTCGGACGAAGTTGCTGCCATAGGGACTGTAAAGCCAGGAGCATCTGATCACGGTCGCGAGCGGGTGCGCTGCCAATACAGCAGCCTCCCCAGCAAGCTTGGATGCGCCGTAGACGTTCAACGGCGCCGGAATGTCGCTTTCGTCGTACGCCTCGGGTTTCGCACCGTCGAATACATAGTCGGTCGAGAGATGGATGAGCGGAATGTTCATTTGCCACGCGACATCCGCCAGCGCGGCCGCGCCATCGCGATTGATGCTGAAGGCCCTCGCCACTTCAGATTCGGCCTGATCTACCGCCGTATAGGCGGCCGTGTTGATGATCGCAGACGGCCCGATCGACGCAATGAGCTTGTCGATGCCTTCCCGGTTCTCTAGATCGAGTTCTGGGCGCCCGAGAGCGATCGCAGGCAAACCGCGCCTTGTGGCAAGATCACGAAGGCACATTGCCAGCTGACCATTCCGTCCGGCAAAGAGGATTGGTCGATCTGTCATCTCGACCTCAGCTTTGGGCGGCCAGGAGACCCAGACGCGAGCCGTCATAGACTCCGCTGCGAGCACGCTCCCACCAGGAACGGTTCTTGAGATACCATCCGACGGTTTCGAACAGGCCGTGTTCGAAGGTTCTGATCGGTTTCCAGCCGAGCTCGCGATGTGCTTTCGATGCGTCTATTGCATAGCGGGTATCATGCCCGGGTCGATCCGGCACGAACGTAATGAGAGAACGTCTGCACCCTGCGCCCGGAGATAAGCGATCCACAACGTCACAGATCCGGGTGACGACCTCCAGGTTGGATCGCTGGGCATCTCCGCCGAAGTTGTATTTCTCGCCGGGCCTTCCTTCGTGCAAAAGTCGTATCAAGCCCGCGGCATGATCATCGACGTGAAGCCAGTCGCGGATATTCCTTCCGTCGCCATAGACCGGCAGAGGCTTCCGGTCGATCGCATTGAGAATCGTCAGCGGGATGAGCTTTTCCGGAAACTGATACGGCCCGTAATTGTTCGAGCAGTTCGACACGATCACCGGCAGGCCGTAGGTCCGAAACCATGCGAGTGCGAGGTGGTCCGCGGCGGCCTTGCTCGCCGAATAGGGCGAGCTCGGCCTGTAGGGCGTATCCTCGCGAAATAGATCATCTGGTCCCAACGAGCCGTAGACTTCGTCTGTGGACACATGGATGAATCGAAAGTGCTTCCGCCTGGAAGGTGGTAGACGTTCATAGTAGGCTCTGGCCGTCTCCAAGAGCGTGTAGGTGCCAACCACATTGGTATTGACGAAGGCGTCGGGTCCGTTGATGGAGCGGTCGACGTGGCTTTCGGCGGCCAGATGAATGATCGCGTCCGGCTCATAGTTGGCGAACGCAAGATCCATGGCCGCGCGATGGCAGATGTCGGATTGCAGGAATGCATAAGTCTCCAGCTTCTCGATGCTCGCGAGCGAAGTCAGGTTGGCCGCGTACGTCAACTTGTCTATGTTGATCACTGCGGCACCAGTCTGTAACACCAAACGGCGACAGACCGCAGAACCGATAAAGCCCGCTCCGCCAGTCACCAAGATACGCATTCTACTCGTCTCCACTAGTCGAAAACGCAACCGAGCTGGCTGAGCGTAGGAAGAGTCTGGTCCTTTGGCGACACGTGGGCTTCTGAGGGCGTCACCGGCCACTCGATCGCTAACTTTGGATCAGCCCAATAAACGCCACCGTCATGACTTGGGGCATACACCTGGTCGACTTTGTATAAGATGACGGTCTTGGGCTGCAGCGTACAGAAGCCGTGCGCGAACCCCTTCGGAATGAATACCTGCTCGCCGCCTTCACTATCCAGTTGTATCGAGATGTGCTTGCCGAAGCTGGGCGATGAACGCCGAAGGTCAACTGCAATATCGAGAATCGCCCCGCTCAACACCCGTATCAACTTCGCCTGGGCGAAGGGCGGCCGCTGGAAGTGCAGGCCGCGCACCGTGCCGATCCAATCCGAGCTGGACTGATTGTCTTGAATAAAGTCATGGAGAATTCCCTTCTCTGCAAACGCTGATCGCTGGAAGGTCTCAGAGAAGTAACCGCGGGCGTCGGAAAACCGATCTGTGCGAATGACTTTGACATCAGGGATCGCCAAGGATCGCAGCTCCAACATTGGATACCCTTCTGCCCGCTCTCAATTCAGATCGGCTTCGATGAGGTCGACCATAATCCCCGTCGAGATTAATTCTCCACCCTCACAATCCACCGCGAAACGGTCGCACGATTTCGGCGAAGGTCATTGGATCAGCTGCAAGTCACGGAAATCGTTTGGAATATCAAACGCACCCTCGAACAAAACTGCCGCACTTGCATTTTTCATCTCCACTTCGATTAATATATTGTTTATTTAATTTGGCAAGCGGGTTTTTATAAGGTATATAATTTCATACTATCTCGCAGAACGCTTTAAATGCCGCCTTCGGGTGGGCGGGCGCAACGTGACCAATCGTCGGACAGGTACGTGATGCTTCAGAACAATCTTCAACATGCGGATAGAATGCGGCTGCCGGTGAACGGACCGGCTCAACCCGCGCAGGCAGACGGCGGAGGGATCACCGACATCATCAATTTCGGCATCGGGCTTCTACGGCGCCAGTATCTCGTAATCCTTGTTACCGCCGTACTCGCCACTGCGGCCAGCTTGCTCTATCTCCGTTTGGTGTCCCCAACCTATACGGCGCAGGTTCAGATCCTGTTGGCCAATCCCAGGCCTCAATTTGTCCAGCAGCAATCACTCCTTGCCGAACCGGCCTTCGATCTCAGTCAAATCGAGACCCAGCTTCAGCTCCTGAGGTCAAAGGCCAATGCGGTTGCGGTAATCGACAAGTTGAAACTGGCCGACGATCCGGACTTTAGTGCGTCCGGCCTCACTTTGCAGGCGATCTGGCAACGAATTTGGCCATGGCCGTCGATCAGATCGAAGAAGGATGCGCCACACGAGACGAATGGCGAACCGTCGGACACTCTCGTAGACGCATTTCTCAGTCGGCTTTCCGCTGGACGTGTCGGGTACAGCCGGGTCATTGAGATCAGCTACAGTTCGAGCAACGCAGCTCGAGCCGCGGAGATCGTGAATGCGATAGCCGACACTTATGTTGCAGACCAGCTCAATGCAAAATTCGACGCCAATCGCAAGGCAACCAGTTGGCTGCAGGAGAGGCTGCGTGATCTCGGCGACCAAGCCCTCGCCGCGCAACGTGCCGTCGACGTCTACAAGGCTCAGAACAACATTGTTTCTCTGGGTGGAAAGCCCATCGACGAGCAGCAGATTACGGAGATCAACAATCGACTGGCCGCCGCACGTGCTCAGACATCTGAAGCCACCGCCAAGTTGGCTCGTTATGAAACTCTCCTTGCCGTCGACCCGAAAAGGCCGTCCTCGATAGACAATCTGGATGCTATCGGGACGGATGCGCTGAACAGCCAGATTATTACGGGGCTGCGCCAGCAATATCTGGAGCTCACCAGGCGTGAGGCCGAGTTGGCCGCGAGAGTCGGTCGTGACCACTTGGCAGTCGTCAATATCCGGAACCGCGCACGAGAGTTCCGCGTCTCCATTTTTGACGAGGTCAAGAGACTTGCCGAGGTCAGCCGAAGCGAATTCGAACTGGCTAAACAGCGCCAGGAAGAGATCGAAAAGCAATTGACCAAAGCCGTTTCGCAATCCCGTTCGGTCAATTCTGCTGAGCTGACCATCAAGGACTTGGAAAGCAGGGCAAAGGGCCTGCATAGCTTGTACGAGACCTTCCTTCAGCGTTACATGGGCTCTACACAGCAGGAGACGTTTCCCACCTCGGATACGCGGGTACTTTTTCCGGCTTCGCCGCCGGCGAGCAAGAGCAAGCCGAAAGCAAGGTTGATCCTGGCGTTTGGTATTCTCGGCGGCCTCGCGCTGGGCATCGGCTTGGCGCTCCTCAGAGACCTCATGGACCGTGTCTTTCGGACCTCTTCACAGGTGGAAACCGTACTGGAGTTGCCTTGTCTATCTTTGGTCCCGTTGTTGCCGGCCCGCAAATCTCCCAAACCACCAATCCGCCTTCAGAAGACCGATGATGATGTTCAGCGACGGATAGCCTCGTCTCCAACTGCAATTCATCAGACCGTGGTCGGGATGCCACTATCTCGATATACGGAGGCCATTCGTTCCATCAAGCTAGCGATCGACCACAACCCGGCGAAAATCTCTTCCCAGGTCATCGGCATTACCTCTGCGTTACCGAATGAGGGGAAGACCACGATTGCAGCCTCGCTCGCACAGTTGATCGGGCACACCGGCAAAAGAGTTATCATCGTCGATTGCGACCTCAGGAATCCCTCACTGACCGGCATCTTCGCGCCCAAGGCGGCCTGTGGGATCATCGAAGTTGCAAACGGTAGCCGGTCGCTCGCCGACGCTGTCTGGAGGGACCCGGCGACCAATCTTGCATTTCTGCCCGCCGTGCGCCGGGGACCTTTGCTTCACACCAGCGAAATTCTTTGTGCGGACTCGATAAGCAAGCTCTTCGACCGTTTACGGGCCGAGTATGACTACATCATCGTCGACCTTCCGCCATTGACACCGCTGGTGGATGTTCGAGCCACGTCATCCCTGATTGACTGCTACATTCTCGTTGTTGAATGGGGCCGGACCAAGATCGATGTAGTGCAACACGCACTGCACACGGCACCGAACATTCACGAATCTCTGATTGGGGCAGTTCTCAGCAAGACCGATACCAAGGCGATGGCTCGATATGACGGGCATCGGAGCTACTACTACCATGATAGCCATTACATCCGTTATGGCCTTTCTGGCTCTTGAGGCTGGCTCATAGCGGCCTGCCCCTTTAGCTGGCCTGAGGGACCAGCGGAGTGGCCGCACAACACCACGGGTGTTCACATGATGGTCCGGCTTGTCATATTGGCCGAGTTGGTGGCGATTGCCGCGGCGTTCGCAATGCCGGAGAGCCTGCAGGCCTGGGTATTGATATCGGTGGTACTCGCAACCGCGGCGCTAATGGTCGCGATCTTTCCACCGCCCTCCTCCCTCGGGCTCGCTAAACTACTCCGTCCTAGTCTCGTCGTTGTACTCGCGGCTCCGGCGCTCTGGATGGCTTTGCAGGCGGTGCCGATGCCGATTGGCAAACTCGGCAATCCCATTTGGGCAACTGCATCGGCGACCTTAAACGAGCCCCTCGCCGAAAAAATCACAGTCGACACCACGGCGACCATGGTCTCGCTCGTGCAGTATTGCGCCGTGCTTGCTGCAGCTCTCGCTGCAGCAGTCATCGCGCTTGACCGGTATCGCGCAGCGCAACTGCTACATATTCTGCTGTCGATAGCCACAATCGTTACCGCCTTGTGGTTCGGCAGGGAAATAGCCGGTGTGGCTGGGCCCGATGGCTCGACCGTCGCGGTGCTCGGTGTGTTGCTCTCCTGCGCAACGGCAATTCGTGCGGTCGATCAAATACTCCGACGCAGTCGACCAGGGACAATTGCGCTAGGCCCGCTCCCTGCGCTGTCAGTCGCGACCATCGCATTGATTGTCTGTATGGCGGCGCTGCTCATTCGGGGCAACGCGACTGCAGTCGTCTCGGCCATCCTCGGCTTAGAAATCTTGCTCTCGGTGTTCGCGGTTCGCAGGTGGTTCCCGGGATTGTGGGGTACTGCTGGCGTCCTTGCGACTGCCACGATTGTCTTCATTGCCACGGCTACGGTCATTCCCTTCAGAACGAACACCGACCTGACGATCGTCTTGTCAACGAGCAGTCAGGCCGCAACAGAACGGATGCTGCAGGACGTCGCGCCGGCAGGATCCGGTGCGGGTGCTTCGACGGTACTTTTGCCGATTTACCAGGACGCCGGCGTTGGCGACTCGCCAGAGAGACCAACCGCCGCCGCCACAATCGTTATAGACATGGGATGGGCTTTTCTTTGCGCCGTCGTGGTTGCTGCCTTGCTCTGCGCTACTGTGCTGATCCGACGTGCTCTGTTACGTGCTTACGATTACGTCTTCCCAGCGCTGGGCGCCGGCGCTTTGATTGCAGTGACGATACTCGCGTTCTCCGATCATGGAATTCTGGGATTGGGAGCATCGCTTTTGGTCGCTGCGCTTATTGGTCTGGCGTTCGGTCAAAGCCTCTCCGACGCAGCACGTGACGCCATATCGTCTGGGTCGAAAGCGACGTCTGACCAAATTGCAGATCAAGCACCTGCGCCTCGCCGAACGTTGACCCCAACGCTTGTCGCCATTTGGCCCCGCGTTAGCCTGATGGTACTTGGTATTGTGCTGATCGTGGAAGCAGCGTGGATGGCCCTTCCTGAGCGGTATCTCGGCGCAAGATCGTCTTTGCCGTCAGTTCTGTCGACTGCAGCAGCAGGGCCGAGCGCGATGTCAAAGACGAGTTCCCTTGCGGCAGCGCGTGAAGATCTATGGATCCGAGGGGGATCAAGATTCAACCGGGATTCGGCTCTGGCTGCATTGCGCTCTTCGCCACTCCGCGGTGACATTTGGCTCTTGCTCGCGGCGACGTCGAAGCACAGTTCGCCTCAGCCCAACACGGCAGCGATGCTTAGAATGTCATACTATACTGCGCCGAATGATTTGGACCTGCTTCCGTTGCGCGTATCGGTCGCACTCGCCGCAGATGTCATGGTGCGGGAGCCCGACCTGCGTGAATTGATCAAACGGGACGTCAGCCTCGTCGTTAGACATCGGCCTGCCCTCAAGCCAGCCCTTGTGACCGCGTACCGGTTAGCCTCGGCTGATGGGAAGATCTATTTCGAAGGCCTGATTTCGGAACTCGATCCGGCGTTCCTCGACCAGGTGCACGCGCAGAGTTCGCGAAGGGGTTCTCGCTAACTTCAAGAGCGCGCCTTCAGCCCAAGCCGCGATCGCAGATCGGCGACAAAGGGGCGCACGCCATTAAATGCGCGGAACCGGGGTTTTTGCTTGATAAGAGCGATTAATTAATAAATAATTAAATATTAAATAGCAGAGCCCCGGCACATGAACTTCGTGAACCGACATTTCCCCAATCGGGAGGTTACGGATCGTCTCAGTCCCGAACCGACGGTATCCCGCGAGCCCAAATGGCCCCTCCGTTATGACGCGGTCGAGCACGTGGTGCTCGGTGCTGATGTTGCGACTATTCTGTTTGCCAGCCTCGTCTCTACATTGCTTTACCAAGCTCAGTATGGGCAAGCCGCGGCCAACTTCGCCAACGCGCTTGGCCTGGCGCTGGTTAGCGCAGCTTGTCTCGTTTGCCTGCTGAAGACCTACGGCCTTTATCAGCCGGTTGAGCTCCTCGTTCTCCGGAACCAGATGCGCGCGGTCTGTTTGGCTTGGATGTCCTCAGTACTTTTCATCTTGGCGGTGTACGGCTTCGCAATTCGCCCGGACACCTCTCAGCACCCAGTCCTGCTCTTCGCCGTCTTGGGCCTGAGCTTACTTTTGGGCGAACGGTGGGGAGTCAAGGTGCTTCTCGGAAGGGCCCTGAGCGGCAGGAGGTTCGCCACTACAAACATTGTTCTGATCAGCGATCAACCATTGGCGAAGAACGTGGGATTGTCCGAGACCTTGTCGATGCACGGGTATCTCATCAAGGGACGGTTCAGCTTGCCTCCGTTAGGCTTCGGTCCTGCCTGCCGAAGGCGGCTCACGACGCGCGTCATCGACTACATCCGCACCTGCAATCTCGATCAGGTAGTGGTGGAAGCTGAACCGGAGCGATGGCCCGAACTGCGAGCCTTTGTTGCCGATCTGCGCGTTTTGCCCTTCCCGATTATATTCGTGCCCGTTGGCACGACATCCGAATTGCTTCGACACCCCAAGCGGAGTCTTGGAAGCGCCGTTTGTGTAGAACTCCAGCGTGGCCCCCTCACACCGCTGGAGTGCGCGATCAAGCGGACGATTGACGTAATCGGTGCGGGCCTCGCATTGGTGATGCTCGCCCCGCTGCTTGCGCTCACCGCGGTGGCGATCAAGTTAGATTCCCCCGGGCCTGTATTCTTTCGGCAGCAACGCTGTGGCTTTAACGGCCGAATCTTCTTGATCCGTAAATTCCGGACCATGCGTGTGCTCGAGGACGGACCCGTAATCCTTCAGGCCAACCGCGCCGATCGACGCGTTACCCGCGTCGGCAAATGGCTGCGCCGAATGAGCTTCGATGAATTGCCGCAACTGTTAAACGTTCTCGATGGCAGCATGTCGCTCGTGGGCCCACGTCCTCACGCCGTGGCTCACGACAGTGAATTTGACAAGCTTGTGCGAAACTACGCGCTTCGGCATCGGGTCAGGCCAGGATTGACTGGCTGGGCTCAAGTCCATGGCTGCCGGGGCGCCACTCCCACAGCAGTCATGGTCGAAACACGTGTCCAATATGATCTCTGGTACATCGACAACTGGAGTCTTGGGCTGGATCTCGCAATCCTCCTGCGAACTCCGGTAGAGGTCTTGCGAGGGCGCAATGCCTACTAGAGCACAGATCATGCGAGTAGCGCCTCTTATTGGCTCTTACACTCCTGCCAATCGCCGACTAGTCACGCCCGCTGGCGAAGCTTCGGACTTGCTTCGCCAATGCGAAACTCTTCAATTCTCCGGCCAGACTTCATTGCGGCAACCAACCAGCGCGGCCGCTTACCACGTCCCGACCAGGTCTCGGCCGTCTGCGGATTCCGATATTTCGGCAGCACCCGAGGATATTTGCGTCTCGGCTTGCCGGTCGAAGACCCGCCTGCCGGGTTCGAATCCGCCAAAACAGCCATCCCGCCCCCAAGTGCCGCTAAGCGCTTTTCCAGCTCGTTCTTTTCCGCCTTGATCCGGTCAGACAGGATCCCGCTGATTTCCTCATGAAGCGACCAGAGATCGTCAAGGGACATCGCCTCTAACTCAAGTTTCTTAGCCGACATGGTCTCACCGTGTAGTTGCGCCCAATCAAATATCGCCTCTGTCCATATATTAATCAAGACAGAGAATCCCGATTATCCCAAGAGAATGTGGGGAACCGAACTGGAACTGTCGCTCCAGATAACTGGGTCCACGTTAATAATCAAGCCAGGAAAATGAGCGATCCGCACAATTTAACTACGGACAGGACATGAGCACATCTATTTGCTTAATCGCCGTGCGGGAACTGCTCAAGCCCCATCAGAGATGGCATATGAGCCGATCCCGTCAGGGACCTGCCACGCCGCAGTATTAGATGCTGACGCGCCGGACTGCTTTTTGTTGAGCCTCGGCTTGCCTACCGCCTTGCGGCCTCCCCCGAGACGCAAACGGCAGCTAATAATCCCAATCTCCTTCAGCGCGCGCCGTCTGAGCTCGATTTGGAAGCTCAGGGCCCGGATATTGGACAACACGGTCGGCGGAGCCGCAAACCGGCCGACTGAATCCTGAAGACGTTCAAGAGGATACTCTATCAAACCATGCCTCCTCTACGCATCTTCGCAAGATTCTTTGCCACCGAGATCAATTAATAAAATAATCGTCGCAATAATTATTAAATAATATATAATAGATTTATTGCATGGTCAATTTGAGCACTGATTTGGTCAAACATTCATTCGTCACTGACGAAGAATGGCTGGATGACGACGGGTCAGTCGAGAGATGCTAATGCGAAGGCAAGATCTCGAAGCCATGGATTTTGAGGAACTTTGGCTCCTTCACGAGGAGCTGACAAAGATTCTCGCCGAAAAGATCACCGCCGAAAAGCGAGAGCTAGAAAAGCGTCTTGCGCAGCTCAACCAGCCGGATCAACTCGGTGGAGCTGAAAGCGGGGCGACTGAGGCGGGAACAGGCCAGCCGCCCCGTCGCAAATACCCGAAGGTCGTGCCGAAGTACTTCAATCCGCTCCAGCCAACAGAGACTTGGTCTGGACGTGGTAAGCAGCCCCGCTGGCTCGTTGCCGCCCTGCAATCGGGCCACACGCTCGAGGAGTTCAAGATCCCCGAGAACGGTGAATCGTCCGAACGGAATGCTGGTGGCCGAGAGCATTCCTAGATGCGCGAAAGTCGGACACACCGCATCGAGCTGGGAATTTCCACCGTGCGTCCCGAGCGGCGAATTCCGCCTCGAACAGGCGGCGGATCGAAAACCCGCTTGGCCAACCGACGCCTCAATCGCGAAAGCGCTGACGTTCGCTGGCCTTAGACCTTGCCCGCACGAGCTGCGGTCGTCGCATTCAAAAGAAGTCGTAAGGTGCTAGCTCTTGGCACAGTCCACAATCCCCGTCGGTTCGCCCCTGTTTTTGTCGAGACGATAGTTGCCTCTCTGCGGTAGTTTCTGAAGTCCAGAAGGCTCATCGCCAGGAGAGGCACGCGCGTAGCCGGAAAGCGTGCTTGCATCAACTGACGCATGAACTGCAGGCGAGGAATCAGTCGGGAGCGCAACGCGTGTGGAATATCGACGCCAAGCAGCTCGGCAACGGCGATCAGCTGGGTTTCAACCGCGTTCTTCATCAAGTCGCCGGAGACACGAGAGGTAAGCTTCTCCCAATCGACAGGCTCGGCTGAATGGCTTAGGTCGCGCAGTTCAACAAGGTGCCGCAGGTCGAGGTCGCCAAGCCAATAACCATAGTCTTGAAACTGGTCATGGATGATCAACATCAGCGCTTGGAAGGTTGGCGTAGGGATATATACGCGTGCCCGTCCGAGCGGCGCAGGAATACAATGGTTCAGCGCATGCCCGAAGTTCTGGTAGAGGTACGCAGGACCTGGAGCTGCCTGCTGCAGGTCGATGGACCCGACATCCTGGGGGCGATTCAGATCGGCATACCATCTATGGCTTTCGGGAGGGGTCTGGTTATGGATATCGTAACCAATTCCAGATAGCGCGGCGACAGCCGTTCTGGCCTCGTCCGGCATGACCATGATATCCAGATCGGACATTATCCGAACACCTCTTCGCGCCTCGGGCGCGGTCGCCAGTGTCGAAGCTCCCTTGAGTAGGACCGGCGTAATGCCATGACCGTTCAGCGCAACGACGGCCTCTTCGAGTTGAGCGACGAGGCGGTCATTGCGCAGCCCGTTTCGGCGGTGGATATGGCGAATATAGGCGCAGACGTCCTCCGGCAGCACCGACGCGAATTTGTCGACAAAGTCGATGAGCGCCGGCGTCGTCAGGGTCTGATTTGCGAGCCCGATGACGGAGGTCCACTCTACGTCGACGGGCGGCATGCCGCGCAAGCAGTTGCAGAGGCTCCTGACCGCGCTGCTATGCCTTGCCATTGCACAGATCCACAAGCAGGCGCCGAGCCTCTCCGGCCTCGCAGTAGGTGAGTTGAAGCGATTGCGCGCCGGCGACAATCCGCCTTAAAGCAAGAAAGCCAGTCTGCGACAGTCTACCATCGCCGGCGAATGCGTGCTCGATGAGCCGCTTCATCGAATCCACACGATCTATTTCGGTTAGCTCGGTCGGACCGTTCGCGACCCGGTTCAAGAAGATGATCCAGCCTGCGGAGAAGCTTTCGTTCTGCGCATCAGGAATGGGTACGTACCGCACCCGAACGCCGTCGGAGCGGCAATGCGTCGCATCGTAGCGGTCGCCATGTAGTCGCGAGAGCAAGTCCCACGATCCTTCCTTGAGGGTGAGCGCAAACGGGACTCCGCAGATCGTTCCGTCACCGCCAACCAGCGCGACGTCATCGCCAGCGTACCGAAATCCGGCGTCCACCAGCTGCAGTGTGAGGGTAGACTTTCCTGCTCCCGGATGGCCGCATAACAACAGGCCCATGCCGTCGTTCACGAGAGAAGCGGCATGAAGGGAGAACACCCAACGAATGTTTCGAATAAGCCGCTCGGTGACGTGAGCTTTGATCGTAGGGGCTAGTGCATCGACTTCGCATCTGGAAATGCTGGAATCCTCTGCGCGCAAGAACACTTGCTCATCCAGTATCATTGCCTCGATCGCGATGTCGCCGTCGCCGCCGGCACTCTGGTCCGACACACTGAATGGCGACAGCAGCCGCCTCAAGAGGTCCGGATTTGCAGCCCGGATGTCTATTCTGTGGCGACCGAGATGAGCTGAGAAGGCGCAATCGGTCGGCATTCGCCAATCGACTTCGAGCAACGCTCGATCGATCCAGACATCTACGACCTGTCGCGTGAACTGGCGTGCCGTGTGCTCGTCAATGCCTTGCGCGGCAAGCCCCCGATAAATGTCTCCAAGCGAGGCGCCTTCCCCTAACTTACACCAGATGAATGCCCCTACTCGGTCGAGTTCAAAAATCTTCTGCCCCGCTTCGCTGAAGATCATTGGTCGACCATCCAACAGCGCGAATACTGCATCCGGAGCCGGTCTCAACACTATCTCTGCCGACGATCTTTCCAGCACGGCTTCCACCAATGTGAACCATTCTGCCTCGCCTGTACCGGCGAGGCGGCGACAGCCTCCGGGATGCGATGTTGTCGCGGCACCGGACAAGCGGACCGCCGCCACCTGCGAGACTCAATCTAGCCCGGCCTGCGGCGCCTGCGATTTCGTTCACACGAACATACACGACCCGGTCCGGCTCGTTTGGACATGTCAATCCGGCTGGTCATGCCGCGAGCTGACCGTCCTTGCCCCCGTCTTGAGGAGAAATGTTCAACCCCTGCTCTCCCATGAGGTTCGGCCTGGCGATCAACCGATGAGCATCCAATAGGTACCGATAAGCTTCGCGATCGGCACTCCGTTCTCTTAGAATGCGCTCCTTCTCGCCAATGCTGACCAATTCTGCGCGCATCTGAGCCAGCTGCAGCGTCTCCGAGGTGAGGTTGCACTGGTTAAGAATTAATTCCCACATTGTCTCCTCCAGCCGAAGAAACCTGGACGAGTGTACCTTACGTGATCGGCAGCAATTAACCAACGAGATTTACAGATTTTGCTTATAATCAAAATTTGTTTCATATTTGAACCTCGGGCGAGCATTCAATACCGTTGACAAAGCGCAACCACGTGCCGAACCGACTTGAGAATGATGGCCTGCAGAAGCCTACGAGAAAAGGGACTGACGTTTTTCGGCAATGCATCGCGCCGCGCAAAAAGATAAATCTGCCGAGAGTCGTAAATCAGACCGACAAGGCGAGTTTTAATTTGCACAAATAATAAAAAAGAGAATAGTTAACGGACTGCACCGAGGGGAGTGACACCAGTGATGCGGTTGGCTGATCTGTCCGTCGAGAGGAAATTGATGGTTTCGTCGCAGGGGGAACGTTCGACACGAAGTCGCGGGTATTTCGACATGACGGTTATTAGGCGCCTCCCAGAAGCGTTCGGTTGAGGTCGGACATTATTCAGAGTTGCGGCGAAAGCCCGCAGCTATCCCAAGAATTCGCCAAGCAGGAATCCGGTCGGTTGGAGAAGCGTCGTCACGAGCAAGCTGCCCTTTTGCTCGACAACGACCCCAGGTGCGATGCCCCCCAAGTCACCCGCACCGACGAGAGCGCACTCCAGCCGGCCGGCCCTTTTACCCACAAATACGTGTTTCAGGGAGGCTCGTATGGGCATGATCATGGTCAAGTGTCCGCAATCCGGCCGCGCGATTCCGACCGGCATCAAATCCGATCGTGAGACTTTCCTGCGAAGCATCGTGTTTTTCGGCAATACTCTTTGTCCGGACTGTCGGGCCAATCACAACTGGTTTGCCCGCGAGGCCTGGGTCGAGGAGCCGATCGTCAGAACAGTAGAGGTAGCTCGTACAGCGCCAACGTGCTGATGCAAATGACGCGCGCGCTTCGGAGAGTGTGTTGATGTTCCCTTCCGATAGCGCGTTGCTGTTGCAACGCATTGCAACCATTTAGAATATTTTCGCGCATTGTCGTAAAACGAACCGACGCCCCCGGTGGCCATCGCTTAGACGTTGTTGGCACGTCGCCACAAATCCGAGCTTCCGTCACGAGTTCGGCAAAGGCCTGTTTGGGGGTGTTGTAGTGAGTAGTGGGATTTCCAGCCTGGCTGTTCTGCGTGACACAAGAATCGAGCTCGTCAGCCTGCTGGCTCAATTGAGGCGGCTCCGCGAGAGAGTAAGAAGGGCGGAAGCACGGCGCTCGGGACAACGACGACGATCAGCGTCCGCATCGCGCGCCCGAGGCCGCCGAGCATGAGACATCGCATGCAAGGCATCCGCAGTTCAGGGCATTTGTGACGACTATGCTCCCTGGAGTTGAAGGCCAGCATGGAATTGCAAGCGCTCTTCTGGACCCCGTTAGTGTAGGACCACTTCATCGATACCCAACGGCCCAGGAGAACATTGGTGGCCCCCCGGTCGATAACAAGCGACGGTATCGCCTCTTTCGTTCCCATTCTGTTCTAATTGGTATGTCTGACCGACCCGCGAGCTGGCGCATGCCCAACCCGCAACTGACAACCGTCCTCGCCAGGCACCTTCCGAAACCTGAACGTGTGCAACCTCTACTCGATGACGAAGAACGTGGACGCGATCCGCCGCTTGTTTGGCGAGCTCAACAGCAGCGTCGGCAACTTGCCGAGCATGCCAGGCATTTTCCCGGATTACCCCGCCCCCAATCGTCCGCAACGTGCCCGAGGGCGTGAGGTCATTGCGGCCAGCTCTCCGCTGAAACTCATCATTACTTAGGATGGGGGTGAAATTTTGAAGGCAACGAGCAAGCCACACAGTGAGTTTGCGTTCACTTTCGACAGCTCTGGCACACTCGTATTCACCGCCGCGGTGGGCAACCCGCCATCGATTTGCAAATTATGGTGCGCTCGGAGGGACTCGAACCCCCACGGTGTTACCCACTGCCACCTCAAGGCAGCGCGTCTACCAGTTCCGCCACGAGCGCTAGGAGATGCCGGCCTGAGGTCGTTCGGGCGGCCGGATCAGCGGCGCCGATCTAACAAATCCATCAGGGGGATACAAGCCTGCAAAAGCCCTGAATTCCACAAGCTTGGCAGGAAAAACGCCGCCCTCCCCCAGGAGATCGGCCTTATAGGATACCCTGGCCGCTACCGCTTGCCCGGTCCGTGTGACCCGGGGCCTACCGCGTCCCCGGCGAGCGCGGCAGCATCTGCTTGACCTCGACCGCGATTCTGTTGCGGTCGACCAGCACAACGCCGGAGGCGACCGGCAGATTATTGGCGAGCACCTTGACCTCGTCGGCCTCAGTTGCGTCCAGCTCGATGATGGCGCCGCGGGAAAGACGTAATACCTGATGGATCGGCATGGTGGTCGTCCCGAGGACGACCATGAGATCCACGGTGACTTTGTCGAGAGTGGGCACTGTCAGGACCGCCGTAACTTGAGACTTGGGACTTGGGACTTGGGACTCTTCATTTGCTCCAGAGATCATCACCACGTTATGGTTAGCCAATGGTTAATTCCCCTGAAAGCCACCGCCAACACCTCGATTTGACGTCGTTTTCCGCCGCAGGCGGCGAGGTCGTCGAATGGCGGATTTCGGACGCACCGGTGCCCTATCCGGAGGCCGTGGCCGCCATGGAGGCGCGGGTCGCGGCGATTGCCGCGGGCGAGGCGCCGGAGCTAGTCTGGCTGCTCGAGCATCCCCCCCTCTACACCTCCGGCACCTCGGGCAAGGAAGGCGACCTGCTCGAGGCCCGATTCCCGACCTTCGCGACCGGGCGCGGCGGGCAGCTCACCTATCACGGGCCCGGCCAGCGCGTGGCCTACATCATGCTCGACCTCAAGCGCCGCCGGCCGGACGTGCGGGCCTATGTCGCGAGCCTGGAAGAGCTAATCCTGAAGACGCTCGCCGCCTTCAACGTCCGCGGCGAGCGGCGCGAGGACCGGGTCGGCGTCTGGGTCAGGCGGCCCGACAAGGGACCTGAGCACGAAGACAAGATCGCGGCGATCGGCGTCCGCCTGAAGCGCTGGGTCTCGTTTCACGGCATCGCCATCAATGTCGAGCCGGAGCTGTCGCATTTCGCCGGCATCGTGCCCTGTGGTGTCGTCGATCCCCGTTACGGCGTCACCTCGCTGGTCGATCTCGGCCAGCTCGTGACCATGGCCGATCTCGATATCGCGCTCAGGCAGGCGTTCGAAGAGCTGTTCGGACCGACCCGCGCGCTGCTGCCGGAAGCGGCAGTCTAATACTTTTTTGTTTGAGCCGACCGCGCCGCTCTCCGCCCGCCGCGGAATCAGCTACGCTTCATTTCGGTGCCGCCCACGCCTCCCCCCTCCGCCGGGAAAGCAGACCTCATGCCGGGCGAGTTGATCATCGGCCGACTGTTCGAGCGCCAGGCATCAGGAGGGGTTGCGATCCATGCTCGCAATGGGAGGTTTTGACGATGAAACTGTCTGCGCCCATCTACCATCTGAAGCGCAAGGCCAGGCGCCTGTCCCGCGAGGCCGGCATTCCGCTCCACGACGCGCTTGACCGCATCGCTGCGACGGAGGGCTTTTCCGCCTGGAGCATGCTCGCGGCGAAAGCAGCCGCACTGACGCCCGCGAGCAAACTGTTCCCGCAATTCCGGCCGGGCGATTTGGTGCTGGTCGGGCCCGTCCCGGACTGGGCAAGACGCTGATGAGCCTCGAACTTGCCGTCGAAGCCATGAAGTCCGGCCATCGCGCCGCGTTCTTCTCGCTCGAATATACCGAGAAGGATGTGTTGGACCGCCTCCGTGCGATCGGCGTGGAGCCTGCACAGTTCGTCAAGCTGTTCGAGGTGGATTGCTCGGACGCAATCAGCGCCGATTACATCGTCAAGCAGATGGAAGCGGCGCCGCGCGGCACCTTCGTCGTGATCGACTATCTGCAACTGCTCGATCAGAGGCGAGAAAACCCCGACCTGACGGTGCAGGTGCGCGCGCTGAGGTCGTTCGCGCGCGAC
Organism: Bradyrhizobium sp. CCBAU 45321; assembly: GCF_028128975.1. Lineage (NCBI taxonomy): Bacteria > Pseudomonadati > Pseudomonadota > Alphaproteobacteria > Hyphomicrobiales > Nitrobacteraceae > Bradyrhizobium > Bradyrhizobium sp. CCBAU 45321. The sequence goes on from NZ_LFKZ01000128.1 coordinate 22,991, forward strand.
ACGGGGCTGATCGTCGTCTTCATCTCGCAGATCGATCGATCCTATGATCCCGCAGCGAAGCCCTGCCCCGATCTCAGCGATGTCCGCTTGCCGAACCCGCTGGACCTGAAGCTGTTCGATAAAACATGCTTCATCAACAACGCCGAAGTGCAATTCCGCGCGGCGAGCTGATGGCTGCAGGCCGCGGGTGAGATGGCTCACCCGCGGCCTCTCGCATCACGCCTGCAGCGAAACCTCGAGCTTGCCTGCGATGTAGCGCCGCTCCTGAGACAGGCCGCCAAAGCCGTAGGCGTCGCCCTTGACCTCGTCGACATGCAGATAAGTCTCGGGATGCAGCGGCCCCAGGATCTCGGCCATGCGCTTGAACATGGCGGCGAGATAGGTTGCCTTCTCGTCCTTGGTGTTGGTGCCTTCGGTGACGTGGATATCGATCCAGTAGCTTGCAAGCTTCTGCTCGGCGAGCGACTTGCCGCCAGCGAACCAGTCGCCTGCCTCGACCGACTTCACGATGATCGCGGTCACCTTGGGATCCTTGTGCAGGATACTTGCTGTGAGCGCGGATACCGCGCTCGCGATATCGGCCTTCAGCGAGGGGGACTGGCGGGACGTGGTGTAAGACACGGTGATCAGGGGCATTGTCTTTCTCCTCGATATGCCGCGCAACTTGCGCGGGGTCGGGAAGAAACTAGACCTGCCGCTGTCATCTTGGTATCTTATCAATATTGATATCAGTGATAACAGATTATAATGACCGCCACACTCGACATCGCTACCGTCCAGGCCTTCCTTCTGGTCGCCGACCTCCAGAGCTTTACGCGTGCGGCCGAAGCACTCGGCACGACGCAGGCCGCGGTTAGCCTGAAGCTGCAGCGGCTGGAGACCGTACTGGACAAGCGCCTTGTCGAGCGCTCGCCGCGCGCAGTCCGCCTTACCGCCGATGGCGCCGCGTTCCTCGATCGCGCCCGCGCGCTGATCGCGGCGCACGATCTCGCATTGTCGGGCGGCGCGCCGGCCGCGCAGTCGCTCTCGCTCGGCATCTCCGATCACGCCGCAGGGCCCGAACTGGTGCCGCTACTTGAGCGCCTGCATGCGATGTCGTTGAACCTCACCCTCGCCGTCACCATCGGCTTCTCACGCGAGATGCAGGATGCCTACGATTCGGGCGAGCTCGATGCGGTAATCGTGCGCCAGGAAGGCAGCCGCCGCGGCGGCGAGAAGCTGGTTGAGGACGAGTTCGGCTGGTTCGCCGCACGCCGCTTCACGCTGCCGAAGGGCGAACCATTGCCGCTTGCGACCCTCGCCCCACCCTGCGGGGTGCGCGCCGTCGCCGTGCGCGCGCTCGACAAGGCCGGCATCGCCTGGCGCGAGCGCTTTATGGGCGGCGGCGTCACGGCCGTGGTCGCAGCCGCACTCGCCGGTCTCGCCATTGCGCCGCTGGCGCGACGGATCGCGCCACCTGGGTTGATCGACATCGGGCCCACGCACAAGCTGCCGAAGCTCGGCAGCTCGAAGGTGATGCTGCATTCGAAGATCAGCGATCCCGCGAAACTTGCCGCGCTGCGTGCGGTGGCGGCGACATTCCGGAGCCTGGCAGCTTAGGGCGCCAAGCCAACCTCGCCTTGTTCGTGCGCAAGTCGCGCAAGGCATATCATCACCTCACAGGATCGCCTCGAACGCGCTGCGCAGCGTCTCGTGGCGGAACACGAAGCCGCGGCTCAGCGCCTTGTTCGGCAGCACGCGCTGGCCGCCAAGCAGAAGCTCGTCGGCAAAGCCGCCGCCGATCCGGCGCAACAGGCCGCCGGGAATGCGGAACACGACCGGCCGGTGCAGGCGGCGGCCGAGCTCTTCGGTGAATTTCGCATTGGTGACGGGGATCGGCGCCGTGGCGTTGACGGGACCCGACAGATCCGGCGTCGCGATCAGATAGGCGATCAGCCGGATCAGATCGTCGCGCTCGATCCAGGACATCCACTGCCGCCCGGTGCCGAGCGGGCCGCCAAGGCCGAACTCGAACGGCGTCAGCATGCGCGTGACGAAGCCGCCTTCCGTGCCGAGCACGAGGCCGATGCGCAAATACACCACGCGCACGCCGAGCTCCTCCGCCGGCCGCGCCGCTGTCTCCCAGGCCGCGCACAGCTCGTGGCTGAAGCAGGCATGCGACTTTGCCGATTCCGTCAGCACCTGGTCGGCCCAAAGGCCGTACCAGCCGATCGCGGAGCCGCTGATCAGCACCTCTGGCTTGCGCGCGAGCCGCGCGATCAGCCTGACGACCTCACCGGTCGTGTCGATGCGCGAGCCGACGATCTTCGCACGCTTCGCATCGGTCCACAGGCCGTTGCCGATCGGCTCACCCGCGAGATTGACTATGGCGTCGATCTGTGTGTCCGAGGCGAGCTGATCGAGGCTGGTGATCAGCGTCACCGGCAGCGGCAGCATCTCGGCTTTCGCAGGATTGCGGATCAGTGCGATGACATGGTGCCCTGCCCCGCTGAGGCTTGCCGCAAGCCGGCTGCCGATGAAGCCGGTGGCGCCGGTGATTAGCACGGTCTTGCGGCCTGGTAGCTGTTCGACAAGCCCGGCCGCCGGCGCGCTTCGCATGCGGCCGAGCCGGCGCATCGCCGCAAAATCCCTGATGCCGCACAGTGCCGCGCCGACTGCGCAGGCCGTCGCGGCGATGCTGAGCAGACCCTGATAGACGACGATCACGCCGACGGGCTGCATCGCCCAGGCGATCAGGACGGGCATCAACAGCACCAGGATGGCGCCGTAATTGATCGCAAGCAGCGTGTGATTGATGCGCTCGCTCGGCGGCAGCTTGCGGCTCAGATCCTCCTCGACGAAATCCATCAAGGTGATGACGATCTCGGCAACCAGCACCGCGACGATCAACAGCGCCAGCACGCCGTGCACCTCGAGCCAGCCGAGCACCAGGAACAGCAGCGCATAGAGCATGTTGCGGATGCCGTGCAGCTTCAGCTCGAAGCGCTGTGATGGCCGCCAAGCCAGGCGCTCGGTCAGTTCGTGATGATAGAAGGTGTCGAACACGCCCATCACGATCTGGATGGCGATGAGTGTCCACAACAGCGGCGTCATGATACGGCCTCCCTGAACAGGACGGATTGATGGATCAGCGCGCCGCGACGCGGGTGAGTGACATCGAGGGTGAAGCGGAAGGCGCCCTCGCCGAGATCTCGATGTGTCACGATGAGCTCGCCCGGCGTCAGCCAGCGCGGCACCGGAAGCCACAGCCGTCCAAGCTGGAGGCCGTAGCCGGCGCTGCGAAAGATTAGCACCTGATCCTCGACCGCGATGCGCAGCGCCATCGACACGCCGAAGCCGACATATTCCTCGAGCCCGGTTGGGCCGGCAAAACGCTTTGCGGAATGGATCACCTGAGGAAAGCCGCGCTTGCGCGCGCAGATGCGTGTCCAGGTCTGGCCGCCGGTCGCGCCGTCCTCGGTGACCGTGACGATCAAGGGCATGCCGATATCGCGGCCGGTCGGCAATGGTCCGCCGATCAGGCGTGCGGCCTGCGCAAACCACCAGCCGAAATCGCTGAAGGCGATCTCGTCGACCACGCCGACATAGACGATAGTGTCGCCGTCGGCGACGCGTTTCGAGAAGCGGCGCCAGGTCGCGAGCGGCAGGCGGCCCCAATCCTCGTCCGACAGCAGCGTGCGGAAACGCCGGTCGTCGAGCAGTCTTACGTGAGCGGAGGTCGATGCGTTGGAGCCCGATAGTCTTGCCGACGTCATCGCAACCTCCTCGATCCTATTTGACCTTGCCGATCGGCAGCAGGTTGGCGATCTTCTCGCCAAGCCGCATCAAGGCGACCAGCCGCGGCCGCGGCACCTTCAGCATCTGCATGAACCAGTGGTCGGCGAGTTCGGTGAACGCCAGCATCTCCTTCAGGCGCTTGGCAGCGACGGGACTGATGCCGGGATCGTCCGTGGCATCGGACACGCAGGCGCGAAGCGCCGCGATCGCCGGGTCGATCTCCCGCTCCTTGCGCCGCGCCGCGATCCTCGCGGCGATCTCCCAGATGTCGGTCTCAGCCTCGTAATGGTCGCGGCGGTCGCCCAGGATCGGCACCCGCCGGATCAGATTCCAGGCGAGCAGCTCCTTCAGCGAGTTGGAGACGTTGGACCGTGCCATGCCGAGCGTCTCGGCGATGTCCTCGGCCGTCATCGGCGCCTCGGCGAGATAAAGCAGCCCATGAATCTGGCTGACCGAGCGGTTCACTCCCCACTCGTCCCCCATGTCGCCCCAGTGCAGGATGAAGCGCTCGACGGCAGCAGGGAGTTTCTTCTTTCCGGTTATTTCTGTCATGACAGAAATATCTGACGAACTCGCCTTCTTGTCAAGACGCCTTGCATGCCGCCCGTCAGTCCTGCCTAAAAATGTCCCACAGAGCGGGAACCATCCCGCAATTGGCGCGTTTGCTCCCGTCGAGGCGGGGTCCGGAATGGCCGAAAAGTTCAGTCAACAGAGAGACCTGTTCGAGAGCGAGCGCAGTTTCCGGCTGTTAGTTGAGGGGGTTGCCGACTACGCCCTGTACATGCTCGACCCCAACGGGGTCATTACGAGCTGGAACATCGGCGGCGAACGCATCAAGGGTTATTCCCCCGAGGAGATCCTCGGCCAGCATTTTTCCCGTTTCTACACCGAAACCGACCGCGCCAACGGCAAGCCGGCGCGGGCGCTCGGAATCGCGCGCGAAAAGGGCCGGTACGAGGAGGAAGGCTGGCGCGTCCGCAAGGACGGTACGTTCTTCTGGGCGAGCGTCGTGATCGACCCGATCTACGAGGACGGCAGGCTGATCGGCTTCGCCAAGATCACACGCGACATCACAGAGCGCCGCAATGCCCAGCTCAAGCTCGAGGCGATGCAGAGGCAGTTGGCCGAGTCGCAGAAATTCGATGCGCTCGGGCAGCTCACCGGCGGGGTCGCCCACGACTTCAACAATCTTCTGATGATCATCAGCGGCAGCCTTCACATCCTGAAGAAGGGCGCTGCCGACGATCCCAAGCTCGAGCGAGCCATCTCGGCGATCGACACCGCGACCAAGCGCGGCGCAGCGCTGACCAACCAGCTTCTCACCTTCGCGCGGCGACAAAGCGTCAACCCGCAGGCAATTGATTTTAGCGAACGCATCGCAGCCATTCGCGAGGTGCTCGACGCGGGCGTCGGCAGCTCCGTGCGTCTCGCTTTCGAGATCGACTCCGACACCTGGCCGATCAAGGCCGACGTCTCCGAGCTCGAGACCGCGCTGCTCAACCTCGTCATCAATGCGCGCGACGCGATGCCGGACGGCGGCACGGTGACGATAGGTGCGCGCAACGTCATGCTGAACGAGGCCCCCCTCATCGGCGATTTCGTCGCAATCGACGTCCGCGATACCGGGCTCGGAATTCCTTCCGATGTTCTCGACAAGATCTTCGAGCCGTTCTTCACGACCAAGCCGATCGGAAAGGGCACCGGCCTCGGCCTTTCGCAGGTCCACGGCTTCGCCCACCAGGCCGGCGGCACGGTGAAGGTCGCGAGCGAGCTCGGCAAGGGCACGACATTCACCATCGTCCTGCCGCGCGGCACAGATGTGCCGTCGCGGGAGGTACCGGAAGTGGCGTTCCGCGGCAGCGGCACGGTGCTGCTGGTCGAGGACAATCCCGACGTCGCGCTGGTCAGCATCGGTCTTCTGGAGCAGCTCGGCTACCGGGTGCGCCGTGTCGCCGATGCCGAAGCGGCATTGCGCGAGCTCGAGAGCGATGGCGTCGATTTCGTGTTCTCGGACATTGTCATGCCCGGCAAGATGGACGGCCTCAGCCTCGCCCATCACCTCCGTCAGATCCGTCCCGGCCTGCCGATCCTGCTCGCCACCGGCTACAGCGAGGTCGCCGCCGGCGTCCGCGGCGATTTCCCGATCCTGCGCAAGCCTTATGAGATCCACGAGCTGAGCGAGGCGATCGCGAAATTGCCGAGGTGAATGTTCACCGCTTACCAAGGCCAACTCGCCGTCATGGCCGGGCTTGTCCCGGCCATCCACGCCTGGACACGTGCACCAAGAACGTGGATGCCCGGGACTAGCCCGGGCATGACGATCGCTTGTGAACTATCACACCGTCGGCAGCACCGAAAATGCTTCCCCTGCCCTGCGCAAATTCAGCTCATCCACGCTTGCCGTCTCGCTGGTGACACTGTCGACGCGCGAGGATGGCGGCCCGTGGCGGCACAGCGCGACCATGTCGGCAACGTGCGTCGGCGCGCCGGCGAACAGCGCTTCCACGCTGCCGTCACGGCGGTTGCGGACCCAGCCTTCGAGGCCATACGCGGTGGCCTGAGACTCCACCCAGGCTCGATAACCGACGCCCTGCACGCGGCCGCGGACCATGACTTGGAGAATCGCCCGGCTCATGGCTTCGATCCGAGCAAATCGGCGCTGCGCGCCTTGACCGCGGCCTCGCGCGTAACGCGGGCCATCAGCTCCGACGATGCCAGGCCCTTGAGGCTTTTTGGCGCCATACCCTCGCGCAACGCCTTCTGCGTCTCGTAGACGGCTTGCGTCGCGGCGGCGATCGGCGCATGGCCCTGCAGCGCGATGCGCACGCGCTGGCCCTGGAGATAATCGAGCCCACTCAATTCCTCCGGCGCGCCGCCGAGCACGATCGGCAGCCGCGTGGCGGAGACGATGGCCTCGAGCTCGGCGCGCGACTTGATGCCGGTGAAAAACAGCGCATCGACGCCGGCGGCCTCATAAGCCTGGGCGCGGCGCACCGCATCCTCGATCGAGGTGATCGCGGCTGCGCCTGTGCGGCCCATGATGACCAGCGAGGGATCGCTGCGGCCCGCGAGCGCCGCCTTCATCTTGCCGACGCCTTCCTCCAGCGAGATCAGCTGCGCCTTCGTCTCACCGAATGCCGCGGGCAGCAGCGTGTCCTCGATGGTGAGGCCCGCCGCGCCTGCCGTCTCCAGCTCCTGCACCGTGCGGCGCACGTTCAGTGCGTTGCCATAGCCGTGATCGGCATCGACGAGCACCGGCAGCGCCGAGGCCCGCGACATCCGCCGCATCTGCTCGGCGAGCTCAGTGAGCGTGATCAGCGTGACATCGGGATCGCCGAGCACCGCGAGCGAAGCCACCGATCCGCCGAACATGCCGAGCGGAAAGCCGAGATCCTCGGCAATGCGGATCGAGATCGCATCATAGACCGAGCCGGGATGGACGCACGTCCCGCCCGACAGGATCGATCGCAGTTTCTCGCGGCGGGAACGAAAGGCCATGGTTGCCCTCCCAATTATTGCGACGCAGCCGCAACGTACTCCGTCATTGCGAGCGCAGCGAAGCAATCCAGTGTCTTTCCCTAGCGGCGGTCTGGATTGCTTCGCTGCGCTCGCAATGACGGTGAGCTTGGGGCCCGGCAAGACCCCCACTCACATCTTTTATCTTACGCAAACTCCAGGATCAGCGCGTCGACCGCGAGTGTCGCGCCGGCGCTGGCGTGGATCTTCTTCACGGTTCCGTCCTGCTCGGCGCGCAGCACGTTCTGCATCTTCATGGCTTCGACCACCGCCAGCGTCTCGCCGGCCTTGACCTCCTGCCCCTCGCTCACCGCGATCGAGACGACAAGGCCCGGCATCGGGCAGAGCAGCTTCTTGCCGCTGTCGGAGGCCGTGGTCACCGGCATCAGACGCGCGGAGGCCGCCTCGGCCTCGGTCCAGACATAGACCGGCACCTCGACGCCCTGATGCGCGAGGCGGATGCCGTTGGCGATCGGGCGGGCCTGCACGGCCACGAACTGACCGTCGATGGTGCCCTGCCAGACCGGATCGCCCGGCTTCCACGGCGACTGCAACAGATGCGTGTTGCCGGCCTTGCCGTCGGCGTCGATGAAGCGGATCGCGATCGCCTCGCCTTCGCGCGCGACCTCGAGCAGGATCTCCTGGCGGTCGAGCCAGACCGCGCGACGCCGCTCGCGCTGCACGACGCGGCCGCCCATCTGGCCGGAAATCTGCCGCTTGCGCGCTCCGAGCACGTGATCGATCGCGGCGCCGACCGCGGCGATGCGACGCGCGACCTCGCCCTCGGGCACACGCACCGCAAAACCCTTGGGGAATTCCTCGGCGATGAAGCCGGTCGAGAGCCGTCCCTCGCGCCAGCGCGGATGATGCATCAAGGCCGACAGGAACGGGATGTTGTGGCGGATGCCATCGACATAGAACGAGTCCAGTGCAGTCGCCTGCGCCTCGATCGCCGCCGCGCGCGAGGGCGCATGGGTAACGAGCTTGGCGATCATCGGATCGTAGTGGATCGAGATCTCGCCGCCCTCCTGCACGCCAGTATCGTTGCGGATGGTGATGCCGTCGTGGCTCGCTTCCGCCGGCGGACGATATTTCACCAGGCGTCCGATCGAGGGCAGGAAGTTGCGGAACGGATCTTCGGCGTAGAGGCGCGATTCCACCGCCCAGCCGGTCAGCGTGACGTCCTTCTGCGCGATGGCGAGCTTCTCGCCGCTCGCGACGCGGATCATCTGCTCGACGAGATCGATGCCGGTGACGAGCTCGGTGACGGGATGCTCGACCTGGAGGCGAGTATTCATCTCAAGGAAGTAGAAGCTCTTGTCCTGGCCTGCGACGAACTCGACCGTGCCGGCGGAATCGTAGTTCACGGCCTTGGCCAGCGCGACCGCCTGCTCGCCCATCTTGCGGCGGGTCGCCTCGTCCAGCAGCGGCGACGGCGCTTCCTCGATGACCTTCTGGTTGCGGCGCTGGATCGAGCATTCGCGCTCGCCGAGATAGATCACGTTGCCGTGCTTGTCGCCCAGCACCTGGATCTCGATGTGGCGGGGATCGACGATGAACTTCTCGACGAAGACGCGGTCATCGCCGAACGAGGCCTTCGCCTCCGCCTTGGCGAGGTTGAAGCCCTCGGCAACCTCGGCCTTGGAATGGGCGATGCGCATTCCCTTGCCGCCGCCGCCGGCGGAGGCCTTGATCATGACGGGGTAGCCGATCTCGTCGGCGATCCGCACCGCGTGCTTGTCGTCCTCGATGACGCCGAGATAGCCCGGCACGGTCGAGACTTTTGCTTTTGCGGCGGCCTTCTTGGACTCGATCTTGTCACCCATTGCGGCGATCGCGCCGGGATTCGGGCCGACGAAAACGATTCCTGCGGCCTCCAGCGCCCGCGGAAACGCCTCGCGCTCGGACAGGAAGCCGTAGCCGGGATGCACAGCCTCGGCGCCCGTCTTCCGGCAGGCCTCCACGATCTTCTCGATCACCAGGTAGCTCTCGGCCGCGGCCGGCGGGCCGATCAGCACCGCCTCATCGGCCATCTCGACATGGAGGGCATCGCGGTCGGCCTCGGAATAGACCGCGACCGTCTGAATTCCCATCTTGCGGGCAGTCTTGATGACCCGGCAGGCGATTTCGCCGCGATTGGCGATCAGAATGCGTTTGAACATGCTTTTCTTGAGTCTCGACCTTGGGCGGGACCCTTCCCTGGCCGTTGGGGCCTTTGGGAGGGGCCGTGTGGCTCCCGTGGTACATCAAAATGGGCCGGAGGCAACGGTCTAAATCGGGCCGCCTTTGGCGTACCAGCGCAAGACCGAAATGCGCCGGGCGCGCCCGCCGTGCGGCATCCCTAGGGCTTCCCGACCTTGGCCGCGTCCCGGACCAGGTCATGAATGAAGCCCAGCTTGCCGACCACCGCGGGCGACAGGATGAAAGGATAGAGGTCGCGCAGGCCCATGGCGCGGTTGACGCTGTTCATGGCGAAGGTGAAGGGCAGCCATGCGTTGACCAGCACCTCGACATCTCTCGCCTCGTACGGGTTGAAGCGGATGCGCGCCGTCAGCTCCCCGTCGCGGTCGACCTTGGGACGCACCTCCATGCCGAACTCGGCGGCCATTTCCAGGGCATCGACGATGTGGAGGTAATGCGCCCATGTCTCGGCAAAATCCTCCCACGGATGCGTCGTGGCATAGGCCGAGACGTAGTTCTGCTGCCAGTCCGGCGGCGCGCCCTCGGCATAATGGCGCTGCAGTGCCTGGCCGTAATCGGCGCTATCGTCGCCGAAGACGGCGCGGCACTGGTCGAGCTTGCCGCCATCGCGCACCAGAACATCCCAGAAGTAATGTCCGACCTCGTGGCGGAAATGCCCGAGCAGCGTCCGGTAGGGCTCTCCCATCTCGAGCCGGCGCCGCTCGCGCTCGATGTCGTCGGCCTCGGTCAGCGCGATCGTGATCAGGCCGTTGTCATGGCCGGTCATGACCTTCTCGCCGCTGTGCGGATCGTCGGCGAGGAAGTTGAAGATCAGGCCATGCTCGGGATTGTCCTGGCGGGTCTGGAGCGGCAGCTTCCAGCGGATCAGGGAATAGAACAGCCGGTGCTTGGCCACCTCCAGCTCGCGCCAGCCGGCGAGCTGCGCCGGATCCGAAAGGTTTGGCACTGTCCCATTGTGGCGGCAGGCGCGGCAATAGCCGGTGCTATCGCCTGCGTCGGTCAGCCAGTTGCAGGCGTCGTACTCGGCATTCCGGCACAGCATCCGGCTCTCGCCCTTGTCGGCGAGGATGCTCCAGGCCTCTCCGTCGGCCTCAATCGCCGACATCGTCTCCTTCTCTGGCAGGAAGGCGATCCGATGGCCGCAGCGTTCGCAGGCGCGGTTCTCGAAATAAAGGACGTTGCCGCAGGCCTGGCAGATAAAGAGCTTCAAGATTTAGCCTCGTGGGAAAGGAAAGCTTATGAGCGCGCTGGTACGTCGCGACGACGCCTCAATCCGCCGATCGTTCCAGTATTCGGAACAAATTGCCATACCGGACGTTACCACCGCGTACTTCTCCGCGTTCAGGCGCGCGCCCCCATTTCCCGGCACCACCTGCCCTCTAAACAATGGCCATCACGCTCCGTCTGTGTGAATATCGGTCCGGCACGTGCGCACCTGCATGACAACGGCCGATGCCTTGAACGATCCCTTGCCCGAGACCATCGCCGCCGAAAGGCTGCGCCAGCACCTCGAAGACGTCGCGCGCGAGCGCGACAACGCCTATCGCGCGCTGCAAGAGCGCGAGGCCGAGCTGGCGCGCATCCAGCGCATCGGCAAGGTCGGCGGCGTCGAGGTCGATTTCCGCGAAGGCTTCAAGAACCGACGTTCGCCCGAATATCTGATGATCCACGGCCTTCCGCCGGAAGCCGCCGAGGAGTCGCACGAGGATTGGGTCAACCGTATCCATCCCGACGACCGCGACGCCACCGTCAAGCATTTCTTCGAAGCGCTCGCCGGAGCGAGCGAAGACTATAGCGCCGAATACCGCATCGTCCGCCCCAGCGACGGCGAGACCCGCTGGATCCGCGTAGTCGCAAAGATCGAGCGCGACAAGGACGGCCGCGCCATCCGGCTCGTCGGCGCTCATATCGACATCACCGATCAGGCGCTGGCGCGCGAGACGCTGCGCGAAAGCGAGGAGCGCTTCCGGCTGATCGCCGACAGCGCGCCGGTGCCGATCTGGGTCACCAAGCTCGACCGCAAGCGGTCCTTCGCCAACCAGGCCTATGTCGATTTCGTCGGCCTGCCCTACGACCAGGCCATCGACTTCGATTGGCGCAAGGTGCTGCATCCCGACGACCTGCCGCACGTGCTGCAGCAATCCGTGCAGGGTGAAGCGTCCCTCAAACCCTTCGTGCTGGAAGCGCGCTACAAAAACGCCGGCGGCGAATGGCGCTGGCTGCGCTCGGAATCGCAGCCGCGCTGGGATGCGACAGGCAAGCATATCGGCTTCATCGGCGTCGCCCACGATATCACCGTCGCCAAGCAGGCGGAGATCGAGCTCCGGCAACTCAACGAGACGCTGGAAGAGCGCATCGCCCAGCGCACCGCCGAGCTCGAAGCCAACGAGGCGCGGCTGCGCGCGATCCTGGAGACCAGCAATCAGTATCAGGGCCTGGTCAATCTCGAGGGCCAGCTGGTCTACGCCAACAAGACCGCGCTCGCCGGCATCAAGGCGAATTCCGCGGACGCGGTCGGAAAGCCGTTCTGGGACACACCCTGGTTCACCGGCACGGAGGGCATGAGTGCCGCCGTGCGCGAGGCCTTCGACACCGTGCTCAAGGGCGAACCCGTGCGGCTGGAGATGCGCCTGCGCCTTCCGATCGGCGAGCGCGATTTCGACTTCGGCATGCGCCCCGTGCTCGACCGCCACGGCAACATCACCGGCGCCGTGCCCGAGGCGGTGGACATCACCGAGCGTCGCCGCGGCGAGGAAGCGCTGCGGCAGTCGCAGAAGATGGAGGCGATCGGCCAGCTCACCGGTGGCGTCGCGCATGACTTCAACAATCTCCTCACCATCATTCGTTCCGCGACCGATTTCCTGCGCCGGCGCGAGCTGCCGGAGGAGCGCCGCCGACGCTACGTCGATGCCATCTCCGAGACGGTCGAGCGCGCCTCCAAGCTGACCGCTCAGCTTCTGGCCTTCGCGCGCCGGCAGCCGCTGAAGCCGCAGATCTTCAACGTCGGCAGCCAGGTCGAGGGCGTGGCGCAGCTGGTGCGGCCGCTGGTCGGCGCCCGCATCGATATCGCCGTGGAGCTTCAGGATGCCGATTGCTTCACGGTGGCCGACATCGCCCAGTTCGAGACCGCGCTGATCAACCTCGCCATCAACGCCCGCGACGCCATGGATGGCGAAGGCCGCCTCACCATCGCCGTGCGCAAGGTCTCGGGAATACCGAGCCTGCGCGCACAATCGGCGCGCCGCGGCGACTATGTCGCGATCTCCGTCACCGACACCGGCAGCGGCATCGCGCCGGAACATCTCGACTCGATCTTCGAGCCGTTCTTCACCACCAAGGAGGTCGGCAAGGGCACCGGCCTCGGGCTCAGCCAGGCCTTCGGGTTCGCAAAGCAGTCCGAGGGCGACATTGCGGTGACGAGCACGCAAGGTGAAGGTACCACCTTCACCATCTACCTGCCGCAGGCGCAAAGCCCCATCACGGAGAAGGAAGCCGCGGCCCTGAGCCACGAGGCGGCCACGACCGGGCGTGGCTATCGCGTGCTCGTGGTCGAGGACGACGACGAGGTCGGCCGCTTCTCCACCGAGCTCCTGGAGGATCTCGGCTATGTCGTCCGTCGCGTCGCCAATGCCAACGCGGCGCTGGCGATCCTCGGCGAGAATGAATTCGCCGTGGACCTCGTGTTCTCCGACGTCATCATGCCCGGCATGAACGGGGTCGAGCTCGCCGGCATCATCCGCGAGCGCTATCCGGGCCTGCCCGTGGTGCTCACTTCCGGCTACAGCAACGTGCTGGCCGAGAACGCCCACCGCGGATTCGAGCTGATCCAGAAGCCGTATTCGGTCGAGTCGCTCTCGCGAATCCTGCGCAAGGCGATCATGGAGAAGTTATCGGTGGCAAGGTGAGCGTGGGGTTCTCGCCAAGGTGCCACATACTCCGTCATTGCGAGCGCAGCGAAGCAATCCAGACTGTTACCGCGGCAAGACTCTAGGGGAAGACAGCCGTTCCCGCATCGGTTATCGATGCCGAATGACTGACCGAATCTCAAGGACTGACCGTGCCGTCTGACGCCATCTGGGCCTGGAGCATCATCGCCGTCGCGACCGCCTGCGTCATCATCCGGCCCTTATCCCTGCCCGAAGCGATATGGGCCGCTATCGGCGCGAGCGCCCTGGTGCTATCAGGCCTGCTGCCATGGCAGGACGCGCTTGTCGGCATCGAGAAAGGCCTCGACGTCTATCTCTTCCTAATCGGCATGATGCTGATCGCCGAGCTCGCGCGGCTCGAAGGCTTGTTCGACTATCTCGCCGCGCTTGCGGTGGAATACGCACGTGGCTCGCCGCAGCGGCTGTTCCTGCTGATCTATCTCGTCGGCACGCTCGTGACCGTGCTGCTCTCCAACGATGCGACCGCGATCGTGCTGACGCCGGCCGTCTATGCCGCAACGCGCGCAGCCGGCGCGAAGCCGCTGCCTTATCTGTTCGTCTGCGCCTTCATCGCCAATGCCGCGAGCTTCGTGCTGCCGATCTCCAACCCCGCCAACCTCGTCGTGTTCGGCGCGCGCATGCCGCATCTGACGGAATGGCTGCGCCTGTTCGCCTTGCCCTCGGCGGCGTCGATCCTGCTGACCTACATCGTGCTGCGCCTGACCCAGCACCGCGCGCTGAAGGAAGAGACGATCGCGCACAGCGTGCCGCATCCCAAGCTCAGCCGCGGCGGCAAGCTCACCGCAATAGGCATCGTCGCGATCGGCGTCGTGCTGGTCACCGCGTCTGCGCTGGACAAGCAACTGGGCCTGCCGACCTTCATTTGCGGCGTGGTGACAGCCGCTCTCGTGCTGCTGCTCAGCCGCCAGTCACCACTGCCTATGCTCAGGGGCGTATCGTGGAGCGTGTTGCCGCTCGTCGGCGGGCTCTTCGTCATGGTGGAGGCGTTGATCAAGACCGGCGTGATCGGGCAGCTCAGCGCGTTGCTGCACCAGGCGGTGGCTCAATCGGTCCCGCAGGCGGCCTGGAGCGTCGGTATTGCCACCGCGCTCGCCGACAACATCGCCAACAACCTTCCGGTCGGCCTCGTCGCCGGCTCGGTCGCCGCCAGCGATCATCTGCCCGCGCCCGTGGTCAGCGCCATCCTGATCGGCGTCGATCTCGGCCCCAATCTGTCGGTCACCGGCTCGCTCGCAACAATCCTCTGGCTGGTGGCGCTCCGGCGGGAGAAGATCGAGGTCGGTGCCTGGCCGTTCCTCAAGCTCGGCTTCCTGGTGACGCCGCCGGCCCTGATCGCGGCATTGGCGGCTGCAATCTGGTGAGAGATCGCCCGTGCGCTCGAGCCCTACAAGCCGGCCTGGTACCAAAACCCGATGGAAGGACCCGGCCTTGGCGTCGACCTCCTGCTTCCGTTTTCGAGCGCACCGATCTACCGTGCGCCGCTCCAACGTCTGAGGAATTCTTGAGATGAGCACTTCCCTCTTCGATCTCTCCGGCCGCACCGCGCTCGTGACCGGCTCGTCCCGCGGTCTCGGCCGCGCCATCGCCGAAGGCATGGCCAAGGCCGGCGCGAAGATCATCATCAACGGCGTCGATCCTGAGCGAGTCGAGCAGGCCGTCGCCGAGTTTCGCAGCGCGGGCCATCAGGCCGAAGGTGCCGCCTTCAACGTCACCGATGAGCCCGCAATCGTCGCCGCCTTCAACGAGTTCGACAAACAAGGCCTCGCCGTCGATATCCTCGTCAACAATGCCGGCATCCAGCACCGCAAGCCGCTGGTGGAGTTCACCACCGACGAATGGCGCAAGGTGATCGAGACCAATCTCACAAGCGCCTTCGTGATCGGCCGCGAGGCGGCCAAGCGCATGATCCCGCGCAAGCACGGCAAGATCATCAACATCGGCTCGCTCGGCAGCGAGCTCGCCCGCCCCACCATTGCGCCCTACACCGCGGCCAAGGGCGGCATCAAGAACCTGACCCGATCGATGGCGGTGGAATGGGCCCAGCACGGCATCCAGGCCAATGCGATCGGCCCCGGCTACATGCTCACCGACATGAACGAGGCGCTGGTCAACAACACCGATTTCAACAATTGGCTGATGGGCCGCATCCCCTCCAAGCGCTGGGGCAAGCCGGATGAGCTGGTGGGCGCCGCGATCTTCCTCGCCTCGGATGCCTCCACCTACGTCAACGGCCAGATCATCTATGTCGATGGCGGCATGATCGCCGCGATGTGACCGCCAAGACTACGAAGGAGCAAGCCATGCGCGCCGTCGTCATCCACGCCCCGAAGGACCTGCGGATCGACAACTATGCCGATCCCGCCCCCGGCCCTGGCGAGGTCCGCGTCAAGATCGCCAATGGCGGAATCTGCGGCTCCGATCTGCACTACTATCATCACGGCGGCTTCGGTGTCGTGCGGATTCAGCAACCGATGGCCCTGGGTCACGAGATCGCCGGCGTCGTCGCTGACGTCGGTGACGGCGTCGCCAATGTCAGGCCGGGCACGCGCGTCGCGGTCAACCCGAGCAAGCCGTGCGGGGCGTGCCTGCATTGCCAGGAGGGCATGCGCAACCAGTGCCTCGACATGCGCTTCCTCGGCAGTGCGATGCGCTTTCCCCATGTGCAGGGCGGCTTTCGCGAGTTCATCACGGTCGACGCGACGCAGGCCGTGCCGATCTCAGACAAGCTGTCGCTGGCGGAAGCCGCGGTCGCCGAGCCGCTTGCGGTGTGCCTGCATGCCGGCAAGCAGGCCGGTCCCCTGCTCGGCAAGCGCGTGCTGATCACCGGCTGCGGTCCGATCGGCGCGCTGATGATCTTGGTCTCGCGCTTCGGCGGCGCGTCGGAGATCGTTGTCACCGATGTGGCCGACGCCCCGCTCGCGGTCGCGAAAAAGCTCGGCGCCACGCATGCCATCAACGTCGCGACCAATGCCACTGCGCTCGATTCCTGGCGCGCCGGCAAGGGCGTGTTCGACACGCTGTTCGAGGCCTCCGGCAACCAGGCCGCGCTCCGCACCGCGCTCGACGTGCTGAGGCCCGGCGCGACGCTGGTGCAGCTCGGCCTCGGCGGCGAGATGACGCTGCCGATCAACTCCATCGTCGCCAAGGAATTGCAGCTGCGCGGCACATTCCGCTTCGATCCCGAGTTCGAGCTGGCGGTGCGCCTGATGGGCGAAGGCCTGATTGACGTCAAGCCGCTAATCACGGCCACCATGCCGTTCGAGAACGCGGTCGCCGCCTTCGAGCTCGCCAGCGACCGCGCGCAGTCGATGAAGGTCCAGCTTACCTTCTAGGCGCGTCGTTGGCCTGTTGCCCCTCGATCAGCCGGTCGGTGACCAGCCGCACGGCCCCGCGCTTCCACGAATAGTCCGCGCCCATGCGCAGTCCGCTGTCGCCGCGCGCCAGCACCGCGCCTGTCCTGGCATCGCGCACCTGGAAACCAAGCGTGTATTCGGTGCGGCTGACGCGGCGCACCACGCCGATCAGTGATTGGTCCGCGCCGAGCTTGCGCGCAATGGAGGTCTCGCAGCCGCCGCAATCCCGCAAAGCGCCGGCCTTCCCCGCCTCTGCGCCGACCTCGACGATGCGGTAACGGCCGGATTGGCCGAGCGCCTCGCGCACACCGCCAGTGACCTCCGCGAGATATGACGAATCCGACGCAGCGGACGCCCCCGCTGAGGCGGCCGTCATGTCCTCGAGCTCGAAATCGAACACGGCCAGCGCGACCGGCGCAGGCGCGCCGAGCGCGGCCATGACCTCGCGGGACACGAACATCTGGGCGCGCTCCCATGCTTGGTCATTGTCGCCGCGGAAGCTGTAGAGCTTGTCCAGCACGAGCGTCTTGGCGCCGACGTCGATCACGGCGACCTTGGCCCATTGCACCAGCGTGCTCGTCTTCTGAATGCCGCCGACCACCTTGAACACCGCTCCGTCCTGGGCGGATCGCACCAAGCGGTAGCGCTGGTCTGCCTCAATGTCCCTTCGAAGCGCGGCCATGAACGCCGCCAGCCGCCGCTCGTGGGCCGCGGTCTGGTCGGTCGGCTCGCCCGAAGTATCGGTGTAGCTGAAATCGTCCATGGCGACGCCGATGGCGGCCTGCGCAGCGAGGGGCGAGCAAGAGAGGACGAGGAGGAGACAGGCAGAGAGAACCAGCCGGCAGCGGTGCATGAACGGACCTCGTGGATGCAACGCAAATCTGGATGGGCCGCCTGAGGCCCCGCAGCTGCCACTATCCCGACCAATGCCGGGAAATTTTCACGACATTGCGGTGCGGCAAGTCGGGAACGCTTCCCGCCGCCGGCGTTCTGCCCTTTAATGAGGCGCGACAAGCCCGTTCGCACCAGGTGCAAGCCGATGTGGAATCGCCCGAGATTCGATCTCAAGGTCCGTCTGACGCTGCGCGTGGCCGCGATCTCGGCTGCCTGCTTCGCCGTGATCTCGACCTATTTCCTCGTCGCCGCCGATAACGCCGCGCATGCGCGGATCGACGGGATCGCCGCCATCGTGGCCAAGACGCTCGAGCTGCAGCAAGGCAAGGTGCAATGGGGGGCGAGCCCCCGCTCGGACTTTCCGGACCTCGACCCGGTGTCGGCCCATGTGATGACGCCCGGCCTCTGCCTCGGCTTCCGCAGCGCGAGCGGCGACATGCTGCAGCGCTTCTGTAGCGGCGCGCCTGCCCCGGCGAGCCCGCCGCCGCAAGCCTTCGCCGCCTTCTATCGCAGCCTGTTCGACCCCGGCCGCGAGGCGGCGCGGCCCGTGATCGTGCGCGGAACCAAGCTCGGCGAGACCGTGGTCTCTATCGATCCGGCGGTGCAGACGGCGGAGGCCTGGCACGAGGCCGGCCGCCTGATGATCGCGCTTGCGATCGCGCTGCCGCTGCTCTGCGCGCTGGTCTATGCCGCACTGGCCCGTGCCCTGCGCCCCACCCGCATGATCGGCAGCGGCCTCGAACGCATCGCCGCCGGCGACCTCACCACGCGGCTGCCGCCGTTCGACCTCGCCGAGCTCTCGGCTATTCGCGACGTCTTCAACCACCTCGCCGAAAGCCTCGACACGGCGCTTGCCGAGCGCAACGAGCTGACGCGGAAGCTGATCGCGCTCCAGGACGAGGAGCGCCGCCATCTCGCCCGAGAACTGCACGACGAATTCGGCCAGTCCCTCGCCGCGATCCGCGCGCTGGCCGCATCCGCCCGCCAGACTGCGGCGCAGGACTGTCCCGACCTGCTCAGCGAATGCGACAGCATTGCCCGCACCGCGACCGGCATGATGGAGACGCTGCGCGGCGCACTGTTCCGGCTGCGGCCGCCCGATGTCGACGAACTCGGCCTCGTCGCCAGCCTCGAAGGTCTGGTCTCGGGGTGGAACGGCCGCAGCCGCGGCCAGCCCCGCTTCGAGATCCGGTTCGACGGCGCCTTCGACAGCGTGCCCGCCGACGTCAGCGCCAATCTCTATCGGATCGTGCAGGAGGCGCTCACCAATGCGGCCAAGCATGCCGGCGCAACAAGGGTCAGCCTGCATCTGACGGCGACCGGAAGCGAGATTGCCCTCGTGGTCGAAGACGACGGCCGGCCGAACGAGGCTTCGGCCAAATCGGGCATGGGCCTGCTCGGCATGCGCGAACGCGTCGCCGCGCTTCGCGGCCGGCTCAGCTTCGAGACCAGCCCAGAGGGCTCCTCGCTGCGCGTATTCATTCCGCTCGCGGCTGCCGCGTCTGAGGCCCTGGAGCACGCGGCATGAGTGCGGCGGATGCGACCATCCTGCTGGTCGACGACCATTCCGTCGTCCGCGAGGGCTATCGCTCGGTGCTGCAGAAGCAGCCGGGCCTGCGCGTCGTCGCTGAGGCGGCCGACGGAGCGGAAGCCTATCGCCTCTACAAATCCGAGACGCCCGACCTCGTCATCATGGACCTCAGCATGCCCGGCATCGGCGGCATCGAGGCCGTCAGGCGGATCAGGCAGTGGGACAAGGCGGCACGGATTCTCGTTTTCACCATGCACGAGAATGCCGGCTTCGCCGTGCAGGCGATCCGCGCCGGTGCACGGGGTTACGTCACCAAGACCAGCCCGCCCGAGACCCTCGTGCGCGCGGTCAAGGACGTGCTCGCCGGCAAGATTGCCATCAGCCCTGACATCGACCACGAGCTAGCGCTGAGCCGCATCAGCGGCGAGAGTTCCGCCGCCGACGTGCTGACGCCGCGCGAGTTCGAGGTGCTGCGGCTGCTGCTCGCCGAGAACACGACGGAAGAGATCGCCGAGACGCTGCATGTCAGCCCCAAGACGGTGGCGAACCTGCACTCGCTGATCAAGGACAAGCTCGGCGTCGGCTCCGACATCGAGCTGGTCCGCCTGGCGCTGCGCCAGGGCATCTTGACCGAGGTCGATCTCGGCGAAGCCTGATCGCGGCGTCGCCGCAGATCACTCACGCGCGACCACCGAGTCCAGCCACGCGCAATTGAGCGGCGGCACGCGCGGATCGGCGACGCGCACGCCGCGGGCAGCCGCGTCGAGCCGCATGTCGCGCAATCGCGTGCGCTGCTCTTCCGGCATATGCAGCCGCTCGTGGCCCCAAAGGGAGGGCCCATCAAAGGTCTCGTGCGGCTGCCAGTTTTCGGGATCGATGACGCGTCCGCCCCAGCCATATTCGATGAAGAAGTCGGACGGCGTATTCACGTAGAACGAGGTCATATGGTCATTGGTGTGCCGGCCCAGCGTGTAGGCGACGCGTCCCTCGTCCATCTGCGCGAGATCGTAGCCCTGCCCGACATCATCGAGGCAGCCGAGCTCGACCATGAAATGATGCATCGCCTTCCGCCCTGATCCGACCATCGCAAAGGAATGGTGGCGGCCGTTGACGTGGAAGAAATAAAGCCCGTAGGGCTTCAGCCCGAAATCGGAGACGTGAAAGCCGAGCACGTCGCGATAGAACGGCAACAGCATCTCGACATTCTCCACGTTGAGCACGACATGCCCCATGCCGAGCGCCCCGGTGCGGAAGCCCGAGATCGGACGGCCTGGCCTGAACGGCTCGCTCGCAAGCTCCGGCTTCCAAAAAGCCTCCAGCCGGTTGCCGGCGGGGTCAGTGAACGCGATCAGCTCGGCGACATGCCGCTCGTCAGCGAGTGCGCGCGAGCCCTTCGCCACCTTGATGCCATGGCTTTCGAGCCGTCCTGCCAGCTTATCCAGTTCGGCGGTCGAAGGAACTTCCCATCCCATCATCGCAAGACCGGCATCGCTGCCGCCGTCGACGATCAGCCGCTGCTTGCGGTCGTCCATGCGGAAGGCCCGCATCTTCCCGCCGCGATCGACCTGCTGCATGCCGAGCAGGCCGGTCGCCATCCGGCTCCACTGGTCGAGCTGGGATGAACTGATTCCGATATATCCGAGCGCTGCGATTTCCATCGAATTCCTCCCGGAGGCATCGCGGTCGCCGTACTGCGGCGAGCTTGATACCGGCCGCGCGCGATCCTACGGTGGCGTTCCGCAATCGCCTCGCGTTCGCAGGCGACAATAAGCGCGCCGCGATGTGCCACAAGGGAGGAAATAGGAAGTGTCCAAGGAGCGGACGCGGAACGGCCAGCCTCGGCAGTCTGAGGGCGTCCGCGCCTTCAAGCGCGGGCTCGACGTGCTGCAGGAGGTCAACCGCTCCGGCGGCATCCGCGCCGGCGACGTTGCCCGCGCGCTCGATCTGCCTCGACCCACCGTCTACCGCCTCCTCGAAACCCTGGAGGAGCTCGGCTATATCGCCCGAAGCGCCAGCGACGACCGGTTTCGGGTCACCCGGCGCGCATTGAGCCTCGGCGACGGCTATGATCCCGGCGTGGTGATCTGCCAGGCGGCGGCGCCTTATCTCGCCGATCTCAGCAAGAAACTGGTCTGGCCCGTTGATCTCTCGACTTACGAGAACGCGGCGATGGTGGTGCAGGAGACCACGCACTCTCGCAGCCCGCTTTCGATCGATCGCGGCATGATCGGCAAGCGCCTGCCGATGCTGCGCACGTCTGCGGGCCGCGCCTATCTCGCCGCCTGCCCGGCGCGCGAACGCGATCTCATCATCAATCATCTCCGCCGCATCGATGAGGCCGACGACCGCCCCTTCCTCGACCAGGGCCGGCTCGACCGCATGATCGCCGAGATCGCGGCGCGAGGTTACGCCATCCGCAGCGAGGGCGAATACAATCCCAAGACGGCTTCGATTGCCGTTGCCATCGTGCGGGACGGCGCCGTATTCGGCTGCATCTCGATCATCTGGATCCGCTCGGCGCTGGGGATCGAGGAAGCGGTCGCGGAGTTTGCGAGCCAGCTGCTGGAAACGGCGTCGACTATTCCTGTTGCGGAATAGAGGCCGTCCGCTGGGCGGACACTTGGCGCGCCGGCGTTGAAGCGCCGGCCCTGCTTGGGGAAGAGATACCCCATGCAAGATAAATCCACGTCTGAAGAGTTTGACGTCGTGATCGTCGGCCGCGGGCCGGTAGGCGCCACGCTCGCCAACCTGCTCGGCCTGTGCGGCGTGCGGACGCTGGTGCTGGAGCGCGAGGCGCGGACCTATCATCTGCCGCGCGCGGTGCATTTCGACGATGAATGCATGCGCGTGTTCCAGACCATCGGGCTTGCCGAGGCGATCCTGCCGCACGTCATTCTCAGTCCCGGCATGCTGTTTCTCGATGCAGCCGGCCGCATGCTGCTGGACTGGTCCCGTCCGCAAACGCTGACGCCGATGGGCTGGCATCTCAGCTACCGCTTCCACCAGCCGGATTTGGAGGACGTGTTGATCGGTGGCCTCGCCCGGTGGCCGCACGTCACCTTGCGCAATCGCTGCGAGGTGTTCGCGCTCGATCAGGACGAGCACGGCGTGCGCGTCCGCTGTGAAGACCTCTCCAACGGGAGGCTCAGCGAGGTCCGGGCCGGTTACGTGATCGGCTGCGACGGCGCCCGCTCGCTGGTGCGCCGCTTCATCGGTTCTGGCATGGACGACCTCGGCTTCCACGAGCGCTGGCTCGTGATCGACGTTCTGCTCAAGCGCGCGCGCGACGACCTCGGCGACTACAGCCTCCAGCATTGCGATCCCCGCCGGCCCGCAACCTACGTGCGCGGCACCGGCACGCGGCGGCGCTGGGAGATCACGGTTCTCCCGGACGAGGATTCGCAGGAGGTCGCGCAACCCGCGAAAGTCTGGGAGCTGCTGTCGCGCTGGATCACGCCCGACGATGCCGAGATCGAGCGCGCTTCTGTCTACACGTTCCATTCGGTCATCGCGCAGCAATGGCGGAACGGGCGATTGCTGCTTGCCGGCGATTCCGCGCACCAGACCCCGCCCTTCCTCGGCCAGGGCATGTGCGCCGGCATCCGCGATGCCGCCAACCTCGCCTGGAAGCTGGCGAGCGTGATCCGCGAAGGCGCCGCGCCCGATCTGCTCGACACCTATCAGAGCGAACGGCTGCCGCATGTGCGCGAGTTCATCGCGCTCGCCATTCGCCTCGGCGGTGTCATCAACACCAAGGCGATCGAGGCCGGCCTTGCTGCCGGCGAAGCGCGCGAGAACGCGCCGGTCAAGCTGGACGTGAAGAAGCCCCTGCTCGGCCCTGGACTCGCGTTCGGCGACCCGCCGCTCGCCGGACATCTCGCGCCGCAGTTCACGTTGACCGACGCCAGCCGCAGCGATGACCGGACCGGCTACAGCCACGTGCTGCTCGTCGAGACGGCGGCGGCACTCTCATCGCGTCTCGCGCTGTCGCAGACGGAGATCAAGATCCTGACCAGCGACGATACCAACGGCCTTGGGCCCTGGCTGCGCGAGCACGGCATCATTGCCGCACTCGTTCGCCCCGACCGTTACATCCGCGGCTCCGCCCGCAACGAGACCGAGCTCGACCGCCTCATCGCCGCCATCGCGCCTCCAACCCAAATTCCCTCAGCCCAAGCGCCCTCCGCGGCCTGACCGAACCCTCTCAAGGACATTTCATGAAGCTGCTCTCATTCAGTGTGGATGGACGCCCCACCTTCGGCGCCGTCAAGGACAATGGTGTCGTCGATCTCGGCGCGCGGATGGCGGGGTGCGCCACGCTGCGGCAGCTGTTCGAAACCGGTCGGCTCGCCGAAGCGGCAAGGCTGGCCGCCTCCGCGGCCCCTGATCATCCGCTCGACAAGATCAACTTCGCGCCCGTGATTCCCGATCCCGGCAAGATCATCTGCGTCGGCCTCAACTATCGCGATCACGTCGCCGAAACCGGCCGCACCGTCACCGAAAAGCCGGCGCTGTTTGCGCGATTTGCCTGTAGCCAGGTCGGCCATCTCCAGCCCATCGTCAAACCTGGGGTGAGCGACGACTTCGACTACGAAGGCGAGCTCGCGCTCGTCATCGGCAAAGCGGGCCGTCACATCCCGGCCGACCGCGCGCTCGATCACGTCGCCGGCTATTCCTGCTACAACGAAGGCAGCATCCGCGACTGGCAGCGCCACACCAGCCAATTCCTCGCCGGCAAGACCTTTGCCGAGAGCGGCAGTTTCGGTCCGTGGCTGGTGACGACCGACGAGATTCCGGATCCGTCGAAGCTCACCTTGCAGACAAGGCTGAACGGCAATGTCGTGCAGGACACCACGACGGATCTCCTGATCACCGCCATCCCCGAGCTGATGGCCTACATCTCCACCATCTGCCCGCTCGTGCCCGGCGACGTCATTGTCACGGGCACGCCGGGCGGTGTCGGCGCCAAGCGCACGCCGCCGCTGTGGATGCGCCCCGGCGACACTGTCGAGGTCGAGATTTCCGGCATCGGCATCCTGCGCAACACGGTGATCGCCGAACCGGCCTGACGGTCAACATCGATCAATCAACGATAACATCAAGGAAACGCCATGGGCACGACCCGCACCACCTCCGTCGCCACCCTCCTGATCGCACTTGCGCTCGCGCCCCTCCCCGCGCGGGCCGAGATCAAGGGCGAGGCCATCCGCATCGGCGTCCTCACGGACATGAACGGCGTGTTCGCGACCGCCATGGGTCCGGGCTCGGTCGAAGCGGCGCGAATGGCCGCCGAGGAGTTCGGCGGCAAGATCAACGGCAAGCCGATCGAGATCTTGCAGGCCGATCACCAGAACAAGCCGGATCTCGCCGCATCGCTGGCGCGAAAATGGTTCAGCGATGGGGTCCAGGCCGTCGCCGATGGCGGAAGCTCCGGCTCGGCGCTGGCGGTGCAGGAGCTGGTGCGCAGCAACGGCAAGATATTCCTCATCTCCGGCGCCGGCGCCAACCAGCTGACCGATGAAGCGTGCGCGCCAACCAGCGTGCAATGGACCCAGGACGCCTATTCCACCGCGACCGCCGTGGTCTCCGGCATCATGCAGACCAGCAAGGAGCCCTGGTTTTTCATCACCGGCGACTACGCCTTCGGCCATTCGATCGAGGTGACCGCACGCGAGCGCATCGCCGCACTCGGCGGCAAGGTCGCCGGCAGCGTCAAGGCGCAGCTCGGCACGCCCGATTACAGCTCATTCCTGCTCCAGGCGCAGTCGTCGGGCGCCAAGATCCTGGCCATCAACGTTGCCGGCGATAATGCAACGGCGATCAAGCAGGCCGAGGAATTCGGCCTCGCCAGCCAAGGCATGAAGATCGTGCCGATGTCGTTCCAGAACGTCGACATCGAAGCGGTCGGGCTCAAAGCGACGCGCGGCGATCTCATCGTCACCTCCTTCTTCGAGGATGTCTCGCCGGCCGCCCGGAAATTCTCCGATGCGTTCTATGCTCGCCGCAAGGCGATGCCCTCGCAGATCCAGGCCGGCGTCTACTCCGCCGTACGCCACTATCTGCAGGCTATCAAGGACACCGGTTCCGACGAGAGCGCCATCGTGATGGCCAAGATGAAGGCGACGCCGGTGTCGGACGCCTACACCCCCAACGGCCGCATCCGCGAGGACCAACGCATGGTGCACGATCTCTATCTGGTGCAGGTCAAGACACCCGAGGAATCCAAGGGCCCGTGGGACTTCGTCAAGCTGGTCGCGACGATCCCGCCCGACCAGGCCTTCCGCCCGCTCGATCGCAGCAAATGCAGCCTGGTCGGCAAGTAAGCCCTCTGATGCGAAGTGGATACCGCTTCGCTTCAAAGAACGCGTCAAGTTGGAATCTGACCGTCAGGCGAGATAGCGCGTCAGATAGCCTTCCATCGCGTAGAGCGCGCAGAGCGCGAGGCTCGACCACACCGCCGCGCTGAAATACAGGAACATCCAGGTTAGCTCGCCCTTCCAGTGCGCGATGTCGTGGGTCACCACCCAGCGCGTCGAGACGTCATGCAGCCCTTCGAGGAAGCCGAGGAATGTGTTGCCCTCTTCATGCCCTGCCCGCCAGCGGCTGAGATACATCGGCACGTCGACTGTGATGAGGAAGGCAAGGAAGCAGGCGATGCCGACGATACCTGACATCAGCGCCCAGCGCACTACGCCCTGGAATTCCGGCATCAGACGGCACAGCGCGATGCCGGCCAGGAAGAAGGTCACAGCCCACAGCGAATTCTCGATCGCGTTGTAGAGGAAGTTGGTCGTCACCACCGCGTACCAGGAGAAACATTCCGCGATGATGATGATCGGCACGATCACGAGCGCGATGTTCACCGCGGTCTCCGCGCCCGTCATCTTGCCGAGCTGATGCAGGATGATGGCCCATTGCGCGGCGAAGCAGAGCTCGGCCACCGTCGCCACCGTCCGGCCGACGGCGACGCTGGAGAGCCAGGTGTCGAACAGGCAGATGCGCTGCACGTCGGCGCGCGGCAGCACCGAACGGAAGGCGCAGCCGAACACATAGCCGGCGCACAGCAGGAA
The DNA here is from genome assembly GCF_028128975.1 of Bradyrhizobium sp. CCBAU 45321. NCBI lineage: Bacteria > Pseudomonadati > Pseudomonadota > Alphaproteobacteria > Hyphomicrobiales > Nitrobacteraceae > Bradyrhizobium > Bradyrhizobium sp. CCBAU 45321. The sequence continues at coordinate 49,281 of NZ_LFKZ01000128.1, forward strand.
CATCAGCCCGATGTCCGAGCCGCCACCGAGGCTGGCCGAAGGCGTCGGATAGAACTCACGATAGAGCATGAACCAGACGAGGATATTGGCGCTGCTCACAAGCGTGAGGGATCCCCACCACCACGCCAGGGGATTTGACCGCGCCTGCCACTGCAACATGAACCGCTCCGCAAAAATTATCGATCTGACACGTCGTCGTAATAATCCTGTCACAGAACGGCATGCAATCACGACAAAAATCTGTGTGCCCAGTCGTTGCAGCGGTGCCCGGAAGGCGCAAGAAGCGCTGCGAGCCGAGTGTCCACATATCGGACAATTTTGTCGCAGATGGCGAATCTATTGGACATTCGAAATCTGTCCGTCTGATATTCCGGATGGCTCCGACTGACTCACCCAAGCCGCAGCGCCCGCTCTCCTCTGCCGCAGCCGTGCTGGCCGAGAGCGCCGATGACGCCGCTTTCGCCACGACGCTGGCAAAGGGGCTCGTCGTGCTCGAGGCGTTCAAGGCCGGGAGCACGCTGCTGGGCAATATGGAGCTGTCGACGCTGACCGGCATCCCGCGCCCGACGGTGGCGAGGCTGACCCATACCTTGGCCGAGCTCGGCTATCTCCGTTACGACGCCGAGCGGTCGAAGTACCGCGTCGGTGCACGGGCGCTGCGGATGGCGCATCCCCTGCTCGCCGGAATGCAATTCCGCCAAGTAGCGCGGCCGATGATGCAGGAGCTGGCGCACAGCGTCCGCGGCACGGTCTCGATCGGCCTGCTCGATGCGACATCGATGATCTATGTCGAGACCGCGCGCTCCGGCGATGTCGGCCCGCACGTGCCCGACATCGGCATGCCCATTCCCGTCGTGATGACCGCCATGGGCCGCGCTGCGGCGGCGAGCCTGCCGCCGGCCGACGCAGACCGGCTGGAACGCAATCTCGCCGCCGAGGATGCCGGATTGTGGTCGGCGCTCCGCGACAAATACCGCGCCGGCATCGCGCAATGCAAAAGCCGCGGCTTTTGCACCTGCTGGGGCGAGTACATGGCCTCGATCCATGCCGTCGCCGCGCCGCTGTTTCACATCAGCGAAGCGAAACAATCATTCTCGATCAATTGCGGCATCCCCGCCTTCCGGCTCCAGCCCGGGCAACTCGAGGGCGATATCGGTCCGCGCATCGCGGCGCTCGCCGATAGCATCCGGACCATGGTCGACGCGGCGATGCCGACGGCCGAGACGCACAAGCAAAACAAGAAGAGCGCCAGGACATGAACAAACAAGCTGGCGCCCCATCCCCGGGAGGCCGTCATGACCATCACACGCCGAGCACTGCTAGGCGCCGTCGCCGCCGGCGTATCGGCCTCACCATTTTCCTTGCGCGCTGAGGAGGTCTGGCCGTCGCGGATGGTGCGGCTGATCTCGCCTTACGCGCCGGGCGGCTCCAACGACATCTCGCTGCGCTTGCTGGCCGAGGAGTTCGGCCGCAGCCTGCGCCAGCAATTCATCGTCGAGAACAAGCCGGGCGCCGGCACGCGCATCGCTAACGACATGGTCGCCCATGCGCCGGGCGACGGCTATACCATCCTCTATGTCGCGGCGCCCTACGCGACCGCCGAGGCGCTGTTCGGCAAGCTGACCTATAAGCGCAAGGATCTGCAGCCGGTGGCGATGGTGGTGATCGCGCCGCTCTTCCTCATCATCAGCGCCGACGCGCCATTCAAGACGCTTCCCGACCTGATCGCCTACGGCAAGTCGAAGCCGGACGGACTGACTTTCGCCTCCCCCGGCGCCGGCTCGCAGCCGCATCTCGCCGGAGAGCTCCTGTTCCGCGATGCCGGCGTCAAAGGCCTCAACATCCCGTTCCGGGGCGATGCGGCTTCTTACACCGAGTTGCTCGCGGGCCGCGTCGACGCCACGCTGACCGCGCTGCCGACCGCCTTGCCCTACATCCAGAGCGGCAAGTTCACCGTGCTCGGCGTCGCCTCGGCCGAGCGCAGCGCGCTCTACCCGCAGGCGCCGACGCTGCGCGAGCAGGGCTTTCCCAACGTCGCCGCCGCCGGCTGGTACGGCTTCATGGTGCCGTCCACGACGCCGCGCGCCATCGTGGACAAATTCCAGGCCGAGGTTTTGCGCGCGCTCGCCGAGCCTGCGATCAAGGACAAGCTGACCGCGCAGGGGCTCGAAGTGCGCCCAGGCACCGCCGCCGAGTTCGGCAAGTTCATCGACGCCGAAACGCAGAAATGGACCAAGCTGATCCGCGACGCCGGCCTCAAGGGCGAATGAGGATTGCTGGGGGAAACCGACATGAAAAACGTCGTCACAAAATTCGTCGCAGTCTCCGCGCTTCTCCTCTCGGTCGCGGCAGCGCAGGCACAAAAGAAATACGATCCCGGCGCGTCCGACACCGCGATCAAGGTGGGCCAGACCGTGCCGCTCAGCGGCCCGGCCTCGGCCTATGCGGTGATCGGCAAGACCCAGGCCGCCTATATGAGGATGATCAACGACCAGGGCGGCGTGAACGGCCGCAAGGTCGAGCTGATCCAGTATGACGATGCCTATTCGCCGCCGAAGACGGTGGAGCAGGTCCGCAAGCTCGTCGAAAGCGACGAAGTGCTTTTGACCTTCCAGATCATCGGCACCGCGCCGAACGTCGCCGTGCAGAAATATCTCAACGCCAGGAAGATCCCGCAGCTCTTCGCCGCCACCGGCGCCGCACGCTTCACCGACCCGAAGAACTTCCCCTGGACCATGGGCTTCAACCCGTCTTACCTCGTCGAGGGCCGGATCTACGCGCAGTACCTGCTGAAGAACCATCCGAACGCCAAGATCGGCGTGCTCTACCAGAACGACGATCTCGGCAAGGATTATCTCGCTGGCCTCAAGGCGGGCCTCGGCGACAAGGCGAGCATGGTCGTGGCCGAGACCTCCTACGAGATCAGCGAGCCGACGATCGACTCGCAGATCCTGCGGTTGAAGGATGCGGGCGCCGACGTGCTGTTCAGCGCGACGACGCCGAAGCAGGCGGCGCAGGCCATCAAGAAGGTCGCCGAGATCGGCTGGAAGGCGCTGCACATCATCGACATCAACGCCTCCTCGCTCAGCGCCGTGCTGAAGCCCGCCGGGCTCGACAATTCCAAGGGCATCATCAGCGTCGGCTACGTCAAGGATGCCGCGGATCCCGAATGGAAGGACGACCCGGGCATGAAGCGCTATCTCGCCTTCATGGCCCGGTACTATCCCGAAGGCGACAAGGATTCAAACCTGAACGTCTACGGCTACATCACCGCGCAGCTCCTGGTGCAGGTACTGAAGCAATGCGGCGACGATTTGACCCGCGAGAACGTGATGCGACAGGCCAACCTCAAGAACATCGAGCTCGACCTGACGCTCCCCGGAATCTCGGTGACGACCACGCCAACGGACTATCGCGTCAACAAGCAGTTCCAGATGGTACAGTTCGATGGCGTGCGCTGGCAGAAGCTCGGCAACATCGTCACGGACGAAGCCAGGGAGTGAACCCGCTTCGCGGCGCTCAACGCCCTTCGGCGTAACGGCCGCCGCCACGGATGATATCGTCGCGTTCCGCGGCATGGCGCTGAAATTCGGAGATCGCGCGGTTCGCCATGCGGATCCGATTCGTGTGTCCCTCCTCGACCATCACGGTGATACGCTGCGCCAGGAACACGCAGGCGTCGAATTCGTCGCTGATGGCGCCCGTTCGCACCAGAAAGTCCCAGGCGATCTCGTAGGCTTGCTCCGCCGCGGGGTTGCGGTAGTCGCTGAAGATGATGTGCGTCATCACTGCCAAAGCCTGATCGCAGCGATCGTTCCTAGGCTCACGCGCAGATGGCAGGGAACCCGGCGGAGCGAAAAAGCCACCGGCCGCTGTGCGTGCCGGTGGTTCGCTGTCGGCGAGGAACGCGAAGAACTACGCGGCCTGGCGCTGATGCGTCAGATACTCCATGGTGACCTTCTCGACATTGGAATCGATCCAGGCGGCCATGCGCTGCTCCTCCTTCAATGACGTCTCGAGCGGCTCCTTCGCCTCCGGCATGCCGGCGGCGCCGCACAGCGCGAGCAGCGACTTGTAGGCGGCGATCTCGAAATTCTCGAAGGCGTTGTTCGCGAAAGTGTTCTTCAGAATCTCGTCGCCGGCAACCGAATGCGCCATGGCCATCATGTTGGCCATCACCGACTGCGCCGTATCCTTCAGGCTCGACGTACTCTCGCCACAGGCTTCCAGGCACTTTTCGAGGCGACGCAGTTGCTCATTGGTCTCCTGAAGGTGCGCCGTGATCTTCGCCTTGACCTCGGGATATTCGTCCAGCCGCTCCGACTGGCGCTCCATCAATTCTCGCGCCTGCACTTCCATCGCATGCGCATTGCGTAGTCCCACCACGAACGTATCGCGGGCTGCATTGGCCATTTTCCTGTTCTCCATTTGACTGGCGTCGTTCGCGCAACCGGCAAGCACAGGCGATTGTTCCTAACAATGCCGCGCTGATTGCCGCAGGAGAGACGACCGTCTTCATCGCCTGTTCCGGCCGAGGGATCCGGCGCTAACCTGCGATAGTAACGATCACCCGTATCACCGCTTCATGCCCGCCACATAGGCCGCCAGCTTGTCGAGCGTCTGGTAGCCGTATTCGACGGCGCCGAAGCCGATCATGCCATCGCGCTGCTCGGTGCTCGAGGCCAGCTGGCGCATCATCAGCACGGTCTTGCCGTTGCTCTGCTCGGCAAAGGTGACGGTGAAGCGGAACATGCGGGGATCGTCATCCTGGTCGGTACCGTGATCCATCTCCATCAGCGACGGCCGCTCGATGCGCCGAAAGCGCATCCGGTTCGGATAGACCGTGCCGTCGGGCCCGATCATGTTGAAGCGCCAGACGCCGCCGACACGAACGTCGATCTCGAAGGTCTCGACCTTGAATCCCTTCGGGCCGAACCATTGCGGCAGATGCTTCGGGTCGGACCATGCCTCGAACACCAGATCGCGCGGCGCGTCGATCACGCGCGACATCACGATCTCGCGGTCGAGCGACCATTGCGACAGAGCGGGGTTGGCAGAACTCGTCATTGTCAGGAACCTTTCCGTTTGGTTGTTCGGGCCGGCCGCTTGGCGGCCGCCCTTTCCTTCTCTTTCTTGAGCTTCATCACGTAGGCCTCGAACCGGTCGAGCCGCGCTTCCCAGACCGCGCGCTGCTGCTGGAACCAATCCTCGGCGCCGACAAGCGCATCCGCGCTGAGACGGCAGGTGCGCACGCGTCCCGATTTCTCGGACTGAACGAGCCCGCTCGTCTCGAGCACGTGGATGTGCTTCATGAAGCTCGGCAGGGCCATGTCGAAGGGATCGGCGAGCTCGCCGACCGACGCCTCGCCCGCGCACAGCCGCATCACGATCGCCCGCCGCGTCGGATCGGCCAGCGCGGCGAAGATCTGGTCGAGATCGGATAATTGGTTAGCCATGAAGCTAACTATACAGGCCTGGTCGCGGACGTCAACAATTGTTAGCCGGACGGCTCAGTTTTGTGATCTGGATTGGCGGGAACCCACAACGCGCAATCGTGAATTGGGACCTCGCGCCCTCCTCGCTAAAACCATCCCGGGGGCGCATCAGCATGATCGATCAGAGCACGTGGCGCCTGTTGTCATCTCATCCCAGATCACCCGGCGAGGCTTCGCCCAGGCCGCATCCATTGCTATGGCGATGGCGCTTTGCCCCCGCCGCGCCTCGGCCGATTCCGACATGATTGCGCAAATGCGCGACATCGTCGCCGGCGAGCTGGCGCCGACCGCGACGGCGGACCATGCGGGCGGCCTCGCCGCAGCCATCTATGCCGGGCGCCATGTCGAATTCTTCAGCTACGGGTTCGCCGATGATGCCACCAGGCGGAAGGTGACGCCCGACACGCTGTTCAACCTCGCCTCGTTGCGAAAGCCGTTCGAGGCCACGCTCGTGGCGCTCGGCGTGCTGCGCGGCGAGCTGCGGCTCGACGATCGTCTGGCGAAATACCTGCCCGAGCTGAGCGGCAACTACATCCGCAACGTCACTGTGGGCCAGTTAGCAACGCACACTTCGGGCCTGCTGCTCCCAACCGATCATCCGCCCTGGCCGAACGAAGAGTATACGCGCGAGCAGTTCATCGCGATGCTGAACGCCTTCACGCCGGCACCCGGCATCGCACCCGGCCGGCAACGCGTCTACACCCATGCCGGCTATGTGCTGCTTCAGCTCGTGCTCGAGCGTTGCTACGGCAAGCCGATCCATGCGCTGATCCAGCACCGCATTCTCCGCCCCCTCGCCATGGGCTCCACCTTCGTCCCCGAGCGCGGCCCGGACAATCGCGCCGTCATCGACGCGGCGGCGATGCAGCGCGTGGTCCAGGGTTATTCCGACCAGGGGATGGCGATCGGGCCGATCGGCAACCAGCAGAGCTACTTCGATTTTCCCGGCACGGGCCAGATGTTCGCCTCCGCCCGCGACCTTGCCGCCTTCGCGGCCGCCTGCGTCGACGGCCGCGCGATCGATCCGCATCTGCGCGAAGCCCTGCGGCTGACGCAGCGCGAGGCCTTCCGCGTCGACGAAAAATTCGGACAGGGCCTAGCCTGGGAGACCGTGCGCCTTCCAGGCATTACCATCGTCGACAAGCCGGGCGGCCTCAACAACGCCTCCGGCTATATCGGCCTGGTGCCGGCGCGGCGGATCGGCATCGTCCTCTTGGCCAATCGCGGCGAGTATCCGCACGAGATCGCCCGCTACAAGATCCTGCCGGAGCTGGCGCAGCTTATCGCCTCACATTGAGGCGGCCGCCTCAGACCGAGCGCGTCAGCCCGCCGTCGACGCGGATGTTCTGGCCAGTGATGTAGGCGGCGCCGTCGGAGGCCAGGAACGAGATTGTCGCCGCGACCTCTTCGACCTTGCCGTAGCGCTTCATCGGCACGCTGTCGCGCCGCGCGTCCTGTTGCGGCAGGCTGTCGATCCAGCCCGGCAGCACGTTGTTCATGCGGACATTGTCGGCCGCGTAAGTGTCGGTGAAGATCTTGGTGAAGGCGGCGAGCCCTGCGCGGAACACCGCCGAGGTCGGGAACATCGCGCTGGGCTCGAACGCCCAGGCGGTCGAGATGTTGATGATGGCACCGCCCTTCTGTGCCTGCATCAGCGGCGTTACCAGCCGGGTCGGACGGATCACGTTCAGGAGATAAGTGTCGAGGCCGGTGTGCCATTGCTCGTCGGTGATTTCGGTGATGGGGGCACGCGGCCCGTGCCCGGCGCTGTTGACGAGAACGTCGATCCGTCCCCACTTCGCCAACGCAGCCTCGACGAGGCGCTTCAAGTCGTCGTTCGACTGGTTCGAGCCGGTAACGCCGAGCCCGCCGAGCTCGGCCGCCAGCGCCTCGCCCTTGCCCGAGGACGACAGGATCGCGACGCCAAACCCGTCCGCCGCCAGCCGCCGCGCAGCCCCCGCCCCCATGCCGCTGCCGCCGGCGGTGACGAGCGCAACCTTCTCTACTGCCATGATCCGATGATCCCTTCAGTTGAGGCGAGCCGCAGGCTCGGCCTATCATGAGGCCTTCTACAGCCAGACCCGTCGTCAGGTCCATGGCCGAAGGCATCCATCATGAGGCGCTTGAAAATGAGTGATTTGCAGATCCGCAATTTGCGCCCCGACGAAATCGCCCTCGCCGTCGACTGGGCCGCGGCGGAGGGCTGGAATCCGGGGCTGGCGGATGCCGCCTGCTTCGCGATCCCCGACGCCCGAGGCTTCTTCGTCGGCGAGATCGAGGGCGAGCCGGTCACGACCGTCTCCTGCGTCAATTACGACGACCGCTTCGCCTTCCTTGGCTTCTACATCGTGCGCGAGCGCTTTCGCGGCGCAGGCCATGGCCTGCGCATCTGGAATGCCGCGATCGCGCATGCAGGCGCGCGCGTGATCGGCCTCGACGGCGTCGTGGCGCAGCAAGAGAATTACAAGAAGTCGGGTTTCCAGCTCGCCTACGCCAATATCCGCTATGGCGGCACCGTCGCGGGATCGGTGAAGCCGCCCGCCGATGTCGTTGCGCTCGACAAGGTCCCGTTTGCGCTGGTGGAAGCCGATGACGCCCGTGTATTCCCCGCCGCGCGCAGCGCCTTCCTGCGCGCCTGGATCAACACGCGAGGTCATGTCGGCCGCGCGTTGCTGCGCGAGGGCAGGCTCGCTGCATGGGGCGTGATCCGCCCCTGCCGGACGGGCTACAAGATCGGCCCGCTCGTAGCCGACGATCGCGCCGCCGCGGATGACGTCGTGCAGGCCCTAATGGGAAGCGCGGGCGCCGGCGAGGTCTTCCTCGACGTCCCCGCCGTCAATCCCGCCGCGATCGCGCTCGCCGAGGCGCTCGGCCTCGAGCCGGTGTTCGAGACGGCGCGGATGTATACGGGGCCGATCCCGCCGCTGCGGCTCGACCGCGTCTTCGGCGTCACCAGCTTCGAACTGGGCTAGCTCAGTAGCACCGCATGATGTTGACGGTGTGCTCGCTGCCGCCGCGGCCGGGCACCGTCACCTGCTCCGTCGGGCAGCTCGGCACGTAGGGCCGATTGGACGGCACGACGTTCGGCGGATAGCGATGCGTCCAGTCCCAGGGCACATCATACGTGTAGGTGTAGCGCACATCGGCGGAGAGCGACTGGTTCACATCGGCGAAGTGCTGGCTGTAGCCGGCGCCGTCGTAGAAATAGCTGCCGCCGCCCGGCCAATACACCCAGGGAGCGCCGCGGCGGTGGAACCTGGCGCCCGGCCCAACGTGCGGACGTGCCGCAGCCGGCGGGGCTGCGACGCCGGACGCTGTGGCGCCAGCAGGTCCGGCAGGACTGTCATTGGAGCTAAGCAGCAGCGCAGCTGCGCTGAGCGAGGCGAACAACGCCCCATATGATCTGGCAATCATGATACGCACCACACTCGTTTGACTTCGCGATAGCGGCTCCCCGAACGGAGGCTAGGCCGGGCTGTCGCCCACCCGCAAACGTATAATTAATTATTGGTTAAGGCACGCGAATAACCGGGAATAAGGTGCCGCAGAACGCCCGGAATTCCTCTCTTATTTCAATGGCTTCGTCCGTCAGTGGCCCTGCAGCTTGCGCAGCCAGTCGAGCATGTCCTGCGGGCTTGCGCTGCCCTGTGTCACGATCGCGGTGTTGCCGCCGCTGCGGCGAGTGACCGTCGTGCGCCCGGGCTCCTTCTCGATCTTGACCTCGGCCTCCGCCGGATCACCGCTCTGCGTGATCACCGAGGTGCCGTTCTCGTCCTGGACCACGGTGGTGTGACCGTCGCCGGCGCCGGCCGGCGCCATTGCAACCACGGTCATGAATCCCAGTCCGGATGCGAGCAGAAGCAGCTTCATCTTACACCTCCATCATCGGCCGAACTGGAAGATCGCCAGCCAGTTGAAACGCCCGAACTGCCTCACCGCTCCCGTGTTCATGTCGCCGATCTGGAGCAGGAGCGCGTTGGTGGAATTGCCGATCTGGGTGATCTCGGCGGTGTTGCTCACCCCGGATTGACCGATCGCCGCATTGGTGGTGCCGCCGACCTGGATCACATTGGCATAGTTGTGCGTGCCGTTCTGGATGATGGTCGCGTCCACCGTGCCGGTGCCTCCGATCTGGATCACCCGCGCGATGTTGATGCGGCTGTTCTCCTCGATCGTGACAGGCTGAACATTGTCGCCGAACTGCACGACCGTTTGGATGCTTACGTTCCGGTTGGTCAAGCTGCGCTGGACGGTCCCGGCGCATGCCGGCGTTGCCGCACCGACGGCGGCGAGCATCGCCGCCAGGACCAAAGCCCGCCTCAGCACCTGTCTGCCGCCTCGCATCGCGCTTCCTCGTTCGTTGTCGACACTGGCGAGATCGCTCGCGCATCAGGGACCGGTCTGGACGATGGTCGAGGCGTTGACGGTGCCGAACTGCGCCACCGTGCCCGCATTCATCGTGCCGAGCTGCGATATCAGGCTGGTCGCCGACTGACCGGCCTGGCCGACATAGGCGAAGTTGTTGACGCCGGCCTGCCCGATCGATGCGGAATTCGTTCCGCCGAACTGCAGCACGCCGGTGGCGTTGTTGGTGCCGTTCTGGGTGACCGTCGCGCTGGTCGTGCCCCCGATCATGAACACGCCCGCCATGTTGAGCTGGCTGTTCTGGTTCAGCACGACGGGCGGCCCGCCGACCGACACGATGGTCTTGATGTCGGCCGTCTGCGCTTGCGCCGAAAGGGCGCCGGCCAGGTACAGAGCGAGCGTTGCGGCACATGCGCCGCCAAAATGACGTTTCATGACATGCCTCACCACTTCGGATCAGCTCACGGAGCCTGCTGGAGGACAGTCGATCCGTTCAGGATCCCGAGCTGTCCGACGCCGGCGGTGTTGTTCGCGCCGATCTGGCCGATCAGGCTCGAATTGGAGCCGCCAACCTGGCCGGCCAGTGCGGTATTGGTTGCGGTCGCAGTGGTGCCGCCCTGCCCGATCACGGAGGTGTTGACGGTGAGCAGCGAGCCCGTCTGCAAGGTCGTCGCGGCATTGGTGGCGCCGAACTGCATCGTGGTGGCGTTGTTGCTGGTGCCGCCGCTCTGCGAAATGAACGAAGAGTTGGTCGTGCCGAATTGCAGCACGCTGGCCGAGTTGCCGGCCCGGGCATCGGCTGCCGTCAGTGCACCGAATGCTGCGAGAGTTGCAATGAAATAGGTGATCCGCATGTCCTGTCCTCCGCGAGAATGAGCCGGCGTCGCAATTGACCGTCCTGCCCGGTAGCGGTGCTCTAGAGAGTGGCCCGGACGCACCAACCTGGTGCGTCCGACCCAAACCAACCGTGGCTCAGTTCGCCGTCTGCGAGACGGTGCTGCCGTTGATGCCGAACACGCTGAGCTGGCCGACGGCGGCGGAGTTGTTCTGGAGCGCGGCCGGCCCGAACGAGTTCTGGGTGATCGCGCTGCCGTTGTTGCCGAGCGCCACCTGGCCGGTGGCCGCCGTGTTCTGCACGCCGATCTGGTTCACGGTGCTGCCGTTGTTGAGCGAGGCAGCACTGGTGCCCTGCATCGTCGTCGCACCGTTGATGATGCCGAGCTGGCTGGTCGACGAGGTCGAGTTGGTGAGTCCCTGCTGCGAAACGCTCGAAGAGTTCACGACGCCGACCTGCACCGTGGTGGAGGTGTTGGCGGCCTGAGCTGCGGAGGACAGAGCGAACACGGCAACGGAAGCAAAAAACAATTTACGCATGGAGTATCCCTTTCTGGCCAAGTTGTCTGACTGGTTTCGGATGCCTTCCCGGAAACAGGCCGACATCGTAGGGATGAGCATGAGCCGATCGTGGCCGGCGCAACAGACTGCAGTTCATGCTAGTCGCTACGGACTAGACGCTGCGTGTCGTCTCGGCTTGGCGCCCCATGCTGTCGACCAGCCGCACCACCTCGATCGGCGTACGCAGCTGCAGCTTTCGCATCATCCTGGCGCGATGAACCTTCGCCGTCACTTCGCTCACGCCGAGTCGTGCGGCGATCTGCTTGGCGACGAGCCCTTCGGCCATCAGCAGCATGATCTCGCGCTCTCTGGCCGTCAGCGTCTCGACGCGCTGGCGGGCTTCACGGACGCTATCTTCGCGTTGCAGCCGCCTGCGGTCGCGCTCGATGCCGTGCCTGATCGCATCGAGGATCTCCTGCTCGCGAAACGGCTTTGGCAGAAACTCGACCGCGCCGCGCTTCATCGCCTCGACCGAGACGCGGACGTCGGAGTAGCCGCTGATGAAAACGATCGGAATGGACACGCCCGTCTCGGCCAGCCGGCGCTGAAGCTCGAGCCCGGTCGGCGACGTGCCGGGAAACCTCACGTCGAGCACGAGGCATGACGGCCCTTGCGAAACGGTCTCGGTGAGGAACTCGTCGGTCGAGGCGAACAACTTCACCTGATGCCCGGTCTCCTCGCAGAGACTTCCGATCGCGGCTCGAATCTGGGCTTCGTCGTCAACGACATAAACTGTGGCTTGGTCCGAACTCATGGCAATGGGCTCCCCGGCTTGGGGCTCGATGAAAAGGCAGCGAGCTATCCATTCTTCTTGCAAGCGAGATCAAGGTGCTTGGATGATTCGCGCAGATCGAGCGAAGCGCGTCGGTCCGCCGGTTCGAAGTCATAGGGCCAACGCGCGCCGGAGGCGAGTGAAGGCGTTCACATATCGGGCTTCGTGATGGAAGGGCGTCCATCTTGCCGCCGGCGGCATCGGGGAGCAACGACATCGAGAATGCGGCAATGCTGCGTCGTGGTCTCGCCGGCTGCATCATGGCACGCCACCCATGTGACGACTCGACGCCAGCTGCTGCCGCTCCGGCCGGATCAGACGGGACGTTTAGTCAGCTTATCGAGTTCGATACCGCGCGCCTCATATCGATACGCTCCGTATGCATCCTGATCAAATCACGAAAAGTAGCACCCCACCTGCTTTACCACTGGATGATGCGCCACGCCCGACCGTCAGCCCGGCGAGGACGACATACTGACATTCGATACAACCTTAGACGTTTTACAACCATAGCGAGCTTGCCACTTTCTCCCGATTCCCCGAAATCAATTCAATCGGCGAGTTTTGATATGCGATTTGTGCCAGCATTTGCCTTGCTCGGAGCTTCATGCGGCCTCGCTGCGATCCTCTACGCCGGTCCGGGCACGATCGCCGGCGCTGCCGGGAGCGCGGCGGACACGGCGGCTCGCGCCTATGAGCAGACCAGGCGGCTGCTCGTGCCCGGCGGCCACGAAGCGCCGACCTTCGGATCGGATGCCCCCTTGTTCCGCTATGCCTCGATCCAGCGCGGCAGCATCGAGCAGACCGTCACCGTCACCGGCGCCCTGCAGCCGGTCAAGACGATCGAGGTTGGATCGCAACTGTCGGGGCAGCTCGCCCGCGTCTATGTCGACTTCAACGACACCGTCACCAGGGATCAGCCGCTTGCTCTGATCGATCCGCGCAGCTTTGCAGCCAAGGTCGACGAGGCCCGGGCGTCGCTGGCCGTCGCCAATGCCCTGGTCGACATCGCCAGGGCCAAGCTCGACCGCGCCAGAATCGATCTGCAGAACGCGAGGGGCAGCCGCGACGTGCTCGCGGCCAAGCTCGAGAGCGCGCAGGCGGTGAAGTCCTCGGCTCAGAAGACGTTGCAGCGCAAGCTGGCGCTGCAGTCGCAGAACGTGGTGGCGACGACGGCGGTCGACGACGCACAGACCGAATTCACCGCGCGCCTCGCCCAGGAACGCGAAGCCGAGATCCTGATGTCCCTCAACTCCTATTCGGTGGAGGGTGCACAGGCCGACGTCCGCCGCATCGAGGCGGAGCTGCAGCAGGCTCGCATGGCGGTGCCGGAGAAAGCCGCCGTCCTCGCCGCAGCCCAGGCCGATCTCGACCGCACCATGATCCGTTCGCCGATCGACGGCGTCGTGGTCGGCAGGTTCGTCAACGAGGGGCAGACGCTCGCGGTCGGACTGGAAGCGCGCACCACCTTCATGGTGGCGCACCGCCTGGAGGACATGGAAATTCACGCGCAGGTCGATGAAGCCGATATCGGCCGCATCGCACCCGGGCAGCACGCGCATTTCACCGTCGACGCCTACCCGGACCGCCGCTTCGAGGCCGTGGTGCGCCAGGTGCGCAAGGCGCCGCAGACCCAGCAGAACGTCGTCACCTACACCGTGGTGCTGGCGACCGCCAACCTCGACGGCGCGCTGCTGCCGGGAATGACTGCCCTGGTGAAGATCGTCATCGAACGCCAGGACGACGTGCTGAAAGTGCCGCTTGCAGCGCTGCGATTCCAGCCGACCGGCACGCGGCCGGACACCGGACGCAGCGGCGTGTGGGTGCGCACCGCCAGCGGCGCGCTGCAGCGCGTCGCGGTCACGGTCGGCGCCGCCGGCACCGAGCAGGTCGCGCTTCGGAGCGGAGACCTCGTCGAGGGCAGCGAGGTTGCCGTCGGCCAAGCCATCCGCCCGGCGGGCATGGAAATTCTCGGAATCAGGTTTGGGTCATGACCGCCGCTGCGCCCTTCATCAGCCTCCAGTCGGTCAGCAGGACCTATCGCACCGAGGGCGTCGCGGTGGCCGCGGTGCGCAATGTCAGCTTCGACATCGCGCAAGGCGAGATCGTCGCCGTGATGGGACCGTCCGGCTCCGGCAAGTCGACGCTGATGAACATGATCGGATTGCTCGACCTGCCGAGCGCGGGCGCGGTCTATCTTCAGGGCGCCAACGTTGCCGATCTCACGGAAGATCGCCGGTCGTCCCTGCGCGCTCGCAGCATCGGCTTCGTGTTCCAATCCTACAATCTGCTCGCGCGCCACGATGCCATCGAGAACGTCGCATTGCCGCTGGTCTATTGCGGGATCGCGCGCAAGGAACGCCTGGCGCGCGCGGAAGCGAGCCTTCGGGCGGTCGGCATGCTGCACCGGGCCCATCACTTCCCGCGGCAGCTCTCCGGCGGCGAGCAGCAGCGCGTCGCAATCGCGCGGGCACTGATCGCCTCTCCCCTGATCGTGCTCGCCGACGAGCCGACCGGCGCGCTCGACAGCCGCACCGGCGCCGAGATCCTGTCCCTGTTCGCCGCGCTCAACCGGAGCGGCCAGACCATCGTCATGATCACCCACGATCCCGGCATCGCGGCCCAGTGCCGGCGCACGATCCACCTGCATGACGGCGAGCTCGTCGGCGACGAAACGCAGGCCCCTGCTCTGCCGAAACGGAGCGCTGTGTCATGACGATGCTGCAGGGCTTCCAGATCGCATTCCACGCCCTGCGCCTCAATCCGCTGCGCAGCTTCCTCACCATGCTCGGCATCGTGATCGGTGTCGCCTCGATCGTGACGGTGTTCGCGATCGGATCCGGCGCGCAGCTGCGCCTGCAGGAACAGATCCGATCGATCGGCGCCAACGTGCTGATGATCACCCCCGGCGCGGTCTACCAGGGCGGCGTGCGTCTCAAGGACGGCAGCAAGCTGACGATGACCGAGAGCGACGTGCAGGCCATCCTCGAGCAGATTCCGGAAATCCAGGCCGCAGCCGGCTCCATCGCAGGAACGGCGCAAGTCATCCACGAAGGCAAGAACTGGAACACGACGATCAACGGCACGACCACCGGTCACTTCATGGTGCGCGACTGGCAGCTGGCGGCCGGGCGCTATTTCTCCGCCACCGAGGAGGCCGGTGCCGGCAAGGTCGTGATCCTCGGAAGCACGGTCGCGCGCGAGCTGTTCGCACCCGGCGACGATCCCATCGGCGCGCAGATCAGGATCATGAAGGTCCCGCTCGAGGTGGTCGGCGTGCTCGACCGCAAGGGACCGGCCCAGGACGACGTCGCCTTCGTGCCGCTCACCACGGCCAAGCTGCGCTTCCTCGGCAGCGCCAGCAACATCAACCGCGACTCGGTCGCCTACATCATCGCCAAGGTGGCCGCAGACGGTCAGATGGCGGGCGCGCGCGCGGAGATCGCGAACCTGCTGCGGCAGCGCCACCGCATCCCCGCCGGCCAGGACGACGACTTCAAGGTCCAGGATCCCGCCGCCGCCATGGAAGCGCAGCAGGGCGCAATCCGCACCGTCGCGCTGCTGCTCGTCGCCATCGCCTCGGTTTCGCTGCTCGTCGGCGGCATCAGCATCATGAACGTCATGATCGTGTCGGTCACCGAGCGCACGCGGGAGATCGGCATCCGCCGGGCGCTCGGCGGGCGGATGCGCGACATCCGTCTGCAGTTTCTCTGCGAAGCGCTCGTCCTCTGCCTGCTCGGCGGCGCCATCGGCGTCGCCGGCGGCATCACGCTCTCGATGACGGTCGCCCGCATGGCCGGTTGGGTCACCTCGATCGACGGCCAGGCGATCGGCCTGTCTCTCGCCTTCTCGATCGCGACGGGCCTCGTCTTTGGCTTCTATCCAGCCCACAAGGCGTCCAAGCTGAGCCCGATCGAGGCACTCAAGACGGAGTGAGAGCATGCCGGGATGTTCGCAAAGGCCACGGAGGCAGCCATGAGCTCGGATCCGAAAGACTTGATTGCACCGACTCCGCGCGAACGGGAGCTGATGACGCTGATCGCACGGGGGATGCAGAACAAGAACATCGCCTACGAGCTCAACATCTCGGAAAACACGGTGCGGGCTCATATCGGCAACATCATGCGCAAGTACCGGCTTCAGAACAGAACGCAGATCGCGATCGCCTTTGCCCTGCACACGGCTCCATCCTCGCTCCGCCGTGATCTCGCCAAGACCGAACTCTATCCGGCCGCGACGAAGCCGGCGCAGGCGCTTGCACCGAATCCACCGGCGGCGCAGACCGCGCCGGATTGAATGGTTGCAGCTACCATCCCTTGCGTTGCCCGACGGGCAAAACATCCAAGATGCCGGTCAATCTCGGTCGCCAAAAATATTCCACTTTACCGAAATTCGGAAATCGCGTATGTGTCGCGCAACCCGGCCCAAGGAAGAGGGGCGTATCGCGATCGTCACGAACGCGGGCCGGGGGGCGGTGGACGCGGGCCACATCGGCGCGAAAAGCTTCGCAGGGCGGGTAACCGTGAGCGAAGACCTCGCGCCAACGACGGGTGCGGTTCGCGTACGGCAAAATCGTGTGGTCCTGGCGCCCGGGGTCTGTGCGCCAAGTCTTGCGGTGATGTGAGCGGCCCAACCGGGCCCACGCATCAGCCATCCGCAAGGCGACGGGGGCAATAGTGCATCGCTCCCCGGGGAGAGCACGACATAAGCCGTCAACCCACTGCGCAGGGAAGGCCGGATGTTTGGCTTCACCTGTATGCCGCTGTGCAAATTCTTCGTTGCCACTTTCGCACAGTGGACCGTGGGTGCCCGGCCGGCACCCGGTCTTCCCTGCGCCCTCTTTCAATTGAAAGTGAGCAAGAAGCAAAGCTCGGGCGAGTCCGCCGCGAGGATGCGAAGGCGTGTCCGCGACCGAAATGCGAATTGAAGAACGCGCTGCCCACCACACACTCCATCATTGCGAGCGCAGCGAAGCAATCCAGAGTCTTTCCGTGGAGGGATTCTGGATTGCTTCGCTCCGCTCGCAATGACGGTGTTGAGGCAGCGTCCGGGACACGAGCGTGACACGACTTCCCTGGCCTGTTGCAGCGGCCAGAGCCCTTCATCCAGCGAAACTAAACGAAGCTGTGAGCCGCGACCGCGGCCCATTTGCCTTACATCCCGATGTCGAACACGTTCGGCAATTGGCCCGCCAGAGGCAGTGCGGTGGCGCCGAGGAAGGTCGCCACCATCGCCATCAGGCGACGGTTGTTCTGGCGCTTGCCGCGCATCTGGCCGGCGATCCACTCCAGCATCTCGCTGTTGACCTTGGAAGCATAGGACGGCGCCCAGCTCTCGATCTCGGTGTCGGCCGACAGCGCAACGCTGCGCGGCGGCACCTTCAGGCCCGAGGCGCTCGCGGCATAATGGGCGACCGCCTTGGCAAGCAGGTCGTCGAACCGGCCGCCATCGGTGCGCTCGGTCGCGGCCTCGTTGATCTCGAACAGAACTTCGGCCTCGGCGCGGCTGACCGGCTGGTCGTTGACGGCGGTGGCGGTGAGGATGCGCATGCACCAGGCGGTGTCATCAGCGTCGAGCGAGCGGGAGAAATGCACCCGTCCCTTGGTGGTCGGGCCTTCGCCCGTGATCACGCCGTCGCGCACGACGGAAAGGGCATGAGTTGCAGTATCGCGGCAGGACGGCACGAGGGACGACGACTCGGTAGGCTTAGGCGCAGCGGCGGACATAGTTCACTTCCAGACTTCTTCTGATCGACCAGCATTTCCATGCCGGCGTAAAGGGGTGGTTAACGATTCGATACGGGGATCGCGACTTTTCTAGATGGTTGCCAATTGGTCGCTATCAGGACCAATCTGGTTCTAGAACGCGCCGGGCGAGCGTGATGAAAGTCATAAAAGGCATTATCGGGGCGAGCGAGACCGTGTGACCCCGGGTGGAGCTGTTTCGCCGCAGCTGCCGCTGTAACAATAAGTTGCTAGAAAATCGGCCCGTCAAAGAAGAAATTCACATTCTACTTGAGCCGGTTCAGTTGGCGTTCACTTAGGCCGGCGAAGCCCTTATAATGGATGTGACGGCCGGAGACGAATTCTCGATTAGATTCAATGAGATGAGGTAAGATCATGACACTTCCGATCGGCGCCACCGCCCCTGACTTCGAAGCCGAAACCACCGAAGGGAAGATCAAGTTCCACGACTGGATCGGCGACAGCTGGGCCCTCTTGTTCTCACACCCGAAGGATTTCACGCCGGTTTGCACCACCGAGCTCGGCGCCCTCGCCAAGCTGAAGCCGGAATTCGACAAGCGCGGGGTGAAGCTGATGGGCCTCTCGGTCGATCCGGTCGACCGTCATGCCAAATGGTCGGAAGACATCATGGAGACTCAAGGCGCCGCGCCAAACTACCCGATGATCGGCGACACCGATTTCAACGTCTCCAAGCTCTACGGCATGCTGCCGGCCTCGACCTCTGGCGATCCCCTCACCCGGACGCCGGCCGACAACCAAACCGTCCGCAACGTCTTCATCATCGGCCCGGACAAGAAGATCAAGCTGGTGCTGGTCTATCCGATGACGACGGGCCGGAACTTCCAGGAGATCCTGCGCGTCATCGACTCGCTCCAGCTGACCGCCAAGCATCGCGTCGCCACCCCGGCCGACTGGTCGCAGGGCGACGACGTCATCATCGCGGGCTCGGTCTCCAACGACGAGGCCAAGACGATCTATCCGCAGGGGTGGAAGGAGCCGAAGCCCTACATCCGCATCGTCCCGCAGCCCAGATGACTTTTGGCGGTCGCGGATAGCGGCCGCAAAAAGTCATCCCGGGGCGATGCGTCAGCATCGAACCCGGGATCTCGAGATCCCGGGGCTGGTCCTTAGGACCATCCCGGGATGACGACCCAGAATCACGCCGCGTGCACGCGGTCGAGGAAGCTCTCGACCTCGGCCTTCAGATGCAGGCTCTCGCCCGACAGCGCCTGGGCGGAAGCAAACATCCGGCTCGACGTTTCACCCGTCTCGCTGGCGCCCTTGGCGGCGTGACGGACATTGACCGCGACATCGGCCGTGCCTGACACCGCGGCGCGCACGCTGGCCACGATGTTGTGCGTCGCGCTTTTCTGTTGCTCGACCGCCGCCGAGATCGAGCCTGCGATGCCGCTGATGCGCTCGATGGTCTGGCTGATCGCCTTGATGGCTGCAACCGATTCCTCGGTCGCAAGCTGCATGCTCTCGATCTGGTTCGAGATCTCGTCGGTCGCCTTCGCGGTCTGGCCGGCGAGCGTCTTGACCTCCTGAGCCACCACCGCGAAGCCGCGGCCGGCATCGCCCGCGCGCGCAGCCTCGATGGTCGCATTCAGCGCCAGCAGATTCGTCTGCTCGGCGATCGAGGTGATCAGCTTGACGACGTCGCCGATGCGCGAGCCGGCCTCCGAGAGCTGCGCGATGCGCTGGTCCGTCGCTTCGGCCTGCCGCACCGCCTCGGCGGAGATCTCGTTCGATTCCTGCACCCGGCGGGTGATCTCGGAGATGGATTGAGACAGCTCGTCGGAAGCGGACGCGGCCGAACGCACATGCTCGGAGGCGCTTTCGGAAGCTCCCGCCGACTGCGCCGACAGATCTGCCGTGGAGCGCGCGGCGTCGGTCAGTTGTCGCGCGGCGCGCTCGAACTCGCCGGACGATGCCAGCACCTTGTCGACAATGCCGCCGACGCTGCCGCGGAACCCCTCGACGAAGTTGCGCAGCTCGGCCTTGCGCTGCTCGGCTGCGGCAGCGGTAGCCGCCGCCTGCTCGGTGCGTAGGCGCGCCCGCTCCTGCGAGTTGCTCTTGAACACCGCGAGCGTGCGGGCGATCTCGCCGATCTCGTCGGCACGGTCCTCGCATTCGATCGCGACGTCGCCCTGGCCGTTGGCAAGCGCGGTGAGCGAATGCGTCACCGAGGTCAGCGGCCGCGTGATGCGGCGGACGACCAGCAGGGTCAGGACCAGCACCAGAAGCGCGGCAAGGCCGGCAGCGGCAGCCATGCTCTCCATCGCCTGGGACAGCATGCCCTCGAACTGCGTCATGGGGATGCCGACATAGAGAATGCCGGCGACCTTGCCGGTGGCATCCGCGATCGGGAAATAGGCGGTCATGAACGTCTTGCCGAATAGCGTCGCCGGCCCCTTATAGGGCTCGCCACGGCGCAGCGGGGCCTGCCCCGGATGATCCGCGGCCAGCTGGGTCCCGACGGCGCGGTCGCCGTTTTCCTTTTTCACGTTGGTCGAGCGGCGGATGAACTGCCCGCTCGCCGCGTCGAACACGAACAGCGTCGCGTTGCCGCCGACATAGGACACCGCCCGGTCGACGATGGCGTGATCCCTGAAGTCGGGCATTTTGGGGATCTCGGCGCGGACCACCGCGCCATCCCGGATCGTGATCTTGGCTTCGGGAACGGTCTCCGCAAAGGCCAGCCCCAGCGTGCGCAGATTGACCTCGATGTCGCGCAGGGCGCGGTCATTGAAGGCGGATGTCAGTGACCAATAGCCTGCGCCGACCACGAGCGCCGTGTTCATTGCGATCAGCAGCACCGCGCACAGGACCGCCTTGGTGCCGAGCTTGAAACGCGGCAGGAACTTCGCCGTTAGAAGATTGGACATGGATGGAATGACCCCCGTAATTCCTGCATATTGGTGCAATTGACTTACAGCCCGATTAACGACGGTTCCCGCGGGCAGCACGCGGGATGGTTTCCAAGTGGTAAACGAGGCCTTCCCTGACCCCGCCCAGTCAGCCGTCCATCATCGTCTGGTTTCGCGACGATCTCCGCCTGTCCGACCACCCCGCCCTCCACGCCGCCGCCAAGTCCGGAGCGCCGGTGCTTTGCCTCTACGTACTGGACGAGGCGGCGGGGCGAGCGCCGGGCGGCGCGGCACGCTGGTGGCTGGCGCAGTCGCTGCGGGCGCTCGGCGCCGAGATCGCCGCGCGCGGCGGCTCGCTTGTCCTGCGCAGAGGGCCCGCGGCCAAGGTGATCCCTGAGGTGGTGCGACAGAGCGGTGCCCGCGCCGTTTATTGGAACGAAATCGCGCAGGCGCCTCATCAGGCAATTGAGCGACAGCTCCAAGCGGCCCTGGCAAAGCTGGGCACGCACACGCAAAGCTTCCCCGGCGACCTGCTCGTCCCGCCCGCGGCGATTCGCACCAAGGACGGCCGGGGCCTGCGCGTGTTCACCCCGTTCTGGCGCCGCGTGCTGGCGCTCGGCGACCCGCCAAAGCCCCTGCCTGCACCAAAGGAGCTGCGCCCTGCACCGATCATCCCAAGCAATCGGCTGGAGAGCTGGCAGCTCGAGCCGACCGCGCCCGATTGGGCGGGCGGCCTGCGCGAGGCATGGACCCCCGGTGCCGCGTCCGCCCAACTGCGCTTGCGCGACTTCCTCGAGCACAATGTTCGAATGTATCTCGGCGACCGCGACCGTCCGGATCGAGAGGGCACCTCACGGGTGTCGCCGCATCTGCGCTTCGGCGAGCTCAGCCCGCGTCAGGTCTGGCACGCCGCCCGGTTTGCCGCGGCGGAAGATCCGGCACGCGGGCAAGGCGTCGAAAAATTCCTGAGCGAGCTCGGCTGGCGCGAATTCGGCCGCCACCTCCTCCACGATCACCCCAACCTCGCCGCCGAAAACCTGCAGGCGAGCTTCGATGGCTTCCCTTGGCAGCCCGACAAACAAGCGCTCGCCGCCTGGCAGCGCGGGCGCACCGGATACCCCATCGTCGATGCCGGCCTGCGCGAGCTCTGGCGCACCGGCATGATGCACAACCGGGTGCGGATGGTGGTGGCCTCCTTCCTGGTCAAGCACCTCCTGATCGACTGGCGCGAGGGGGAGACCTGGTTCTGGGACACGCTGGTCGACGCGGACGCCGGCAGCAACTCTGCCAACTGGCAATGGGTCGCCGGCTGCGGCGCGGACGCTGCGCCCTATTTCCGCGTGTTCAATCCGCAGCTTCAGGGCGAGAAATTCGATCCTGACGGAGCCTATGTTCGACGCTGGGTTCCGCAACTGAAGGCCCTGCCGGCCAAGCTGATCCACCGGCCCTGGCAGGCAACGCCGATCGAGCTTGCGAGCGCGGGCATCACCATCGGCAAGACCTATCCGCAGCCGATTGTCGATCATGCCAGCGCACGCGAACGCGCGCTCGCCGCCTACGCAAAGATCCGCAAAGGTTGAGCGGCGCTTTGACACGATTTCGAAACCCGCTATCGTCATCGCTCCATGCAAACCGTGGGGGACGATATGGACGACGAGAAGCCGATCACCGAACAGGCGATGGAGACGATCACCACTGCCGTGGAAACGACCAAGGACGCGGCAGTCGCCGCAGTCAAGCAGGTGAAGAAAGCCGCCAAGAAGGTCGCGAAGAAAGTAGCGCCGAAGAAGGCGGCCAAGAAGAAAACCAAGAAGGCTGCGAAGAAGACGACGAAGAAGGCCGCAAAGAAGTCGTCCAAGAAGGCCGCGAAAAAGTCTGCGAAAAAGGCAGCCAAGAAAGCCGGCAAGTCGAAGAAGAAGGCCAAGAAGGCCAAGCGCTGATCGCACCGGAAGACGTCTCCGGGTGCGGGCGCGCCCGGAGACAGCCCGCATCTATCCTCGCCGCTTGCTCGGCGTTGAAGCACTTCCGCGTTTCCGGCGAGCCGAACTGCGTGCCGTCAGGACCGCCAATTGACCACAAAGACCGCCGCGGCGCAGAGCGCCATGCCTGCAATGGCAATCGCGTCCAGCGTTTCTCCGAACAGCAGATAGGCCATCAGGGCCGTGACGGCCGGAACCAAATAGAACAGGCTTGCGACCGAGGTCGCCGCGGCGTGGCGGATCAGCCAGTACAACAGCCCGATCGATCCGATCGAGAGCGCGACGGCGAGCCAGGCGAGTGCAAGCACGAACTCCCGCGTCCAGTGCACCACGCGATCCTCGAACAGGAAGGCGCCGACCGCGAAGAAGATGGTGACGGCCACATACTGCACGAGATTGCCGGCGCGCCAGTCGATGTGATTGCAGTAGCGGCGCTGATAGAGCGTGCCGAGCGTGATGCTGACCAGCGAGACCACCGAGGCGAGCCAGCCGAGCCCAGCTTCGCCGGTCATCGGGCGGTTGTGCAGAATCAGCACCACCCCACCGAGGCCGAGCACGAGCCCGGCCCATTGCAGCGGCGTGACCCGTTCGCCGAGCCAGCGATTGGCGATGGTCGAGGTCAGAATCGGCTGCAGACCTGGAATCAGCGCCGACAGGCCGGCCGGAATCGAATGCGCGATCGCAATCGCGGTGCCGCCGAGATAGAAGCCGTGGACGAGGATGCCAGCGACCGCGCTGTGCGCGATGCCGGCGCTATCAGGCCATTTCGGCCGCGCGATGCCTGCGATGATTGCCATCAGCCCGACCACGATCGCCATGCGAATGGCGAGATAGGTCAAGGGATCGGCATTGTTGACGACGTATTTGGTCCCGATGAATCCGGTGCTCCAGAGCAGCACGAACAGGATCGGCGCGGCGCGGGCCGCCAGGGTTTCTTGATTATGGTTCATTGCCGCCCTCATTGCCCGACCC
The DNA here is from genome assembly GCF_028128975.1 of Bradyrhizobium sp. CCBAU 45321. NCBI lineage: Bacteria > Pseudomonadati > Pseudomonadota > Alphaproteobacteria > Hyphomicrobiales > Nitrobacteraceae > Bradyrhizobium > Bradyrhizobium sp. CCBAU 45321. The sequence continues at coordinate 72,873 of NZ_LFKZ01000128.1, forward strand.
TCGGCCATGCGGCAATGCGAATTTCGTGGTAACAATATGCTGCGCTGCGACGGACGATCGCGGTGCGTCTCAGCCGCTCACCATTCTTCCGGGCAGGGATTGACGATCTTCCAGAGCTCGACGCCGTTCTTGATCTTCTTCATGTCGGTGGTGAGCCCGCCATTGCGGCGAATCCAGTCCTTCACCGTGTCGGGGTAGTAGGACATGAGATCGGAGGTACCCTCGGCGCTGGTGACCTTGATGCCGAAGGTGAACGCCTTGTCGTAATAGGCCTGGTGGAAGCCGAGGCTCGCGCGCGGCGTCACGCAGATCTTGTTCATCGGCACGATGCCGAGCACGAGCGTGCAGGCCGAATTGCAGATGCCGTCGATGATGACCCGCTCGCCCTTTTCGCGCACCCGCTTGTACTTGGCCTTGTACTCCTCGACATAGCCGCCGTGGTCGCGCGTGATGTGCAGCTCGGCGCGCGCGGGCGTGGCGGCGGCGAGGCAGAGCAACAGCAGACTCGGAAGCGTGATGCGCATGGCGAGACGACGACGAAGGCCTTCAGGAATGTACCGGACTCGAGGGGCCGGCAAATGATCCCCCGGGGCCGGCGGCAGAATTCTTAACCGAATAGTCTTTGGTCATACTTGTGTGGGGAATTCGTTAAGCATCCCGAAAAGGCCAAAAATGGGCAGCTTTCGCCGCATGTCCGGCAATTCTGTCACACCCACCCGGAAATCTGCGGGATTGGCCGTGATTTCGGGCCTCCGGAGCGATGCTTGGCCGCTCGAAATTGCTATAACAGGCTGACCTATTCGAGCGGGTTCCGGAGAATCGAGATGAGCAAGTTGACGCGTGTCGCCGCGGTTGCGGCCTTGACGGCTGCGGTCTTGGCCCCCGCCCTCGCGGAGGCGAACGGCCGCCACCGGTACCACCGCTCCTACGCCAACCCGCTGCCCTACCCGATCAGCTACCTGCACAATTACGGCCCGGGTATCACCCCCGGCACCTTCGCCTACTATGACGGCCCGGCGACCAACCACTGCTACCGCAGCGCGGCCGCTTATATTGGTCAGGACGGCCGGCGGCACCCCTGCTACTGAGGGGCCGCGGCCGCTGCTGCTCCTCTATTTGGCCAGCGGCAAATTCGCCGGGATGATGGAAGCCTTGGGCACGTGCGCAGGATGATCGTCGGATCATGGCCGGCTCGAGATGTTTGCACTTTCATGTTGATGGTACCGGTCAAGTCACGACAAGTGGCCTTATCCGCTGACCTCATCTTTTGATGCTGCAGGCCAGTGATCATTGCGCAAGACATGACCTCGCAAAAGCGAAGGGGCCCCGAGGGGCCCCCTTCAAACGTTACCAGCGGCGATAGCCGTAGTACCCATAAGGGCGCGGACCGTAATAGCGCGGCGCGTAATACCGCGGGCCGTAATATGGCCGCGGCCTGTAGTAGCCATAGTAGCTTGGCCGCCACCAGCACCGTCCCCAGGCGTCGCAAACCATGCGGACCTGCTCGATGCCGGAGACCTGCGGTGTCGCAGGCGCAGGCGCGATGGGCATGGCGGATGCCGTCGATGACGCAACGAGAGCGCCGAATAGGGACGTAGCCAATCGGCCAGTATTGAGTTTCATGATGTCTTCCTCCGCTTGCGCGATGCAGGATATCGAGGTCGTTCTGATCAAATTGTGGCCGAACCGAAATGTAATACAGATGAACAAACCTTCGGCGAGCTGACCGGGACATCACGGCTCGGCAGCCGCTGAATGCCAGTCATCCATATCTGTCGATCTCGCCGGAGAAGGTCTTCTTCATCATCTCGAAATCGAGTGATCCCACCGCGAAGCGGGCGGAGTGGCGTCGTTCTGGACATCGGTGACGACGACTTGAGCTGCGGCGGCGGTGGGCGCGGCGAAACCACCGTGCGGAGTTCGCGAGCTTCATCCACACGCTCTCAATGTTGAGATCAATCTGGGTGGCGCTGACCCGGATTGGCCACGGCGACGGTGATCTCTCCGATTGGCGTCGACTGCGCGCTCAGGCCGCGCAGACGCACAACCAGGGGGACCGCCTCTCACCGAACTACGAGATCGAGAAGCAATTGCTGCGGTCGGGCGCGCGGCGGCAAACCGGCATCCCGGCAAGCTGATGCACGCGCGCCGCGGGCCCATCGGCGTGATCCGCCGCCCGCGCCGCTTTAGAACATATATGGAACAAAGAAGATTGGCGCGCTCGGAAGGATTCGAACCTCCGACCCTCGGAATCGAAATCCGATGCTCTATCCAGCTGAGCTACGAGCGCCCTGGCCCGAGTAGCGAGCCACCGAGATCCGCCGGCCGGCGCTGGCGAGGAGCCAGCACACCCGACAGCGGTCGGATTGGTTCGAATTAGCAGAGAGGCCGGCCAATAAAAAGCCCTTCCCGCCTCGATCGAGGCTACCGAAGGCGCTGTTACCAGGTCGTGTTGAAGAGGCCGAAATGCGGCTGCTGAGCGACCAGCATCATGGGGCGGCCCGGCTGATGCACCGAATAGGTCCTGACGATCTTACGCTTGGGCTGGGCCTGGACCGGAGACGCTTGAGCCGGGGACGTCTGCGGCTGAACGGCCTCGGACTTCCTGGCTGCGGCGGTCCCGGCCCTCGGCTCTGGCGTGAACTGGGCGAAGGTCTCGCGCACCCGCGTCTTGGCCGACATCTCGGCCAAAGCCGGCGACAGGCTCTCCTGTACCGGTGGCTGGGGAGCCGCAACTGCGGCAGTCTGAACCGCGGGTGCGGCAATCGTCGGCTGGCTCGTGTCGAGGACGACGCGCTCAGGCAGATGACGATCGGACCGGATTCGGATCAGCGGCTGGTCGTTGCTTGCGGTCGCAACGGCCTGCGCTAGGGGCGCCGCCGGGAAAACGAAATCCGCCGCGAACAGCAGTGTGAGCAAAGCTCCACCGACAAAGATGAGATACCTAAAGATGGGCATTGGCCGCGCTCCGCCCCCCGCATCCCCGCGTGGGCTCTGCTCGCCTCAACAGGCGATCTTCCAATTGGTTCCTGGCCCAGCCGTTCGGTTCAAATGGTGATGCATGGTTTTTCGGCCAAGGACCGCAGAAGGTAACTTTTCAGCTACCGGGACAGGCCGCCTTCAAGCGCGGCGTGCTGCAACCGGGGAACATTTTGCCTGATCGGCATTCACGTTAACGAAGCCAATTGGGATACGCACGAAGGTCTTGCGGCTCTTCATGCTGACCGGATCCGCCAGCACGCGGCTGCGGTCGGTCAGATGACTTCCGTCGCGCCGCGTGAAGGCACAGACGATCTCGACATCTTTTACGGCATAGTCGTTGTCGTTTCGCAGCGTGAACGTCACCAGGGCTTTGGAGCCGAGGCCGCCGCGACGCCAGGTCTGTGATGAAATCCTGAGACGACCAAGTTCTGCTGTCGCCGGCACCTGAGCTTCGGACACAGGCGAGGCCACTTTGGACGAATCGCCGGAGGGAGGCGCTTCAACAGCCGCCAGCTCAGGCCTCACCGGCTCAGCACTGTTGCCCTTGGAGAGAGGTAGCAGCATCCAAATGCCGCAACCGACGATGATTGCCGCCAGCAGCCATAGAAGGCTTCGGCCAAATGAGACGCTCGCAATCGTCACCGCCCGCGCCAGTCGTTCGCCGGTGCCGGCCAAGCGCCCCAATCCGAGTCGGTCGAGCCTCGCATTCATGGTTGCACACCGATCGCGACCGCAGCACCATCGAAGATGGATTTAGTCACAGCTTACCTTAATTCGGGCGACGAACTAAGGTTCCCCCAACGTCATGCGAGTCGGCAACGGCGGTGGTGACCACCGGCGATACTGCTAGCATGCGCCGTAGCATCGAATAGTCCCGTTGGGAGATTATGAAATGCCGTTCGCCGTCGCTTGGGATCACGTCCATCTGCGCAGCCCCGATCCGGAGGCCACCGCGGCCTGGCTGCGGGACATCCTTGGTGGCGAGATCGTGCACGCGCCAGGACGAATCGACGTGAACCTCGGCGGAGCCAGGATCTTCATCGCGCCACTCGAGGGCGACAGCGCCGTCAGCCCGCCACCTCCGCACCCACATCAGGGCCTTGACCATTTCGGCTTGACGGTGAAGGACATCGACGCGGTCGCCGCCGAGATCAAGGCCAAGGGTGTCACGTTCACGCGCGAGCCGACGACCATTCGTCCCGGCGTACGCATCTGCTTCATCCGCGGGCCCGAAGGCATCTCGATCGAGCTGCTCGAGCGCGACAAGAAATATACCTGACGCGACGGGGCGCCCCGCCGTCCAGGCATCCGAGCCGGCGACGACGTCACGCCCGAAGGCTAAGTCATGCTACCGGGCATAAAGCAACGGATGGTGACACCCATGTAGCCGTAGATCGGCCAGACCATGGTGCGTCCCACCCGGTTCGGCTCCGAGATCACGGCCTCCGCGGGCACGTCGAGCCAGACGAACTCCTGCTGCTGGCCATCGAGCGCATAGCCATAGCGCGGGACGCGGACGCGACAATGCGCGTCCTTGCTGTCCCAGTCGGAGTCCGAGAGCGCCGAACCGTCGGCATCGGAGCAGCAAGGCCCCTTGCCGCTGCGCAGACTGTCGAACCAAGCCTTCAATTCGGGATTGGTGTTGGCGACCTGCCCGCGGTCGCGCGCGTGCCCCGAGGGGGCTGCGAGCGCGATCAAAGCCAACGCGGGCGCCAGCCTCGTCAGGTTTGCCCGGCCTATCGCATCGCCAATCCGCCGTTGTTCGCTTTTGCAATTCGTGGGACGCGCACTGTACAGACGCGGCTCATTGCCGCCGGAATCGATCCAGTTGGTCACGTTCGTCTTGCTCCAGCACCCCGCGGCCAGTGCAGCAATGGTTATGCATTTCGCGGGCCAACTCTGATTCGCAACGTCGGGCCTCGCCTCACCATCAGAGCGTCACGACGGTGTCATGGACAAATTGGAACAACTACGGCTCGCAGGCCGCCGCGACCGGCAAACTGCCTCGTTGCGCGCAGGGATGGGCTTTGGCATAAAAGCGGGACCGGTTGCGCCATTGGGCGATGGCGGCCGGCCTACGGGACGTTATGAAAAACGGCCTCTATTCAATTCATGTCACCCTGCTCGATGGTCGAGTCGGCAAGGGCAGCGGCGTGATTCTCTTCCGCGACGGCAAGATTCTCGGCGGCGATGCCTACCTCTATTACACCGGCAGCTACATGGTGAAGGACAACAACAGCTTCAAGGGCGAGGTGCTGGTGCAACGGCACACCTCGCCTCGAGGCGATGACAATCCGCTGTTCGGCGGCCCTGCCCCGGTCGGCATCGGCGTCACCGGCACGTTCACGGACACGCGCGGACAGATGACCGGCACCGCGCTGGTCGGCAAGGCCAGCCAGATCTTCGGCGCGACGCTGCACAAGCTTGCAGACGTCGATTAGCTATTCCGCGGCCTGTTCGAGGGGCGCCACACGCGGCAGGATCATCTGGATGCGCGTACCGCCACCCGGTTCGGAATCGAGATCGAGCCGGCCACCGAGCCGGTTGGTGACGATGCTGTAGACGATGTGCAGCCCGAGGCCGGTGCCGCCTTGGTCGCGCCGCGTGGTGAAAAACGGATCGAAGGCGCGGCGACGGACGTCGAGCGACATGCCGCAGCCATTGTCGGAGAAGATGATCTCGACGTTGTCCTTGCCGGACTCGCGCACCTGGATCTCGATCGTCCCGGGCCGGCCGTCCGGGAAGGCGTGCGCCACCGAGTTCAGAAACAGATTGGTCAGCACCTGGCCGTACGGGCCGGGATAGCTGTTCATGGTCAGGTCCGGCTGACACTCGACGTTGAGCGTCAGATTGTGCTTACGCAGGCCCGGCCGCAGGCTCATCACCACCTGCTCGGTGAGATCGCCGAGATCGAAAGTGCGCTGATCCGAATAGTTGCGGTCGGCGGCGACCTGCTTGAACGACTGGATCAGCTCGGCGGCGCGGTTGAGATTGGAGACGAGCTGCGAGGACGCATCGCGGCTGGTGCTGAGGAAGTCGTTGAGCGTGGAGCGGCGCAGCTCGCCGCGCTCGACTTCGGCGGTGAACATGGCCGTCTTGCGCTCTAGCGCGGAGGCAACCGTGAGGCTGATGCCGACGGGATTGTTGACCTCGTGGGCGACGCCGGCGACGAGGCGCCCGAGCGCGGCCAGCTTCTCGGCCTCGATCAGGGAGGCCTGGGTCTCGCGGAGATTGCGCAGCGCGGTTTCGGCGGCTTCCTTGGCCTTGCGCATCTCCTGCTCGCCGCGCTTGCGCTCGCCGATATCGAGCGCAACGGTCACGATCCGCTCGATCTCGCCCTCGGCGTCGAGCAGCGGCAACTTGTTGACCAGCCATTGCCGCATGTTGCCGGAGGCGTCCTGATACTCCTCCTCATAGAAACCGAGACCTTTTCGAAGCTTGAGCACCCGCTTGTCGCTCTCGTCGGACTTGGATGCGCCGTAGCGCGACATCAGGTCGGCCGTGGTGCGGCCGAGCGCCTCGCCGGGCTCGATGCCGAAGATGCCGGCCATGTAGCGGTTCATCAGCACGTAGCGCAGATTGCGATCCTTGACGTTGATCACCGCCGGCACGGTGTCGATGACCTGCTGGAGCAGGCGCCGGCCTTCGGCGATGGCTTCCTCCGCCCGCTTCTGGTCGGTGATGTCGCGCAGCGTGCCCTCGTAGCGGATGATGTTGCCCGCTTCGTCTCGCACGCCCGTGGCGCTGTCGGAGAGCCAGAGGATGTCGCCGCTGCGCTGGCGCACCTGATACTCGAACTCGCGCACCATGCCGTCGCGCGCCATCAGCCGCTGGTATTCGGCGCGCGCCTCGGGGTGGACGTAGATCGTGTGGGCGATGTCGCTGATGCTGTCGATCAGCTGCTGCGGGCTGTCGTAGCCCATCATGCGCGCCAGCGCGGGATTGGCGTTGAGGAGGTCACCGGCTGGCGTCGTCACGTAGATGCCGTCGATAGAGCCTTCGAACAGTTTTCGGTAGCTCTCCTCGGCGAGGCGCTGCTCGGTGAGCGCGCGCACCGCCGCCTCGCGCGCGGTGTCGGCCTCCTCCAACGCGCGGCGAAACACTTCGGCCGCCCGCGCAATGTCGCCGATCTCGTTGCCGAGGTCGGCGGACGGAATTGAGACGTCTTTCCGGCCGCCGGCTAGCGCGCGAATGGATCGCGCGATCTGGGCGAGCGGACGCACCGTCCTGCGAACCACGAACCAGGCAGCGCCGATGCCGATGAGCACGCCGACCGTGCCGAGCACGATGCTTTGCCATCGCGCCTCGGTCAGTGTCCGCGCGAAGTCGCGCGACAGCACGTGGCCGCGCCGGGAGCTGACCTCGCGCAGCAATTCGGTGACGCGGCCGATCAACCGGCCTTCGGTTCCCAGCACCTCGCGATCGATGTCGGCGATCTGCCGCTCGCGGACGGCGACGGCCATGATCGCCTCTGCATAGTCGTTCACCGCCGACTTCAGCTTGGCATCGGCAATATCGAGCCCCCGCATTCCCTGTGCAGCCTGCTCGGCTGCGGACGGGTTGCGCGCGAGCAGCCCGATCGCGATCCGGCCCTGTGCCTCGGACAAGCGGGACGCCAGCTCGCGGTCCGCGGTGCCTTCAACCGCTGCGTCGAATTGTTCGCGCAGCGGCGGCAGTCCGGCGAGCAGCTGGGCGCGGCGGTCGATCAGCGTGGAGATCCGCTCCAGGCCGGAGCGATAGGTTGCGAGCCGCTCGGTGACCCCGTCGAGCATGTCCTGCTGCTCGGGCGCGAGCTCGATGCGGGTCTTCTTCAGGATGTCGCTGAGCGTCGAGGCCGCCTCGCCGACCTGCTGGAACTGGATGCCGGCACCCGGATCCGTGACGAAGTCGCGCGCGGCAAGACGCAGTTCGTTCATGCGGCGATCGATGTCCTCGGCGAGGTCGCCGACGCTCTGCAGCCGCTGCAGCTCCGCGAATGTTGTATCGATGTGCCGGATCGCGATCACGCTCGCAGTCGAGGTGACAATGATCACCGCCAGCACCAACAGGAAGCTACCGAAGGTGAGCTGGCCGATGGAGAGCGAGAAGGTTCGCCTTTTCTCAGGGGACGGCGTCAATTCGGCGGACATTGGTGGTTTGAGGACCGGACTGCTGGAGGTCTAATATACGACGTATTCCTGCCCGGGGGGAACATGCCTCGGGACGCGGAATATCGTTAATATCGGGACCTGCCGCCCGCTTCAGCTTTACGACAGTTTGACGCTGGCTGCCCTGCGGGCCGGGATTCGTCGATACTTCGTTGCGTGTCGAAGTGTACTAGCCGACGGCCCCGACCTCGAACACCTCGCCGTCATAGCCGGCCTCGCTGGGGATGCGGAGCTGACGGCCGGTTTCGGTCTTGGTCATCACCGGCATCACCGTGACGATCGAGAGGCCGCGGGCGTGCTCCAGCGCCGCGCTCACGCTTCCCTGCTTGGCGAGCCGGATCAGGTTGCGTGTGGTCGGGAACGGCAGCTTGAAGCGGCCGCTCTCCCCGCCCTCCACCGCCTCGCGCGGCGAGACCCAGATCGAATCGGTGGATTCCCGTCCGTCATGGGCACCGAGCTGGTCGGGCGGTGCCGCGGCTAGGAAGAACCACGTGTCGAACCGCTTCGGCATGCCCTCCGGCGTGATCCAGTGCGCATAGGGCACGAGCGTGTCGAGCGCGAGCTGGAGGCCGTTGTCGTCGAGGATCTTCAGGAAACTGATCTTGTGCTCGTTGAGGGCGACGCGGTGAGCGTCCGCGATCTCGCCGGCGCGCTTGGCGTCGATTGGCGCGCCGGTGTCCTTCGACCGCGCCAGCAGGATGCCGCTTTCCTCAAAGGTCTCGCGGATCGCGGCGATCCGGAAGCCGCGGTCCGCTTCGCTGAGGCTTTCGCCGCCCGAATAGAGGTCGGCGCGAGCAACGATCTCGTTGTCGCCGGCATCGACACTGCCACCGGGAAACACCAGCGCGCCCGAGTTGAACTCGATCTGATGATGGCGGACCATCATGAAGACTTCGATTTCGCCGCGGCTCTTGCCATCGGCCTTCGCGCCGTCGCGCAGCAGGAGGATCGTCGAGGCCGGGCGTGATGCTGATGATTCGGCCATGCAACTAGCCTGCGGCGCTGGATTGCGGGCCGAGATTGGCGCGCTTGTCGAAACGGGCAACGCGCGACAGGAGATAATCGACCTCGGCCTTCGCCGTCGCCGTCATCGTCGCACCGGGCTTGCGCTGCGCGCTGGAGGCGATGATACCGCGCTTCTGGAGCACGTATTTGCGCACTGTGAGGCCGACGCCGGGCTGTTGCTCGTAGCGGATCAGCGGCAGATGCGCGTCGAAAATGTCATGCGCGGCGTCGCGCTTGCCGGCCTTGGAGAGGTTCACGACGTCGATCAGGAGCTCTGGGAAGGCATAGCCGGTCATGGCGCCGTCGGCACCGCGCTCCATCTCGAAGTCCAGGAAGGTGCCGCCATTGCCGCAGAGGATCGAGAGCGGACGGAGCGAACCGTCCTTCTGGAAGCCACGCAGCGTCGAGATCTTCTCCAGGCCCGGCCAGTCCTCGTGCTTGAGCATCACGCAGTTCGGATTGTCCATGACAATCTTGCGGATCACGGCGGGGGTGAACACCACCTGCAAGGTCAGCGGATAGTCCTGCAGCACCCAGGGCACATCAGGGCCGATGGCTTCCGCCGCCTGCTTGAAATAGCCGATGATCTGGTCGTCGGTGCGAAGCGAGGGCGGCGGCGCGATCATGACGCCGGCCGCGCCCGCATCCATCGAGGCCTTGGCCAGCGAACGCATGGTGGCAAAGCCCGGCGCGGAGACGCCGACGATCACCTGCATCTTCTTGGCACGCTTGACGTAGCGAATCGCCACCTGCTCGGCCTCGGCGGCGTCGAGCTTCGGAGCCTCGCCGAGAATGCCCAGCACCGTGACGCCGTCGCAGCCGACCTCCTCGTAGAAATCGGTCAGGCGATCGATCGAGCGCTCGTCGATCCGGCCGTCATCATGGAACGGCGTCGGCGCGATTGCGAAGGTGCCCTTGGCGTCGGCGGCGAGTTTCATCGTCTTTCCTTGTCTCTCTGTCGTCATTCCGGGATGGCCCGCAGGGCCAGGCCCGGAATCCATAACCCCGGCTGGTGGTTATGGATTCCGGGTTCGCGACTTCGTCGCGCCCCGGAATGACAGTTTTGGCTAAAACCGCCGCGCCCCCATCTTGATCTGCTCCTCGGAGAAGAAGATCTCCTTGGCGTGATCGACGATGTCCTGGGCCTTCCAGCCCGAGTGCGGCGGCTTCCAGCCTTCCATTTCCATCATCCGCATCTCGCGCACGCCGCGGGGCCCGGACACGCCCAGCACCTTGCCGGTCTGGTCGCCCGACAAGTCGCTGACCATGTATAGCACGGCCGGCGCGATGCCGTCCGGCCCGAGCGCGGCGCCGGGGTTCTCCTTATAGCGGGGCAGGTCTGCGGTCATGCGGGTCAGGGCGCCCGGGGCCAGCGTCCAGATCCGGATGTTGTACTTGCGGCCCTCGATCGCGAGCACGTTGGACAGGCCCCAGATGCCGCCCTTGGCCGCGCCGTAATTTGTCTGGCCGAAATTGCCGATCAGCCCTGACGTCGAGGAGGTGTTGACGATGACGCCGCCGCCGTTTTCCCGCATCCAGCGAAACACCGGCAGGGTGCAACAAAAGGTGCCCTTCAGATGGACCTTGATGACCTTGTCCCAGTCGGCTTCCGAGGCTTTTGCGAAGGTCTGGTCGCGCAAAATGCCGGCATTGTTGACCAGGATGTCGGCGCGGCCAAAGTGCTTGATGGCGTCGTCGAACACCGATTGGCCGCCCTCCATGGTGGAGATGTCGGCGCCGTTGGCGACCGCCTTGCCGCCCTCGGCCTTGATCGCATCCACCACCTGCTGCGCCATGGACTTGTCGGCGCCGGAGCCGTCGCGGGGACCGCCGAGATCGTTGACGACGACCGAGGCCCCTTCCCGCGCAAACAGTTTTGCGTAGGCCTCACCGAGCCCGCCGCCCGCGCCGGTGATCAGCGCGACCTTGCCGTCGAGTAGTCCCATGGTGGCGTCTCCCTGTTTGTTTTTCTTCCACCTCTCCCCGCTTGCGGGAGAGGTCGATCGCGTAGCGATCGGGTGAGGGGGTACAGGTCTCAATACTGTCCCGACTCGTGGTGAGAGCCCCTCACCCCGCCCTCTCCCCGCAAGAGCGGGGCGAGGGAGACGACGGCCGTACCTTGTTGCTAACCCAGCACCGTCTTGCCGTTCTTGATCACGGTGACCCCGCGCGACTTCACCTTGGCTTCGAACGAGATCACGTTGCCGTCCTTCCAGAGGTCCATGGTCACGGTCTCGCCGGGATAGACCGGCGAGGAGAACCGCGCGACGTGCTGACGGAAGGCGCTCGCATCGTAGTCGGCATAGGTCTGGAGCACGCCGCGGCAGGTGATGCCGTAGGTGCACATGCCGTGCAGGATCGGACGCGGGAAGCCGGCTTTCTTGGCGAACTCGGGATCGGAGTGCAGCGGATTGCGGTCGCCGCAGAGGCGATAGACCAGCGCCTGGTCGGGGCGCGTGGTGATGTCGATGGTCTTGTCCGGCTCGCGCGATGGGATCTTGTGCGGATCGGGCTGGGTCAGGTTCGGCCCGCCGAAGCCGCCGTCGCCGCGGGCAAAGCGCGAGGCGACCAGGGTTGCGAGCTTCTCGCCCTTCTCGTTCTTCAGCACGGTCTGGTGAACGATGACCACGCCCTTGTCCTTGCCCTTGTCGTAGACTTCGAGGACCGAGGAGTCGGCGGTGATGTTGGCGGCGACCGGCAGCGGCTGGTGGAAGGTGATGTCGCGCTCGCCGTCGACCACCATGACGCGGTTGAGGTTCATCTCGCCGGGCCCCGAGCCCCAGGCAGCGACAGAGGCGAAAGTCGGCACCACCTTCAGCGGCCGCGGCGTGAACGTGCCCTCGTTGACGAAGGCGAGTTCGTTCTCGTCCATGGGATCGGCGCCGAGGCCGATGCCGTAGGCGTAGAGCATGACTTCGCGATCGGTGTAGGCGTATTTCTGGCCGAGATTTTTCAGGCCTTTGAGCTCTTCGTATCTGGCGGACATTCTTCTGGTTTCCTCTCCGGATTCTTGTGCGCCGCTGCCAGTCGAAGTGCCCTCTCCCCCTTGTGGGAGAGGGCTGCGAGAGCCGTGCGGCAAACTCGTTTGGGTGAGGGTTGGCTCCGCAGTGACACTTCTCGTGTGGAGAGAGACCCCTCACCCGGCAGCCTTCGGCTGCCACCCTCTTCCACAAGGGGAGAGGGTTACATATTGCTTCGCGTCAGGCGATCGTGAAGAACGGCAGCGGGGCGCCGTCGGTCGGCTTGAACACCACCTTCACCTTCAGGCCGATCTTGAGCTTCTCCAGATCGCAGTCGACGAAATTGGTCTGCACCGACGGCCCCTCCTTCAGCGTGACGTAGCCGATGGCGTAAGGGCCGGTCGGCGATTTCCGCATCAGGCTGTAAGTGTAGATCGTGCCCTCGCCCGACGCCTGTTCCCACACCGTCTTGTCGGAGTAGCAGAACGGGCAGATCGAGCGCGGGAAGTAATGCGCTTCGCCGCAGGCGGTGCAGCGCTTGATCATGAACTTGCCCTCTTTCGCCGCGTCCCAGAACGCTGATGTCTCGGGATTCGTCACCGGGGCCGGATACTTTTTCACTTCGCTCATCACACGCGCTCCAGAATGGCGGTCGAGGCGGCGTGGCGAACACCCAAGAGGCCGCCGGTGCCGTGGGCGATGGCGAGATCGCAGTTCTTGACCTGCACCTTCGGATGCGCCTCGCCGCGCAGCTGCCTGACGGCCTCGAGGATCTTGGTCATGCCGCCGCGGTTGACGGGGTGGTTGCTGCACAGGCCGCCACCATCGGTGTTGAACGGCAGCTTGCCGACGCCCGAGATCAGGTTGCCGTCGGCGACGAACTTGCCGCCCTCACCCTTCTTGCAGAAGCCGAGGTCTTCGAGCTGCATCAGCACGGTGATGGTGAAGCTGTCATAGATCGAGGCGTATTTGATGTCCTTCGGCGTGATGCCGGCTTCCTCGAACGCACGCGGGCCGGACCAGACGCCGGCGGAGTACGTGAGATCGAGATCCTTGCCGCCGCGCGGGCCCTTCATAGCCTCGCCATGGCCGATCAGGCGCACCAGCGGCTTCTTCAGGCTCTTGGCGATCTCCGGCGTCGTCACGATCAGCGCGCCGCCGCCGTCGGAGACGACGCAGCAATCCATGCGATGCAGGGGATCGGAGATCATCGGCGAGTTCAGGACGTCCTCGACGGTGACGACGTCCTTGAGCATCGCATGCGGATTGTACTGCGCGTGATGCGAGGCCGCGACCTTGATCCAGGCGAGTTGCTCGCTTGTGGTACCGTAGTCGTGCATGTGGCGCATGGCACACATGCCGTAGGCATTGTGCGTGGTCGCCCCGTAAGCGGTTTCGAAATCGACCTCGGCGCCGGCGGCGCGCGGCGGCATCGCGCCGGTGCGCGGCTTGCCAGCGAGCGTCACGAGCGCGATCGAGCATTTGCCCGCGGCGATCGCCTCGGCGGCATGGCCGAGATGGATGATGTAGGAGCAGCCACCGGTCTCGGTGGAATCAATGTGGCGAAGCTTCTTGGTGTTCAGGCCGAGATAGTCGACCATCGGCCAGGCGCCGCCGGGCGCGTCGCCCGCGCAAAAATAGCCGTCGATATCGTCCTTGCTGATCCCGGCATCCTCGATCGCGCCCTTGGCGACCTCGGCATGGAGCTGGGCGGTGGATTTGTCCGGCGCATGCCGGGTCGGGTGTTCGTAGATCCCGGCAATGTAGGCCTTGCCCTTGATGGTCAAACTTCAGTCTCCGCTCGCGTCTCGTCGTGGCTCTTTTTTTGGCTCTTTTTTCTGAACCGCACCGGGCTGATTGGCAAGCGCGGAAATATTCCGCCGGGCGAGAGGGTGGCGGGTTGGTGCCAGGGAAGGATACTCTCGTGTCCCGGACGCGCTGCAACGCTTAAGCGTTGCTGCGTAGAGCCGGGACCCAGGAGGCCGCGGACTCAGTGCGACATGGGCCCCGGCTCCGCAGCGCATCACTTCGTGCTGCGCAGCGTCCGGGGCACGAGGCTTTAACTTGCAGCCACAGCGCCGCGTCCCCGCGGCGTATCTCGCCCGAGCTTTGCGTCCGTCTTGCTACCCTCCCAAACAGAGGGCGCAGGGAAGACCGGGTGCCGGCTGGCACCCACGGTCCGCTGTGCGCGAATTGCGCGAAGAACAGATGCACAGCGGCATACAGGTGAAGCCAAACATCCGGCCTTCCCTGCGCAGTGGCTTTACGGCTTATGTCGCGCTCTCCCCGGGGAGCGATGCACTATTGCCCCCGTCGCCTTGCGAGCGACCCGCAAGACTTGACGCACAGACCCCGGGCGTCAGGACCACACGATTTTGCCGTACGCGAGACCGCGCCCGTCGTGCACGAGACAACCGCTCGCGCGACGCAGCCCGCGTCCACCGCCGCTCACCCCGCGTTTCGTGACGATCGCGATACGCCCCTCTGAGAGGGATGAGGTGGCGGACAGATACGATAATTCCGAATTTCGGTAAAGCGGAATGTTTCTGCCCGGCCGGATTGACCATGGCGTGGGTGTTTCGCCCGACGGGTAGCGCAAGCGGTGGTGTCGTAGGGTGGGCAAAGCGAAGCGTGCCCACGTCTTCTGGCTCGACTTGGAGAGATGGTGGGCACGGCGCAAGCGCGCCTTTGCCCACCCTACGAGACCTCCCTACTCCGCCGCGATCTGCCTTGGCGCGGGCGGCGGATTGGCGAGGTCGGCGGCGAGCTGGGCGTGTCGGGCCTTGGCGTCGTGCACCGCCTTCTCCTTCACCGGGCCGTAGCCGCGAATGCGGTCGGGCAGCGAGAGCAATTCGACCGCGGTGTCGATCGTGAGCGGCGACAACAGGCCGAGCACGGTGGCGACGTCCTTCTCGTAGCCGGCGATGAGATCGCGCTCGAGCTTGCGGTCGGCGCTGCGGCCGAAGATGTCGAACGGCGTGCCGCGCAGGAACTTGAACTTGGCCAGGACGCGGAAGACCTTCAGCATCCACGGGCCGAAGGCGCGCTTCTTGGGACGGCCCATGGCATCGACACCGCTGCTGAGGATCGGCGGCGCGAGATTGAAGTTGAACTTGAAGTCGCCCTCGAACTGGTCGCGGAGCTGCTGCTCGAAGGCGCCGTCGGTGTAGAGGCGCGCGACTTCGTATTCGTCCTTGTAGGCCAGGAGCTTTGCATAATTCACGGCGACCGCGCGCGGCAGTGCGTCGCCATAGCCGCCCTTCGCGGCGGCATCGCGGACTTGGTCGACCAGCTTGCGATAGCGCTTGGCGAGACGAGCGTTCTGGTAGGCGGTCAGATGCTTGGCGCGGTGCTCGATGACCTCGTCCAGCGTCATGGCATCCAGCGCCTTCGGCGCGACCACTTCGTTCCCGCCCTTCAGCATGTCGGCCAGGCGCTTGGGATCGGCGACTGCGAGGCGGCCGAGACGGAAAGCTTCCTTGTTCATCTTGATCGAGACGCCGTTGACCTCGATCGCCTGCTCGATTGCTTCCGCGGAGAGCGGCAACAGACCCTTCTGATAGGCGTAGCCCATCATCATCATGTTGGTGGCGATGGCATCGCCGAGCAGCTGCTCGGCCGGCTTGGTGAAGTCGAAGAACACCGAATCCTTGTGCAGCGCCGTTTCCAGGAGCCCGTTCAGCTTGCGGGTCTGGAAATTGAAATCGCGATTGAGGATGAAATCGGCGGTGGGAATGACGTGGCTGTTGATGATGCCGTGGGTGCGGCTGCTGTCACAAAGGGTGATCGTGTCCTTGGCGACTGCGACGACTTCGTCGGCGGCGAGCACGAGATCGGCCGTGCCGGTGACGATGCGCGAGCAGGTCACCTCGGCCGGATGATCGGAGAGGCGGACGTGGCTGAGCACCGCCCCACCCTTTTGCGCGAGGCCCGACATATCCAGGATCATCGAGGCCTTGCCCTCGATGTGGGCGGCCATGCCGAGCAGCGCGCCGATGGTGAGCACGCCGGTGCCGCCGACGCCGCCGACGGCGATGTTATAGGGCTTGTCGAGCGTCGGGCGCGAGGCCGGCTCGGGCAGCGCGCCGATTTCGGCGAGCTCGGCTGGCGCGCGGTGGCGCGGAGCGCCGCCGTCGATGGTGACGAAGGACGGACAGAATCCCTTCAGGCAGGAATAGTCCTTGTTGCAGGACGACTGGTTGATGGCGCGCTTGCGGCCGAACTCGGTCTCCAGCGGCTCGACCGAGATGCAGTTCGACTGCACCGAGCAATCGCCGCAGCCTTCGCAGACGGCCGGATTGATCATGACGCGGCGCGCCGGGTCCTCCATCAGGCCGCGCTTGCGGCGACGGCGCTTCTCGGCGGCGCAGGTCTGCACGAACACGATCGCCGAGGTGCCCTTGAACTCGCGGCACATCTTCATGACGTTGTCGAGTTCGTCGCGGTGATACTTCTTCACGCCGGGCGCGATGGTATCGGCGGGGTAAGCGTCGGGGTTTTCCGAGACCAGATAGAGCTCGCGGATGCCTTCGGCGTACAGCTGCTGGGTGATCTGCTGCGGCGAGAGATCGCCGTCGTGACGCTGGCCGCCGGTCATGGCCACCGCGTCGTTGTAGAGGATCTTGTAGGTGATGTTGGCCTTGGAGGCGATCGCCTGGCGGATGGCGAGAATGCCGGAGTGGAAGTAGGTGCCGTCGCCGAGATTGGCGAAGATGTGGTTCTCGTTGGTGAAGGGCGCGATGCCGACCCAGGGCACGCCCTCGCCGCCCATATGCGTGAACGTCTCGGTCGAGCGGTCCATCCACAGCGCCATGAAGTGGCAGCCGATGCCGGCAAGCGCGCGGCTGCCTTCGGGGACTTTCGTCGACGTGTTGTGGGGGCAGCCGGAGCAGAAATACGGGGTTCGGGAGACAGGAGCGACCGCCTGCATCTGGGTCGCCTGGCGGCCGTTGAACCAGTCGGCCTTGGCGCGGAGCATCTCCGCGATTTCAGGGTTGAGATCAAGTCGAAGCAGGCGCTCGGTGAGCGAGGTCGCGAGCGAGGCGACGGTGAGTTCGGCGGCGAAGGTCAGGAAGCGCTTGTCGTGCTCGTCCATCTTGCCGACGATGCGCGGGCGCACGTCGTCGCGCCAGTTGAACAACACCTGCTTGACCTGGTTCTCGACGATCTCGCGCCGCTCCTCGACGATGAAGATCTCTTCCAGGCCGACGGCGAATTCATGCACGCCTTCCGGCTCGAGCGGCCAGGGCATGCCGATCTTGTAGAGACGAAGGCCGATTCGAGCGGCGACCTCCTCGGTGATGCCGAGCTCGCGCAGCGCCTGGCGCACGTCCTCGTAGCTCTTGCCCGAGGCCATGATGCCGAAGCGCGCATTCGGCGAATCCATGGTGACGCGGTTGACCTTGTTGGCGCGCGCAAAGGCGATGGCGGCGAAGCCCTTGTAGTCCTGCAGGCGGCGGTCCTGCTCGAAACGGTCGTCGGGCCAGCGCAGGTTGAGGCCGCCGGGGGGCAGCTCGAAATCGGTGGGGATGATGAACGGCTTCATCTCGTCGGTGAGGTCGATCTCGGCGGTGGTCTCCACCGTCTCCGTGATCACCTTCATGCCGACCCAGCAGCCGGAATAGCGCGACATCGCGATGCCGAGCAGGCCCATCTCGATCATCTCGTGGATGCTCGAGGGATAGAGATACGGCATCAGCGCGGACATGAAGGCATGGTCGGACTGATGCGGGACGGTGGAGGATTTCGCACCGTGGTCGTCGCCGGCAAGGCAGAGCACGCCGCCGTTCTTGGCCGAGCCCGCGGCGTTGCCGTGACGGAACACGTCGCCGCAGCGGTCGACGCCCGGGCCCTTGCCGTACCAGATGCCGACCACGCCATCGTATTTGGCGCCGGGCGAGAGGTTGAGCTGCTGCGAGCCCCACACCGCGGTCGCGGCGAGGTCCTCGTTCACCCCCGGCTGGAACTTGATATTGTATTGCTCGAGATGCTTGCGGGCGGCGAAGAGCTGCTGGTCGTAGCCGCCGAGCGGCGAGCCGCGATAGCCGGAGATGAAGCCCGCGGTGTTGAGGCCGTTGGCGCGGTCGCGCCGGATCTGGGCCATCGGCAAGCGGACCAGAGCCTGGATGCCTGTAGTGAAGACGTGTCCAGTCTGCTGGGTGTACTTTTGATCGAGACTGATCGGACCCTGGTTGATGCCCATGCTGTCCTCGCTTCGCGCCCTGTTCAGGTCTTCCTGACTTAAGTCGTTGCCTGCCCGTCGGTTTTAGCTAGGGCGCGCCGACCACCTCCGCCACTCTATGTCGGATATTTCATGATCCGCATCACAATTCTGGACCAAAGGAGGCCTCGGGTAAAAATCGCAATTTCGTGGCCTGAAACACGTTGGCGATTTTCAGTTTGTGTCACCATACCCCCATCGTTGCGAAATGAATCGACGCTTCCCTTCACGCAGGTAGGGTCGATGGGTCGCAGGAGAGGCTGTCGATGCGGACGATTCTGACGGGCCTGGCGCTTGTGGGCCTGGCATTGTGCAGTGCGGTTGCAAGTACGGCCGCAAGCGCGGCCGGCGCCGCCGGACCATCGCCCGAGCTGATCGCCTATGGCAAGGCGCTGGCCGAGGCTGGCGACTGCGCGGGCTGCCACACCGCCGATCCGGCAAAACCGTTCGCGGGTGGCAAGCGCATCGACACGCCCTTTGGCGCGATCTATGCACCGAACCTGACGCCGGACCGCGGCACTGGCATCGGCGGCTGGACGGATGCCGATTTCACCCGCGCCCTGCGCTATGGCATCGCGCCCGACGGCTCAAACTATTACCCGGCGTTTCCCTACCCCTACTTCACGAAGATGACGAAGGACGACACGCTGGCGATCCGCGCCTATCTCGGCACGGTCGCGCCTGTCGTGAACCGCAACAAGCCGCCGGAGCTGCGCTGGCCGTTCGGCTATCGCGGCCTGATGCGGCTTTGGAACGCGATGTACTTCAAGCCCGGCCTGTTCGCGCCGGACCAGACCAAGAGCGCGGCCTGGAACAGAGGCGGCTACCTCGTCACCGGGCTCGGCCATTGCGGCGCCTGCCACACGCCCAAGAATTATTTCGGCGCCGACCGGGATGCGCAGGCGCTGTCCGGCAACGCGGTCGGCGGCTGGTTTGCCCCGCGGCTCGATGGCGCCCCGCGCACCGGGCTGAAATCCTGGAGCGAGGCCGATATCACGGAGTACCTGCAAACCGGGCGCAATGCCAAAAGCCACGCCGGCGGGCCGATGGCGGAGGTCGTCGTCAACTCGACCTCGAAGATGAGCGATGCCGACGTGCGCGCGATCGCGACCTATCTGAAGAGCCTGCCGCCGGCCCGGCGCGAGACGATCGTAACGCCGCCGGACGCAGCCGAGATGAAGGCCGGCCAGGCGGTCTACGCAAAGCTCTGCATCGCCTGCCACGAGGCCGACGGCACGGGAGCGCCACGGATTTATCCGCCGCTGCCGGGCAATGCGCTGCTGCAATCGAACAATCCGTCCTCGACCTTGCGCATCATCCTCGACGGTGCTCACACCGTGACGACGCCGCGCGCGCCGAACACCGGCGAGATGCCGGCTTACGCCAAGCAGCTGTCCGACGCCGAGATCGCCGCGGTGACGAACTACATCCGCAATTCCTGGGGCAATGCAGGCCCGCTGGTGACACCGGCCCAGGTGGCGAAGGCGAGGAAGCGGGAGGCGAATGGGGAATAGCGAGTGGCGAATGGCCCAGAACCATTCGCTAAATCGCCATTCGCGCGCGACAGCGCTACCGCTCTTCATCCCCCGTGAACACGAATTTCGGCATCTCCCATTTGTAGCGCACCGCAAGCAGGCGGAAGCTGATGCCGAGGACGAAGGTCAAAATGGTCCAGAGCTCCGCGTTGAGCTTGAGACCGAATGCGGTCGCATAGAACAGTCCCGTCACCACCGAGACGCTGGCATAGAGCTCGGAGCGAAACAGCAGCGGCACGTCGTTGCAGAGCACGTCGCGCAGCACGCCGCCGGCGCAGCCCGTCACCATACCCGAGACGATGACGATCGGCAGCGAGGCACCCATCTGCCAGGCCACGTCGCAGCCGGTCATGGTGAAAACGACAAGACCGATGGCATCGAGCACGATGAAGGCGACCTTCAGCCGGTGCACGAGGCGCGCAAACAGGATGGTGAGGAGGGCGGCGCCGCCGGAGAGCGCGAGATAGATCGGGTTCTGCACCCAGGCCAGCGGATAATGTCCGAGGAAGAGATCGCGCAACGTGCCGCCGCCGAGCGCGGTGATGCAGCCGAGGAAGCAGACGCCCAGCCAATCCATGCTGCGGCGTCCCGCGGCGAGCGCAGCCGTCATGCCCTGCGCGGCCACCGCGACCAGGGACAGGAAATGCAGCACGCTATCCGTAGGCGGCAGGCTCCACATCGCGAGTTCCCTCCTCCGCGTTCCTCGAACTCAGGCGCGGGTTCCCATGGAACAGGTTCCCGATTCCCCACACGGAGGCAACATGCGACGAAAGCATTAAGGAGGCGGAACAGAATCTCGCACCTGAGGGTTGTCCCGGGGTCACAACCGAGGAGACCAATCGATGGCAGACGACCGTTTTCCCAACGATCCGTACCGCCCGAACCTCGCCGACGATGAGTATTCTCGCGCGGCGCGCCGGGATGCCGACCTACAGGCCGATCCCGAGCTCGGGGAAGGCCCCGCTTCCAGCGGCAAGATCGCGATGTTCGCGGTCGCAGTCGCCCTGGTGCTGGGCGCGGTGTTCTACGGCTTGAACAATTCCAGCACCACCAACGAGGCCAGCAACACTCCGGCCTCACAGACTGCGCAGACGCAGCCAACCAATCCGGCCGCACCTCCCGGCATGCGTGACGTGACGCCGCGTAGCAACACCGAGCCGGGCGTGACCACGGGTGCAGCGCCGAGCAGGCCGGCCCCGAATACGCCAGCTCCCTCTGACGGCGCGAAGTAACATTGCGCAATGAAGCGCGAGAGCGGCGGGATGCAACATCCCGCCGCTTTTCGTTTGGCTAAAGCGCGATGCGATTAGGATGAATCGTCGTCGCGCTTCAGGTTATTGTTTGAGCATGATCTTTTCGGAAAACCGCTACGCACTTTGCGCTAACGCGGCCCTTCGGATCCGGATCATGCTCTAGCCGAACATCTTGTTGAGCTCGCCGCCGGGATAGCCGCCGCCGAGCTCGGTGAAGGTGCCCTTCTCCGCCATCTCCTTGGCCGCGCGCATGAAGCCGCCCCAGGCGGCGCGGGCGAGCGAGCCGCCGACGCTGATGCGGCGCACGCCGAGATCCTGGGCTTCCTGCAGCGACAGGCCGGAGCCGCCGATCAGAAGATTGAACGGCTTCGGTGCGACCGCCTTGACCACCGCGACGATGTCCTCGCGGCTCTTCAGACCCGGCGCATAGAGGCAGTCGGCGCCGGCATCGGCATAGGCGGTGAGCCGGTCGATGACGAGCTTGAGATCGGTCACGCCCCACAGATAGGCCTCGCAGCGGCCGACCAGCAGCGTGCCGCTGTCGCCGATCGCCTTGCGCGAGGCCTTGATGCGCTCGACGGCCAGCGCGCGATCGTAGAGCGGCTTGTCCTTGTCGCCGGTGGAATCCTCGATCGAGAGGCCCGCAACGCCGGTGCGCACGCCGCGCTCGACATTGTCCGCGACCTTGTCGGGCTCGACCGCAAAGCCACCCTCGAAATCGGCGTTCACGGGGATGTCGACAGCCGAGCTCAATGCTGCCAGATGCTGACAGACGTCCTCGACGGTGACGTGATTGTCGGGCTTGCCGATGGTCCAGGCAAAGCCCGCGCTCGATGACGCGATCGCCTTGAAACCGAGATGCTGCAAGGCTTTCGCGCTGCCGACATCGACCGGATTGGGCAGGATGAAGCAGCCGCTCTCGTGCATCTTCCTGAACGTCGCGCGCTTGTCAGCGGTCGTCACGTGCATGTTTCTCTCCCTTGTTAGCCGCGCAGAGATAAGGCTGCGTTTTCGAGTCCGCTAGTGCGCGTCGTGCACGACGCGGCTGTCCTTCGGCGCCTCGTCGCGATCGTTCATGCCGTAGTCGCGGATGACGCTGGCGATGCGTAAGTGATAATCGGCGAAGATCTGCGCCCTGCCCCTGGCCTGGGTGCGGCGGTGCTCCATCGTATTGCGCCAGGCCTGGACGGCCGTTTCATCCCGCCAGAACGACACCGACAGGATCTTGCCCTTCTCCGTCAGGCTCTCGAAGCGCTCGACCGAGATGAAGCCGTCGATGGTCTGCAGCAGCGGCTTCAGGTCGGCTGCGAGGTCGAAATAGGTCTGGCGGTGTTCCGGCTTGGGCCAGACCTCGAAGATCACGGCGATCATGGGCGTCTCCTGCTGTTGGTGGGCCTACAATACCACCTTGCGCAGGAAGGTGCGTTCTTCGGCAAGGATGAATTTCTCCGCCTCGGCAAAGTTGAAGTTTGCCATACCGTCGAGATCGGCGCGCAGCCGTTTGCGATAGGCTTCATAGGCGGCCAGGCTCTCGAACGAGATCAGGGCGGACGCGATGTTGTTGGTGCCCTCATGCGGCATGAAGTAGCCAATCAACTCGCCGCCACATCTCGGGATGATGGTGAGCCAGCGCTTCGAATATTCCTCGAACTGCGCGCGCTTGAAGGGATCGAGCTGGTAGCGGATGAAGACGGTGACGGACATGATGGGCTCCCTTGTTTTCGCCGTCATTGCGAGCGTAGCGAAGCAATCCAGGAGTCCCTCCGCGGACGCAGTCTGGATTGCTTCGCTACGCTCGCAATGACGACTTGATGACACGCTACGCCCTTGCCCGACACCAACGCTTCGGTTACCATCGAAGCATGAAATCAGGACCCGACATCGCCATGGTCGCCTCGCTGGTCGGCGATCCCGCCCGCGCAAACATGCTCACGGCGCTGCTGAACGGCCGTGCGCTCACGGCGAGCGAGCTGGCTCAGGAGGCCGGCATCACGCCGCAGACCGCGAGCTCGCATCTGTCGAAGCTCGAGGCCGGCGGCCTGATCGAGCCGGAGAAACAGGGCCGCCATCGCTATTACCGCCTCACCGACGACGACGTCGCCGGCGTGCTCGAGGGGCTCGCCGGCCTTGCCGCGCGGACCGGCCATATGCGCGTGCGCACCGGTCCGAAGGATCCGGCGCTGCGGCGCGCGCGGATCTGCTACGACCATCTTGCCGGCGATCTCGGCGTGCAGATGCTGGACTCCTTGCGCGAGCGGCATCTGGTCAGGCAGAGGAAGCAGGAGATTGAGCTGACGGCCGAGGGCGAGCGCTTTCTTGCCAAGCACTTGCAGATCTCGCCCGACATGCTCAGCCATCCGCGCCGCCCGGTGTGCAAGGCCTGCCTCGACTGGAGCGAACGGCGGCATCACCTCGCCGGCACGTTGGGCGCGGCCATGATGCAACGCTTCGCCGAGCTGAAATGGGCCGCGCGCGATCCCACGCCCGGCAGCCGTATCGTGAATTTCACCCGCACCGGCGAGAAGCAGTTTGCCGCGCTGTTCGGGGATGGGAAGGATTGATCACACAAGCTGCGTGAGATCGCACGTTTGCGTGTGAATGCGCACTCTCGTCATGGCCGGGCTTGACCCGGCCATCCACGTCTTTATTGCGGCTGGCACGTGGATGCCCTGGACAAGCCCGGGGCATGACGGAGACTGTGATGAACCGCATCTTCCTGGCCGCGCTCGCCGCCGCCCTTCTTACTTCCCAACTCACCTCGACCCACGCCGCCGATGCCGCGCCCCGGGAGCCCTATGGCATCGCGCTCGAAGGCTTTGCCTATCCCTACCCCGTGCACATGCTCCCCATCGTCAACGACGGCGAGCAGCTCAGCATGGCCTATATGGATGTCGCCGCGGCGCGGCCGAACGGCCGTACCGTCGTGCTGCTGCACGGGCGCAATTTTCCGTCGAGCTATTGGGCGCCCGTGATCAAGATGCTGAGCGAGGCCGGCTTTCGTGTCGTGGTGCCGGACCAGGTCGGTTTCGGCAAGTCTTCCAAGCCGGCGGGCGAGCTGCATTTCGACAATCTGACGCGCAACACCATTGCGCTGCTCGATCACCTCAAAATCGACAAGGCCGAGATCGTCGCGCATTCGCTCGGCGGCATGCTCGGCGTGCGCATCGCTCGCGCCTATCCCGACCGCCTCGTCCATCTGGTGCTGACCGCGCCGATCGGGCTCGAGGACTACCGCCTCTACGTGCCGCCGACGCCGACCGAGAAGATGATCGAGACCGAGGACAAGCTCACCGCCGACGGCTATCGCAAGCAGCTCCAGACCAATTACGCAATCAAGCTGCCGGCCGAGGCGATCACGCCGTTCATCGAGGCCCGCTTCAATATCAAGGGCAGCCCGGACTATCCGCGCTGGCTGCGCGCCTTCGTCTCTTCCGGCCAGATGATCTATCGTGAACCGGTGGCGCACGAGATCCCGCTGATCGCGACACCGACTCTGTTCATCATGGGTGCGGACGACCACAACGCGCCGGGCCGGCCGCTCGCGCCGGAGGCGCTGCGGGCCAAGATGGGGCAGAACGCGGAGCTTGCGAAGCAGCTCGCCGCGAAGATGCCGAACGCGCGGGCCGAGGTGATCCCCGACACCGGCCACCTCGTCTTCCTGGAGGCGCCGGAGACGTACAGGGAACTGGTGCTGAACTTTCTCGGCCGCTAGCGACACCTGCGTGTCGTCCGAGGCAGGACGCGGGGAACGTTCATGCCGCATTCAGGTCATGATTGGCAGGTTTGGATCGCGACGTATCGGCACGAGTCTCCCAGATTTAACGTGTCGAATCGTGTCTGTTGATTCATTGTGCGTCTCAAGCGCCGTGCCCCAAGAATCTGCCCCAAGGACGAGAAGGAAGATCAAATGAAATATCTCTTCGCTGCCGTGATGCTCGCGAGCGCGGTCGTCGGTTTCAGCGAGGTGGCAAGCGCCGCCGGCGGTTGCGGCCCGGGCTGGTATCGCGGCCCCTACGGCAGCTGCCGCCCGATGCGCGCCCCTGTCGTCGTTCGCCCCGCCCCGGTGGTGGTCGCGCCGGCGCCGGTCGTCGTCGTACCCCGTGCGCGCGTATGCCCCTACGGCTTTCGCTGGTACGCCGGCCGCTGCCGCCCGTACTGATCTCCTCCATTCCGTTGCAAATGGCCGCGCGGCGAAAGCCTGCGCGGCCGTTTTTTATTGCTGATGATCCATCCGCCGCGGAACCCGAGCGCTCCCCAAAATCGAAACGGGGATCGGCAGTGGCGATCCCCGTCGAGTCCGCGAATGGTCGCGAGCTTACCAATAATGACGGCGGTGCCAGCGCCGGCGATGCCGGCGCCAATGACGGCGGTGCCAGCCCCAATGGCGGCCACGCCCACGCCAGTGGACCTGCTCGGGAGCGAGCTGCGCAGCTTCCTCGCTGGTGGTGACGGCGGGATGAGCGTCGGGATTGCCTTGCGGCGTGCGGGCGGGATCAGCGAGCGGCTGCGGTGACAGCGGCGCGGCCTGCGCGGCAGTCGCAGCGAAAGCGGCGGCGCCCGCCGTCAAACCCAAAGCAAGTTTCAAAAAGTTCCGGCGCTCCATGGCTCTTCCTTCTTGGATCATCGTGCTTGTGATGCAGAAGGAGTGTCGCCGCGACGCCATGAACCGAGGCTGAATCCGGCGTTCAGATTAGGCGAGCCCAGATGAGAATTTCGTAACCTGGATGGAGCGCAGCGCAATGCGGGATTTGTGCGCGAAGACCCCGGATTACGCTTGCGCTCCATTCGGGCTACAGGACCTCGCTACGTCGCGAACTCCTGCGCCAGCACCAGCGTCTCGCGCGAGCGCCTCACGTCGGGCCAGTCGCGGTTGAAATCGGCGACGAGCTTTTTCAGCGCGTCGCCTTTCAGCATCGCGTTCAGCTTGGCCTCGTCGTCGAACTGATACATCGCCTGATGCAGCGAGGGATCGTCGAGACTCCAGAACCGCCACGCCTTGCTCACGCCGAAGGCCTTCACTGCGTCGGGCAAGTGTTCCGTCTCGTACCACCGGTCGAACGCAGCGCGCTTTTCGGCGTCGGAGACGACGGCGCGAACGACGAAGAAGGCTGCTGGCATCGGATTTCCTCCTGTTGTTTGGGGCGAGCCTAGCCGGTTAAGCCGCCGGCGACAAAAAGAGTTGGCCTGGGTGTCGGAATGAACGACCTTCGTTCGTCCTTTGCATCGAACCAGGACACGGAGACAGCAAATGGCCAACCTGACCCTGACCACCTTCGATTGGGTTCCCGCAGCGCCGCGAGGCTTCGTGCGTGACTTCCGCGTGCGTTGGGCCCTCGAAGAAGCCGCCTTGCCCTATCGCGTCGCCAGCGTGCCGTTCGACGACCGCGGGCCCGCGCACTTCGCCCACCAGCCGTTCGGCCAGGTTCCGTGGCTGACCGACGGCGACCTCTCGATCTTCGAGACCGGCGCGATTCTGCTGCATCTCGGCGGCCTCAGCGAGAGGCTGATGCCAAAGGACCAGCGCGGCCGCACTGAAGCGGCGGAATGGGTGTTCGCGGCGCTCAATTCGGTGGAGATGGCCAGCCTGCCATGGGGCATGTCGAAGTTCATGGGACATCCGACCGACACGGCAGCATGGAAATTCGTGGACGACTTCCTCAAGCTTCGGCTCAAGCATCTCGAGCCGGTGCTGGGCAGCCGCGAATGGCTGGCGGGCTCCTTCTCCGTCGCCGACATCCTGATGGCGGACGTGCTGCGCGTCGTCGATGGTTTCAACGGGCTGACGGACAGTCCTGCCTGCCGCGCCTACGTCGCGCGCGCCACCGGACGTCCGGCGTTTGCCAAAGCCCACGCCGACCAGCTGGCGCATTTCGCTGCGGCGGACAAGGCGCGCGGGGCGTGATGTGCCTCACATAGTCGATCCCGTGCTTGGCGTACAGTCGCCACCATCGGAACGATTCAATTCGACAGGTGACCCATGGTCCGCATCGAATATCTCAAGCGACAGATCGCCCGCGCCGAGCGGCTAGCCAAGGCCATCCTCGACCGGCAGACCGCCGAGCGGCTCCAGGCCTACGCCGCCGAATGCCGCGCCGAATTGTCGGAGCTGACGCTCAAGTCCGCCGCGTGAGGCGCGCTGGCGCTGGAGGCGTCTGATGCGTAGGGCGGATGGCGATAGCGTGATCCGCCACTTCTCCATCCGATGACGCATACCTTGGTGGATTACGCTTCGCTAATCCACACTACGCCTCACATCAGTTTCAGCGGCGCATCGGCGACGAGGCGCAGATCGATGCTGCCGATCAACGCCGCCCGCCGCGCCTCCGCAACACTGATGGCCTCCTCTGTCTGCCGCAGCGTGCTGATGTTCGAGCCGAGCGAGACGATCCCGCCCAGCACCAGGGCGATTGATCCAAGCGCTGCGGTCTGACCGAATCCGAACACACCGAGGATCGTCACGAGCAGCAGCGCCGCCCCGCCTCCGACGGCGATCTTGGACGCCAGGATGTACTTGCGGCACCGCTCGGCGGTCTCGGCGAGCGCCTCAATTCGATCTTCGATATCGGAGATTTCGTCGGTCGGATCGTCTTCGGTCATCGTGTCTCAACCGGGACGCTAGCGGCGATAGGGAAAAGGCTTGGCCATGCCAGCGTCGACCAACTGCAAATACTCTCGCTGCAGAATTGGACCCAGCAACTCCCATGCCCATTGCGCGTTTTGCAAGTTCAGGTGCTCGAGGAAGGAAACGCCGATGGCATTTTGCAAATGATCATTCCCATCCCTGAAGTACTTCTCGGCAAGCTTGAAGCACGAGGCGACTTCCTTTGCATTTCTCGCGGCGATGCCTCGCTGCACGAGGTCGGTAAACACGTGCATCTCTAGATTCAGCAGGCCGTGCTGCGCGTCAATCTCGGGCCTTAAGTCCGGAAAGGAGTCCTTCAGCTCCTTCAGGAAGACACTTCGATGAAGATCGCCCACTTGGTATCCTTAGCGAGTAGCCCGCATGAGCGAAGCGACATGCGGGACCTGGGCAAATACCCGGATGTCGCTGCGCTTATCCGGGCTACACTTCGCTCACAACGGCAAATTGTCGTGCTTCTTCGCCGGCATTTCCGTCTTCTTGTCCTTCAGCATCGCCAGCGCCCGCGCGATGCGCTTTCTTGTCGAGTGCGGCATGATGACGTCGTCGATATAGCCGCGCTCGGCGGCGATGAACGGCGACAGGAAGCGGTCCTCGTATTCCTTGGTGCGGGCGGCGATCTTGTCGGGGTCGCCGATGTCGCTGCGGAAGATGATCTCGACCGCGCCCTTGGCGCCCATCACCGCGATCTGGGCGGTCGGCCAGGCGTAGTTCATGTCGGCGCCGATCTCCTTGGAGGCCATGACGTCGAAGGCGCCGCCATAGGCCTTGCGGGTGATGATGGTGACGAGCGGCACGGTGCATTGCGAGTAGGCGAACAAAAGCTTGGCGCCGTGTTTGATTAGGCCGCCATATTCCTGCGCGGTGCCGGGCAGGAAGCCCGGCACGTCGACGAAGGTGACGATCGGAATGTTGAAGGCGTCGCAGAAGCGGACGAAGCGTGCCGCCTTGCGCGATGCGTCGCTGTCGAGCACGCCGGCCAGCACCATCGGCTGGTTGGCGACGAAGCCGACGGTGCGGCCCGCAATGCGGCCAAAGCCGGTGACGATGTTCTTGGCGAAGGCTTCCGCAATCTCGAAGAAGTCGCCCTCGTCCACGACCTTCAGGATCAGCTCCTTCATGTCGTAGGGCTTGTTCGGATTGTCCGGGATCAGCGTGTCGAGCGACATGTCGACCCGCTCGATGTCATCGAAGCTCGGCCATTCCGGCACGCCGTCGGTGTTGTTGGAGGGCAGGAAGTCGATCAGGCGACGCATCTGCAACAGCGTTTCGACGTCGTTCTCGAAGGCGCCGTCGGCGATCGAGGAGCGCGTCGCATGCACCGAGGCGCCGCCGAGCTCCTCGGCAGTGACGACCTCGTTGGTCACGGTCTTCACGACGTCGGGACCGGTGACAAACATGTAGCTGGTGTTCTTCACCATGAAGATGAAGTCGGTCATCGCAGGCGAATAGACGTCGCCGCCGGCGCAGGGGCCCATGATGACGGAGATCTGCGGGATCACGCCCGAGGCGAGCACGTTGCGGCGGAACACGTAGGAATAACCGGCGAGCGCGGCGACGCCTTCCTGGATGCGGGCGCCGCCGGCGTCATAGAGGCCGATGATTGGCGCCCTCGCCTTCATCGCCATGTCCTGGAGCTTCGTGATCTTCAGCGCATGCGTTTCCGAGAGCGAGCCGCCGAACACCGTGAAGTCTTTGGCAAACACAAAAGTCTTGCGGCCGTTGACGGTGCCCCAGCCGGTGACGACGCCGTCGCCCGGCACCTTGCTCTTCTCCATGCCGAACTCGGTGGAGCGGTGCTCGACGAACATGTCGAACTCCTCGAACGATCCCTTATCGAGCAACAGCTCGATACGCTCGCGCGCCGTCAGCTTGCCGCGGGCGTGCTGCGCCTCGATGCGCTTCTCCCCGCCGCCGAGCTTTGCGCCGGCACGACGATCTTCAAGGGCGTCCAGGATGTGTTTCATTTGCTCCCGCCAGTTCTTAAGTGATGGGCGGGTTCTAACACGGCATTTTGCGGCCCGGAAAGCCGGTTTCGCGGTCGCAGGGCTGCCCTGCCGTAGCGGGAAAGCGCAAGGAATTACAAAGTTTTGCCCGGGAGGCAAGCGTGAGCGAAGGAACGGCCGAGACGGGCGCTGCGACAGGCGGCGTCAACATCCTGCTGCGGCTGGAGGGCCTCACCCTGTTTGCTGGGATGGTGACGCTCTATGCGGCCTGGGACGGGTCGTGGCTGGTGTTTGCGCTGCTGTTCTTCGTACCCGATCTGAGCTTCCTGGCCTACCTGTCCGACACCAGGTTCGGTGCGATGGTCTACAACGCCGCCCACAGCTACATGGCGCCGGTGGCGCTGCTGACGCTGGGCTTCGCCCTCGCCTCGCCCCTCACCCTCTCCATCGCCTTGATTTGGCTTGCCCATATCGGCATCGACCGGGCGCTCGGCTACGGCCTGAAATATTCCGCCGGATTCGGCTTCACCCACCTGGGGCGGATCGGGCGGCAGAAGGACTCCTGACCTCAAATTTGGCAGCCCGGCAGGTTGACCGGGCCGACCGATTCAGGCTTGCTCCGAGTCAGATCAGGCGCCGAATGTTGCGTGAGCCCAGTCGGTACGGCGGTGATCATCATGCCCTGGCTCCAGCATCTACCTACTGGCATCACGCAAGATGTCCGCGACGGTCGTCCCCTTGCCGCCGAACCCAGCGTCCGAAACCATCGACTTCCTGCGCCGCATGGCCGGCATGGTGTCAGGACGGAACGGCGAGATGCTGCTGCGCGCGGCCGGCATGATCGAGCAGCTCGGCC
Source organism: Bradyrhizobium sp. CCBAU 45321 (assembly GCF_028128975.1). Classification (NCBI taxonomy): domain Bacteria; kingdom Pseudomonadati; phylum Pseudomonadota; class Alphaproteobacteria; order Hyphomicrobiales; family Nitrobacteraceae; genus Bradyrhizobium; species Bradyrhizobium sp. CCBAU 45321. Next base: position 103,417 of record NZ_LFKZ01000128.1, read on the forward strand.
AGCGGGCGATGTCGGCCGAGCGGCTCTATCATCAGGCGCAGGAAGAGAGCACGCGCAACGCCGAGCTGCGCGAGTCCGCCGAACTCGCCTCCGACGCCATGGTCGGCCAGATCGCGGCGCTGCGGGCACAGCTCGCCGAGCTCACCGCCGCGACCGCAGCCGAGCGCGCCGCCTTCGATGCCGAGCGCGGCAAGCTGCTTGAGCTGATGCAGCATGCCGAGAGACATATCGGCAAGCTCACGACGGAGCTCGACAGCTTGCGCGCCTCCGTCGACAGCTTCAACGAGAGCGCGGTCTCGGTGCCGATCGAGGTGCTGCGGCTGGCGCGAACGCAATTCGATTATCTCTCCAGCGGCTTTGCCCGGCGTGGCGATCCGATCTCGCAGGCCATGAGCGAGATCGGCGGCTTTGCGATTGACCGGGCGCTCACGGCAAAACCCGACAACGCCTGAACTCCGTCCCCGAAATCGTCGACTTTCAGCTCGAGCTGGACCGCCGGGTTGGCGCTCAGAATTGCCGAGGAGTTGCCGATGGCCGCTTGGTGTTGCCATGACGTCATCATAGCGGTGACACCGAAACCACTACAACGCCGGCCGTTCGAAAGCGATATCAGCACAGCAAGAACCCACGACCGGAGAGAACAATGTTCGTCGATATCGATCATGCATCACTCGACATGGCAGCCTCGAGTTTGCCCGGAGATCAACCCATCTTCATGCTCAATCTTCTACGCTATCGGGATGAGGCCTTGTACCCAGACAAATCCGAGCTTCCGGCCTGTAGCGGCCGCGACGCCTATTACACGCGCTATGTCCCCGCATTTCGCAAGGTCGCGATTCCGCAAGGGGTGACGCCAACTTGGCTTGGCTCTGTCGGAGCTCTGCTGGTGGCAGCACAAGGCGAAGCCTGGCACGACGCCGCAATCGTTCGCTACCCGGACTTCGCGACCTTTCGAGTCATCGTCTTGAGCTCCGATTACCGGCGTGAGGCCGAACCCCACCGCTTGGCCGCGCTCGCCGATTGGCGTCTGATTGCGACGACCGAGGTTCAGGTGCCGGCTTGACGTGCACACGGTCGCGCTAGAGCGCGCCGATCTCGGCAAGGCAGGCTTGGGTCAGCGTCATGCGAGCCTCGATGTGGCGCGGCTCCTTGCAATCCATGTTGAGCGCGAACACTGTATGTGCCTCGCCCTTCTCGGCCCAACCGACCATCCAACCGAGCGACGGCTCGCCGCGCTCGGCGCCCAGGAGACCAGACTTGGCGCGAATGACGGCGTCGCCGACCTTCGTCGCCGGCAGGATATCGGCAACGAGATCCTGGCTGCGCTTTGAGATCGGCAGCGTACGGCGGCGCAGCCGGTCGACGAAATCGATCTGCTCGACCGGATCGATCCGCAAGGCCCCGGTGAGCCAGAACTGGTCGATGCCGCCGCCGATGTCGCGATTGCCGTAGTCGAACGCGTCGACATATTGCTGCATGCGCACCTCGCCGATGCGGCGCGCGATCTCCTGATAGACCGGCACCGCGCTCACCGCGATTGCGCTGCGCAGCGTGTGATCCTTGTTCCAGGCCTCGATCGGGCGCTTGACGCCGTCCCAGGCAAACACGTCCTTGTCGGGGTCAGTGATAACACCGGTCTCGAGCGCAATCAGCGAGTTGGGAATCTTGAAGGTCGAGGCCGGCAATTTGCCCGCGCCCGAGCGCTCCTTGTCGCTGGCGACGATCAGATAGTCCTCGACCTTGTAGCCGACGAAGGTGCCCGACGTGCCGAGATCGGTGAAGCGCTTTGCAAGAGCGTCGCGGATTTCATTGCGCGGCGGCGCGACATGGGCGCGCGCGCGTCCAGGCAGGATCGCGGTTGCGGCGAGGAGGCCGAGGGTGGAACGGCGGGTCAGCAAGGGCGGTGTCCGTTAGACGATGAAAGCGACGGCTACAATGCCGACGATATCTGGTCAAACGATGACAGCGCTCAGTGCCCCCGGCCCGACAGCCGCAGCACGAACACCAGCACCTCGGCGACGGCCTTGTAGAGATCCGGCGGGATCTCGTCGCCGAGTTCGACCTTCGACAGCGCGCCGGCCAGGACCTCGTTCTCCTCGATCGGAATATCGTGGGCCTTGGCGATCTCGACGATCTTTTCGCCGATCGTGCCCTTGCCTTTGGCGACGACGACGGGCGCGCCGGATCCCTTCTCGTAATGCAGCGCGATCGCGAGCTTGGAGGGATCGCTCATGTGGCGCGATCCAGGAAGTGGCCGGCGCGGGCCGGCGCCGGTGGCGGCGGCATGCCGTCGCGGACCACGATATCGCCGGGCTTGAGCTCGGCCTTCGTCAAGGCCTGGCTGAGCTCACCGATGCCGGCGCGGAGCTGCTGCGCCGTGGCCGGCCGCTCCGCCCACATCCGAACGAAGGTCTTGTCGCCGTTCAGCGTGATCAGCGCATGCACGGGTCCGGCCGGCTCGACATCAAGAGAGAAGCGTGCGCGCCAGGCGCGCTTGGCGAAATCGGCCGATTCGTTGCCGCCATCGCGCGAGATCTCGAACTGCGCCATCGCGGTGCCTTGCGGAGTCGCGAACGGAATCTCGAAATTCCACTGCGGCGCGGCCGGATCGATGCGGTGGCCGCTGGCGTCGCTGCGATCGGGAAGCGATGCGATTTGCAGCAAAGTCTGCCGCGCGATCGCCGCATCGGTGTCGTCGAGCAGACGATGCACGGTCGCAGCCAGCGGCGCGTCCGGCGCGAGCGCCGGTGCGGCGATGGACTGAGGCGCCGGCAGCGCACCGCGGATCGGCGGAGGTGTCGGATGTGCGGCCGCCTCGAAGAGATGGGCGTCCGGCACGGACTTGTTGGAGCCCGGCACGTTGCCGGTCAGGCGCGGCAGATTTTCCGTGACCTCCTGCAGCAGGCTCGCGGCAAGACCCGCGGACATGGTGCGCGACGTCAAAGCTTGCGGATTGTTGCCCGCCACATCGGCCAGCAGAGCGGCAGCAAGTGCACCGCGCGACGCTTGCGCCGGCCGGGCCAGTTCCGGCAACGCCGCTTGGGCCGTTTCGCCCGCCAGCGCGGAGGCTGCGGTCTGCGTCGTGGCCGCAGCACTCGCCGGCAGCGCCACACCTTGCGCAGTTGCCTGCGGCGCGCCGGAGGTCGATGCCAGAGTCTGGCGCAACACCAGCAGTGCGGCCTTCAAGTCCGGGATCGCGCCGGAGGACGGCGTTGTGCCTGCGGCCAACGAGGCCTCGAGAAACAGTCCGGACTTCTGGAACGCGGATTCGATATCGCCGCCGTCGAGGGCTGCGTTGAGCGGCGTCTGCTGCGCCAGCACATCGAGCACGGCCTGCTTCAGCCCAGCGGGCAGATTGCTACTCGTCACGACGGAGGCCAGGTTGGCGAACAGCGGCGCCTGGCTGCCCTGCTTGGTCGCGGCCTCGGCGGAGGCCGTTGCAACGGCGACCTGCTCGGACGGAGTGAGGGTGTTCCGTGCCGTGGCCACCGGCGGCGCCAGCGGCGGGCTCTCCACCAGCGAGGCCGCCCGCGGCGTCAGCGTGACCTGATCTCCCGCCGCCTCGCCTGCCCCGCCCATGACCGCGAGGCGAATGGTGCCGTTGCTCTGCGAGACCGCGAGCTGGAGATTCTGCCCCGGCGTCAGCGCCACCTCCGACATCACGTCCATCGAGAGGTTGGCGATCGCGATCCGCACCAGATTGTCGGCGAGCACGCTGACCACCCTGGCATCGACCACACTGCCGGCCTGAAGCACGAGATCCCGCGTCGCCGCATCAGCCGGGCGGCTGGCAGCGTTGACGGGAGCAATGGAGGTGACCGGCGTCGGCATCTCGGCAGCCTTAGGGAATGCCGGCCACCGTAACCGCTGCGTCGTAAACCTCTCGTTAAGGACCTCAGATGGCCGGCTGCTTCACCGCCGCCAGAACCGTCACGGCGGCCTGGAAATCCTTCAAGCGGGCGGCGCGGCGGGCGGCCGCCTCCTCGTCCACGCCCCATTGCTCCACGTTCCAGTCCTCGTCGACATGGGCGGCGGCCCAGACCTGGTCGGCATCGCGCACGCCCTGGTCCAGCGCCAGCGCGAGCAGCGCCGAGCCGGTCAGGGTGGTCACCATGTGGAGCGCGGCGACCGACCAGGGGTCGCCGGGCAGCGCGGCCCGTGCGGCCTTCACCGCCTCGTCCGGCTGCTTCACGTGCATGACGCCTTCGGACAGGATGAAATGCGCACCCAACGTCTGCGCCGCCCAGAACAGCACGGGATCCCAATGCGCGGCCTCGCGGGCGACCAGTCCCTCGGGATGGCCGGCACGATAGAACAGCAGGTCAGATTCGAAATATTTGGCGAGGTCGTCGCTGACGAGCTCGACGCGATCGACGACGCCCTCGACCACACTGTTGGCGATGCGCGTCAATGGCATGGTCACCGGATCGATCGTGTCACCTTGGGCGGCCCATTCCGCTGCGACGCAATCTGCGAGCGCGCGCGTCGGGATCACCACCTGGCGGCCGGAGGGCGTGCGGATCGGCTTGCCGTCGAGAGTGATGGCGAAGCCGCCCTCGGCATCGGCGATGCCGGCTTCCTTGTAGAAGCGCTTGCGCAGCGGCGTGCGCGCGGACACGCGCGCCGATTCCCGGGGATCAGGCGGGGGCTGACTTGCTGCTTCTTCGAACAATTCGCGCATGTCGGATTTTGGTTCCTGTCGTCAGTCGAATTACCAGTGTCGTCACGGCCTCGCCAGTAGGACCAGGAGTGCTGCTAGCTAGTTCGCACACATGCGCGCGTACGTGCCGCGATCGGCCGGGCCCAGTCCTGCGGCTGCGCCGTCGTGGAGACATTTCGTGACCCGATCGCTGAACGAATTGCGCGGGAGCGGCTGGTAGTTGTAGCGCGGCGGCGCGTCGAATTGCGGAACCTTGGGCACCGCGATCTTGGGCGGCGGTGGTGGCGCAGGCAGCGGTGGAGCAAGCCGCGAAGCGCCCGGCGACACATACTGGGCGTGGGCAGGCTGGCCTACGAACAGCGCGGCCAACAGCGCAAAGCAGATCGACACTCGTCTCATGGGGGAGATGTCGTACGCCTGCCACCCCTATTCAACCTCACTATTCTTCCGGCGCGTTCTCGATCGGATCAAATCTGGTTGCGTCCAGCCCGAGCAGGTTCCACGACTGCTGCATGTGCGGGGGCAACGGCGCGGTGGCGTCGATCACGCCGCCGCGCGGATGCGGAATGACGATGCGGCGTGCGAGCAGATGCAGCCGGTTCTGCAGGCCGCCCGGCAGCTGCCAGTTCTCGATGTTGAAATATTTGGGATCGCCGACGATGGGATGGCCGATATGGGCCATGTGGGCGCGCAGCTGGTGGGTGCGGCCCGTCACCGGCTTCAGCGACACCCAGGTCAGCTTGTTGCCGGCGGTCTCGACCACGGCGTAGTACGTCACCGCGTGACTGGCGCCCTCATCGCCATGCTGGGCGATGCGCATGATGGTGTCGTCCTCGCCCTCCTCCTTCGCAAGGAAGGTCGAGATGCGGCCCTGCTTCGGCTTCGGCAGGCCCGGCACCAGGGCCCAATAGACCTTTCGCGCCGAGCGCGAGCGGAACGCGCCGGTCAGGTGTGAGGCAGCGAAGCGCGTCTTGGCGATCAGCAGACACCCCGAGGTCTCGCGATCGATGCGGTGCACGAGGCGCGGCTTCTGGCCCTTGGCATCGCGCATCACCTCAAGCATCTGGTCGATGTGCCGCGTCATGCCCGAGCCGCCCTGCACGGCAAGGCCGGCAGGCTTGTTCAGGACGAGAACGTCGTCGTCCTCCCAGATCGTCATCTCCTTCAGCGCCTTCAGCGTCTTCTGCGCGGCCTCCGAGAGCTCGCCGGCGACCTTCGGCGAATCGAGCTTGAGCGGCGGAATGCGGACGCTCTGTCCCTCCTCCAGCCGGTCTTTGCTGTCGACGCGCTTGCCGTCGACGCGCAGCTCGCCTTTGCGCACGACACGCTGGATGTGGGAGAACGACAGGCCGGGAAAGCGCGCTTCCAGGAAACGGTCAACGCGCATGTTGTTCTCGTCCGCCGTGACCGTGACGGTCTGCACCTTGGTCGGCAGCAGCGCCTCGACGGACTTTTCAGGCGCAGGCCTCTCCTGGACCGCTTTGGGCGGACGCCGCTCGGCGCGCTCGCCGACAAAGCGCTGCGGCTTCCCGCCGGGCTTGCCGCCCGGACGCGGCCCGGCCCTCTTCGCGCTACGCGCCTGATGCGCCTGCGAGTCGTCGCGTTCGTCACGCGACCGCGGCTTTGGGTTCATTCTCTTGATGCGGCGGCTCATGGTTGCCTGCGTACCCTAAAAGCGGCCTTCCGTCACGACGAAATGGCCGCTTCTAGCGCGAGTCGCCCCGCTCCTTGCGCAGCTTGGCCCAGTAATCCAGCCGCTTCCTGATCTCGCGCTCAAAACCGCGCTCGGGCGGGTCGTAGAAGGTCTGACGTCCCAAGGCCTCCGGGAAGTAGTCCTGGCCGGAGAAGGCGTCCGGCGCATCATGGTCGTATTCGTAGCCGGAGCCGTAGCCTTCGGACTTCATCAGCTTGGTCGGGGAATTGAGGATGTGCTTTGGCGGCAGCAGCGAGCCGGCCTGCTTAGCGACCTGCATCGCGGTGCCGAAGGCAGTGTAGACCGCGTTCGATTTCGGCGCGGTGGCGAGATAGACCACGGCCTGGGCGATGGCGAGCTCGCCCTCGGGATGGCCGAGGAAGTCGAAGGCGTCCTTGGCGGCATTGGCGATGACGAGCGCCTGCGGATCGGCCAGCCCGATGTCCTCGACCGCCATGCGCACAACGCGGCGGGCCAGGAACAGCGGGTCCTCGCCGGCGTCCAACATGCGCGCGAGGTAATACAGCGCGGCATCGGGATCGGAGCCGCGCACCGATTTATGCAGCGCCGAGATCAAATTGTAGTGGCCGTCGGCCGACTTATCGTAGATCGGCGCGCGGCGCTGCAGGATCTCCTGCAGCTGCGCTGCGTTGAAGATCTCGTCCGCCCGCGCCGAACGCCAGACCTCTTCAGCAAGCGTCAGCGAGGCCCTTCCGTCGCCATCGGCCATGCGCACCAGCACGGCGCGCGCCTCCGCATCGAGGGGAAGCTTCCTACCCTCGACCGCCTCGGCATGCGCGAACAGCTTCTCGATTGCGGCAGCATCGAGCGAGCGAAACACCAGCACGCGCGCGCGAGAGAGCAACGCCGCATTGAGCTCGAAGGACGGGTTCTCGGTGGTGGCGCCGACCATGACGACCGTGCCATCTTCCATCACGGGCAGAAAAGAGTCCTGCTGGGCGCGGTTGAATCTGTGCACCTCATCGACGAACAGCAGCGTGCCCTTGCCCATCTCGCGGCGGGCGCGCGCGGCATCGAACGCTTTCTTCAGGTCGGCGACGCCGGAGAACACCGCGGAGATCTGCTCGAAATGCAGATCGGTCGCGTCAGCCAGGAGCCGTGCCACCGTGGTCTTGCCGGTGCCGGGCGGGCCCCAGAACACCAGCGAGCCGAGCGTGCGCGTCTCCAGCATGCGCGTCAGCGCACCGTCCGGGCCGAGGATGTGGTCCTGGCCGACGACCTCTGACAGCGCGCGCGGGCGCAGCCGGTCCGGCAGCGGATGCGGAGCATCGTGATCGAGCCCCGCCGCGGCAAAGAGAGTCGGTGTCTCCGTTGGTCGCTTCGGACTCATCCGCCCAGCGTGACGTTGATCTGCTGGCCGCCGCGCACCAGCGTAATGCGCCAGATCCGTGCCCGTTCACCTGCGGCCTTCTCGAGGTCACCGGTCTTGCTGATCTTCTGGTTGTTGACGGCCAGGATGATGTCGCCCTTCTGGAAGCCGACACTCGCAGCCGCGGTATCGCCGCCGATATCGGTGATCACGACGCCTTCGGTGTCGGCATCCAGACGCAGCTCATCGGCGACGGCCGGCGTGATGGTCGAAACCTTCGCGCCCTGGAACGGCGAGCGCGCGGTGACGACGAGCTCGTTGCGCCCGGTGTCGGGCGCGGTCTCCAGCGCTACCGTGAGCTTCACCGACTTGCCGCCGCGCTGCACGTCGAGCTGCGCGGTGCCGCCGAGCGGACGGGTTGCGAAGCGATAGTCGAACGCGTTGGGATCATCCACGATCTGGCCGTCGATCCCGGTGATGAGGTCGGAGGATTTCAGGCCGGCTTTCGCCGCCGGACCGTTCGACACCACGCTCGCGACCAGCGCACCGGTCGGCGAGCGCAAGCCGAGGCTCTCGGCGATGTCGGGCGTCACCGCCTGCAATTTCGCACCGAGCCAGGGCCGCTTCACAGCCTTGCCGCCGCTCTTGGCGGAGGCGACGACGACGCGCACCATGTTGGCGGGAATCGCAAAGCCGATGCCTTGCGAGCCGCCGGAGCGCGAATAGATCGCGGTGTTGATGCCGGCGAGCTTGCCGCCCATGTCGACCAGCGCGCCGCCGGAATTGCCGGGATTGATCGCCGCATCGGTCTGAATGAAGAACTGATAGTCGGTGATGCCGACTTGCGTGCGCGCCAGCGCTGAAATGATACCCTGGGTCACGGTCTGGCCGACGCCGAACGGATTGCCGATCGCGAGCACGACGTCGCCGACCAAGAGCTCATCGGAATTGGTGAAGTCCAGCGTCGGGAACTTCTCCTTGCTGTCCTTCAGGCGCAGCACGGCAAGATCGGTCCGGGAATCCTTGAGCAGGATCTCGGCCTCGAACTCGCGCTTGTCCGACAGCGACACCTTCACCTGGTCGGCGCCCTCGATGACGTGGACGTTGGTGACGACGAGGCCGGAGGCATCGACGATGACGCCGGAGCCGAGCGAGCGCTGCATCTGCTCGGGCTGCTGGCCCGGCACACCGAAGAAGCGGCGGAAGATCGGATCGTCCAGTAGCGGATTGCGGTTCTGCACCACCTTTGCGGCATAGACGTTGACGACCGCCGGCTGCACCCGCTGCACGATCGGCGCATAGGACATCCGCAGCTCGGCCGGCGACGACGGGACCCGACGGTCCTGCGCAGCAGTCGGATTGAGGGTGGCCGAAAAGGCTACGCACAGCGCCGTGAGGGCCGCAGTCCAGGTCGCTCGAAACATTCCTACCTCTTGGAAATGACGCCGGAATATAGGCGCGTTCGCCTCCCAATAGAAGAGCGCCGGAGGGCAATATTCGGCCGCCTCGAAGCCGTGTCCGGGATGCAAGGGTGCCGTGCGAATCGGCAATTTGCCCAGCGGCGGATTGGCATGATGTGCGTCATCTTGCATGGTGGTGTGAGGCGGATTCGGTTGCGGCGAATTTGCATCAGTAGGAACCGACGCAACCGCTCGCAGCGTCGCGGGGCAGTCATCGATCACACCTAGGCTCTCCGTTCGCGACTTGGGGAAAACAGTCAAACGATGGAGGCGTAACGTGAGCAAAAAAAGAACTGCGGCCGCAGCGATTGGTCTCGCCGGCGCGCTGGCGGCCTCGCAGGCCCAGGCCCAGTCGGCAAGCAGCAGCGAGCAGGAGATCGCGCTGTTGAAGCAGCAGTTGAAGATGCTCGAACAGAAGCTCGACAAGCTGCAGAGCCAGACCGCGGCGAACACGGCCGCCGCGGCAAAGGCGAAAGCCGAAACCAAGGCAGAGGCCAAGGCCGAGGCGCGCGCGGAGGCAAAGGCCGCGGTGGCCAATGCCAACGCGGCAATCCCCGTCAAGGGGCCCGCGCCGGCATCCGGCGTCGTCGTGACGATGCCGAACAACCGGCCGACGATCTGCACCGCCGACCAGGCCAACTGCGTCGCCATCACCAGCCGCCTGCATTGGGATGTCGGCGGCTACGACTATCGTCCCAACACCGCGGCGACGGTGCCGCAGAAGCTTGACAGCGGCCAGAACGTCCGCCGCGCGCGCATCGGTGTCACCGGCAAGTTCTTCCACGATTGGAACTTCGCCCTCGTCTACGATTTCGGCGGCTCGTCCGACGGATTTGGCGGCGCCGCGCCGGGATCGCTGCCCGGCGGCGGCGTCTCCGGCGTCGAAAACGCCTATATCAGCTATACCGGCCTGAAACCGTTCGGCGGCAAGATGGCGATCGAGGCCGGCATCATGGATCTGCCATACACGCTCGACGAAGCGACGAGCTCGAACGACATCATGTTCATGGAGCGCGCCTCGCCCGGCGTGATCGCGACCAACATCGCTGCCGGTGACTTCCGTTCCGCGGCCGGTGCGCGCTGGTTCAACGACCAGCTCTGGATCGGCGGCTATATCACGGGACCGACGACCGGTGCGATCCATTCCGCCTCGAGCGCGGCGCCGCCCGGCACCAGCGAGCAATATGGTGCCGTGGCGCGCGTCGCCGGCAATCCGATCAGCACCAAGGACTACTCGGTGCATATCGGCGCCAATGCGCAATGGCTGATCCAGCCGCCGCGCAATCTGATCGCCAACACCCAGACGGTCACGCTCAGCGATCGTCCGGAATTGCGGCTCGACCCGACCACGCTGATCTCGACCGGCGCTATCGCCAATGCCTCGGGCGCGCAGGTCTACAGCGTCGAGGCGGCGGCGACCTACGGTCCGTTCATCGTCCAGGGCGAGTATTTCTGGTACAATGTCGATCGCACCGCCAACACAGCCGTGCCGCTGACGGGTGCACCGAGCCTGAAATTCCAAGGCGGCTACGCGCAGGCCGGCTATGTGCTGACCGGCGAAGGCCGGTCCTACAATGCGGCGAACGCGGCCTATAGCGGCGTCAAGCCGGCGCATCCGTTCTCGCTCGACGGCGGCGGCTGGGGCGCGTGGGAGATCGCAGGACGGTTCTCGACGATCGACCTCAACGATCAGCTCGCGACGGCGAGCGGCGTCGCAGGCGGCCGGCAGACCGTCTATACGCTCGCGCTCAACTGGTACGTCAACGGCAACGTGCGCTTCATGCTCGACTATCTGCACGGCACGGTATCGCGACAGGCCTCGCCGATCTCGACCGCCGACGTCGGCTCGAAGTTCGACGCGGTCGCGATGCGCACGCAGTTCGCGTTCTAGGCCACACTCGTCGTCCCGGGGCGCGCGAAAGCGCGAGCCCGGGACCCATAACCACAGGCGGACGTGGCTGCGATGACTCGGAGTTGCTAGCGCGCACCACAACCTCTCCCTGGGGTTATGGATCCCCGCCTTCGCGAGGATGACACTGAAAATGCTGCGCCGGGCAGGCTACAATCTACGCCGCGCGCTTCTTCTTCACGACCACGGGCGGCGGCGCGCAGGACAACCGCTCCTGGTGGCTCTCGCCCCAGGCCTTCAGGATGTCGATCACGGGCCTCAGGCTCTCGCCCAGCTCGGACAGGCAATACTCCACGCGCGGCGGCACCTCGGCATAGACCTTGCGGATGACGAGCTTGTCTTCCTCCAGCGCGCGCAGCTGCTTCGTCAGCATGCGCTGGGTGATGCCGGGCATCCGGCGGCGCAATTCGCCGAAGCGCTGGGTGCCGCTCTGCAGGTGGTAGAGGATCACGCCCTTCCACTTGCCGTCGATCAGGTCCAGCGTCGCCTCGACCGAGCAGCCTGGACGGCGGGCGAAATTACGGCGTTTCATGCGGCTTTTCCCAATAGTATCCAAACAGGGACTATATCCCCGAATTTACAGTACTTGCCAAATCGGAGCCAGAGCGACAGTTAGGGCAGCGGGCGAACAAAGCCATTTGATGGAGACACGCCATGAAAGCCGTCGGCTACAAGAAATCGCTTCCGATCGAGGACGCGGAATCACTGTTCGATTTCGAGACCGCTAAACCCGACCCCAAAGGGCGCGACATCCGCGTCGCCGTGAAGGCGATCTCGGCCAATCCGGTCGACTACAAAGTGCGCAGGCGCGCCGCCCCTCCCGAGGGCGAGACGAAAATCCTCGGCTACGACGCGGCCGGCGTGGTCGATGCCGTCGGTCCCGACGTGACGCTGTTCAAGCCGGGCGACGAGGTGTTCTACGCCGGCTCGATCCTGCGTCAGGGCACCAACGCCGAATTCCACCTGGTCGACGAGCGCATCGTCGGCAACAAGCCGAAGAGCCTGTCGTTCGCGCAAGCCGCCGCTCTTCCCCTCACCTCCATCACCGCCTGGGAGCTGCTGTTCGACCGGCTCGGCGCAGTGCCGGGCAAGAGCGTCGATCCGCGTACCCTCTTGATCACGGGCGGCGCCGGCGGCGTCGGCTCGATCCTGATCCAGCTCGCCCGCCGCCTCACCGGCCTCACGGTGCTCGCCACCGCGACACGGCCGGAGTCGCAGAAATGGTGCCTCGATCTCGGCGCGCATGCGGTGATCGACCATGGCAAGCCGATGAAGGAGCAGATCGAGAAACTGAAGCTGCCGCCGGTCGCACTCGTGGCCAGCCTCAACTTTACCGACCAGCACTACAAGGCGATTGCGGAATTCATGGCACCGCAGGGCAAGTTCGGCCTGATCGACGATCCTCCGGAGTTCACGATCGCCGCGTTCAAGGGCAAGGCGATCTCGGTGCATTGGGAATCGATGTTCACGCGCTCCTCGTTCCAGACCCCTGACATGATCGCGCAGCATCATCTGCTCAATGATGTGGCAGACCTTATCGATAAAGGCGTGTTGCGCACCACACTCGACCAAACTTTCGGCACGATCAACGCCGCCAACCTCAAGCGCGCGCACGCGCTGCTGGAGAGCGGCAAGTCGCGCGGCAAGATCGTGCTGGAGGGGTGGTAGGCTTGGCACTCCGCGTCAATTGAGGCATCATGCATCTGCGGTCCCGGAAAAGAGGGTCGCCCCCCGCCCTCCGGGACCAGCAACAAGCAGATTGATGATGACCGAACCATGCGACCTTTCGGCGGTCGCGGCACGCGCGCTGATCGGCCAACGCAAGCTATCCCCCGTCGAGCTCACGGATAGCTGCATCCGCCGCATCGAAGCGGTCGATCCGGCGGTCAACGCCGTCGTTGCGCGCTCGTTCGAAACCGCGCGCAAGTCGGCGCGCGAGCGCGAGGCCGCCGTGATGCGCGGTGACACCCTCGGCGCCGTGCACGGGTTGCCGCTCGGTGTCAAAGACCTGATCGACGCCGAAGGATTGCCGACCAGCTTCGGCAGCGTGCTGTTCGCGGACAATGTCGCCCCGCAGGACGAGGCCATCGTCGCGATGCTCAAGCGCGAGGGCGCGATCGTCATCGGCAAGACGAACGTGCCGGAATGGGGCGCCGGAGGCAATACGCGCAACGCCGTCTATGGCGCGACCGGCAATCCCTTCGATCCCAATCGATCCGCCGCCGGTTCGTCGGGTGGATCGGCCGTCGCACTCGCCACTGGGATGGTGCCGCTCGCGACCGGATCCGATACCGGCGGCTCGGTACGGAATCCGGCATCCTTTTGCGGCGTGGTCGGATTCCGGCCCTCGCCAGGACTGATCGCCAGCAACAGCCGCAACATGGCCTGGCTGCAGATCTCGCAACTCGGACCGATGGCGAGAACCGTGTCGGACGCTTGCCTCATGCTGTCCTGCATGCTGGATCGTGACGCCCGCGATCCATTATCGGCGATCCTTCATACGGGCGGTGCGCCTACGCCGGTGCTCTATCGCAATCCGCTGCGCGTCGATCTCTCCGCGCTCCGCATTGCTGCGACCACCGATTTCGGCTTTGCGCCGACCGAGGGGGCGGTCGCCCGCGCCTTCGCGCAGAAGCTCACTTCGTTCGAAACTGTATTTCGCGGAGTCGAATGGACCCATCCTGATTGCACCGGCGCCGACGAGGTGTTCAGCATCCTGCGCGCCGTCGCATTCCTCGGCCGCCACCGCGAGCTCGTGGAGAAGTTTCCGGACAAGGTCGGGCCCAACGTTCGCGACAATGTTGCGGAGGGGCTCGGCTATTCCGCTGCCGACGTGGCGCGTGCGCTCTCGATGCAGACCGACCTTTACCGGCGCTGGCAGACCTTCTTCGCGGATCACGATTTCATTCTCGCGCCTGCGGTCACCATCAGCCCACGGCCGTGGTCGGAGCTCTATCCAGCCGAGATCGACGGCCGGCCGACCAAGAACTATTTCCACTGGCTCGCGCTCGCCTATGCCGTCACCAATGTCGGCCATCCCACCGTCGCAATCCCGGCCGGACGGGACGAGGCCGGCCTGCCGTTCGGCGTCCAGGTGATCGGCCCACGCGGCGGCGATCTCTTAACGCTCGCGGTCGCGCGCGAAATCGAAGCGGTGCTTGCCGCCAATCCGGACACCGCCCGCCCCGTTCCCGACATTGCATGGCTTGCCAAGCAGCCGCCAATTGCGGGCAAGCCGGGATTTCTCGCCTTCGATTGAACCTCACCTGCGGAAAAACGACACGATGAAAACAACCTTCCTGGCGCTCGCGCTCGCCGCCATCGGCTCGATCAGCGTCAACTCGCTAGCAACCGCGCAATCGACCTATCCCGAGAAATCCCTGCAATTGATCGTCCCGTTTCCGCCGGGCGGAGCCTCCGACGTGGTGGCCCGCATCATCGGCGGCGAGCTCGAAGCGCGGCTCGGCAAGCCCGTGATCATCATGAACCGTCCCGGCGGCGGCACCACGATCGCCGCCAAGGAGGTCGCGCGCGCGGCGCCCGATGGATACACGCTGTTCTTCAGCTCGAATTCGAGCTTCACTTTGCCGGCCGCCGTGAAGGAGAGCGTTCCTTACGACGCGGCCAAGGATTTTGAACCGCTCGGCCGGGTCGGCAAGATCACCCTGGCGCTGGTCACCTACAAGGACAATCCGGTCAAGGATCTGCCCGCGCTGGTCGCGGCGGCAAAGGCCAATCCGGACAAGCTGTCGCTGGCCTCCTTCGGCGTCGCCACGGTGTCGCATTTCGCCGGCGAGTTGTTCAAGTCGAATGCCGGAATCAAGATGGTCCACCTGCCCTACAAGGGCAGCGCGCCGGCCATGAACGATCTCATCGGCAAGCACATTCAATACCATGTCGACACCGTGATTGCCGTTAAACCGCAAATCGAGGCCGGCGCCGTCAAGGTGATGGCCGTGTTCTCGAGCCAGCGCACACCATTCCTGCCCGACGTACCGACATTGGCAGAGCTCGGCTATCCCGCCATCGACTTCTCGTCATGGGGCGCGGTGGTCGCACCCAAGGGGCTGCCGCCACCGGTTCGCGACAAGCTCACGGCGACGCTGGAGGAGATCATCAACAGCCCCTCGGTTGCCGAGCGCTTCGTCAAGGTCGGTTTCGAGCCCGGCTTCGCACGCTTCGACGACTGGGCCGGTGCGGTGACAAAGGAGACGGCCAAGATGAAGGAGATCGCGCAGAAGGCCGGGATCAAGGACGAGTAGCCGATCGCCTACGGCGTCAATACGCCTTCGACAAGCAGCAGCCTGCGCTCCAGTGCGCTCGCGCGCAGCTTCAGGGCTTCGGCATACTCGGAGGAGGCGTACCACTCCTTCAGCCGCGCCATCGTCGGGAACTCCGCGATGACGATGGCGTTGGGTGGTGGACCGCCCTCCAGCAGCTCGACCTGACCGCCGCGAACGAGATAACGCCCGTCGTACTGCGCGATCGTCTTGGCAGCCAGGGCGCGATAGGCCTCCATCGCGGCTTGGTCGCGCACCTCGACCTCGGAGATCACATAGGCGGCCATGCGCATCTCCTCAGGCGATCGTGTTGACGATGCCGCCTTCCGCGCGCAGCGCTGCGCCGTTTGTGGCGGATGCCTCCTTCGAGGCGACATAGACCACCATGTTGGCGATCTCGTCGACGCTGGCGAAGCGCTGCAGCAGAGAGCTCGGGCGATGCTGCTTGACGAAATTGGCAGCGGCTTCGTCTACGGACTGACCGTTCTGCCTGGCGAGATCCTTGACGAACGTCTCGACGCCTTCCGACATGGTCGGGCCCGGCAGCACGGAATTGACGGTGACACCGGTGCCGGCGGTGAGCTGCGCCAGGCCGCGCGCGACCGAAAGCTGGGCCGTCTTGGTCATGCCATAGTGGATCATCTCGACGGGAATGTTGAGCCCGGATTCCGAGGAGATGAAGACGATGCGGCCCCAATTGCGCGCGAGCATGCCCTTCATGTACGCGCGCGACAGGCGCACGCCGCTCATCACATTCACCTCGAAGAATCGGCTCCAGTCCTCGTCGGGGATGTCGAAGAAATCCTTGGGCTCGAAGATGCCGGCATTGTTGATGAGGATGTCGACCTCGGGCAGCGCCGCAACGAGTGCCTTGCAGCCTGCTGCGGTCGAGACGTCGGCCGCGATGCCGCGGACCTTGGCGCCCGTTCCTTCCAGCCTGCGCACCGCCGCATCGACCTTGTCCTGGCTGCGGCCGTTGATCACGACGCTGGCGCCGGAGTCTGCGAGGCCCTTGGCGATGGCGTGGCCGATGCCGGCCGTCGAGCCGGTGACGAGGGCGGTCTTGCCGGAAAGGTCGATCTTCATGCGTTATCTCCATGGATGTGGATGGAGATATCGGAAGCGGCTCCTTCAGCCGCAATCAGGGCTCACCGACGCGTGAGGAGCGTGAATGCCGGTCACGGCGCGCGAAGAGCGCGCCTTTGCCAACCCGACCGTTCCAACAAAAAAGCGGCGTCGAAGACGCCGCTTTTGAAACTTCACGCCGGTCGGGCTTATGCCGCCTCGGCTTCCTTCTCCTGCACCGGGCCGGAATCCTGGCCCTTGGCGTCGACGTCGCGATCGACGAACTCGATCACGGCCATCGCGGCGTTGTCGCCGTAGCGGAAGCCGGCCTTGATGATGCGGGTGTAGCCGCCCTGGCGGTCCTTGTAGCGGGTCGCGAGCGTATCGAAGAGCTTCCTGACCATATCGACGTCGCGCAGTTCGGAGATGGCCTGACGGCGCAGCGACAGGCCGCCCTTCTTGCCGAGGGTGACGAGCTTCTCGACGATCGGGCGAAGCTCCTTGGCCTTGGGCAGCGTGGTGACGATCTGCTCGTGCTTGATCAGCGCGGCCGCCATGTTGGCGAACATCGCCTTGCGGTGCTCGGCCGTCCGGTTGAGCTTCCGATGAACCTTGCCGTGACGCATGTGTGTAGTCCTTCTTCGATTGTGTCGCGGTGGTTCAGCGACTGGTTTTCAGGTGGGCTTCCTGCGTTCGCCCTAGGCTGCGAGTGGCGAATGGTGAGTAGCGAATAGTCCTTCCCCTATTCGCCACTCCCTACTCGCCATTCGCTCAGTAATGATCCTCGAAGCGCTTGGCGAGCTCGTCGATGTTCTCCGGCGGCCAGCCCGGCACTTCCATGCCGAGGTGCAGACCCATCTGGGCCAGCACTTCCTTGATCTCGTTCAGCGACTTGCGGCCGAAGTTCGGGGTGCGGAGCATTTCCGCCTCGCTCTTCTGCACGAGGTCGCCGATGTAGACGATGTTGTCGTTCTTCAGGCAGTTGGCCGAACGCACCGACAGCTCGAGCTCGTCCACCTTCTTGAGGAAGGCGGGGTTGAAGGCGAGGTCCGGGATGATCTCCTGGGCGACTTCCTTGCGCGGCTCTTCGAAATTGACGAACACGTTGAGCTGATCCTGCAGGATGCGGGCGGCGTAGGCCACCGAGTCATCCGGCGTGATCGCGCCGTTGGTCTCGATCGTCATGGTCAGCTTGTCGTAGTCGAGGATCTGGCCCTCGCGGGTGTTCTCGACCTTGTAGGAGACCTTGCGGACCGGCGAGTACAGGCTGTCGACCGGGATCAGGCCGATCGGCGCGTCCTCGGGACGGTTGCGCTCGGCGGGCACGTAGCCCTTGCCGGTCGAGACCGTGAACTCCATGCGGATCTCGGCGCCCTCATCGAGCGTGCAGATCTGCAGATCGGGGTTGAGCACGACCACATCGCCGACGGTCTGAATGTCGCCGGCGGTGACGACACCCGGGCCCTGCTTCTTCACGACCATGCGCTTGGGGCCTTCGCCCTGCATCTTGATCGAGATGTCCTTGATGTTGAGCACGATGTCGGTGACGTCCTCACGGACGCCAGCGATCGAGGAGAACTCGTGCAGCACGCCGTCGATGTGCACCGACTGCACCGCCGCGCCCTGGAGCGAGGAGAGCAGGATGCGGCGCAGCGCATTGCCGAGGGTCTGGCCGAAGCCACGCTCTAGCGGCTCGGCGACGATGGTCGCGAAACGCGAGGGATCGCTGCCGGGCGTGACCTGGAGCTTGTTCGGCCGAATCAGTTCTTGCCAATTTTTCTGGATCGTCACTGTTTCACCCATACAGGCCAGTCAATTTGACGGTGCAAATACTGGCGTTGGAGAAAGGCCGCAGATCATTCCCGCGGCTTCTTGCAAAGTCGCCGCGGGCGCCGACGCGCCCGCAGCTCGTCAAAATCAAACGCGCCGACGCTTGCGGGGACGGCAACCGTTGTGCGGAATCGTGGTCACGTCGCGGATCGAGGTGACGGTGAAGCCGGCGGCCTGGAGCGCACGGAGCGCCGATTCGCGGCCCGAACCGGGACCGGCGACCTCGACTTCCAGCGTGCGCATACCGTGCTCCTGCGCCTTCTTGGAGACGTCCTCGGCGGCAACCTGCGCGGCATACGGGGTCGACTTGCGCGAGCCCTTGAAGCCCATCGTGCCGGCCGAGGACCAGGCGATCGTATTGCCCTGCGCGTCGGTGATGGTGATGGTCGTGTTGTTGAACGACGAGTTCACATGCGCGACGCCGGAGGCGATGTTCTTGCGCTCACGACGACGAACGCGGGTGGCTTCCTTGCCCATTGAGTCCCTTTCCTGAAGATCTCAAACGCCGCCGTAATGCCAGCGGCTACACCTATGGAAGCGAATAGCGAGTAGCGAGTGGCGAATAGGGAAGCCCCCTACTCGCCACTCGCCACTTCCAATTCGCCAGTTTACTTCTTCTTGCCGGCGATGGCCTTGGCCGGACCCTTGCGCGTGCGCGCATTGGTGTGGGTCCGCTGACCGCGCACCGGCAGACCGCGACGATGACGCAGGCCGCGATAACAGCCGAGGTCCATCAGACGCTTGATGTTGATGCCGACCTCACGACGCAGGTCGCCCTCGACGAGATAGTCGCGGTCGATCACTTCGCGGATCTGGAGCACTTCGGCGTCGCTGAGCTGATTGACGCGACGATCCACGGGGATCTTCACCTTCTCGAGGATCTCACCAGCGATCTTCTGGCCGATGCCATGGATGTACTGGAGCGCGATCAGCACGCGCTTGTTGGTGGGAATGTTCACGCCGGCAATACGGGCCACGGCCTTCTCTCCTGTTGCCGATCCCTCGTCAGGAATCGGGCTTTAAGTGCTTGCTTTCTCGGGCAGGTGTTCACAAACGCGAACACGACGCCCACCCCCGGTCTTCCTGGGGCCCGGCATCGTCTGAAACTATCCGACTTGGATGCGGGGCTTATTAGGGGATTCCGGGGGCTTTCGTCAACCGCTGCTAGCGCTTGGCTCGCTTTTTCGTGACCTTTTTTGCGGCCTTTTTGGCACCCTTTTTGACCGTCTTCTTGGCTGCTTTCTTGACGGTTTTCTTGGTGGCTTTCTTGGCCGCCTTCTTTGGGCCTTTCACCGCCGATTTGGCGGCCTTTTTAGCCGATTTGGCGCCCTTTTTGGCCGTTTTTGCCGGCCTTGCCGCCGCCTTCTTCCCCGCCTTGGCCTTTTTGGCCGGCGCCGCCTTGGCGGCGCTCCTAGCATGCGTCTTGGGCTCGACCGCCCCCAGAGCCAGCAGCTGGCGGTGGATGGCGCGGGTGACCTCGTCGATCGTCATCATGCCGTCGATGGTCGAGAGCTTCCGCCGCTCGGAATAGTAGTGAATCAGCGGTTCCGTCTGGCTGCGATAGCTGGCCAGCCGCTTGGTCAGGACCTCCGGCGTATCGTCGAGCCGGACCTCCTCGCCGCGCTCCCGCATTTGGGCGACGCGGGTCTCGACGCGGCTCAGAAGCGCGCTCTCATTGACCCGGAGCTCGATCACGGCGTCCAGCTTGAGGTGCTTGCGCTTGAGCAGCTCGTCCAGCGCCTCGGCCTGCGGCACGGTGCGGGGGAAACCGTCGAGGATGAAACCGCTCTTGGCGTCCGGTTGCTCGATGCGGTCGGAAATGATTCCCACCACGACGTCATCGGGCACGAGGCCGCCGCTCGCCATGATCTCCTTGGCTTTCAACCCGACCGGGGTGCCGGCCGCAACCGCGGCACGCAGCATCTCGCCAGTCGAGAGCTGGACGATGCCATAGCGCTGCACCAGGAGCTGGGCCTGGGTCCCCTTGCCCGACCCCGGCGGTCCCAGAAGTATAATTCTCATCGGCGTACGCCCCCCGGATTGGTGAGCGACACCTCGCGCACCTGCGTTTTGATATCAAGAACGGTGCAAACCACAACCAGCACTGCACCACCATTGACGACCATACTATAAGGCAGCCCGATCCCGTAAAGCTCGAACACCTCCGGAATCAACTGCAACGCCGTCAGGTAGACGGCTCCGACGACTGTCGTCAATGACACGACGCGATCGAGATAGTCCGCGGTGGCCTCGCCGGGAGCGACACCGGGAATTGCGCCCTCGTGGCGGCTCAGGGATTTGGCGGTGTATTCGGGATCGATCACATAAGCAGTGTAGACGAAGGCGAGCACGAACACGGCGATCGACACGAGGATGAGGTACGCCGGCTGCCCCAGCTGGAGATGCCGGTAGGTTGCGGCAACCAGGGGATGATCGCCTCCCAGGATGAAGCCCGCAAAGGCAAGCGGCAGATAGAATATCCACGGCGCTACGGTGACGGGAATCACGAACCCGGCGCTGTTGAGCTTGATCGGCAGCATTGCATCGCGCACAGGCAGTTGCCGCGTACCGACACTTTGTGCTGCGAACTGGACCCGGATATTTCGCCGCGCACCTTCGACAAGCACGATCACGACGACGATCGCGATCCAGAACACGACATGGCCGAGCACAAGATTGCCCGAGATCGTCCCGCTCCGCACGAGATCCGCGATACCGGCAATGTTTTGCGGAATGGCGACGATGAAGCCGGCACTCAAGATCAGCGCCAAGCCATTGCCAATGCCGTAGCGGGTCATCTGTTCGCTGAGCCACACCAGCACGAAGACGCCGCCGACCATCGAGGCCGTAGCCGTCGTCACGAACCAGCCGTCGGGATTTTTGACGAGGCCCGGGATCGACGTCAGTGCCGAGGCGATGCCGTAGGCCTGGAAGGCCGCAATTCCGAGTGTAAGCCCGAGCGTGGCACGCGCGACCTTACGCCGTCCGCCCTCGCCGGACCGTTCGAGCGAATTCGGGCCGCGCCACACCACGGCCAGCAGCCGGATGAGGATTGCCGCAGTCAGATAGGGAATGAGGCCGAGCGCAAAGATCGAAAGCCGGGAGACGAGATCCAGCGTCGGCGAGACGGCGGGGAGATTCAGTCCCGCAATCGGGATCTGCGTGCCGAGCCTGAAAAGGAGCAGCGCGCCGATCGTGAAAGCGATACGGCGCGCGAGCTCCCTGCTCATCTACGGCGGCCTCGCAGCTTGGACTTGCGGATCAGACCTTCATACTGGTGCGCCAGCAGATAGCCTTGCACCTGCGCCACCGTGTCCATGGTGACGCTGACGACGATCAGCAGCGAGGTGCCGCCGAAATAGAACGGCACCGAGGCGTAGGAGATCAGGATTTCCGGGATCAAGCAGACGATGGCGAGATAAATCGCACCCAGCACGGTGATGCGCGACAGCACGTAGTCGATGTATTCCGCGGTGCGTTCGCCCGGGCGAATGCCGGGAATGAAGCCGCCATGCTTCTTCAGATTGTCCGCGGTCTCGGTCGGATTGAACACGATCGCGGTGTAGAAGAAAGCGAAGAATACGATCAGCGCCAGATACATGATCAAGAACAGCGGACGGCCATGGCCGAGCTGGGTGGTGATCCACTGGAACCATTCCGGCCCGCTGCCCGTGTTGAAGTTCGCAACCGTCGTCGGCAAGAGGAGCAGCGAGGATGCGAAGATCGGCGGGATCACGCCGGACGTGTTGAGCTTGAGCGGCAGATGCGAGGACTGGCCCTCGAACATCTTGTTGCCGACCTGGCGCTTCGGATACTGGATCAAGAGGCGGCGCTGGGCGCGCTCCATGAAGACGATGAAGGCGATCACGACGACGGCCATGATGATGACGACCAGGATCAGGCCGGTCGACATCGCGCCCTGACGGCCAAGCTCGAGCATGCCGGCGAGCGCCGCGGGCAACTCGGCGACGATGCCGGCGAGAATGATCAGCGAGATGCCGTTCCCGATGCCGCGCGAGGTGATCTGCTCGCCGA
Organism: Bradyrhizobium sp. CCBAU 45321; assembly: GCF_028128975.1. Classification (NCBI taxonomy): domain Bacteria; kingdom Pseudomonadati; phylum Pseudomonadota; class Alphaproteobacteria; order Hyphomicrobiales; family Nitrobacteraceae; genus Bradyrhizobium; species Bradyrhizobium sp. CCBAU 45321. The sequence continues at coordinate 125,679 of NZ_LFKZ01000128.1, forward strand.
GCCACATCAGGAACATGGTGCCGCCGGTCAGCGTGATCGCCGTGGACAGGCGGAAGAACATGCCGGGCTCGCTGACGACGTTGCCGGCACCTTCGAGGCCGACGGCGATGCCGTAGGACTGGAATGCGGCCAGGATGACGGTCAGATAGCGCGTGTACTGGTTGAGCGTCTTGCGGCCCGCCTCGCCTTCCTTCTTCAGCGCCTCGAGCTGCGGCGAGACGGTGGTGAGGAGCTGGATGATGATCGAGGCCGAGATGTACGGCATGATGTTCAGCGCGAAGATCGCCATGCGGTGGATGCCGCCGCCGGCGAACATGTTGAACATGCCGAGGATGCCGCCCGCCTGGGAGCGGAACACCTGCTCCCAGATGTTGGGATCGATGCCCGGCAGCGGGATATAGGTCCCGAGCCGATAAACGAGCAGCGCACCCAGGGTGAACCAGATGCGCTTCTTCAGTTCGTCGGCCTTGGCAAACGCGCCGAAATTGAGATTGGCTGCCAGTTGTTCCGCTGCAGAGACCATCTTGGACTTTCTCCCGCCGCCCGTTGCGCCGTCATGCCCGCGGCCGGGCTAGTTTAGCGGACGCCGGACATTATCTGGGGCTCGGCTTCGATAAGTCCACGTCCCGCATGCGTAAAGGCCCGCGCGCCGCGGGCCAATGACGCAGTTGTTACGCCGCCTCGCCTTCTTCCTTGGGCTGGGCGAGGATCTTCACCGAGCCGCCGGCCTTCTCGACCGCAGCGATCGCGGTCTTGCTGGCGCCGTGCACTTCGATGTTGAGCTTGGACTTGAGCTCGCCTCGGCCGAGCAGCCGCAGGCCGCCCTTGGCGCGGCGCAGCACGCCGCCCTTCACCAGGGCCTCGACGTTGACGACGCTGCCGGCGTCGATCTTCTTGGCGTCGACCGCTTCCTGGAGCCGGTCGAGATTGATCTCGGCGAACTCGACGCGGAAGATGTTGTTGAAGCCGCGCTTGGGCAGACGGCGATGCATCGGCATCTGGCCGCCTTCGAAACCCTTGATGCGCACGCCCGAGCGCGCGGTCTGGCCCTTGCCGCCGCGGCCGGACTGCTTGCCCTTGCCGGAACCGATGCCGCGGCCGACGCGCATACGCTTCTTGCGCGAGCCGGCGTTGTCGGCGATATCGCTGAGCTTCATCGCCCTTCTCCTTGTGTCTTGCGCACGATCTTCACCGAAAACCGCTTCCCGCTCTCCGGGACCGTGCGCCTTTGCTTACTTCTCGTCGATGATGCGGACGAGATGGTGAACCTTCTCGATCATGCCGCGGACCGCCGGGGTATCCGGCAGTTCGCTGGTGCGGCCGATCTTGTTGAGCTTGAGCCCGATCAGGGTCGAACGCTGTGAGTGATGGCGGCGGATCGCGCTGCCGGTCTGCTCGACCTTGATCGTCTTTGCGGCCTTGGCCATGGGAGTCTACTCCGAAAAGCTTCCGTTAGTCGGCGGCCGCCTCGGCATCGCCGCCGATACGACGGGACTGGAGGGTGGACACCTTGATGTTGCGGCGGGCTGCGACTGAACGCGGCGAATCCTGGTGCTTGAGCGCGTCGAAAGTCGCGCGCACCATGTTGTACGGGTTCGACGAGCCGATCGACTTCGCCACCACGTCCTGGACGCCGAGCGTCTCGAACACGGCGCGCATCGGGCCACCGGCGATGATGCCGGTACCGGCGGGAGCTGCACGCAGATAGACACGGCCCGCGCCATGACGGCCGGCGATGTCGTGATGCAGCGTGCGGCCCTCGCGCAGCGACACCCGCGTCAGGTTGCGCTTGGCGGACTCGGTCGCCTTGCGGATCGCCTCGGGCACTTCGCGCGCCTTGCCGTGACCGAAGCCGGCGCGGCCCTTCTGGTCGCCGATCACGACCAGCGCTGCGAAACCGAAGCGCTTGCCGCCCTTGACGACCTTGGCCACGCGGTTGATGTGGACGAGCTTGTCGACGAACTCGCTGTCGCGCTCCTCGCGCTCCCTGCGTTCACGTCCGCCGCCGCGTTGATCGCGTCCACCACGTTGTTCGCGTTCAGCTGCCATGGTTTTTCCAATCCTTCAGAGGCTTACGCCCCAATCCTCAAATTCTGTTAGAAGCTCAGCCCACTCTCACGCGCTGCATCGGCAAGAGCCTTGACGCGCCCGTGATAGAGATAGCTGCCGCGATCGAACACGACTTCCTTGACACCCTTCTCTGCAGCGCGCTCAGCCAGCAGCTTGCCGACCGCCTTCGCCGCATCGATGTCGGCGCCGGTCTTGCCGCCGTCGCGCATCGACTTCTCGAGCGATGAGGCAGAGGCCAGCGTCTCGCCCTTCAGGTCGTCGATGACCTGGGCGTAGATGTGCTTGGACGAGCGGAACACCGACAGGCGCGGACGGCCGCCGGCGGAACGGCGCAGCTTCAGCCGCACACTCCGCTTGCGCCGGGCATTCGTAACCTTGGCTTTCGACATGACCGGCTCCGTTACTTCTTCTTGCCTTCCTTGCGGAAGATGAATTCGCCCACATACTTCACGCCCTTGCCCTTGTAGGGCTCCGGCGGACGATAGGAGCGGATCTCGGCGGCGACCTGGCCGACGCGCTGGACGTCGCTGCCCGCCACCGTGATCTCGGTCGGCTTCGGGACGGTGATCGTGATCCCCTCGGGGATCGGATAGATCACGTCATGGCTGTAGCCGAGCGCGAGCTGCAGGTTCTTGCCCTGCATCGCGGCGCGATAGCCGACGCCGGTGATCTCGAGCTTCTTCTCGAAGCCCTTGGTGACGCCTTCGACCAGATTCGCGACCTGGGCGCGAGCGGTGCCGTACAGCGCCCGCGCGCGGTTGGTCTCGGTCCGCGGCTTGACCTTGACCTGGCCGTTCTCGAGCTTCACCTCGACGTCGTCGTGGACGATGAACTGAAGCTGGCCCTTCGGCCCCTTCATCTTGACGGTCTGGCCGTCGACGGTCGCGGTAACGCCCGACGGCACCGTCACAGGCTTTTTGCCAACACGTGACATGGATCGAAAATCCTTCTCAGAACACCGTGAAGAGGACTTCACCGCCCACATTCGCGTCGCGCGCGCTGTGGTCGGCCATGATCCCCTTCGGCGTCGACAACACCGAAATGCCGAGACCGTTGTTCACCCGCGGCAGGTTCTTCACCGAGGCGTAGACTCTGCGCCCGGGCTTGGAAACGCGCTCAATCTCGCGGATGACGGGCTCGCCGTCGAAATACTTCAGCTCGATCTCGATCTCGCTGCGGCCCGAGGAGTGCTCGAGCGTGGCGTAACCGCGGATGTAGCCCTCGGCCTTCAGAACCTCGAGCACGTTCTCGCGCATCTTCGAGCCGGGCGTGGAGACCTTGGTCTTCGAACGCATCTGCGCGTTGCGGATACGGGTGATCAGATCGCTGATTGGATCGTGCGTAGACATCTAAACGACCCTCCTTACCAGCTGGACTTCACGAGGCCCGGGACCATGCCCTTGGAGCCAAGTTCGCGCAGCGCGATACGGGACAGCTTGTTCTTGCGATAGTTCGAGCGCGGGCGGCCCGACAGCTCGCAACGCAGGCGGATGCGGGTCGCCGACGAGTTGCGCGGCATTTCCGCCAGCTTCAGGGTCGCGGCGAACCGCTCCTCCATCGGCAGCGTCTTGTCGGCGATGATCGCCTTCAACCGCTCGCGCTTGGCGGCGGCGTTCTTCACCATCCGCTTGCGCCGGTTGTTCTTCTCGACTGAACTCTTCTTTGCCATGCTTGGCTCCTGGGTATCCGCGTTTGAGAGGCTCTAAGTCAGCGTCTCACTGCCGGAACGGGAAATTGAAAGCGGTCAACAAGGCCCTCGCCTCTTCGTCGGTCTTGGCCGTGGTGCAGACGGTGATGTCCATACCGCGGGCTTCCGTGACCTTGTCGAAGTCGATCTCGGGGAAAATGATGTGCTCCTTGATGCCGAGCGAGTAGTTGCCGCGGCCGTCGAAGCTCTTCGGGTTCAGACCGCGGAAGTCGCGCACGCGCGGCAACGCGACGTTCACCAGGCGATCGATGAACTCGTACATGCGGGCCTTGCGCAGCGTGACCTTGCAGCCGATCGGCTGGTTCTCACGCAGCTTGAAGGTCGCGATCGCAATGCGCGAATAGGTCACGATCGCCTTCTGGCCGGCGATCTGGGTCAATTCGGCGGCGGCGGTCTCGGCCTTCTTGCGGTCGTTGACGGAATCGCCAACGCCCATGTTCAGCACGACCTTGTCCAGGCGCGGAACCTGCATGACGTTCTCGTAACCGAACTTCTCGGTCAGAGCCGTGCGGATCTTCGCGTCATATTCCGCGCGCAGGCGCGGCGTGTAAGCGGCCTCAGCCATCGATCTCAGCTCCCGAGCTCTTGGCGATGCGGACCTTCTTGCCGTCCGCCAGAATCTTGAATCCGACGCGGGTCGGCTTCCCGTCCTTACCGACATACGCGATGTTGGACAGTTGGATCGGCGCCTCTTTCGAGATGATGCCGCCCTCCTGGGCCTGCGTCTGCTTCTGGTGACGCTTGACCATGTTGATGCCGCGCACCAGCGCGGTGCCGGCGTCGGGGCGTACCTCGAACACTTCGCCGGTGCGGCCCTTGTCGCGGCCGGTCAGCACGACGACCTTGTCGCCCTTGCGGATCTTCGCAGCCATCACAGCACCTCCGGCGCGAGCGAGATGATCTTCATGTGGTTCTTGGCGCGCAGCTCGCGCGGCACCGGCCCGAAGATACGGGTGCCGACCGGCTCGGACTGGTTGTTGATCAGCACGGCGGCGTTGCGGTCGAAACGGATGACCGAGCCGTCGGCGCGGCGGATGTCCTTGCGGACGCGCACCACGACGGCCTTCATCACGTCGCCCTTCTTCACCTTGCCACGCGGAATGGCTTCCTTGATCGACACGACGATGATGTCGCCGATCGTGGCGTAGCGGCGCTTGGAGCCTCCGAGCACCTTGATACACATGACACGGCGTGCGCCAGAATTGTCGGCCACGTCGAGGTTGGTCTGCATCTGAATCATTGATGCACCTCGTCCTCTTTCTCTTTGCGCCAGCCCAGCCGGCGCTCAACATTTCCCTGAAGTCAGTCGGCTAAAGCCAACAGATCAGGCGCTTTTCTTGTGTTCGCCCCGGATCACGACCCAGCGCTTCAACTTCGAAATCGGCTTCGTTTCCTCGATCCACACCATGTCGCCCGGCTTGAACTGGTTGCTCTCGTCGTGCGCGTGGTAGTTCTTCGAACGGCGGATCGTCTTCTTGTAGATCGGGTGCGTGAAGCGGCGGTCGACGCGCACCACGATGGTCTTGGCTTGCTTGTCGCTGACGACCACGCCCTGCAAAGTACGTTTCGGCATCTTCGTAAGCCTCTTACTTCTTCTTCGCGCGCGTCTGCGCGGCGACGGTCTTGATCCGGGCGATGTCACGGCGGGCTTCGCGCAGGCGCGAGGTGTTCTCGAGCTGCCCGGTGGCGCGCTGGAAGCGCAGGTTGAAGCGCTCCTTCTTCAGGTTGAGGATGGCCTCATCCTGCTGGTCGGGGCTCATCGCGCGGATGTCTTCGATCTTCATCTGTGCCATGGCCATTACTCCGCAATGCGCTCGACGAAGCGCGTCTTGATCGGCAGCTTGGCGGCCGCCAGGGTCAGCGCCTCACGCGCCGTCTGGGTGTTGACGCCGTCGATCTCGAACAGCACCCGGCCCGGCTTGACGCGCGCGACCCACAATTCCGGCGAACCCTTGCCGGAGCCCATGCGGACTTCGGCCGGCTTCTTCGACACCGGAACGTCGGGGAACACGCGGATCCAGACGCGGCCGGCGCGCTTCATGTGGCGGGTCAGCGCGCGGCGGGCGGCTTCGATCTGGCGCGCGGTGACGCGCTCAGGCTCGGTCGCCTTCAGGCCGAACTGGCCGAACGCCAACGTCGCGCCCGAAGACGCAACGCCGTGGATGCGGCCCTTATGCGCCTTCCGGAACTTCGTTTTCTTAGGTTGCATCATGGCTTTAAGCCCTCAAATTCCTGTCTGGCCTTAGGCAGCGGCCGTCTCGCGGCGCTGACGGCCACCGCGATCGCCACTGCCGCCGGTCTCGCCTTCGGCCATTCTCTTGTCCTGGGCCATCGGATCGTGCTCGAGGATCTCGCCCTTGAAGATCCAGACCTTGACACCGCAGGTGCCGAAGGTCGTGAACGCGGTCGCAACGCCGTAGTCGATGTCGGCACGCAACGTGTGCAGCGGCACGCGGCCTTCGCGGTACCACTCCATGCGCGCGATTTCCGCACCGCCCAGACGTCCCGAGCAGTTGATGCGGATGCCCTCCGCGCCGAGACGCATCGCCGACTGCACGGCGCGCTTCATGGCACGGCGGAACGCGACGCGGCGCTCGAGCTGCTGCGCGATCGATTCGGCCACCAGCGTCGCATCGAGCTCCGGCTTGCGGATCTCGACGATGTTGATGACGACGTCGGACGAGGTGATGTCCGCGACCCTCTTGCGCAGCTTGTCGATGTCGGCGCCCTTCTTGCCGATCACCACGCCCGGACGGGCCGAGTGGATGGTGACGCGGCACTTCTTGTGCGGACGCTCGATCACGATGCGCGCGACGGCCGCCTGCTTGAGCTCCTTGTGCAGGATCTCGCGGATCTTGACGTCCTCATGCAGCAGCTTGCCGTATTCCTGCTTGCCGGCGAACCAGCGGGAATCCCAGGTCCGGTTGATGCCGAGACGCAGACCGATCGGATTGATCTTTTGACCCATCGTGTTCTCCTGCGCCCTTAAGCGGCGGCTTCAGCTTCGACCTGACGAACGATGATCGTCAGCTGCGAAAACGGTTTGTAGACACGGCCCGAGCGGCCGCGGCCGCGGGCGGCGAAGCGCTTCATCACGAGGCCGTTGCCGACGAAGGCCTGGGCCACGACGAGATCGTCGACGTCGAGGTCATGGTTGTTCTCGGCGTTGGCGATCGCCGATTCCAGGCACTTCTTCACGTCGACCGCGATCCGCTTGCGCGAAAACTGCAGGTCGGCGAGCGCGGCAGACGCCTTCCGGCCGCGAATGAGCTGGGCGACCAGGTTGAGCTTCTGCGGGCTCACCCGCAGCATCCGGGCGACCGCCTTGGCCTCGTTGTCGGCGAGGCTCCGTTCGCGCTTAGGTTTGCTCATCGTTTAATCCTCAAGCCTTCTTGGCTTTCTTGTCGCCGGAGTGGCCATGGAAGGTCCGGGTCGGCGAGAACTCGCCGAACTTGTGACCGACCATTTCCTCGTTCACGGCCACCGGCACGTGCTTCTGACCGTTGTAGACGCCGAAGGTCAGGCCGACGAATTGCGGCAGGATCGTCGAGCGACGGCTCCAGATCTTGATGACGTCGTGACGGCCGGACGCGCGCGCGGCATCTGCCTTCTTGAGCAGAGAACCCTCGACGAACGGGCCTTTCCAGACTGAACGAACCATGTCCGGCGTTCCTTACTTCTTCCGCTTGTGGCGGCTTAGGAGAATGAATTTGGTGGTCGACTTGTTGGTGCGGGTCTTCTTGCCCTTGGTCGGCTTGCCCCACGGGGTGACCGGGTGGCGGCCACCCGAGGTACGACCTTCACCACCGCCGTGCGGATGGTCGATCGGGTTCATCGCGACACCGCGGTTGTGCGGCCTGCGGCCCATCCAGCGCTTGCGACCGGCCTTGCCGATCGAGGTGTTCATGTGATCCGGGTTCGACACCGCGCCGATCGTGCCGCGGCAACGACCGTGCACCAGGCGCTGCTCGCCCGAGTTCAGGCGGATGATGACGTAGTCCTGGTCACGGCCAACGAGCTGGGCGTAGGTACCGGCGGAACGCGCCAGCTGGCCGCCCTTGCCGATCTTGACCTCGATGTTGTGGATGATCGTGCCGACCGGCATGTTGCCGAGTGGCATGACGTTGCCCGGCTTCACGTCGACGTAATTGCCGGCGATGATCGTGTCACCCACCGCCAGGCGCTGCGGCGCCAGGATGTAGGCCTGCTCGCCGTCCTGATACTTGATCAGGGCGATGAAACCGGTGCGATTGGGATCATACTCGAGACGCTCCACGGTGGCGGGCACGTCGATCTTCTCACGCTTGAAGTCGACGGTACGCAGCGTCTGCTTGTGACCACCGCCGCGGAAGCGCACGGTGATGCGGCCGGTGTTGTTGCGGCCGCCCGAGGACTTCTTGCCTTCGGTGAGCGCCTTGACCGGCTTGCCCTTGTAGAGGGCCGAACGATCGACCATGACCAGCTGGCGCTGGCCCGGCGTCGTGGGATTGAATGTCTTCAGTGCCATCGTCGTACGACCTTACAGACCGGTGGTGACGTCGATCCGGTGACCCTCTTCGAGGGTCACGATCGCGCGTTTGCTGTTCGACTGCGAGCCGATGGTGCCGCGGAAGGCCTTGACCTTGCCCTTGCGGACCAGCGTGTTGACGCTCTTGACCTTGACGTCGAACAGCTTCTCGATCGCTTCCTTGATCTGCGGCTTGGTCGCCTTGGCGGCCACCTTGAACAGCACCTTGTTGTGCTCCGAGGCGATCGTCGCCTTTTCGGTCACGACCGGCGACAAGATCACGTCGTAGTGGCGAGGCTCGATGTTCTTGCTCATTTGAAGCGCGCCTCCAGCGCATCGATGGCGGCCTTGGTCAGAACGAGCTTCTGACGGCGCAGGATGTCATAGACGTTGATGCCCTGGATCGGCAGCACGTCCATGTTCGGGATGTTGCGAGCCGCAGCGGCGAAGCCGTTGTTGAGCTCGGCACCGTCGATGATCAGCGCGTTGGTGAGGCCGAGGCCCGAGAAGTGGCCGAGCAGCGCCTTGGTCTTGGCGGCTTCCAGCGCGGCCTTCTCGATCACGACGAGATCGCCGTCCTTGGCCTTGGCCGAGAGCGCGTGCTTCAGAGCGAGCGCACGAACCTTCTTCGGCAGGTCGGTCGCGTGCGAACGCACCACCGGACCGAAGGCACGACCGCCTCCGCGGAACTGCGGCACGCGGGCCGAGCCGTGACGAGCACCGCCGGTGCCCTTCTGCTTGTACATCTTCTTGCCGGTGCGCCAGATCTCGGCGCGGCCCTTGGCCTTGTGCGTGCCGGCCTGGCGCTTGTTGAGCTGCCACTGCACGCAGCGCGCGATGATGTCCTCGCGCGGTTCGAGGCCGAAAATGGCGTCGGACAGCTGGACGGAGCCGGCTTCCTTACCTTCGAGGGTGGTGACCTTCAATTCCATCTCACGCCTCCTGCGCAGCCGGAGCTGCTTCCGCGTCGCCAGCAACCTTGAACTTGCCGGGCTTCGGGGCTTCCTTCGGCAGCGGCTTCTTGACGGCGTCGCGCACGCGGATCCAGCCGCCCTTGGAGCCGGGAACGGCGCCTTCGACGAGGATCAGGCCGCGCTCGACATCGGTCTGGACGACGCGAAGGTTGAGCGTGGTGATGCGGTCGACACCCATGTGGCCGGGCATCTTCTTGTTCTTCCAGGTCTTGCCGGGGTCCTGGCGGCCACCGGTCGAACCGATCGAGCGGTGCGAGATCGACACACCGTGCGTGGCGCGCAGACCGCCGAAGTTCCAGCGCTTCATGCCGCCGGCGAAGCCCTTACCGACCGAGGTGCCGGTGACGTCGACGAACTGGCCGACGACGAAGTGGTCGGCCAGGATCTCGGCGCCGACCGGGATCATGGCGTCCGCGGTGACGCGGAATTCCTCGACCCGGCGCTTCGGCTCGACCTTGGCGACCGCGAACTGGCCGCGCTCGGCCTTCGGCATGTAAACGGTCTTGCGGCTGCCAGAACCGAGCTGGAGCGCGACGTAACCGTTCTTCTCTTCGGTGCGGTGGCCTACGACCTGGCAATTGCCGAGCTTCAGCACGGTCACGGGGATATGTTCGCCGGCCTCCGTGAAGACCCGCGTCATCCCGACCTTTTGTGCGATCACTCCGGAGCGCATCGGCTTGCTTCCTGTTCTCTTTGTCCGCTTTTGGCGAACGGGATCCAAAATCTTAGAGCTTGATCTCGACGTCGACACCGGCGGCCAAGTCGAGCTTCATCAAAGCGTCGACGGTCTGCGGGGTCGGATCGACGATGTCGAGCAGGCGCTTGTGAGTGCGCATCTCGAACTGTTCGCGGCTCTTCTTGTCGACGTGGGGCGAACGGTTGACGGTGAACTTCTCGATGCGGGTGGGCAGCGGAATGGGTCCGCGGACCTGCGCGCCGGTGCGCTTCGCCGTGTTCACGATCTCACGGGTCGACGTATCGAGGATACGATGGTCGAACGCCTTGAGACGGATACGAATGTTTTGGCCGTTCATTGCCGAATCTTTCTTAGTGAGTGGCGAGTAGCGAATAGCGAATAGAAACTATTCGCCACTCGCCATTCCCTATTCGCGTTGTTACTCGATGATCGAGGCGACGACGCCGGCGCCGACGGTGCGGCCGCCTTCGCGGATCGCGAAGCGGAGCTTCTCTTCCATCGCGATCGGCACAATCAGGTGCACTTCCATCGCGATGTTGTCGCCCGGCATCACCATCTCGGTGCCTTCCGGCAGGTGCACGACACCGGTCACGTCGGTGGTGCGGAAGTAGAACTGCGGACGGTAGTTGGTGAAGAACGGGGTGTGGCGACCGCCCTCTTCCTTGGTGAGGATGTAGGCCTCAGCCTTGAACTTGGTGTGCGGCTTGACCGAACCGGGCTTGGCCAGAACCTGGCCGCGCTCAACGTCCTCGCGCTTGGTGCCGCGGAGCAGCGCGCCGATGTTGTCGCCGGCCTGGCCCTGATCGAGCAGCTTGCGGAACATTTCGACGCCGGTGACGGTGGTCTTCTGGGTGGCGCGGAGACCGACGATCTCGATTTCCTCGCCGACCTTGACGACGCCGCGCTCGACACGGCCGGTCACGACGGTGCCGCGGCCCGAGATCGAGAACACGTCTTCAACCGGCATCAGGAACGGCTGGTCGATCGGACGCTCCGGCTGCGGGATGTACTCGTCGACGTTCTTCATCAGCTCGAGGATGGCGTCGTGGCCGAGCTTCTTGTCGGAGTCTTCGAGAGCGGCGAGCGCCGAACCCTTGATGATCGGGATCTTGTCGCCCGGGAATTCGTACTTGGAAAGCAGCTCGCGGACTTCGAGCTCGACGAGCTCGAGCAGCTCCGGATCGTCGACCATGTCGCACTTGTTGAGGAACACGACGAGCGCGGGCACGCCGACCTGGCGGGCGAGCAGGATGTGCTCGCGGGTCTGCGGCATCGGGCCGTCAGCGGCCGACACAACCAGGATCGCGCCGTCCATCTGGGCAGCGCCGGTGATCATGTTCTTGACGTAGTCGGCGTGGCCGGGGCAGTCGACGTGGGCGTAGTGGCGGTTCGGCGTCTCGTACTCGACGTGCGCGGTCGAGATGGTGATGCCGCGGGCCTTCTCTTCCGGCGCCTTGTCGATCTGGTCGTACGCGGTGAACGTCGCACCGCCGGCTTCGGCGAGAACCTTGGTGATCGCCGCGGTCAGCGACGTCTTGCCATGGTCGACGTGACCGATGGTGCCGATGTTGCAGTGCGGCTTGGTACGTTCAAACTTTGCTTTGGCCATTTGACTCTCCGTTCAATCGTCAGCTTTCAACCGACGACAATCAGGCAAACTTCTTCTGGACTTCTGCCGACACGTTGGCCGGCGCTTCTGCGTAGTGATCGAACTGCATGGTGAAGGTCGCGCGACCCTGGCTCATCGAGCGCAGATTGTTCACGTAACCGAACATGTTCATGAGCGGCACCATCGCGTTGATGACGTTGGCGTTGCCGCGCATGTCCTGACCCTGGATCTGACCGCGCCGGGAATTCAGGTCGCCGATGACCGAGCCGGTGTAGTCTTCCGGGGTCACCACCTCGACCTTCATGATCGGCTCGAGCAGGACCGACTTGCCCATCTGCAGCGCTTCGCGGAAGCAGGCGCGCGAGGCGATTTCGAAGGCGAGCGCCGACGAGTCGACGTCGTGATACTTGCCGTCGACGAGCTGCACCTTGACGTCGACCACGGGGAAGCCCGCGACCACGCCGGACGACAGCACGCTCTCCAGGCCCTTCTCGACGCCCGGGATGTATTCCTTCGGCACCGCGCCACCGACGATCTTCGATTCGAACTCGAAGCCCTTGCCGGCTTCGTTCGGCTCGACGATGAACGACACGGCCGCAAACTGGCCAGTACCGCCGGTCTGCTTCTTGTGGGTGTAGCTGTGCTCGACCCGCTTGGTGATGCGCTCACGGAACGCCACCTGCGGCGCGCCGATGTTGGCGTCGACCTTGTAGGTGCGCTTGAGGATGTCGACCTTGATGTCGAGGTGGAGTTCGCCCATGCCCTTGAGGATGGTCTGGCCGGACTCGTGGTCGGTCGACACGCGGAAGGACGGATCCTCCGCGGCGAGCTTGGCCAGCGCCACGCCCAGCTTCTCCTGGTCGGCCTTGGACTTCGGCTCGATCGCGATCTCGATGACCGGCTCGGGGAATTCCATCTTCTCCAGGATCACCTGCTTGTCGGGATCGCACAGCGTGTCGCCGGTGCGCGCTTCCTTCAGGCCGGCCAGCGCGACGATGTCGCCGGCATAGGCTTCCTTGATGTCCTCGCGGTTGTTCGCATGCATCAACAGCATGCGCCCGATCCGCTCCTTCTTCTCGCGGGTCGAGTTCACGACGCCGGTGCCGCTCTGCAGAATGCCGGAATAGATGCGGCAGAAGGTGATCGTCCCGACGAACGGGTCGTCCATGATCTTGAACGCGAGCAGCGCCAGCGGCTCCTTGTCGTCCGCCTTGCGCACGACCTCGTTGCCCTTGTCGTCGGTGCCCTTGATCGCGGGCACGTCGAGCGGCGACGGCAGATAGTCGACCACGGCGTCGAGCAGCGGCTGCACGCCCTTGTTCTTGAAGGCCGAGCCGCACAGTACGGGATAAAACGCGCCGGTCAGCACCGCCTTGCGGATCAGGCGCTTCAGGGTCGCCTCGTCCGGCTCCTTGCCGTCGAGATAGGCGGCCATGGCATCGTCGTCGAGCTCGACGGCGGCCTCCACCATCTTCTCGCGGTACTCCTTGGCCTGGTCGGCAAGGTCTTCTGGAATATCGACATAATCGAACTTGGCGCCGAGCGATTCATCGTTCCAGACGACGCCCTTCATCTTCACGAGGTCGACGAGACCCTTGAAGTTGTTCTCGGCACCGATCGGAAGCTGGATCGCGACGGGCTTGGCGCCCAGACGGTCGACGATGTCCGCCAGACACTTGAAGAAGTCGGCACCGATCTTGTCCATCTTGTTGGCGAAGACGATGCGCGGAACCTTGTACTTGTCGCCCTGACGCCAGACGGTCTCGGTCTGAGGCTCGACGCCCTGGTTGGAGTCGAGCACGCAGACGGCGCCGTCGAGCACGCGGAGCGAACGCTCGACTTCGATAGTGAAGTCGACGTGACCGGGCGTGTCGATGATGTTCAGGCGCTTGCCGTTCCAGAATGCGGTGGTCGCAGCCGAGGTGATCGTGATGCCACGCTCCTGCTCCTGCTCCATCCAGTCCATCGTCGCGGCACCTTCGTGCACTTCGCCGATCTTGTGGCTCTTGCCGGTGTAATAGAGGATGCGCTCGGTCGTCGTGGTCTTGCCGGCGTCGATATGCGCCATGATACCGAAGTTACGGTAGTCCTCGATGGCATGTTGGCGGGGCATAGGGTGTTCCTTGCGAGTCCGTTTGTTTCGCCGTTACCAGCGATAGTGCGAGAAGGCGCGGTTGGCTTCCGCCATCCGGTGCACGTCTTCGCGCTTCTTGACGGCGTTCCCCCGGTTGTTCGATGCGTCCAAAAGCTCCGCCGAGAGCCGCTCGGTCATCGTCTTCTCGTTGCGCTCGCGCGCAGCCGCGATCAGCCAGCGAATGCCGAGCGCCTGCCGGCGGGTCGAGCGGACCTCGACCGGAACCTGATAAGTCGCGCCGCCGACGCGGCGGGAGCGAACCTCGATGGTCGGCATGACGTTCTCGAGCGCCTGCTCGAACACGCCGAGCGGGTTCTGCTTGGTCTTGGATTCGATGATGCCGAACGCACCATAGACGATGCCTTCCGCAACCGACTTCTTGCCGGCGTACATCACCGAGTTCATGAACTTCGTGACGATGATGTTCCCGAACTTCGGATCCGGAAGAACTTCGCGCTTTTCCGCAGAGTGGCGACGAGACATAGGCTTGGTTCCCGCTTACTTCGGACGCTTGGCGCCGTACTTCGAACGACGCTGCTTACGGTTCTTGACGCCCTGGGTGTCCAGAACGCCGCGGAGGATGTGATAGCGCACGCCCGGCAAGTCCTTAACGCGGCCGCCGCGGATCATGACCACCGAGTGCTCTTGGAGGTTATGGCCCTCGCCGGGGATGTAGCCGATCACCTCAAAGCCGTTGGTCAGGCGCACCTTGGCAACCTTACGAAGCGCCGAGTTCGGCTTCTTCGGGGTCGTGGTGTAGACGCGCGTGCAAACACCACGCTTCTGCGGCGACTGCTGCAGCGCGGGCACCTTCTTGCGCGACTTCTGCACTTCCCGCGGTTGAGCGATCAGCTGGTTGATCGTCGGCATACTGGCCTTCACCCTTTTTCTGCCGCGGCCCCTCGCGGGTCCGCTGTCTTGCCGCGGCCCGTCACCGGGTCCGCAAATTCTGCTCGAGCTACCCGCCCGAACGGGCCGCCTGGCGCGAATGACCCGCGCAAAGCGAAATTGCGCCAACCGCTCCATCAACGAGCGGAAAGCGCTTCGACGCCACAGAGGACCGCAGTCTCGAAGCCGTTCAGCCTAACGCCGCGGCCCGCGCACTGAGGTCATGCATCCGAATTCGATCTCAAGAGAACGTGCTCGAGAGAACTAAAGTCGCACTGGCATTGCCTAGCTATGATCGACAGCGTTTGAGCGGCATTCGTCGAGGTTGGTGCCCGTCTTTGCGACCCCTGGCAGATCTAGTCTTTGGGGATCAACGGGTGGCCCGTTCCGACGCTGGCGATGCTCACCGCCTGTCGTTAAGTGAGGCGCTTTCTATAAGTGAGAATCGGTCAAGTCAAGGTGAAACGACAGTCACAAAGCGCTTCATGCGCCTGCAAAAAATAGCCTCTTGGCCGACTCCCCGCACCTGCCTGATATGGGATCGAGGCGATTGACCTGCCAGATCTGAAAACAATTATACCCGGGCTTAATGTAGTTTTATTACCAGGCTCAGGGGTTTTTCTCCTGCCTGCGCTCAGTTTGCTGGCTGGTGGCCGGTCAACCAGACCTTCCCGGCCCGCCGCGATGCCCGGTGTGACGGGGCTTCAGCCCGGACTGGTCGATCCGCGAATGGCTCTTGCCCCAAACCATGCGTGCGAAAAGAAACGCGGCGTCGCGGCGGCCGAACGCCTTGCATCAGAGAATCGACGAGTCGGCGCTGAACCGCGCGTTGCCTGTGAGACGAGACGATCAGACGCGGCCCCTCGAAGCTGACCGCCCGCGGTTACTCCTCCTCGTCGTCCTCATCGTCATCGAGGTCTTCGTCCTCGTCGTCATCATCGCGGTCGGCGTCGGCGTGAGCTGCCGCGGCATGGGACTGGTGGATCTGGTCGTTCCACAGCTTGCGATAGGTGCCATTCTTGGCGAGCAGCTCGGCATGGGAACCGCGCTCGATCGCCCTGCCCCCTGAAATCACGATGATCTCGTCCATCTCGACCACCGAGGTCAGGCGGTGGGTCGACCAGATCATGGTGCGACCCTTGGCGACCCTGAGCAGCGTACGGTTGATCGCAGCCTCGGTGGTCTGGTCCAGCGCCGAGGTGGCTTCGTCCAACAGCAGCACGGAGGGGTTACGGATGATCGCGCGCGCGATCGCGATGCGCTGGCGCTGGCCGCCCGACAGTGTGTCGCCGCGCTCGCCGACCGGCGTGTCGTAGCGCTGCGGCAGGCTCATGATGTAGCGGTGGATCTCGGCCTTCTTGGCCGCCTCCTCCACCTCCTCGTCGGTTGCGCCCTCCTTGCCGAGCCGGATGTTCTCGCGGATCGACATGTTGAACAGCATGTTCTCCTGGAACACCACCGCCATGCTCCGGCGCAGCGAGTCCAGCGTCACCTTGCGGACGTCGACGCCGTCGATGGTGACGCGGCCTTCGTCGGGCACGTAGAGCCGCAGGATCAGATTGAGCAGCGTGCTCTTGCCGGAGCCGCTCGGACCGACGATCGCGATGCGCTTGCCGGCATCGAGCTTGAGGCTGAGATTGTCCAGCACCGGCGTCTGACTGCCCTCGTACTGGAAAGTGACGTGATCGAAGGTAATGTCGTGGGTGATGCGCGGCAGATCGGGCGCGCCCGGGCGATCGGCGCTGCGGGTCGGCTCGTCGAGCAATTCCTGGATGTGGCGGATCGCAGCGGCCGAGGAGATCGACACCGGGATGAAATGCATCACATGGGCGATGTTGTAGGAGACCTCCCAGAACGCGCTCTCGAAGGTGACGAAGGTGCCGATGGTGATATGGCCCTTGGTCGCCAGATACGCGCCGATCGCGAGCACCACAAGGTGCAGGAGGAGCACCGAGATGGTGACGGTCCGCTCCACCATGGTCGAGAGGAATGTGGCCGAGGCCATCTTGTTGCGGGTCTCGTCGTTGCGCAACCGGAAGAAGCCGAACATCTTGCGTTGCAGGCTGAACGCCTTGATGACCGCCTGGGCGGCCACGTTCTCCTGGACTTGGCCCAGCAACGCCGATTCATTGAGCTTCTGTTCGTAATTGGCCTGCACCGCCTTCGGCGTCAGGATCCGCGGGCCGATCAGCGTGATCGGGAACACCAGCAGCGCGACGACGGCGAGCTGCCAGTTGAGGAACAGCATCAGGATGATGCCGGCGATCAGCTCCAGGAACGGCAGCGCGGCACTGTTGGCGAACGTCTTGACCGAGCCTTCGAAGGCCGAGAGATCGACCGAGAAGCGCGATAGGATCTCGCCGCGCCTGGTGCGGCCGAAATAGGCGGCGGGCAGGTCCTGGACGTGCTCGAACAGGCGTTTGCGAACATCGGAGATGACGCAAGCGGCGAGTCGCGCGTCCCAGCGTTCGTACCAGACCGCAACGATCGAGGTGAAGATGCCGGCGACGGCGAGCACGCCGAGGATCTTGTAGAGCGCTTGAAAATCCTCCTCGCCGAGCGCATCGTCGATCAGGAACTTGAGGCTGAGCGGCATGATGACGTTGAACAACGTCTCGACCACGACGCCGAATGCCACGAATGACAGCATCCGCTTGTAGTTGGAGAGATAGGGCTTGACGAACCCGACAATGGTCGCAAGGGCCCCGGCGGCTTCGCGCGCGGTAAAGACGACGAGGTCCTCGTCCTCATCGTCCTCGTCGAGCTCCAGCTCGTCATCCCCCTCGTCTTCGGCGTCCTCGTCGTCCTTGAGATCCGGCTTGGCAGCGTCGGCGAGCTTGCCATCGAGCCCGGCCGCCTCCTCCGCGGCGAGCTTCTGTTGATCGGGAGATAGAGGCTTGTCGCCAGGCAAGAAAGGCTTGGATGCCATGAAACCAACCGATGCTGACGGCCGGCATGACCGCAGAGAACGCAGGAAATAGCGGCAACCGCTATTGCACCGATTTTATGCGATCAAGATGAATTCGGCAAAACAATTGGCGGATTCGGTTGGCGTCCCCCAGGCTAGTCCTCGTCCTCGACCTTGTCGAAGAAGGAATAGCGCAAGCTGTCCGCGTCGGCGTACCACTGCCCCGGCCCCTTGTTGGCGGCGAGCGTCGCCTCCCACAGCGCATCGGTGCAATCCTTGCGGTGCATCGACAGGTCGAAGCCGTTGCCGAAAAACAGTTCGGACCATTCCCACCAGGTGCCGAGCTTCTTGACTCCGCGCAAGAGGTCGTAGCGGTCGATCAATGCCGGCGCCATGTCCGAGGTGATGGAGCCGAACACGAGGCCGGTCTTGACCACGCGGTTGAGCTCGCGGATCGCGCGGACCACTTGCTTCGGGGAAACGTGGCAGAGGCTGGTCTCGAACACGAAGTCGAACGTGCCGTCCTTGAACGGCATGTCGGTGATCGTGCCGAGCTTGTTGTACTTCTTCAGCGATTTCGGCGTCCTGGCGTGGATCGCGCGGTTGTTCTCGATTCCCCATGCATCGATGCCGCGATCGCGCAGGGCGCCGACCAGTTCGCCGCTGGCGGAGCCCGCGACCAGCAGCTTGGCGCCCGCCGCCCTGCCCCAGACAATGCCAATCAGCGTCGTCAGGTAGTCGGGATCGGTGAAGTGCCGCCACGCCTGGTGATAGGGGCCGAGACCGCGATAATTCTCGAAATATTTGCGATCGATCTTGTCCGAGAGCGGCTTGTCGTCCTGCGCGCGCTGGCGGCGCAGGCGCATCATCTCGGTCAGGATGATGTCGGTCGCCGCGTCCGAGGAATCGAGCAGGCCGTTGAGCGTCGAATCGAACAGATAGTCGCCAACCACCACGATGCCGGGGTGCTCCTTCGGCTCGGGCCGGTGATTGGTCATGACGTCGCGCGCGGGCAAACCACCAGGCAGCGCGTTCACCGAGGACAGCCAGCGGTGGATCTTGCCTTCCATGAAGTGCAGACGCGCATCGCCGAGAGAAGCCGGCAGCGATTTCAGGGCGGCCTCGATCAGCTCCTGGTCCGACAGATTGGCAAAAGCCAGCGCATCGGAGCCGGGAATGAGCCAGTTCAGAACACCATGCTTGCCGACGTCGTGACGTGCGCCCTCGTTGTAGACGCAGCAGCCGCCGAAGGCTTCCGACATGAACCAGGCGCCCGGAATCTTGTCGCCCCAGAACGGCTCGTCGAACAGGATCGAGACGCGCAGATAGTGCGCGGGCCGGTCGAAATAGGCGACGTGCTTGACCATCGACCTGCGCAGCTGCTCGCCCTCCCACCCGAGAGTGGCGAGCCAGGAATGCGGCAGGCAGACCAGCACGAGATCGAAGTCACGGGTCTCCGGCCCCTTGCCGTTCATCATCTTGAGCTGATACCGGCCGGTCGGCGCCTTGCCGACGGTGAGCACGCGGTGATTGAGCTGGATGTCGGCATTGACTTCCGACTGCAGGCATTCGATCAGCTGCTCGTTGCCGTTCTGGATGGAATAGAGGCCGATATAGCCGTCGACGTCCATCAGATAGTTCTTAAGCGCGTTGAGCCCGTTGGTGTTGTGGCTCTCGGTCGCGATGTCGGAACGCGCCATCACCTTGAAGAAGCGCTTTGCGGTGATGTCCTCGACCTCCTCGTCGAGCACCTGCTCGGCGGTCTTGTAGGCCCAGGGATGTTCGTTGTCGTGCGCGCCGACGCCCTCGTAATATTCCACCGGCGACATCACCTCGGCGCAGCGCTTGCGGAAGGCTTCGATCGCGGCGGCAGTCTTGGCGCCGTATTTGCGGCGCATGCCGGGAACGTCGTTGAGCAGCTCACCGCCGAACTGCACCTGCTCGGCATCCATCGGAATGGTCTGAAGGCCGAAATGCTGGATCAGCTCGCGCAGAGGATCCGGGCCTGTCATGGAGTAGTCGTAGATCTCGGCAACGCCGGCCTCGTACATCGCGGGCGCCGAATCGAACTTGCGGGTGACGATCTTGCCGCCGAGCCTGTCGGAGGCCTCGTAGATGGTGACGCGGCAGAGGTCGCCGAGCTTGCGCTTCAGGTACCAGGCGCTCATCAGCCCGCCGGGGCCGCCGCCTACGATTGCGAGATCAAGCATGAAAGTTCCGTGGTCTTCCGGCCCTGCCCCCTTGGCGGGACCACCGGTCTAAGGCGCCATAGCACAAGCGCTTTTGCGGCTGAAGGAAAGATGAACAAAGGTTGATCCCGCATCGCAACAAGCAAACAAAGCAGCAAAAAGGCCGGCGAAAGCCGGCCTTTTCATTGTCCTCGGTATTCCTACGGATGACCGATCATTCCGCCGGCGGCAGCGCAGGAAGCTCGGCTTCCGGCGCCGGCGACACGACGGCGGCCTGCTTCTCGCGCTCGTCCAGGATCAGCTTGTCGCGCTTCATGGCGACTTCGCGGATCTTGGCCATGGAGGCGCCGGTGCCCGCCGGGATCAGCCGGCCGACGATGACGTTCTCCTTGAGGCCTTCGAGCGGGTCGATCTTGCCGTTGACCGCCGCCTCGGTGAGGACGCGGGTGGTCTCCTGGAACGATGCCGCCGAGAAGAAGGAGCGGGTCTGGAGGCTCGCCTTGGTGATGCCGAGCAGAACCGGCGTTCCCGTGGCGGGCTTCTTGCCCTCTTCCTTGGCCTTCACGTTGAGCGCGTCGAACTCGATCTTGTCGACCTGCTCGCCGGAGATCATGTCCGTGTCGCCCTGGTCGGTGATTTCCACCTTCTGGAGCATCTGACGGACAATCACCTCGATGTGCTTGTCGTTGATGAGCACGCCCTGAAGCCGGTAGACCTCCTGAATCTCGTTGACCAGATAGGCCGCGAGCTCCTCGATGCCCTTGACCGCGAGGATGTCGTGCGGCGCCGGGTTGCCTTCCACGATGAAGTCGCCCTTTTCGACGACGTCGCCGTCCTGAAGGTGGATGTGCTTGCCCTTCGGGATCAGGTACTCGCGCGGCTCGTCGGTCTTGTCCATCGGCTCGATCGAGATGCGACGCTTGTTCTTGTAGTCGCGCCCGAACCGGATGGTGCCCGCGATTTCGGCGATGATCGCCGCATCCTTCGGGCGCCGAGCCTCGAACAGTTCCGCCACCCGCGGCAGACCGCCGGTGATGTCACGCGTCTTGGCGCTTTCGGTCGAGACACGGGCGAGGATGTCGCCCGGCTGGACCTTGGCTCCGATGTCGACCGAGAGAATGGCGTCGACCGACAGCATGTAGCGGGCATCGCCGCCACGGGCGAGCTTGAGCACCTTGCCGTCCTTGCCCTTGACCACGATGGCCGGACGCAGGTCCGAGCCGCCGCGCGTCGAGCGCCAGTCGATGACCACACGCTTGGCGATACCGGTGGCCTCGTCGAGCGTTTCCGAGATCGACTGCCCCTCGACCAGATCCTCGAAGCCAATGGTTCCTTCGACCTCGGTGAGCAGCGGACGGGTGTAGGGATCCCACTCGACGATGCGCTGGCCGCGCTTGACCATGTCGCCCTCGTCGACGTGCAGACGCGAACCGTACTGGATCCGGTGCGTCGCACGCTCGGTGCCGTCGGCATCGACGATCGCGACAACCATGTTGCGCACCATCGCGATAAGGTGACCTTCGCTGTTGCGGGCGATGGCCTTGTTCCTGATCACGATCTTGCCGTCGAAGTTGGCTTCGACGAAGGACTGCTCGTTGAGCTGCGCCGCACCGCCGATGTGGAAGGTGCGCATGGTGAGCTGGGTGCCCGGCTCGCCGATCGACTGCGCCGCGATGACGCCAACCGCTTCGCCGTGGTTGACCGGCGTGCCGCGGGCGAGGTCGCGGCCGTAGCACTTGCCGCAGATGCCGTTGACGAGCTCGCAGGTCAGCGCCGAGCGGATCTTCACCTCCTGGATGCCGGCCTGGTGGATGGCATCCACGTGGCTCTCTTCCATCAGCGTATCGCGCTTGACGATCACCTGGCCCGAGCTGTCACGCACGTCTTCGCAGGCCGTGCGTCCGAGGATGCGCGAGCCGAGCGAGGCGACCACGGTACCGGCGTCGACGATGGCGCGCATCTTGATGCCGAGCTTGGTGCCGCAGTCGCTCTGCGTGATGATGCAGTCCTGCGCCACGTCGACGAGACGACGGGTCAGGTAGCCGGAGTTCGCGGTCTTCAACGCGGTGTCCGCGAGGCCCTTGCGGGCGCCGTGGGTCGAGTTGAAGTACTCGAGCACCGAGAGGCCTTCCTTGAAGTTCGAGATGATCGGCGTCTCGATGATCTCGCCCGACGGCTTGGCCATCAGGCCGCGCATGCCGGCGAGCTGGCGCATCTGGGCCGGCGAACCGCGGGCACCGGAGTGAGCCATCATGTAGATCGAGTTGATGTCGGCGTCGGCTCCGCTCGCCGTCTTCTTGGTGGCGGAGATCTCCTTCATCATCGCCTTGGCGATTTCTTCCGTGGCCTTCGACCAGGCGTCGACGACCTTGTTGTACTTCTCGCCATGGGTGATCAGGCCGTCGTTGTACTGCTGCTCGAAATCCTTCGCCAGCGTACGGGTGGTGTCGACGATCTTCCACTTGCCGTGCGGCACGACCATGTCGTCCTTGCCGAACGAGATGCCGGCCTTGAACGCGTTGTAGAAGCCGAGCGCCATGATGCGGTCGCAGAAGATCACCGTCTCCTTCTGGCCGCAGTGGCGGTAGACCTGGTCGATGACGCCGGAGATCTCGCGCTTGGTCATCAGCTTGTTGATGATCTCGTAGGAGATGCGCGGGTTCTTCGGCAGCAGATTGCCGAGCATGACGCGGCCGGCGGTGGTCTCGATCCAGCGCTTGGAGACCTTGCCGGTCTCGTCCATGCCTTCCCACCGGTACTTGATCTTGGTGTGGAGGTGGATGACCTTCGCGTGCAGCGCATGCTCGAGCTCGGCCATGTCGCCGAACACCTTGCCCTCGCCGGGCAGGCCTTCGCGCATGATCGAGACGTAGTACAGACCGAGCACGATGTCCTGCGACGGCACGATGATCGGCTGGCCGTTCGCCGGATGCAGGATGTTGTTGGTCGACATCATCAGGACGCGCGCTTCCAGCTGCGCTTCGAGCGACAGCGGAACGTGCACGGCCATCTGGTCGCCGTCGAAGTCGGCGTTGAACGCGGAGCAGACCAGCGGGTGAAGCTGGATCGCCTTGCCCTCGATCAGCACGGGCTCGAATGCCTGAATGCCGAGGCGGTGCAGCGTCGGTGCGCGGTTGAGCAGCACTGGATGCTCGCGGATCACCTCGTCCAGGATGTCCCAGACCTCGGGCCGCTCCTTCTCGACCAGCTTCTTGGCCTGCTTCACGGTGGTGGACAGGCCCTTGGCGTCGAGCCGCGAATAGATGAACGGCTTGAACAGCTCGAGCGCCATCTTCTTCGGCAGGCCGCACTGATGCAGGCGCAGCTCGGGACCGACCACGATCACCGAACGGCCCGAATAGTCGACGCGCTTGCCGAGCAGGTTCTGGCGGAAGCGGCCCTGCTTGCCCTTGAGCATGTCGGCGAGCGACTTCAGCGGACGCTTGTTGGCGCCGGTGATGACGCGGCCGCGGCGGCCGTTGTCGAACAGCGCATCGACCGCTTCCTGAAGCATGCGCTTCTCGTTGCGGATGATGATGTCGGGCGCGCGCAGCTCCATCAGCCGCTTCAAGCGGTTGTTGCGGTTGATGACGCGGCGATAGAGGTCGTTGAGATCAGAGGTCGCGAAACGGCCGCCGTCCAGCGGCACCAGCGGACGCAGGTCCGGCGGAATCACCGGGATCACGGTCATGATCATCCATTCCGGCTTGTTGCCGGAATGGCGGAACGCTTCCACGATCTTCAGACGCTTGGCGAGCTTCTTGTGCTTGATGTCGGAGTCGGTCTCCTGCATCTCGGCACGCAGCGAGGCCTCGAGCTTCTCGAGGTCCATGCCCTTGAGCAGCTCGCGGATCGCCTCGGCGCCGATCATGGCGGTGAAGCTGTCCTGGCCGTACTCGTCCTGCGCCTTCAGATACTCGTCTTCCGACAGCAGCTGACGGTCCTTCAGCGCGGTGAGGCCCGGCTCGAGCACGACGTAATATTCGAAGTAGAGGATCCGCTCGAGATCCTTCAGCGTCATGTCGAGCAGGAGGCCGATGCGCGAGGGCAGCGACTTCAGGAACCAGATGTGCGCGACGGGAGCTGCGAGCTCGATATGGCCCATACGCTCGCGCCGGACGCGCGACAGCGTGACCTCGACCGAGCACTTCTCGCAGATGATGCCCTTATACTTCATGCGCTTGTACTTGCCGCACAAGCACTCGTAGTCCTTGATCGGCCCGAAGATGCGGGCGCAGAACAGGCCGTCGCGCTCGGGCTTAAAGGTACGATAGTTGATGGTCTCCGGCTTCTTGATCTCGCCGTAGGACCAGGACAGAATCTTCTCTGGAGACGCGATCGAGATCCGGATCTGGTCGAAGACCTGAGCCGGCGTCGTCGGGTTGAAGAGATTCATAATTTCTTGGTTCATCGTCTTCTCCTCGCGTGCCGGTCGCCTCCGGCCGCAAATTCGAAAATCACTTCTGCATGGCGCCCTGCCCTCAAGGCCTCAGGCGGGGCGCCGATGCCCGGCCGCGAAGGCCGGGCATGACAGGTCGAACTACTCGGCCGCTTCCGACGTCGGCGCCGGTCCCATCTTGGAGTTGTGCAGATCGACGTTGAGGCCGAGCGAGCGCATTTCCTTGACCAGCACGTTGAACGATTCCGGAATACCGGCCTCGAACGTGTCGTCGCCGCGCACGATCGCCTCGTACACCTTGGTACGGCCGGCGACGTCGTCCGACTTCACCGTCAGCATCTCCTGGAGCGTGTACGCCGCGCCGTAAGCCTCGAGCGCCCACACCTCCATTTCGCCGAAGCGCTGGCCGCCGAACTGCGCCTTGCCGCCCAGCGGCTGCTGGGTGACGAGCGAGTACGGACCGATCGAACGCGCATGGATCTTGTCGTCGACCAGATGGTGCAGCTTGAGCATGTAGATGTAGCCCACCGTCACCTTGCGATCGAACGGATCGCCGGTGCGGCCGTCATAGACCGTCGACTGACCCGAAGCGTCGAGACCGGCGAGCTTCAGCATCTCCTCGATATCGGCTTCCTTGGCACCGTCGAAAACCGGGGTTGCGATCGGCACGCCGCGGCTGAGGTTATGGCCGAGTTCGAGCAGCTCGTTGTCGTTGAGCGACTTGATCGTCTCGTCCTCGCCGTAGACCTTCTTCAAGGTCTCCTTCAGCGGCTTGATGTCCTGCTTCGACAGGTACGCATCGACAGTCTGGCCAATACGCTTGCCGAGGCCGGCGCAGGCCCAGCCGAGATGGGTCTCGAGGATCTGTCCGACGTTCATGCGCGAAGGCACGCCGAGCGGATTGAGCACGATGTCGGCATGCGTGCCGTCTTCGAGGAACGGCATGTCCTCGATCGGCACGATCTTCGACACCACGCCCTTGTTGCCGTGGCGGCCGGCCATCTTGTCGCCGGGCTGGATCTTGCGCTTCACCGCGACGAAGACCTTGACCATCTTCATCACGCCGGGCGGCAATTCGTCACCGCGCTGAAGCTTCTCGACCTTGTCGAGGAAGCGCTGTTCGAGCCCCTTCTTCGACTCGTCGTACTGCTTCCGCATGGCCTCGATCTCGGCCATCAGCTTGTCGTTCGGCGAAGCGAACAGCCACCATTGCGACTTCGGATACTCCTCGAGCACCGCACGGGTGATCTTGGTGTCCTTCTTGAAGCCCTTGGGACCTGCAATGCCCTGCCGCCCCTCGAGCAGCTCGGCAAGACGGTTGTAGACGTTACGGTCCAGGATCGCCTGCTCGTCGTCGCGGTCCTTGGCGAGGCGCTCGATCTCCTCCCGCTCGATCGCCAGCGCACGCTCATCCTTGTCGACGCCGTGGCGGTTGAACACGCGCACTTCGACGATGGTGCCCTGCACGCCTGGGGGAACGCGCAGCGAGGTGTCGCGGACGTCGGAGGCCTTCTCGCCGAAGATGGCGCGCAGCAGCTTCTCTTCCGGCGTCATCGGGCTTTCGCCCTTCGGCGTGATCTTGCCGACCAGGATGTCGCCGGCGCGCACTTCCGCGCCGATGTAGACGATACCGGCTTCGTCGAGGTTCTTCAGCGCTTCTTCCGAGACGTTCGGAATGTCGCGGGTGATTTCCTCAGGTCCGAGCTTGGTGTCGCGGGCCATCACCTCGAACTCCTCGATGTGGATCGAGGTGAAGACGTCCTCCTTCACGATCCGCTCGGAGAGCAGGATCGAGTCTTCGAAGTTGTAGCCGTTCCACGGCATGAACGCGACCAGCACGTTGCGACCGAGCGCGAGCTCGCCGAGATCGGTCGAGGGACCGTCGGCGATGATGTCGCCCTTCTTGACGACGTCGCCGACCTTCACCAGCGGACGCTGGTTGATGCAGGTCGACTGGTTGGAGCGCTGGTACTTCATGAGGCGGTAGATATCGACGCCCGACTTGGTCGGATCGAGATCTTCCGTGGCGCGGATGACGACGCGGGTCGCGTCGATCTGGTCGATCACGCCCGAACGGCGCGCCGCGATCGCAGCGCCCGAGTCGCGGGCAACCACGCCCTCCATGCCGGTGCCAACGAACGGCGCCTCGGCGCGAACCAGCGGCACCGCCTGGCGCTGCATGTTCGAGCCCATCAGCGCGCGGTTGGCGTCGTCGTTCTCGAGGAACGGGATTAGCGCCGCGGCGACCGAAACGAGCTGCTTCGGCGACACGTCCATGTAGTCGACCTTGTCGGGCGTCATCGGCACGACGTCGCGGGTGCCACTCGAGCGGCAGACCACGAGGTCTTCGGTGAAGCGGCCCTTGGCGTCGACCGGCACGTTGGCCTGCGCCACGGAATAGCGCCCTTCCTCCATCGCCGACAGGTACACGACCTCGTCGGTGACACGGCCATCCTTGACCTTGCGATACGGCGTCTCGACGAAGCCGTACTTGTTCACGCGCGCGAAGGTCGCAAGCGAGTTGATCAGGCCGATGTTCGGACCTTCCGGCGTCTCGATCGGGCAGATGCGGCCGTAATGCGTCGGATGCACGTCGCGCACCTCGAAGCCGGCGCGCTCGCGGGTGAGACCGCCCGGTCCGAGCGCCGAGAGGCGGCGCTTGTGGGTGATCTCGCTGAGCGGGTTGGTCTGGTCCATGAACTGCGACAGCTGCGAGGAGCCGAAGAACTCGCGCACCGCGGCGGCCGCCGGCTTGGCGTTGATCAGGTCCTGCGGCATGACCGTGTCGATGTCGACCGAGGACATGCGCTCCTTGATCGCGCGCTCCATGCGCAACAGGCCGATGCGGTACTGGTTCTCCATGAGCTCGCCGACCGAACGCACGCGGCGGTTGCCGAGATGGTCGATGTCGTCGATCTCGCCCTTGCCGTCGCGCAGATCCACCAGCGTCTTGATGACGGAGAGGATGTCCTCCTTGCGCAGCGTGCGCTGGGTATCGGGCGCATCGAGGTCGAGGCGCATGTTCATTTTGACGCGGCCGACCGCGGAGAGGTCGTAGCGCTCGGCGTCGAAGAACAGCGACTGGAACATGGCCTGCGCCGATTCCAGCGTCGGCGGCTCGCCCGGACGCATCACGCGGTAGATGTCGAACAGCGCGTCCTCGCGCGTCATGTTCTTGTCGGCCGAGAGCGTGTTGCGGATGTAGGGGCCGACATTGACGTGGTCGATGTCGAGCAGCGGCAGCTCTTTGTAGCCCTGCTCGTTGAGCGCCTTCATCAGCTTGTCGGTGATCTCTTCACCGGCCTCGGCGTGGATCTCACCGGTCTTGGGGTTGACGAGATCCTCGGCGACGTAATTGCCGACCAGCTCCTCGTCGGCCATGCGCAGCGCCTTCAGCCCCTTCTCCTGGAGCTGGCGGGCGGCGCGGACGGTGAGCTTCTTGCCGGCCTCGAGCACGACCTTGCCGGTATCGGCATCGATCAGGTCGTTGACCGTGGAGTAGCCGCGGAAGCGGTTGGCGTCGAACGGAACGCGCCAGCCTTCCTTGGTCCGCTTGTAGAGAATCTTCTTGTAGAACGTGGACAGGATCGCCTCGCCGTCGAGGCCGAGGGCGAACATCAGCGACGTCACCGGAATCTTGCGGCGACGGTCGATACGCGCATAGACGATGTCCTTGGCGTCGAACTCGATGTCGAGCCAGGAGCCGCGGTACGGGATGACGCGGGCGGCGAACAGCAGCTTGCCCGAGGAATGGGTCTTGCCCTTGTCGTGGTCGAAGAACACGCCGGGCGAACGGTGCATCTGCGAGACGATGACGCGCTCGGTGCCGTTGACGATGAAGGTGCCGTTCATCGTCATGAGCGGGATGTCGCCCATGTAGACGTCCTGCTCCTTGATGTCCTTCACCGACTTCGCGCCGGTTTCCTCGTCGATATCGAACACGATGAGGCGCAGCGTCACCTTGAGGGGCGCAGCGAAGGTCATGCCGCGCTGGCGGCACTCGTCGACGTCGTATTTCGGCTGCTCGAACTCGTAGCGGACGAATTCCAGCATCGAGGTGCCGGAGAAGTCGGAGATCGGAAACACCGAGCGGAACACCGCCTGCAGACCCTCGTCGAGACGTCCGCCCTGGGGTTCGTCCACCATCAGGAACTGGTCATAGGACGCCTTCTGAACCTCGATGAGGTTCGGCATCTCGGCGACTTCCTTGATGTGTCCGAAGAACTTGCGAACGCGTTTGCGACCGGTGAATGTCTGCTGCGCCATCGTGGCCTCTCATTTTCGTCGCCCGCCCTGGGCGCACCGTCCGGACCGCGGCTGCCACCGCTTTCCGGGTTGAATTTTCGAACCCGTCTTGGGGGGCCGGAGACGCAGTTTCAGGCGCCGATGTCCTGAATCTGTTCTTCAGACCTTCAAAACGCAAAACGACGCGCGGGGCGCAGATGCGCGCCCGCCCGTCACAACGATCATCTTCACGGACTGCAAAAGCCCGAAATAGCCTGCTCTCCCAACGGCTTACAGGGAAATCCGGCATCCCTGCCACCGCGCTTTCGTGCTGCCGACCCGATATGGGGCGACAATAGTGCAGATTCGAGGGTCAAACCCTCAAATCCCCACACTTTTTCGTGTTTGGCCTGCGTCGGATCGTTCCGTCGCACGCCTTTTGCATTCCGGTCCACCCTCTCGAAGGGGGACTAGGATCCGGGCAGAGCTGTTGCCTGCCCGGGATCCCGCCAGTAAGCAGTGCTTACTTGAGCTCGACCTTGGCGCCAGCCTTCTCGAGCTGGGCCTTGATCTTGTCGGCTTCGTCCTTGTTCACGCCTTCCTTCAGCGGCTTCGGAGCACCCTCGACGAGGTCCTTTGCTTCCTTCAGGCCGAGACCGGTGATGGCGCGGACTTCCTTGATGACCTCGATCTTCTTGTCGCCGGCGCTGGCGAGAACGACCGTGAACTCGGTCTTCTCTTCCGCCGGAGCGGCAGCACCGCCGCCGCCAGCAGCCGGGCCGGCCACGGCGACAGCCGCGGCAGCCGAAACGCCCCACTTCTCTTCGAGGAGCTTCGCGAGTTCGGCAGCTTCGAGCACGGTCAGGCTCGAGAGGTCGTCAACGATCTTCTGCAGGTCAGCCATTGTTCAGTTTCCTTAACTGTAAGTCTGGTTCGGGTTTGAGTTTTGCGAAGGGCGTCAGGCCGCTTCGCCCTTTGAGGCATGAGCCTGGATGACGCGCGCGAGCTTGCCCGCGGGCGCGTTGGCGAGCTGGGCCAGCTTGGTCGCCGGGGCCACGATGAGGCCGACGATCTTGCCGCGCAGTTCGTCAAGCGACGGCAGCGAGGCAAGCGCCTTCACGCCGTCGACATTCAGGACGGTCTTCCCCATCGATCCGCCGACGATGACGAACTTTTCGTTCGCCTTGGCGAATTCGATGGCGACCTTTGGCGCCGCTACCGGATCGTTCGAAGTCGCGATCACGGTCGGCCCCTTCAGCATGGGACCGATGGCAACGACGTCAGTGCCTTCAAGAGCAATTTTGGCGAGACGGTTCTTCGAGACCTTCACCGCGGCACCCGCCTGCTTCATCTGCTGGCGCAGCTTCTGCATCTGGGCGACGGTGAGGCCGGAATATTGAGCAACGATCGCGACGCTCGTGGTCTTGAAGACCTCGTTGAGCTGTTCGACCGCTTCTTTTTTTGCCGCTCGTTCCACAGCAAGCTCTCTCCGGTTGGCGGTCATCGCGAGAAGCGGGACCGCCGGGTTGCACCCATCGTCCCGCCCAAACCTGAACCTCCGGGCCAAAAAACCCATCGGACACGCCGGGCAAGACGACAATTCAAAGCCTGCCCTCCGGGAGCCAAAGGGCCCACGGCGTGTCGAGGTCCGAACCAGACCCGTTTCGCAAAACCAGCCCTTAAAAAGCTGGATGCGAAGTGAATCCGGTCTTCACCCGTCTATGCAGGCCATGCGATTAAGCCGTTGAGGAATCGAAATTCCCCGCGGGCGCCTGCAGTCTTGGACAGGACGAGGTCAGCCGGCGAACCGCCCGACCTCTGCTCGCATCCCTGCCAAAAGACGGATCTTCCTTCCTTTTCGGGCAAATCCTCACGGACGTCCTGAAAAGGAATGATCTCCTGTCGTGTCGGTTTTCGGAATGCGTGCACGAACGCGCCAGCCGAGGCCGGCACGTCCGGAGGCGGTTCTTTAACCGCTCGGAGCCTGCTTGCCAAGAGCAAAATTCACACCAGTTCCAATCGATTGGCGGTTGGGCTTGAGATGGCCCAACAAGGGCCGATTCAGGCTGATTTGACCCGATACGGCAGCGGTTTGCCCTCGAAGAACGCGGTCAGGTTGGCCAGCACGCAGTTCTGCATGGCGACGTGCGAATCCAGGGTGTGGCCGCCGATGTGCGGGGCGAACACCACGTTGGGGAGTTCGGTCAGGGCGTCAGGCGCGTGCGGTTCCTTTTCGAAGACGTCGAGGCCCGCCCCCGCGATGGTCTTGTCGGTGAGCGCCGCGACCAGCGCCTTCTCGTCGATGACGGAGCCGCGGGAGATGTTGACGACGTAGCCCTCCGCCCCGAGGCGTCTGAGGATATCGGCGTTGACGACATGCTGGGTCTCGGCCCCTGCCCGCACCGCGATCATCAGGACGCTGCACCAATCGGCGAGCGCCTCCAGAGTCGGAAAGTACTGATAGGGCAGATCGTACCGAGTGCGGCTGAAATAGCCGACCTCGCTCTCGAAAGCAGCACAGCGCGCGGCGATCTTGCGGCCGATCTCACCCATGCCGTAGATGCCGATGCGGCGGCCGGGCATGCCGGCCTGGGGACGCATCATCGGCGACTGTTTCGAGGCCGCCCAATCGCCGCTGCGGACATATTGGTCGGCCACCAAAATCCGCCGGGTCGTCGCCAGCATCAAGGTCATCGCGATGTCGGCGACGGAAGCCGCATTGGCACCGGGGCTGTGACCGACCGCGATGTTCCGGCTGGCCGCCGCCTTCAGGTCGACGCCATCATAGCCAGTCCCATAGCAGACGATGGCGCCGAGATTCGGAAACAGGTCCATCGCCTCCGCACCGAGTGGCGAGCCGCCAGCAGTCAGCAGTGCGCGGATGCCGCCCAGCTCCTCCGCCGGAAACACCTCCCGCACGGGCTTGCCGCCGGTGTCGAGCAGCTCGAACCGCTCGGCGAAGCGCGCCATCATCGACTTGGGAAAGCGCGAGTAGATCAGGACCTTGTCAGCCATTGTTGTTGTTTCCGAAGAGCGCCGCCACAAACGACGAGGGGCGGAATCGGTCACCCGATCCCGCCCCTCGCCTCATGCAATTTCCAAACCTCAGCCGAGAATGGTGCCCGGCTCGACCTTCACGCCCGGGCCCATCGTCGAGGACACCGCAACGCGCTGGATGTAGGTGCCCTTGGAACCGGCCGGCTTCGCCTTGGAGACAGCGTCAGCCAGAGCCTTGATGTTCTCGACCAGCTTCTCCTCGGAGAACGAGGCCTTGCCAACGCCGGCCTGCAGGATGCCGGCCTTCTCGACGCGGAACTCGACCGAGCCGCCCTTGGCGCCCTTCACCGCACCGGTGACGTCCATGGTCACGGTACCGATCTTCGGGTTCGGCATCAGACCGCGCGGGCCCAGCACCTTACCGAGGCGGCCGACCAGCGGCATCATGTCGGGGGTGGCGATACAGCGGTCGAAATCGATCGTGCCGTTCTGCACCTTCTCGACCAGGTCCTCGGCGCCGACGACGTCGGCACCGGCGGCCTTGGCTTCATCGGCCTTGGCGCCGCGGGCGAACACGCCGACGCGGAGCGTACGGCCGGTGCCGTTCGGCAGGGTCACGACACCGCGGACCATCTGGTCGGCGTGACGCGGATCGACGCCGAGATTGATCGCGACCTCGATGGTCTCGTCGAACTTCGCTTTCGCGCGTTCCTTGACCATCTTGATGGCGTCCGCGAGCGGGTAAAGCTTTTCGCGGTCAATGCCTTCGCGGGCTTTGTTCAAACGCTTTCCGATTGCCATGGCCGCTTACCCCGCAACTTCCAGACCCATCGAACGGGCCGAGCCCTCGACCATCTTCATGGCCGATTCGATGGTGTCGCAATTCAAGTCCTTCATCTTCTTTTCGGCGATCTCGCGCACCTGCGCCTTGGTCACCTTGCCGGCCTTGTCACGGCCCGGCGCCTTCGAGCCGGACTGGATCTTTGCAGCCTGCTTGAGGAAGTAGGACATCGGCGGCGTCTTCATCTCGAAGGTGAAGGAACGGTCCGCATAGATGGTGATGATCACCGGGATCGGGGTGTTCTTCTCTTCCTTCTGGGTCTGGGCGTTGAACGCCTTGCAGAACTCCATGATGTTGAGACCGCGCTGACCGAGCGCGGGACCGATCGGGGGCGAGGGATTCGCCGCACCGGCCGGGACCTGAAGCTTCAGGTATCCGGTCACTTTCTTTGCCATGTATCACTCCTGTTGTGCCGGCAGGACCGGCGGTTTCAGGTTCGTGGTCTGGGTGGGATGCGGCTGGCAACCGCCCCTCCCTCCCACGGCCTCTTGTTGCGCGAGACCGAAGCCTCCCGCGTTACCCGATCAGACCTTCTCGACCTGACCGAATTCCAGCTCGACCGGCGTCGCGCGGCCGAAGATCGACACGGCGACCTTCACACGCGAGCGCGCCTCGTCGATTTCCTCGACCACACCCGAGAACGAGGCGAACGGGCCATCGGCCACGCGCACGTTCTCGCCGATCTCGAACGACACCGACGCCTTCGGCCGTTCCACGCCCTCCTGCACCTGGTGCAGGATGCGCATGGCCTCGGCTTCCGAGATCGGCATCGGCTTGTTCTCGGCGCCGAGGAAGCCCGTGACCTTCGGCGTGTTCTTGATCAGATGGAACGCCTCGTCGGTCAGCTTCATCTTCACCAGCACGTAGCCGGGGAAGAACTTGCGCTCGGCGTCGATCTTGCGGCCGCGGCGCACTTCCGTGACCTTCTCGGTTGGAACCAGCACCAGCTCGAACAGCTCCTCGAGCCCGCGCTGCTTGGCCTGCTCGCGGATCGATTCGGCGACCTTCTTCTCGAAGTTCGAATAGGCGTGGACGATGTACCAGCGCTTGTCGGACACTTGAGCGGTTGCTGTTGCCATCAGTGAATGCCCAGGAGGAAGGTGATGAGGTAGCGGATGATCTGATCGGCGGCGAAGAAGAAGATCGAGGCCACGGCGACCATCACGAACACCATGATGGTGGTGATCGTGGTCTCACGGCGGGTCGGCCAGGTGACCTTGGCAGTCTCCGAGCGCACTTCCTGCAAGAACTTGAACGGGCTGACTGCCATCGCTTGAGGTCCAACGTCCGTCGACAGACGCAAATGAATTTCAGGGATCCGAACAGCCGCCGTTGGCTCAGCCCTCTGTCTCGAAGGATGAGCCGGAAACCGGGCTCGATTGTTCGGGGATTTCAAGGCCGCGCCGGAAATCCGCGTCTAACGGGCCGGCTGCGAGTGCGGGGTATCTACTGCGGATGCGGCCAAAGGTCAAGGTATAGAGAGGTCGCGCCAGCAGGCCGCCCTTCCCCGGACGCCCGTGCAGAAGCCATGCGGATCAAGGACTTGTCGACCGCCCGGAACGCGCCATCCCCGGCAAGGCTATCGGGAGCCGGCAGCCGTCAGTCGGCCCGGTCGACCATGGAAATCCCCGGCAGCGGCACCACGAACTTCCCGCCTTCGGCGAAATAGCGGGCGTGCTTGGCCCGGATCGGGTCGACATAGCGCCAGGCGAAGACCACGACGAACGCCGGCTTGCGCTCGTAGAGGGCGGCAGGCGGCAGGATCGGGATGTCATAGCCGGGGCCGGCCATCACCTTCCCCTTGTTGGGATCGTCGTCCACGAGGAAGTCGATCTTGTTCTCCAGGCCGAACTGCGGCAGCAGGGTCGTGGTGCCCACGGAGACGCCATAGCCGGCGACCAGCTGACCGCGCGCATGGGCGGCATCGGCCATCGCGACCAATTCGTCGCGGATGGCGGCGATCCTCTTCACATAGGGCGCGTAATAAGCCGGCTGATCGACACCGAGCCGCTCCTCTTCGGCAACGAAACGCGCGACCTCTGCCGACGGTTTCTTGGCGCCGCCGGCGCGCTGCACGGTCACGCGGATCGAACCGCCCTTGGTCCAGATGTGCTGGACGTCGATCAGCTCCATGCCCAGCCGGGCGAAGAAACGGATCAGCGGCTTGATGTTAAAATACGACAGATGCTCGTGATAGACGGTATCGAGCAGGTTCTTCTCGGTGACGTCGACGCCGTATTGCGTTTCGAAGACGAACAATCCGTCCGGTGCGAGCACGTCGCGAACCCCGATCACCAGCGGATCCAGATTGTCGACATTGGCGATCATGTTGTTGGCGATCACGACGCTCGCCGCGCCATGGCTCTGCAGGATGCGGCGACCAACGGCATCGGTGAAGAAATCGCCGATGGTCTCGATGCCCGCCTCCGTGGCGCGCCGCGCGATGTCGACGGCGGGATCAACACCCAGCACCCGCATCCCCCGCTCCTTGAAGAAGCCGAGCAGCGATCCGTCATTGCTGCCGAGTTCGACCACCAGCGAACCCGGCGCAATGCCGAAACGGCTGACGACGTCGTCGGCATAGGTAGCGAAATGCTCGCGCAAGCCGAGCGAGAGCGAGGTGGTATAGACGTAGTTTCGGTACTGGATCTCCGGATTGCCGACATGGAGGATCTGGAGGTGGCCGCAGTCCCGGCACAGATGCAGCGCCATCGGCACCGCAGCGCGGAAAACGGGATCGTCGACGCTGGCGTTCGGCACCTGGAAGTTCGGCGTGCCGATCGGCATGCCTGCCATCGGGACGACCAGCTCTTGCTTGTCGGAATGACAGAGGCGGCAAGTATTGCGGACGTAGAACAGGTTTTTCATCGTGCAACCGAAGAATGAGATACGCGCGCGAGTGGGATAATCCCACCCTGTGAAGACCAGATCGGCAACGGGCTCAAGCGGGTCATGGGTGGCTCGAGGCCTCGTTGCCCAGCCCGTAGCTGGGCGCGTCCTCCGCTGCCTTGGCCACCTTGTCGGCCGAATACGAGCCGCGCTCCGGACTTGCCAGCCAGATTACGCCACCGACGAGCCCGATGATCACGCTGATGGCGCCCAGCAGGAGCGATACCGACAGCGCCTGCTCGGACGACACACCCGCCAGACCCAGGCAGGCGACCATCGCTCCCTCGCGAACGCCCCAGCCGCTGATCGAGATGGGGACCGCCGTCAACAGCACCACCGGCGGAATCAGGATGCCGGCATCGAGGACAGAGAGCTGCGCTCCGACACCGCGCGCCAAGGTGTAGCAGGCCGCGGCGGTGACGAGATGGATGAGGAGCGCCGATCCGAACAGCAGCGCACGGCGCTCGGACTGCAGGAGCAAAAACCTGACCAGCGTTCCGAACCGCACGAAGCTCGCGATCGCGGGAAGCGCGATCAAGCGTTTCGGCAGACGGTCCAGCGTCAACAGGACCAGCGTACCGGCGACGCCGGCCACCGTCAGTCCGCCGATCGCCAGGATCGCAGCGTGATTCGACACGCGCGACAGCAGAAACGGCAATCCGGCCACCATCAGCACGACCAGTCCGATCAATGCCGTGAAGCGGTCGGCTGCAACGCCCTTGACCGCCTCCGGCCACTGCACGCCGCGTTGGCGCAGTAGCCAGATCCGCACCGCGTCACCGCCGACCGATGACGGCAACACCTGATTGAACCAGAGGCTGGTCATCAGTATCCGCCAGCCGGCGAGCCAATCCAGCGACACGCCGAGCGCGCGCATGATCAGCTCCCACCGGCCGTTGAGCACGAAGGTCTGGACGAAGATCAGCGCAAGCGCGACGACGAACAGGACCGGATCGACCGAGACGAGATGGTCGCGCAGCTGGCGCAGGTCGAGGCCACGCGCGATGTAGACCAGCACGGCGATCGACAGCAGCAGCTTCACCGAAAACAGGGCCGCATGCTTGAATCGCGACTGCATCGGATGCCCGCCTCAGGACGCCGGATATTCCGCGCGACCGATGACGAGGTCGATTGCGGCCATCATCCAGAACTGGTGCGTGGTCTCGACAATGTTGTAGCTGCGGCTGTCGACCCAGAAATTGACGTCGCCGAGATTGCGCAGCGGATTGTCCGCGTTCATGCCCGACAACGTGATCACGTCGAGCTTCATCTTGCGCGCCCGCGCGACCGCGTTGAGGATGTTCTTCGAACGCCCCGACGAGCTGATCGCGACGAGGCAATCGCCGGCGCGCGCGTTCAGCCGCACGGCGTGCGCGATCCAGTCCTCGAACCCATAATCGTTGGCAAGGCACGACATCATGCTCGCATCGCTGAAGCAGAGAGCGGGCACCGACGCATTCTTCGCCAGATCGATCGCCAGATGCGAAGCGATGCCGGCCGACCCGCCGTTGCCGATGAAGATGACGCGACCGCCCTGCTCGCGCGTGCGCAACCAGGACGCGCGCGTCGCGGAGATCCTCGCAAAAATACCGTCGTCGACCGCCGTCGCGCGATGCAGGCGCCCCACGTAATCGTCGAGGAAAGCCTTGTGATCGGGATCGACGGATTCGGCAGGCATGGGCTGACGGCTCGATTGCAACATTACCGGGTGATACCGGCTATTACCAAGGATTGCAAAGGTATAATACTTGCAAAGTTTGCGGGCGGCTGATAGTCGGCTTTTCGGGTTTCACTCAACATTGGCGGGCCTATTGCGCTGGGCATTCGCGTCACGGATGTTCCCCATGAAATGCATTGTTACTGGCGGCGCCGGGTTCATTGGAAGTCACCTCGTCGATCGCCTGCTCGATGACGGCCATGAGGTCATTGCGCTCGATAATTTCGTGATCGGACGCGCTGAAAACCTCGCCGCACGCGCCGGTTCGAGCCAGTTGAAGGTCGTGCGGGCTGACGTCACCGACCTCGACGCGATCAAACCGTATTTCCACGGGGTGGATTGGGTCTTCCATCTCGCCGCGCTGGCGGACATCGTACCCTCGATCGAATCACCGATCCCCTATCATCGCGCCAATGTCGATGGCACGGTCAACGTTCTCGAAGCGGCGCGGCACGCGGGCGCCAGCCGCTTCATCTATGCGGCTTCCTCCTCCTGCTACGGCATTCCGGATGTCTATCCCACGCCGGAGAGTGCCGAGATCCGGCCGATGTATCCCTACGCGCTCACCAAGAATCTCGGCGAGCAATGCGTCATGCACTGGTGCCAGGTCTACAAGCTGCCTGCCGTGGCGCTGCGCCTGTTCAACGTGTTCGGACCGCGCCATCGCACCACCGGCACCTACGGGGCCGTGTTCGGCGTGTTCATGGCACAGAAGCTCGCGGGCAAGCCCTTCACGGTGGTCGGCGACGGCGAGCAGACGCGCGACTTCACCTTCGTCAGCGACGTCGCCGATGCCTTCGTGACCGCTGCGCGCTCCGACGTCTCGCACGAGATCTTCAATGTCGGCTCGGACAACACCTACAGCGTGAACCGCCTGGTCGAGCTTCTCGGCGGCGACAAGGTCCACATTCCCAAGCGCCCGGGCGAGCCCGACTGCACCTACGCCGACATCAGCAAGATCAAGCGGGTCCTGAAATGGGCGCCGAAGGTGAAGTTCGAGGACGGCGTCGCGACGATGTTGAAGTCGATGGACCAGTACAAGGACGCTCCGCTCTGGACGGTGGACAAGATCGCCGACGCCACCAAGGACTGGTTCAAATATCTCGGTGACGACAAGGTCGCCCCGCAGAAGGCAAGCCGTTGAGCAGATTCGTTCACCCCCCAATTTTGCCGCCAGCCGATCACGTCCGGGCCGGCCAACTGAGACCGTCCGGCGCCTTGGGTCATTCACATGGGTAATGCTGCGACAGACAGGCCGGCCGGCCATCCGGCACCGCACGAGAAGATCAAGACGATCGAGGAGCTCGGCGAGATTGTGCGCGCCGCGCAGGCTGAGGGCCTGACCGTTGCGCTCTGCCACGGCGTGTTCGATCTGGTGCATCTCGGTCACGTCCGGCACATCCTGGCAGCCCGCAACGAGGCCGACGTCGTCGTGGTGACCATCACTGCGGACCGTTACGTCAACAAGGGCCCGGGACGGCCGATCTTTCCGGAGAACATGCGCGCCGAGATGCTGGCCGCGCTCGGCACGGTCGACTGGGTCGGCATCAATCAGACCTCCAGCGCCGAGCCGGTCCTCGATACCGTGCGCCCCGACATCTACGTGAAGGGCTCGGACTACGAGAATCCCGAGGATGACGTGACCGGCAAGATTGCGGTGGAGCGCGAGGCGGTCGAGCGTCACGGCGGGCGCATCGTCTTCACGCGGGACGTGACGTTCAGCTCGTCGTCGCTGCTGAACCGCTATTTCGACATCTACGATCCCCCGCTGCGCGACTACCTCCAGAAGGTGCGCGATGGAGGCGGCGCCGAACGGCTGCTGAAGCTGATCGACAAGATCCAGGACATGCACGTCGTGCTGGTCGGCGACACCATCATCGACGAATACCAATACGTCACGGCGCTCGGGAAGGCCTCCAAGGAGAACATCGTCGCGACCCTGCTCAAGAACGGCGAGCAGTTTGCCGGCGGCGTCATTGCCGCGGCCAATCACGTCGCAAGCTTCTGCAAATCTGTCGAGATCGTCACGACGCTGGGTGGCAACGACTACCCCGAAGAGTTCATCCGCGCGCATATCCGCCCGAACGTCACGCTCACGCCGATCCGCGTTCAGAGCCGTCCGACCACCCGCAAGCTGCGGTACGTCGAGATGGGCTACCTGCACAAGCTGTTCGAAGTCTACACGATGGACGACACGCCGCTCGACGAGGCCGCGCGCACGGAGATCGACCGCGTCACCGCCGAGCGCGTCCGCGGGGCCGACGTCGTCATCGTCACCGATTTCGGTCACGGCATGATCGCATCCAGCACGATCGACGCCTTGATCGCGAATTCCAAGTTCCTGGCCGTCAACGCCCAGAGCAACAGCGGCAACCACGGCTACAACCTGATCACGAAGTATCCGCGGGCCGACTACATCTGCATCGACGCACCGGAAGCGCGCCTGGCCGCCACCGACAAGTTCAACGACATCGCATCGGTGATCGAGGGCGGCCTGCATCGCAAGATCGATTGCGATAACATGATCATCACGCACGGCTCCTTCGGCTGCTACCCCTTCTCGTCGAAGACCGGCGTTGCGCGCGTCCCTGCTTTCACCAAGACCGTCGTCGACACCGTCGGTGCGGGCGATGCCTTCCTGACAATCACGGCGCCGCTGGTGGCGGCCGGCGGCAACATCGAGGACGTCGCCTTCATCGGCAATGCGGCGGGCGCGATCAAGGTCGGCATCGTCGGTCACCGCAACTCGGTCGAGAAGGCGCCGCTGGTCAAGTTCGTCACCGCGTTGTTGAAGTAGCGCGATCGAAGAATCCGGAGAACGACAGTGATTGATCGGAAATGGAATGTGATGGTCACCGGTGGCGCCGGCTACGTCGGCAGCGTGCTGGTTCCGCAATTGCTTGCCGCGGGCCACAAGGTCACCGTGCTCGACTTGTTCATGTATGGCCAGGACGTCTTCGATGCCGTTCGTGACAATCCGAACCTCCGCCTGATCAAGGGCGACATCCGCGATGAGGCCGCGGTCAACGAGGCCCTGCGCGGCAACAACGCGGTGATCCACCTCGCCTGCATCTCCAACGATCCCTCGTTCGAGCTGGACCCGGCACTCGGCAAGTCCATCAACTACGACTGCTTCCGTCCGATGGTGCGCGCCGCGAAGAAGGCGGGTATCAAGCGCTTCATCTACGCCTCCTCCTCGAGCGTCTACGGCATCAAGGATGAGGCCGAGGTGACCGAGGAGCTGTCCTGCGAGCCGCTCACCGACTACTCCAAGTTCAAGGCGATGTGCGAGACCGATCTTGCCGACGAGGCCGCGTCCGGCTTCGTCACCTGCACGGTTCGCCCCGCCACCGTCTGCGGCTACGCTCCGCGGCAGCGGCTCGACGTCGTCGTCAACATCCTGACCAATCTGGCCGTCAACACCGGCCGCATCCGCGTGTTCGGCGGAACGCAGAAGCGGCCCAATCTGCACATCCAGGACATGACGGCGGCCTATCTGTTCCTGCTGCAGCAGGATGATGCGAAGATCGACGGCAAGACCTACAACATCGGCTACGAAAACCACTCGCTGATGAAGAT
The DNA here is from genome assembly GCF_028128975.1 of Bradyrhizobium sp. CCBAU 45321. NCBI lineage: Bacteria > Pseudomonadati > Pseudomonadota > Alphaproteobacteria > Hyphomicrobiales > Nitrobacteraceae > Bradyrhizobium > Bradyrhizobium sp. CCBAU 45321. Next base: position 166,009 of record NZ_LFKZ01000128.1, read on the forward strand.
CGCCGACATCGTCAAATCGGTGGTCGGCAACAATGTCGACGTGGCCGTCGAGCCGACCGACGATCTCCGCTCCTACCACGTCTCGTCGGAGAAGATCCGCCGCGAGCTCGGCTTTGCGCCGACGCACACGATCGAGCAAGCCGTGTCCGGCCTCGTGGACGCCTTCAGGGCGGGCCGCCTGCCGAACTCGCTCAACGATCCCAGGTATTTCAACATCAAGATGATGCAGAACATCAGCCTGAAGTGAGCGGCGTGCGGATCGGCATCGATTTCGACAACACGATCATCTGCTACGACAAGGTCTTTGCCGCCGCCGCGCGCCAGCGCGGGCTGGTGCCGGAGGGCTGGGACGGGCTGAAGACCGACGTGCGGGATTTCTTGCGATCCCGCGCCGGCGGCGAGCTTGCCTGGCAGGGGCTGCAGGGCTTCGTCTACGGCAAGGGAATCGGCGGCGCCGAGATCAACCCTGGCGTCCGCGAGTTCCTTGCCGCGTGCCGAAAGGCCGGCGCGAGCGTCCATATCGTCAGCCACAAGACGCAGTTCGGCCATCAGGATCCCGATCGGGTCGACTTGCGCGAGGCTGCGCGTGGCTGGCTGAAGAGCGCGGGCCTCATCGACACCGCCGACGCGGCGATCTCGGCGGGCAATGTCCATTTCGAGGACACGCTGGCGGCCAAGGTCGAGCGGTTGGCAAGCCTACAGCTCGACATCTTTATTGACGATCTCGTCGACGTCTTCGAACAGCCGCATTTTCCGAAGGCGACGCGATCGATCCTGTTCACGCAGTCGCAGCCGCCGTATCCGGCGCATTGCGAGCCGCTCGCGACCTGGGCCGATATCCACCGCGGAGTGTTCGGGGCATGAGCCAGCCGGACCTCAGCGTACAGGATGCGGTCTCGATCGGCAGCCGCCTCTCCGGGGCGCGGGTCGCGGCGGCGCAACCGGCGCGGGCCGGCGGCAACAACCGGGTGTTTCGGCTGGAGATGGCGGAAGGCCCGCCCCTCGCCCTCAAGCACTACCCGTCCGACGGGCGCGATCGGCTGGGACAGGAGTATGACGCGCTCTCGTTTCTCTCGCGCCACGGCATCAATGCGACGCCGCGGCCGATCGCAAAAGATCCGGCCGCGTTCTGTGCGCTGTATCAATGGTTAGACGGTGAACCCGCGGTCCTGCATCCGCAGCCCGACGACGCCGACCAGTTGGCCGATTTCCTGATCGAGCTGCAAAAGCTGCACGACGCTGAAGGCGCGCAGACTCTGCGGAATGCGTCAGCCAGCATCTTCTCGGCCGAGGCGGCCATCGCCCAGTACGAGCAACGCCTCGACGACCTGAGGCGGGCTTCGGATGATCATCCGCACTTGCGCGCGTTCATGGACGGCAGCCTTGTTCCCACCGCTGCCGTCGCGATCCGGCAACTCCGGCGGCGCTATGCGGAACGGGGCCTGGATCCCGCCGCGGACCTTGCGCCCGCCCAACGCGCATTGAGCCCGTCGGATTGCGGACTGCACAACGCACTGCGCACCGACGACGGCAAATTGCGCTTCATCGACTTCGAGTATTTCGGCTGGGACGACCCGGTCAAGCTCGTGTCCGACACCGCGATTCACCCCGGCAGCGGTCTGCCCGTGGCCGATGCGAACCGATTGATCGAGCGGCTCTCGCGCGCCTTCGCGGCTGGGGATGACTCGTTTGCGGTCCGCCTTGACGTACTGTATCCTGTGTTCGGGGCGATTTGGTGCCTGATTGTCCTGAATGCCTATTTGCCGGAAAGCCGCTCCCGGCGTGCCCTGGCTGCGCAAGGTGGCGATCTGACGGTCCGCCTTGCCGGCCAGCTCGACAAAGCCCGTCGGCTCCACCAAACGATTTGCCAACGTGATCCAGATCTCACCCCACGCTGAAGCTGCTCTCACCTGCACGCTGGACGAGCGGAGCCTCTATTTGCGCCGCCTGGTCCTCGGTTCGGTCCGCTCCGCAGGACGCGGCCATGTCGGGCCTGCCCTGTCGCTGATCGAGATGGTCCGCGTGCTCTACGACGACGTGCTGCGGATCGACCCGAAGAACCCGGGCGATCCCGATCGCGACCGCGCCATCCTCAGCAAGGGACACGGATGTCTGGCGCTCTATGCGCTATTGGCCGACCGCGGCTTCTTCCCGCTGTCGGAGCTGGACGGCTTTTGCGGTCCCGACAGCATTCTGGGCGGGCATCCCGAATACGGCATGGTGCCCGGCGTCGAGGCCTCGACCGGCGCGCTCGGACATGGCCTCTCGATCGGCGTCGGCCTTGCGCTCGCCGCCCGCATGCGCGAGCGCAGCTACCGCACCTTCGTGCTGCTCGGCGACGGCGAGATCAACGAGGGATCGGTGTGGGAAGCGGCGATGGGCGCGACCAAGCACGGCCTCGACAACCTCGTCGCGCTGATCGACTATAACAAGCTGCAGAGCTACGGCCCCACCGACTACGTGCTGCCGCTGGAGCCGCTCGCGGACAAGTGGCGCAGCTTCGGCTTCGCAGTGCAGGAGGTTAACGGCCACGACGTCGGCGCACTGCGCATGGTCCTGAAGCAGCTCCCGGCCGTTGCCGGCAAGCCCACCGCCATCATCTGCCATACCGTCAAGGGCAAGGGTCTTCCGGCTGCGGAATCCAATGCCGATTGGCATCACAAGAACAAGCTGACCGACAGCGAGCTCGACGCCATTCGCGTCGCCGTCGGCGATTTTTGATCGGCTCCCCATGCGCAACACCGCGATGAACATGGTCCACAAGCTCGCCGCGCGCGACGAGCGTGTGCTTTACATCGGCTCCGATCCGGGTGCCGGCACGCTGCGCGCGATGAGCAAGGAGTTTCCCAAGCGCCACCTGATCGAGGGCATCTCGGAAGCGCATATCATTGGCATGTCGGCAGGTCTCGCGATGGAGGGCTTCGTGCCTTACGTCAACACCATTGCGACCTTCCTCACCCGCCGCTGCTACGAGCAGGTCGCGGTCGATCTCTGCCTGCACAATCTGCCGGTACGGCTGATCGCCAATGGCGGCGGCCTTGTCTACGCGCCGCTCGGTCCCACGCACCAGGCGATCGAGGACATCGCCATCATGCGGGCGCTACCCAACATGACGGTGATCTGCCCGTGCGACGCCGACGAGGCCGCGCGCATGATGGAGCGGACGCTGGATTGGAAGGGCCCGATCTACATCCGGCTCGGCAAGGGCGGCGATGCCATCGTGTCCAAGGCCGAGCACAGCTTTGAGATCGGCAAAGCCATCCTGATGCGGCCGCCCGGCGACGTCCTCATGGTGACCACCGGCATCATGCTCCAGCGCGCCCTCGCCGCAGCCGACCTGCTGGCCGCGCAAGGCATTCGCGCCGGCATCCTGCACATGCATACCGTGAAACCGCTCGATACCGCAGCGCTGCTGCAGGCTATCCGCGGCACCAGGCTCGTGGCAACGCTGGAGGAGCACGTGCCCTCCGGCGGCCTCGGCAGCGCGGTCGCGGAGGCGCTGATCGACAAGCTCGGCTCCGGTTTCCCTGCGATGCTGCGGCTGTCGCTGCCCGACCGCTTCATGCACAATTACGGCTCGCAGGACTCGCTGCTGAAGAAGCACGGGCTCTCCGCTGGCGCCATTGCGACCTCGATCGAGCATGCGCTCGCGGCGTCGCACACCCCCTCACCTCAACTTCATTCCACCTGACGGGTCACATGTACGACGTTCGATATTCCTATCTGCTCGAGCAATTCGCGGATCCCGCACCGATCCTCGCCGAGATCGGCCGGCTGGTTGCGACCGGTGACTTCACCCTTGGCAAGCCCGTCGCCGAATTCGAGAAACGCTTCGCCGAATTGATCGGCGTCCGTCATGCCATCGGCGTCGGATCCGGCACCGACGCGCTCAAGCTGCCGCTCAAGGCGCTCGGCATCGGTCATGGCGACGAGGTCATCACCGCCGCGAACACCTTCATCGCCACGGTCGGCGCGATCGCGGAAACCGGCGCGACGCCTGTCCTGGTCGATTGCGACGATTCCTTCTGCATGAACGTGGACCAAGTCGAGGCTGCCATCACCGAGAAGACCAAGGCGATCATGCCGGTCCAGTTGACCGGCGAGGTCACCGACATGGGCAAGCTGATGCCGATCGCGCAGCGCCACAACCTGCCGGTGGTCGAGGACGCCTGCCAGGGCATCCTGTCGGAGTTTGCGGGAAAACGCTCCGGCACCCACGGCATCGCGGCCGGCTTCTCGCTGCATCCGCTCAAGAACCTCAACGTCTGGGGCGATGCCGGCGTCGTCGTCACCAATGACGACGGCATGAACGAAAAGCTCCGCCTGATCCGCAACCACGGCATGAAGAACCGCGACGAGATCGCGATCCTCGGCTGCAACTCGCGGCTCGATTCCTTGCAGGCCGTGGTCGGCAACTGGCTGATCGGCCAGACCAGCGAGATCACGCGCCGCAGAATCGAAAATGCGGCCTATTACGACGCGGGTCTCGCCGGCCTGCCCGGCCTGCGCGTCCCGCCGCGCCGTCCCAACGTGAAGCACGTCTACCATCTCTACATGGTGTTCGCCGAACGTCGCGACGAGCTCTACAAATATTGCCTGGACAACGGCATCGAGGCCAAGATCCACTATCCCATCCCGCTGTACCAGCAGGAAGGCCTGAAGCATCTCGGCTACGCGCCGGGCACGTTCCCGGTCACCGACCGCCACGCCAAGGAAGTCATCAGCTTCCCGGTCGACCAGCACCTGACGCGCGCCCAGCAGGACCGCGTCATCGAGACCGTCAGGAAGTTCTGCCATGGACGTTGACACCGGCCGCCGGCGCATCGGCTACGTCAATCTTCCCGCGCAGTTCGAGGAAGAGCGCACCGAGATCCTGCAGGCGGTCGAGGGCGTGTTTTCCCGCGGCGACTTCATCGGCGGCGCCGCGGTTGGAAAGCTCGAAGAAGAATTGTCCGCGTATCTCGGCTCACCGCATGTCGTGACGCTGAATTCGGGCACCGACGCGCTGATCCTCGCCATGCGGGCTCTCGACATCGGTCCCGGCGACGAGGTGATCACGCCGCCGAATTCGTTCGTGGCATCGACCGCCGCGATCATCGCGGTCGGCGCCACGCCGGTGTTTGCGGACGTGCTGCCGGACCAGAACATCGACCCGGCCGCGGTCGAGGCCGCCGTCACGCCGCGGACCAAGGCGATCATGCCGGTGCATCTGACCGGACGCATGGCCGACATGGCTCCGCTGATGGCGATCGCTGCCAAGCACTCGCTCGCCGTGATCGAGGACAGCGCCCAGGCGGTCGGTTCGACCTATGACGGCCGGATGAGCGGCACCATCGGCACCTTCGGCTGCTTCTCCGCCCACCCCTTGAAGAATCTCAATGCCGCCGGAGATGCCGGCTTCCTCGTCACTGCCGACGCCGAGCTTTCCGCAAGAATCCGACGGCTGCGCAATCACGGCCTGATCAACCGCAGCGACGTCCAGGAATGGGGGATCGTGTCGCGGCTCGACACGCTCCAGGCCGAGGTGCTGCGCATCCGCCTGCGCCACCTTCCTTCCGTGATCGAACGCCGGCGGCGCAACGCCGCGCAATACCGCGCCGAGCTCGCCGGGCTGCCCCTGTTCATTCCGCCCTGCAGGAACATCGAGTTCAACACCTTCCACACTTTCGTGGTGCAGACCGAGCGTCGCAACGACTTCCAGAAATATCTTGCCGACAAAGGCATCGAGACCGCGATCCATTATCCGGTCCCGATCCACCTGCAGCCGGCAGCGGCGCATCTCGGCCATGGCCGCGGCGCGTTCCCGGTAACGGAACGGCAGGCGGACCAGATCCTCACGCTTCCCATCAACCAGTTCCTGTCGGCCGCCGACATCAGCTATATTTGCGCGACCGCCCGGGAGTATTTTGCATGACGGACACGGACTTCCTGCACGCCGACGAGCAGGCGCTGGCGCAGCGATTCATCGACGATGGCTTCGTCACCACCCCGGCCGACGATCGCGCCGGGCTCGACCGGATCCAGCGTCGTGCCGCCGAGCTCGCGGCCGACTACCTGAAGCTGCCGCACAGCAACGATCCCTACGCGATGCTCGACACCATCCACACGCGGGTGAGCGTGGATGATCTCAACGGATTGCGGCTGCACGTCTTCAACGGCCTCAACGCCGAGCCCTGGTTCCGCCCGACCTATTTCCGCCTGGCGCGCTCGACGATCGAGACCATCGTCGGCAACGAGCTCTGCATGCAGCGCCGCGTCAATCTTAGCATCCAGCTTCCCGGCGACAGCTCTTCGCTGCTCGCCACCCATTCCGACGTCTGGTCGGGCGACTCGCCGTTCGAGGTCGTGGTGTGGGTGCCCCTGGTCGATGTCCACCGCACCAAGTCGATGTATCTGCTGCCGCCGTCCCTGAACGGCGAGATGCAGGACCGGATGGCGGCCTTGCGCAGCGCCGAAGAGCTCTACAAGACCATCAAGCCGCACGCGACCTTCATCGAGATTCCCTACGGTCACGTCATGCTGTTCAACCAGACCCTGATGCACGGCAATCGCGTCAACGAGGAAGCCGGCACGCGCTGGAGCATGAACTGCCGCTTCAAGAGCATTATGTCGCCCTACGCAGACAAGCGCTTCGGCGAGTTCTTCGAGCCGATCCTGCTGCGCCCCGCAACCCGGGTCGGGATGCAATACAAGCTGCCGGGAGGCTTCCATGGCTGAACGAGCCGGCCACCGCGGCTATATCGGCGCCAGGCCGCTGAACGGCAGCCGCACCCCTCAGCACGTCCAGAACATCGTGATCCGCGACTATGCGCGGCGCAAGAACCTGCACTATCTGTTGAGCGCCGCCGAGCACACCATGCCCGGCAGCTACATGGTGCTGGAAGACATCCTGGACGAGCTGCCGCAGCTGCGTGGGCTGATCCTCTACAGCATTTTCATGCTGCCGCCCGACGAGGCTCGGCGGCGGCAGATCTACGACCGCGTGCTGCGCGAGGGCTGCGATCTCCATGCAGCGGTCGAGGAGATCACGCTGGCGTCTCAGAAGGACATCCAGGCCGTCGAGGACATCCTGCTCGTCAACAAGTTCGCAACCATCCTGTGACGATGCCGCGGAGCAGTTGGGCCCCATGACCGAGATCAACCTGCTCCAGCCGATGCACGCATCGACGAGGCGGGACTACGTCCAGCGCGTGGTCGAGCACGACAAGGCGGAATCCGCCACCGTGGCGCGGCAATGGGGACGCGACTATTGGGACGGCGACCGGCGCTACGGCTACGGCGGCTATCGCTATGACGGACGGTGGCGCCCGCTCGCCCAGACCCTGATCGATCGCTACGGCATCAAGCCGGGCATGAGCGTGCTCGACGTCGGCTGCGGCAAGGGCTACCTGCTCTACGAGTTCACTCAGCTCGTCCCCGACCTCAGGATCGCCGGCATCGACATCTCCGAGTATGGCATCGCCAACGCCAAGGAGGAGGTGCGGCCGCATTTGAAGGTCGGCAGCGCCGTCGAGCTCCCCTACCCCGACCACAGCTTCGACCTCGTCGTCTCGCTCGGCGTGCTGCACAACCTTCCGCTCCAGGACGTGTTCCGCGCGGTACCTGAAATCGAGCGGGTCGGACGCGGCACCTCGAAATATCTGATGGTCGAATCCTTCCGCAACGAGCGCGAGAAGGCCAATCTGCTTTACTGGCAGCTCACCTGCCTGAGCTTCCACGGTCCGCAAACATGGGCCTGGATCTACGACAAATGCGGGTATCGGGGCGACCATGGGTTCATCTTCTTCGAATGAGGCAGGCCTGCACCGGCCGACCTCGTTGCGCGCGCAAAATCCGGAAGTGTACTATTCGGACGACGCCATCGTCACCGCGGATGACGCCACGATCGCGGAGTTGAAACGCATCGCCGCCGGCAACCCGCGCCTGCGCAGCCGGCTGTGCACGCATCCCGATCCCTCGTCCGGACTGCACGAGATGCTGATCGTGCACCATCGCGAAGCCTATGTGCGGCCGCACAAGCACCTTGGCAAACCTGAATCGTTCCACGTGATCGAGGGGACCGCGCAGGTCGTGATCTTCGAGGACGACGGCCGCATACGCGAGGTGCTCGAGATGGCGCCTTACGGTCAGGGCAGGCGCTGCTATTATCGCATGCCGGAACAGGTCTTCCACTCGATCCTGATCACCTCGGAATGGCTGGTATTTCACGAAACCACCGCCGGCCCGTTCGATCCTTCGCGCACCGAATTTCCCGATTGGGCGCCTGATGGCAGCGACGCTGCCGCGGTGCAGGACTACGTGACGAGAATTGGTACGCTCGCCGCGGAGCATCTGGCGAGAAAATAGACTTCGATTGCTGTCGCTGATCGACGATCCGTGAATGATCGAGGACGACACTAGCCGATGAAGCTGCCTGCAAAAGCACTGGTTACTCTGGCCAAGTTCGCGGTCTCGATCGGTATCCTCGCATTGTTGCTGCGGGCCCAGGATTTGTCGTCCCTGCAAGCCGATCTTCTCGCCGTCAAACTGGACATGCTGGCACTTGCCGTGCTGCTGCTGTTCGCCCAGACCTTCATGCTCTGTCACCGTTGGATCCTGATCCTCCGCGCCATGAACGTGCCCCTCGATTGGCTGGCCGGCTGGCGCATTCTCATGGTGAGCATCTTTTTCAATCAGGTGCTGCCCGCGGGCGGTGACGCGGTCCGGATCTGGATGCTGCGGCGGCAGGGCGTGCAATGGTCGCCGACCATCAGCAGCATCGTGGCCGATCGCTTCCTGGCGTTGCTGGCTCTCGGCGTCATCGTGCTGGCGGGAATGCCGTTTCTGCTGCCGCTCGTCGGCGACAACTCGCTGCTTTTCGCGATCTTGGCCGTTCTAGCGGCTGCATGCCTCGGCGCAATCGCCCTCGTGACGCTTAACCGCTGGCCGCAGCGCCCGATCACGGCGGTGCCGGCCAGGATCAGGCAATTTGCGATGCTGATCCGGGCTCCGTTGCTGGCAGCCGATGGGCGAGCCATGCTGGTCGTATCAGCCATTGTCGTCCACCTGATCACCGTCTTGACCTGCTATCTCCTCGCGATCGGGCTGCAGGCCCCCCTCTCCGCGCTCGACGCCTTCGCGCTCATCCCGCTCGTCATTCTGTCTTCCGCGGTTCCCATCTCGATCGGAGGCTGGGGCGTTCGGGAAGGCGCGATGGTGGCCGCGCTTGGTCTCGCCGGAATCGGATCCGACAAGGCGCTCGCAATATCGGTCCTACTTGGACTTGGCGGCCTGATCGTCGGGCTGTTCGGCGGGCTGGTTTGGTTGCTCGCGCCCGAGCGCGCCGGCTTCAGTCCCGAGCAGGCGCGGGCCACCGCCGAGCGAACGGATGCAGCGCCGGTTTAGCATGAGTAACCCTGGACAAGAACAAGCGATGGCAACTGCCGAAGTGCGTTTGCGCACCAGCGTCGAGGCTTGGTGGTGGCGTATCCTCATTTTCGTGCCTGTCGCACTTTCCATCTGGTTCGTGAACCGGCCCGGCACCTACCGTACCCTGCTGTTCGAAGGCGGCTGGACGACGCGATTTTACGTCCTCGCCTGGATTGTCCTGACACCGTATCTCGGCTGGCTCATCATGGCGACCGGACGCCTGACGTTCTCGCTTATCAGGCACGAGCCCACTCAGCGCGTCGACGAGTTCTTTGTCGGGGCGGCCACGCTCATCCTGACGGGATTCGGGCTCGGTGCTCTTTCCATCCTCTATCCGCAAATCGTTCTCGGATTTGCGATCGCGGTTCTGCTGTGGGACAGCCGCGACCTCAGGACGCCGCGCAAGCTCACGGTGACTTTGCCGTTAGTCGCAACATTGTTGCTGGGTCTTTGGCTGCTGGCAACGGTGTTCCTCGATCGCGCCGTGATACCCGACGTCATTTCGACCGACGTTCAGCAGCTTTACGCGCCCTATCTTGCGGAGGTTGCGAGAAATCACAGCATTTGGCTTGCGGCCGACAATCCCATCTTTTCCGACTTCGAGATCGGCCGCGGAAACGGGCTGCATCTGTTCCTGGCGGCGTTCCTGCCGCCCCATGTCGCCCAGATCATTTCGTTTCTCTATTTCGTCGGAATCGGCGCGGTCGTTTTTGAGCTCGCCCGTCTCATTGTGCCGTTGCAGGCCCTTGGACGCCGCTGGGAAGACGCCGCGATACCGATTGCACTTGGATTGGCAATCCTCGGCCTTGCGTGGCCACGGACGATGCCGAGCATCTTGGCCGGCCTCTACATCATGGAGTTCGGCAAATACCACCTTCAGACGGCAGCCTTTTTCGTCTATTTCCTGCTGGTCGTCATTCGGTCCTCCCAGAGTCGCGACAGGTTTGCCGCCGGCATTTGTGGCTTTGCCGTCGCCGGCTCCTATCCGCTCTACGCTGCCTTCGTCTTCCTGATCTCGTCGCTGGGCGTGCTCACCAAGGCGCTTCAGCGAGATCAATCCGGCCTCGTCACTAGTCTGCTGCTGGGGTTCGGGGCGATTGCCGGATGCATCCTGGCTTTCGCCATCAACTATTTCTATCTCGGAATCCCCGCGACCAATCCATACTCGCTCTTTCGAAAAGTCGCGTCGGTCGAACGTTTCTCACAATTCGGCAGCCTGGACATTCTTGATTTCTTCGTGGTGGCGCAGTCGATCGAGGTCACCGACTTCCTCAGCAAGTCGGGATTGGTCGCCGTCGGCAGGCAAAGCCAGTCAGTTCTCCTGGTTGCAGCTCTCCTCGCGGCGGTAACCTGTGCGATCGCTCTCGTCGACTCGAAGCGGTTTCCTGATCGCTCCAGCGCCGCGAAATCGCGGGCATTGCCCGGCATTGCCGGACTTTTCATCATTATCGCCTATATCGCCAGCGTGCGACTGCTGGACATGACGCTGAATATTCCGAGTCTGATCAGACTGTCCATTCACGTCACTGCGCTGTTCCCGCTCGCAACTGTCGCAATCGCTTGCTGGGCGCTCGTCATCGTGCGGCGGCTGGTCCCGGCGCTGTTCGTCGGGCGCTTTGCGCCCAGTGTCGCCATTTTGGCGCTGCTGGTCGCTTGCGCCTGGACATTAATCTCGTTTCCCTGGAAGAGCTTCAAAGAGGACCAGGCCATCGCCTTTGCGCGCGGGCGCCCCCTCGATCAGATGCCCCGCGTCACCCTGAACTGGCAGCGCTGTGACGAACTGCAGCAAACGACGGGCTCCGACCGCATTCTCCCTCTTAATGGCTACCGCGCGATGGTGCCGTGCTATTTTTCCCTTCTGCTCACACGCGGCAAGATCATCCACACCTACGAGAGCGACGTTGCGCGCGACTTCAGGAAGATCGCACTGGGGACCGCCGACACGGCAGAGGCCGCCCTTCGATCCCTCGGCGTTAAGCTGTTCTATGTCCAAAAGCAGAATTGCGATTTCTGGCTCAACGGCTTCTCTGACCTCTTTCAGGGCGCCGAGTTGCAGAAGCGGTTCGCCCTTTTCAGCGAGACCCCGAACTACTGGCTGTTGACGTGGAGGGATGGCGAGCAAACATTGAGCCCCCAAGTCGAGGCCGGTATTTCCGAGCTACGAACCAGGTCGAAAGACATCTACCGGCAGGCCTACGGGATCGAGCCGTTCGAGGTGGTGAAGCACCACCTGCCTCCCGACGGCCAGCGCGCAGACATCAGGGCGCTCGACCAGCTCTCCACCTGCCACTGAGTCGTGTCTCGCGTGCGATTGCCTCGGTTCCGCGCATGTTCGGCAAGATCGAAGCCTGCGATAGAGGCCCCGGGGTACCAGCTTCAGTTGTGTATAGCCCGCCCGTGGCAACTTAAGAATTGTGGCACGGCCTGTTGCCATATATAGGCTTCAATTGCGCCCACATCGCTTCGAGGCGCCGACGTTCCTCGCTTGTCCTGCCAAGAGCTAGAGCCGTGACCGACCATTGCCGCCTCTGCCATTCGACCGACCTGCGACCGGTCATCGACCTCGGCCTGATGCCGATTGCGCATCGCCTTCGGCACAGCCGAAACGAGCAGGAGGAACGCTATCCGTTCGAGGTGCTCGCCTGCGGCGATTGCGGCCTGCCGCAGATCGTCAAGCCGATCGATCCGGACATCCTGTATCGCCAGTTCAACTACAATTTCAGCAGCTGGAAGCCGGAGCCGCACCAGGTCGACGAGCTCGACACCATCGCGAAATTCTCCAAGCATCAATCCGTGTTCGAGATCGGATGCAACGACGGCCTGTTCATGGACAAGCTGCGCGAACGCGGCGCGAAGGTCCTGGTGGGCGTGGAGCCCAACCCGGTGTCGGGCAAGATCGCCCGCGAGCGCGGCATCAAGGTCTATGCCGACATGATCAGCCCGGCGCTGTGTCACGACGCGGTCGCCCAGGCCGGCAAGTTCGACCTCGTCGTCTCCCGTCAGGTGCTGGAGCACATCGTCGATTTCGAGAACTTCTTCGACTGCGTGAAGATCGCGCTCAGCGACGAAGGGCTGCTGTTCATCGACGTGCCCGACTTTGATCCCGGTTCGACGGCCGGAGACCTCTCCGTGCTGTGGGAGGAGCACGTCAGCTACTTCACCGAGCCGATCCTGCTCGCGCTCTTGGCCCGCCACGGCTTCGAGGCGGTGTCGGTGAAGAAGTACAATTTCAGCGGCGGCAGCCTCGCGGTCGCCGCCCGTCGTGCAGCCCGCGACGTGACGCCGCCTCCTGCGCCCTCCGGCGTCGGTGAGAAATTCGGCCAGCGCGCAAGGGAGTACGGCGCGCGCCTGCGTCCGGTCCTCGCCAAGGCCCGTGCGAGCGGCGCCGAGATCGCGATCTACGGCGCGGGCTGCCGCGCCTGCACCTTCACCAACGCGCATGAGCTGGCGGATCTCGTCGACCTGTCGGTCGACGACCAGAGGGAGCGTCAGGGGCTGTTCCTGCCCGGCACCGGCATACCGATCCGTTCGCCGGACGAGCTCGTCGGCAAATCGGAGCCGCTCGTCTGCCTTCTCGCCGTGAACCAGGAAAACGAAGCCAAGGTCAGCGGCCGGCTGCGCGAGAACGTGAAGCGGCCGCTGCACATCGTTTCGATTTTCGCGCCCTCCGACATCTGGAGCGAGCTCGACCGGCTCGAGGCGGCCTTGGGTTAGGGACGCGGCATGGCTGACGAGAAGCTCTTCAATTACTACGAACGTCAGGACGTCCTACCGACGTTCGGGAATTTCAAATCGGCCGCGGAACTCGATGCATATGCCAGCCAGCGGCACGAGCTGTTTTCCGACAAGCTCGTGCTGCCGCCGCGGCTGTTCCGCGATGCGGAGGTGCTCGAATTCGGTCCAGATTCCGGTGAGAATGCGCTGGTGTTTGCCGGCTGGGGCGCGAACATGGCGCTTGCCGAACCGAACCGGCATGCGCATCCGAAAATTGAGGCCTATTTCGCGCATTTTGGCCTGAGCGAGCGCCTGCGCGAACTCGCGTTGGCCGATGTCGAGGGATTTCGCAGCGAGCGCCGCTACGACATCATCGATGCCGAAGGTTTCATTTACACCGTGCAGCCGACCGAAACTTGGCTCGGCGTCTTCCATCGGCTGCTCAATCTCGACGGTTTCGCCGTCGTGTCCTATTACGAGCGCTATGGCGGCTTCTTCGAGCTCGCGCTCAAGGCAATCCATGCCGCCGGCAAGGCTTTGTCGGGCCGTCCCGCACTCGAAACCGCGAAGACGCTTTTCGACGCGAAATGGAACAGCATTCCGCACACCCGCAGCTTCGAATCCTGGCTGATGGACGTGCTCGAGAACCCGTTCGTCCGGCATCGGTACTTCCTCGACGCAGCCGCCTTGTGCACGGCAGCGCATGAAGAGGGATTTGACATCCATTCGGCGTGGCCAGCCTATCGCGACAGCCTGGACGTCTACTGGCATAAGAAGGTTCTCTCAGCCGACGAGAAGCTGCGGCGTGCGGCGCGCCATCTCGACCGCAGCCGCCTCAGCTTCCTCGGCGGACGCAAGCTCTACCTGGTCGGCAAGGCCGATGCCGTGGCGGCGATTTCGACATCGATCGAGACGCTGGTTCTCGACGTCGACGCGATGATCGACGCCCCCTTCGGCGAGAGCCTGCCGCGCGTGATCGCGAGCCTTGCGTCCTTACGCGAGGCGATCCGAACGACGGACATTCTCGCGGACGATGCTTCCGACATCGAAACCATCGTTGCGACGCTCGACAGTTTCCACCGCATCTTCGCCGCGATCGGGCGACGCGATGCGCCCGCGGTCACGGCCCTGACCCAGACAGATCCGGCGTTCATCAACACCTGGGGACAGCCGGCGCATTTCCTCGTCATCCGGAAGCGCTTCAAGGGATCATAGCCGTGAGGCCAGGCATTGGCATCATCGGGACCGGGATGGTCGGCCAGATGTGCCACCTCGCCAATTTCGTCGCCAATCCCGCCTGCCGCGTCGTCGCCATCGCCGATCTCCGGCCGGATCTCGCTGCCGCCGCAGCGCAGAAGTTCGGCATCTCGCAGGTCTACGGCACGCATCGGGAGCTGCTCGCGGACGCTGCGGTGTCCGCTGTCGTGGTCGTGACGAAGCGGCGAGCCACCGGTCCAATCGTGCTGGACGCGTTGAACAGCGGCCGCCACGTGCTGTCGGAGAAGCCGATGGCCTATACGACGGCTCAGGCGAATTTGCTGGTCGAAGCGGCGCGGCAGCGAAACCTCGTCTACAGCATCGGCTACATGAAGCGTCACGATGCCGGTGTGGCGCGCGCGCTCGAGGTGCTGACGCGCTTGCGCAACGACCGATCGCTTGGTCGGGTGGTCCGCGCCAAGGGCTGGTGCTTTGGCGGCGACACCGGCCGGTCGCGCGACAATTTCGTCATGACCGGCGAAACACGGCCGGACGGAATCGAGCTCTGGCAGGACGGTCCCGACTGGATGCCGAGCGCGATGCGGGCCGGCTACGACAACTTTCTGAACGTCTTCAGCCATATCATCAATCTGACGCGCTACCTGCTCGGATCATCGCCAACGGTCGCCGATAGTTCCGTCGAAATTTCGGGAGCCGCGCGCATCACCCTCGACTTCGACGGCATCGCTTGTACGCTGGATCTCGTGAACGGGTCCGACGGAGCCTGGCGCGAGGGACTGACGATCGATTTCGAGCGCGGCGCCCTGACCATCGAATTGCCCGCGCCCTTCGCCGAAGAGGAGGCACGGGTCATCCTCGATCATCAAGACGAGTCCACGCAGCTCGAGCATGCAACCAGCTGGGCATTTCGGCGCCAGGCCGCTGCCTTTGTCTCCGATGTTACCGAACGACGGATGCCCCTTGCGCCTGGCCAAGACTCGGTGACCGACATCGCGCTTGCAGAAGCGATCTGGAAGCGGCGCGCTAGCGGCTAGGTGAGACATCTTCGCTGGCGCCGTTGAGCGGCAAGATTCCAGCGATCGGGCCGACCGTGATCTTGACCTCCGCGAGTTGAGCCAGAAACTCTGCAACGTCACAGCGCGCCAGCAACCGACACGCGTAGTACTTTCGTACCAATGCCCGGTCCGACGCAGCTCCAGAGCCGCCCGCCTTCAACGAGATCGTCGCCTGCGGTCCCGACGGATCGAAATGACGGAATGCAGTTCCCGGAGCAGCCCGCTTCCACTCCATTTCCTGGAGGATGTCGGGCCGCTCGGCACGCAAGGCAAACCCAAAGAAGGGCTGATTGCCCCAGGCGAGCCGGAGCATACCGGTGACTTCGGCCAGGCCGAACGGCACGTCCCGTGACCGATAGTCGAAGAATCGGTCGTCGAGCGCGTAGACCGTCGCCGTGGGCTGGATTCGGTCGGCGAGGCTGCGCGTCAGAGCCTCCTGCTTCAGCGTTCTCGCCTGCATGAAGACGTAGTCATTCCACAGCATTCCGATCCATAGGATCGAGCCCAATCCGAACAACATCGCAACGGCGGCGGTCGGGCCGATCCAACGTTCGGCCTGACGCTTGAACGCGAGAAGCGCCAGCCCCGCCGGCACGCCAAACAGCAGCAGGTGACGGCTTTCGTAGAAATGCTTGGACGAGGGACGCAGGCCGGCAATCAGATAGGGCGAGGACAACGCGAGGAACAAACCAACGGCGAGGATGAGCGGCAAGGCGGTCGCCCGTCTGAGTGCAGTTGCCTCTGTGCCGGGACGAAGTAGCAGCAATGCGACGCCGACGAGCACCGCAGCCAGGATAAAGGGAGCCGGGACCTGGATCGCCGCCCTGATCGCGTGGGCCACGACGTCCCTGTAGCCGGCGTCGAAGAACGCCTTCCATCCGCTCGCCAGCTCCCCGAGGGTCGGCAAATGGGCGCCATAATGCTGCGCGTACAAACCGATGCGCTTGAACCAGATACCAAGCGTGCCCGCATAAACAATAGGAAGGGCAATCAATTCCGGATAGCCCAAAGCACAGCGCCAGGCTGCGAGCCATGCACGACGAACAAAGCCTTGCGCAACGGCTCCGCTCCGCCATGTTGCAACGAACAGTCCGAGCATGACACAGGCATAGAGCACAACCGTCGAGTTGAGCGCGAAGCTGAGCACGAATAGGCATGCACAGGCCACGCGAAGCAACACACGCCGCCAGCCCTGCGCGCTGAAGGCGAGCGTCAGCAGCCATGCGCCGACGAACAGGAGTCCGAAGCTGAAGACATAGACCGCGTTCGCCTTGCCGGCCCAAAGCTGATAACCGGGATAGGTCCAGACGATCAGAGCGAAGCCGACCGCTTCGGCGCGGTCGAGTAGATCGAGCCGTATCGCCGTCAGCATCAGACACACCGCGCCGAAGACGATTCCGGCCAGTGCCAGCGATACCATCACAACGACTGGGGCGCCGGTCCAGTTCGCGAACGTGTCGTAGCTGTGGAAGATCGGATGGCCGGCGCCATTCAACAGGAAATCGATGTCGATGAAATAGTCCGGACGCGGCTTGAGCACCAGCCAGTCGTCCATGAACAGGCCGTCATTGAGAAGCATCGGCGCATGCGCAACCAGCAGCACGACGATCAGGATGGCTATGGCGCGCAGCGACGGGGACAAGCTCGGAGGGGAAAGGGAGGACATCGTCGGCGAGGATTCGCACGCCCAAGCGGCGACCGCAAGGCCGGGGCGCCGGGGCTCCCTTGACCGCAAAAATGCGACCTCCTATAGACTGCCACCCTGGCTGGGCCTTCAGAAGCGTCCGGGACGATTTTCCACAATGAACATGCTACCGGGCCCGACGCAAGCCGCTGCGATTGGTCTCAGCATCGCCTTTCCATTGCTGTTGCTGTGTTACGCGCGCATCGCCGCCACCGGCGGATCCGGCCGCCGCTTCCGGCTGGGCTGCATCAGCGTCGTCATCCTTTACGCGGTCGCGTGTATCGCCCTTCCAGGCCAGCGCCACCTTGGCGACGTGGTTGGCGGTCTCTTCCTGCTCGGGACCGCAATGATGTTCTGCTACATCCTGTTCAGCCTGCTGGCCTGGGGCTTCACGCTGACGCTGCTCACCGCACTCGTTCAGGCTGGACGTCCTCTCACCTTGGAGCAATGGGCGACAGCCTACATGCAAGGTGGAGATCTCGGCACCTTCACGCACAATCGCCTGAAGCTCCTGATCGGGACCGGCATGGTGATCACGGCGGACGGCCGGCTTGCCCCCACCACCAAGGGAGTTGCGGTAGCGCACCTCGTCAAGCTCGTTCGTCTGTCGACAGGCCTTGGGTGAGTCGATGTCCTTTGCTGTCGGACTTGCCGCGGTCGCCGTGTTCGCCCTGCTGGCGCCTGCCCTGCAGTTCATGGCCCGCGCACGCGCATGGCCGCTCGGACCCGTGACCCTGCTGGCGATTGCCACGGTTGTCTCGCACGGTCTCGGGGTGATGCTCGGAATTCTCTTCGTCCCGCAGCTTCAGTACTGGGACGCCGCATCGATTTTCGGATTTTGTGTCATGGCTTACGTGTTCGCCTTTGGCGCCGTTTATAAATCGGTTTCGCTGGGCATCCTGCTCAGTCTCGTCGATCGCCCCGATCGCAGGGCACCGCTATCGGAGATCGCTGACGGGCAGGTTCCAGATCTGTTCCGCGCACGAATTGGGAACTTAGTCGATGGCGGCCTGGTTGAACGGTCCGATTCGCACTTCGCGGCGACGGCGGCGGGCCGGAATATGGCAGGCCACGTCGGACGGCTGCGCCGCGCCTTCGGCATTGGCGACACCAGCCTCTATGATTTTTCCGACTAGTTGCGCGGAACACACACATTGCCGGTTTCATGCAGTTCGTGCGGGGTCCCTACCGGCGAGCCGCATTGTTCGCCCGGTTCAGATGACCTAGACTTGCATGGGGCCACCGGGACAGAGTGGCCCCGCCAACGGGCGCATACAATGACACCTTCGAGAGCGGCAAAAAGGCTTACGATCGTCATTCCTGCACTGAACGAGCAGGACAAGATCGCCGATACGATCGACGGCGTGCTGCCGCTCGCCCGGGAGCTGCTCGACGATTTCGAGATCTTCCTGATCGACGACGGCAGCACCGACGCCACCGGCGCGATCATGGACGAGTTCGCAGCCGGCGAGCCGCGCATCATCGTGCATCACAATGCCGAACCGCGGGGTGTCGGTGCCGGCTTCGAATATGCGCTGTCGCGCGCGAAATTCGATGCCATCACGCTCATCCCCGGCGATCACGCCTTCCAGAACGAAGGTATTGCCCGGATGTTCAAGGCGGCGGGCGCCGCCGACCTCGTCATTACTTATCGCGATAACCAGTCGGACCGCTCGGTCAACCGCTCGTTGCAGTCGCATTCACTGCGGTTCATCCTGAACTGCCTGTTCGGCTTCTGGCTGTCCGACTATCACAGCATGATCGTCTATCCCGTGAAGTGGCTGCGCCAGATCGCGGTCAAGGCCGACGGCTACGGCTACCAGATCTGTGCGCTGATCTCCCTGCTCCAGCTCGGCCTCACCTACGTTCAGGTTCCGGTGAGCCTGAACGCGGAGCTGAGGGGCTCGTCGCGCGCGCTGCGGCTGCGCACCTATCTCGAGCTCGGCGGGACCATCCTTTCCCTGCTGCGCCGCGTTCCCATCCGGAACGTCAACCTCAGACAGATTCCCGCCGACGCGGAACGGACCCCGGCGCGCTAGGCCCGGAACGGCACGTCCAGCACGGCGACTGCAGGATTTCCTGCGCGCGGGACGCCCTCCCGCCGAATCTAGTCTAAGTGATTGATTTGACTGGCCGGAGTGGCAGGGCTCGAACCTGCGACCCCCGGTTTTGGAGTACGGGCGGCATTGTACCACACAGTGCCGCCCTGTTCTTTTCAGTTGGCAACTCAGGCAGCTCCAAGCCCTGAGAGTCCGCCCTGTCCAGCCAGTTCAATCCTGTGTTTTCGCCTTTGGGTCCGAGCTTGGGTCCGAGATATATGCTGGTCACGCTGATCGGCGGCGGCTCGGTAGTTGTTGAGCCGGCGCGCTCCTCCGGCAGGGCCGGCGCCATGCCAACTCCAGGCGGATGCGCCCCATGCGTGCGAGTTCGTCGATCTCATGCTGGTGCTTCATGGGCGCGGACAAGACTCGGGCGGCCCATGTACACGTCAAGTCGACAGCCACAGGCATGCGGTAGCACCTTGGCGGCCTAGCGCCTCGTCAATTTGATCCGAACCTTTTGCGATGTCTTCGAGGTGCTGATTCCGCTCAAAGCTCTCAGCGCCGGGACGCTTTGGGGCCTCAAGACGCGATCTCAGACCAGCGGACCTTCGAAGGTTGGAGGAAGATTCATTGACCGTGTTTCGTCAAACCGCGGATGGAAGTGGCTTCTCGCAGCACACGACCGGCGAACAACTTGGTCCTGCGTTTTCGTCGGCCGATGGCTGGTTGTCATGTGACGATGCGCATCAGGGTGGCATTTACGGACCTGCTCAGGTAACATTGTTGAACACGACAATTGTGGCTTCTTCGCCGAAACGCGCTGCACGCGTCGCGCCAACGAGCCGCATTACGATCGTGGGATCGGTCGATCAATAGATCTACTGCTCGTCGAACCGGCGGCGGACGCGAGCCAGTTCCTCGCCGCCCACGACGGGCAGTAGCTCGCGCGCGTTCCCATCCGCCAGTAATCGACAATTTGACTCTCGCCGCCGCCGCGCTTCCATGGCGGCATGCCCCGCCCTGCCCGACGCCACACGCCCACGCACGCCGACGCCGGCCGATCAAGATCACCTTCGGCGGGATGCGCGAGATGAGCTTGTGCGGCGTCCTGGTCTATTGCCATTGCGGCCGCCGATCGCTAGCCCGATGATGCTCGCTTGTCTGATGTCGAGCCGCGCTTCGTGTGCTCCGGTTGCGGCAACCGCGGACTGAGGTCAGGCCGGATTTCGAGAGTGGCACCGCCGCAGTTCGCGGGCTAGAAAGGCCCGCGAGCGTGAACCGTGTTGTTCACGGGGGGTTCATACCCGCTGAAGCACGCTGCGCCTCATGGAGGTGGTCAGATGATTAGTATTGGGCTCGCCGCCGCGCTACTGGCGGGTCAGGCTTTGCCGACCCGTGGACTTTCAGCCGCCCAGGCAGCAGGGTCCAGTATGGCGTGCCCAGACACCCTCCACCGTGCGGCCACGGCTGGAACGTGAGCGCCCGTGACGGCATGTGCTATCCAAACGGGTACCTTCCTCCTCAAGAACAGGCCGCGAGGCAGTACTATTATCGCGGGGGCGGCTATGGCTATGGCAGATACCCGGTGCCCTGCGGCCACGGCGCCGACGTCGATATCCGAGATGGACGATGCTACCCAAACGGAACGGTCCCCCCGCAGTTTCAGCAGGGGCGACAGGGGTACTACGGCGGCGACTATTACGATCGCGGTCCCCGGCGCCGATATTATCGCCATTTTTGAGCCCGCCAGCGTGCACCGGCGGGCCTCCTTACCGCCTCAGCCGTCGGCGGTGCGTCATCAGGCGCTGGCAGTCCCGCTTCCGGTGTGCTCGACGGCGACGCTTCATCGGCTCAGCTCCTCGACAACTCTCCTCACTACCTCCCGCTCGGCTCTGAGAGGCGCGCCAGCTTGGCCCCGAGGCTGTCGGGCTTCGCTGCCGTCATCCTGCCGCGGCGGGCGTCCATCATGGCCTGGAGGCCCTTTAGATCGCCGTCGAGCATCCAGTCGAAGTTAATCCCGTGCTTCCGGCAGTGGTCGCACAGCTCGGCGCTCGGCGCGTGACCGACCTTCGGAGCTCGCTCCAGTCCCCGTTCGATCGCGAGCCACAGCAGGGCGCCGGTTGATGTTCTGCGCTGACGACGCACCGTCGGCGTCGAGCCCCAACGGTGTCCGGAGGCGTAGCCGCCGACGCTTGGCGGCGTTGCGACGCCGCGTGATGCCCGTGGGGTGATGGGCTTCTGCTTTGCTTCGCCATGGCTCAGCCCTCCGCAGAGGCGCTGGAGACGACGGCAAGCGCCGCAGCCAGCCTCCGCCTTAGTCGAAAGGTCCTCCCTGGCCGCCGCATGCTCCCGATCGCGCTGGATCTGTTGGCGGATGGCTGTCAGCTTGCTCGCGGCCTTATGGACATGGCAGCCCACATCCCGAACCAGGTCCGCCTCGGGCGACGTCAGGACCAGATCATAGCAGCGGAAGATGTAGGTGTGCATGCTGCGGGCCGAGCCTCGTCCGCCTACCCGAGGACACGCTGATCTTCCCGGCGCCGCCCGCAGCCGGCGAGGACTTCGATTTCACAAAGCCACGTGATGCGAGCTCTTTCTCGAAGCAGTTCCGCCGCACGGCTGAAGCCGTGGGCTTCGTGGGGTTCGAATTTCACCACCTACGCGGCACACACTCGACCCTGCCGCTCGACAAGGGCGTGCCGGTGCATGTGGTGGCGGAGCGGATCGGCGACGATCCGGCGGTGCTGCTCAGGAACTACGCCAAGCGCAAGTAGACGGCGGACACATCGGTCGCGTCCGTCATCAAAACCATCTCTGCCGGGATTTTTGGGTCCTGACCCGTTTGGGTCCAGTTCAGCGTCTGTTCGAGATAAAGAGCCGCTTAAGCCATTGAATTATCTGGCAGGAGTGGCAGGGCTCGAACCTGCGACCCCCGGTTTTGGAGACCGGTGCTCTACCAATTGAGCTACACTCCTACGAACCCGCGTCGCCGCGGATCAGGGGCGCTTTCAAGCACAGAGAGCGGCCGGTTTGCAAGGGTGAACCGCGCCGGCTTCGCTTGTTTGTGCTGGGGGTTCTGGGTCACAGTCCATCGGCCATAACGAAAAACAATCGGGAGTGCCCATGACCGCTACAGCGACCGCCACTGCCGCCCCGCAGGCCGCAAACGCGCCCCACACCCCAGCTTTGCCGGAAGCGCGCCCAGAGACGCTCGGGCTGTCGCGGCCGCGGATCCAGGCCATGTCGGACGCCTTCAAGCGCGAGATCGACAAGGGAACCGTTCCCGGGGTCACCGTCCTGGTGGCGAGGCGCGGCCAGATCGGCTGGTTCGAGGCGCTCGGCAAGCAGAGCCCGGCAGGCGCGGCGCCGATGGCGCGCGATTCGATCTTCCGCATCTTCTCGATGACCAAGCCGATCGTCTCGGTCGGCATCATGGCGCTGGTCGAGGACGGACAGCTCCTGCTCAGCGATGCCGTCGCAAAGTTCATCCCGGAGTTCGCGAGCCAGCAGGTCGGCGTCGTCAAGGACGGCCGGTTGGAGCTGGTACCGCCGGCGCGGCCCATGACCGTGCAGGACCTGCTCCGCCACACCTCCGGCCTCACCTACGAGCACCAGGGCGACGGCCCCGTGCACAAGCTCTACCAGGAGTCCCGCGTCCGCAGCCGCAAGATCACCAACGCCGAACATGCCGCGCTGGTGGCGAGCTTCCCGCTGGTCTGCCAGCCCGGCGCGGAGTTCAACTACAGCCGCTCCACAGATATTTTGGGCCGCATCATCGAAGTCGTCAGCGGCAAATCGCTCGGCGAGTTCCTCACCGAGCGCGTGCTTGCGCCGCTCCAGATGGCCGAAACCGGCTTCTCGACAAGCCAGGCCAATGCCGGCCGCCTTGCCGAGCCGTTCGCGGCCGACCCGTGGACCGGCGAGAAGGTCGCCCTGTTCAACATGCTCGAGCAGCCCGTGATGGAGTCCGGCGGCGGCGGCCTGGTCTCGACCACGATGGACTACGCCCGCTTCTGCCTGATGCTGCGCAATGGAGGCACGCTCGACGGCAACAGGATCATCGGCCGCAAGACCCTGGAGCTGATGGCCTCCGATCACCTCGGGCCAGGCGT
The DNA here is from genome assembly GCF_028128975.1 of Bradyrhizobium sp. CCBAU 45321. Classification (NCBI taxonomy): domain Bacteria; kingdom Pseudomonadati; phylum Pseudomonadota; class Alphaproteobacteria; order Hyphomicrobiales; family Nitrobacteraceae; genus Bradyrhizobium; species Bradyrhizobium sp. CCBAU 45321. The sequence goes on from NZ_LFKZ01000128.1 coordinate 189,242, forward strand.
GCCGACCAACGGCACGCTGCTATCGCCGGGCCATGGCTTCGGCCTCGGCTTTGCCGTGCGCCGCGAGGCCGGCATCGCGCCCTTCCCCGGCAGCGTCGGCCAGTATTTCTGGAGCGGCATTGCCGGCACGTTCTTCTGGATCGATCCGAAGGAGGATCTGTTCGCAGTGTTCATGAGCCAGGGGCCGGGACAGCGCGACTACACGCGGACCCTGGTGCGAGATCTGGTGTACGCGGCGGTGGATTAGTCTCGTGCCCCGGACGCGCTGCAACGCCCTTGCGTTGCTGCGCAGAGCCGGGGCCCATGCCTCCACAACCGCGGTCTTGGTTTTCTGGGTCCCGGCTCTGCGGAGCAGCACTTCGTGCTGCACCGCGTCCGGGACACGGTCGTTATCTCAACTGATCGTCGCGCCGCCGTCGATCACCATGGTCTGGCCGGTCATGAAGTCGCCGGCCTTCGAGCCCAGGAACACGGCCGCGCCGGCGATCTCGTCGGGGATGCCGATGCGCAAGAGCGGCGAGCGCGAGGTCGAGGCTTTCAGGTTCTCCGGATTGTCCCACAGCGCTTTGGCAAAATCGGTCTTGATGAGGCCCGGCGCGATGCAGTTCACGCGAATGTTGTGCTGGCCGTATTCGCAGGCGAGGTTGCGCGCGAGCTGCATGTCCGCGGCCTTCGAGATGGCGTAAGCGCCGAGGATGGTCGAGCCCTTGAGGCCGCCGATCGAGGAGACGATGATGATCGATCCGTCCTTGCGCTCGATCATCTGCGGCACCACCATCGAGATCAGCCAATTGTTGGCGACGATGTTGTTGTCGAGGATCTTTCTGAACTGATCGTCGGAGATGCCGGCGAGCGGGCCGTAATATGGATTCGATGCGGCGTTGCAGACCAGCACGTCGATCTTGCCGAAGGCGCGGTTGCTCTCGTCGACGAGGTTTTGCAGATTCTCTTTCGAGGAGATGTTCGCGGCGACCGCGACCGCGGTGCCCTTGCCAAATCTGTCGTTGATGCCTTTCGCCACCTGCTCGCACACGTCGGCCTTGCGCGAGGAGATCACCACCTTGGCGCCGTGCTCGGCCATGCGCTCGGCGATCGCAAGCCCGATGCCGCGCGTCGAGCCCGTGATGACGGCGACTTTCCCCTTCATGTCGAACAAGGTCATGTTTCTCTCCCAGATTGATTTTCGTATTCAGTATCAGGCCAGCTTCTTGACTTCCGGTCCCGCCGGCTGATGCATCGCCGCGTGCGCGGGATCGGCGATCCAAGGCTGCTGATTGACCATCGGCAGCCGCCAGACCGTGCGATCGGGACTCGCAAAATAATCCAGCCGCGTCACCGAGCAATTGTCGATGTCGAACGACAGCCCGCGTTCCGGCTGCCCGCCGAGCGCGAAACCCACTGCCGCCCTGATAGTGCCGCCATGCGCGACTGCGATGATGTCCTTCCCGGCCGCCTCGGCGTTGATCCGCTCGATGGTGCGGCGCGTGCGGTTGTACAGGTCCATGAAGCTTTCACCGCCGGGCGCGGGCTCGTTGATGTCGGCGAACCAGCTCGCACCGACGGGGCGGCTGGCAATGAACTGGGCGCGGTTCATGCCCTGCCAGCGGCCGAGGTTCTGCTCGGCGAGATCCGCCTCCCATTTCAGCGCTGCCGGCCTTGGAAAACCCGCGGCCCAGATCGCCTCGGCGGTCTGATGGGTGCGCATCAGATTGCTCGAATACCAGACCGCCTGGCGTGGCAGCACCTTGGCAACAGCATTGAACACATAAGTATCGCTGGTGTCACAGGCGATGTCGCTCTGCCCGTAGATGTTGCCGCCGTCGTTGCGCACCGGCGCGTGACGGACCCACCACCACCGCGTGATGACCACGTTCGGCTTGTCTGCACCTGCCATCGAAACCCTTCCATCCCGTCTATTGTCGCTGTACGTGAGTAGTGAACGTGTCTCAAGACACTTTGCCGTTTGAAATCTTGTTTGAAATTCCGTCGCGCGGCAAGCGTCGTGCACGAGCATAAAGGGAGAAACGCATGGGCCGCCTGCAAGGCAAATCCGTCATCATCACCGGCGCCGGCAGCGGCATCGGTCGCGCGGCTGCGCTGCTGTTCACCAAGGAAGGCGGCAAGCTGATCGCGGTCGATCGCACCGAGGCGGTGAAGGAGACGGTCGAGGAGATCAAGAAGGCCGGCGGCGTCGCGGAAGCGATGGTTGCGGATGCCGGCTCCGAACAAGACGTCATCGCTGTGATCGACAAGGCGGTGAAGACGCACGGCCGGCTCGACGTGATCTGGGCCAATGCCGGCGTCTCCGGCGGACTCGTTCCGCTCGCCGAGCAGACCGTCGAGCATTGGCAGGAAATCCTGCGCGTCAACCTGATCGGGCCGTTCCTCGCGGTGAAGTACGCCATGCCGCACATGGTCAAGCAGCAGTCCGGCGCGATCGTGCTGACCGCCTCTGTCGCCGGCCTCAAGGCCGGCGCGAGCGGGCATCCCTATGCCGCGAGCAAGGCCGGCGTGATCAGCCTGGTGCAGACCACGGCGTATTCGCTCACCGGCACCGGCGTGCGCATCAATGCGGTCTGCCCCGGCCTGATCGAAACAGGCATGACCAAGCCGATCTTCGACCGCGCCAAGGAGCGCGGCACCCAAGACAAGATCGGCCAGCTCAACCCGCTCAAGCGGCCGGGACAGCCGCACGAGCTCGCGGCGATGGGACTGTTCCTGGCGAGCGACGAGGCTTCGTATGTGAACGGCCAGGCGTTTCCGGTCGACGGCGGCTTGACGGCATCGATGCCGTATACGGGCAAGCCGGTTTAGTTCGCGGTGTCCCGGACGCGACGCAGCGCGTAAGCGATGCGTTGCAGAGCCGGGATCCAGCAGGCTGCAGAACTCGCTGCAACATAGGCCCCGGCTCTGCAGCGCACCGCCCAACCGGACGATGCTTCGCATCGCCGGGGAGGCGCTGCGCTGCGTCCGGGGCACGAGAGCGATGCTCGGCGCGATACTGCCTCAACATCGTCATTGCGAGCGCAGCGAAGCAATCCAGGACTGCATCCGCGGAAAGACTCTGGATTGCTTCGCTGCGCTCGCAATGACGGAGCAAGTGGCGCCGGCGCCGTTCTGCGACGGACATCTCATTTGCGGACACACCTTCGCATCCTCGCGGCGGACTCGCCCGAGCTTTGCTCACCCTCAATTGAAAGAGGGCGCAGGGAAGACCGGGTGCGGCCGGGCACCCACGGTCCACTGTGCGAAAGGTGGCAACGAAGAATTTGCACAGCGGCATACAGGTGAAGCCAAACATCCGGCCTTCCCTGCGCAGTGGCTTTACGGCTTATGTCGTGCTCTCCCCGGGAGCGATGCACTATTGCCCCCGTCGCCTTGCGGATGGCTGACGCGTGGGCCCGGTTGAGCCGCTCACATCACCACAAGACTTGGCGCACAGACCCCGGGCGCCAGGACCATACGATTTTGCCGTACGCCGATGACACCGGTCGTATGCGCGAGGTCTTTGCTCACGGCTCTCCGCCCTGCAAACCCTTTCGCGCCAACGCCATCAGCGTCCACCGCCCCCCGGCCCGCGTTCGTGACGATCGCGATACGCCCCTCTTCCTTGGGCCGGGTTGCGCGACACATACGCGATTTCCGAATTTCGGTAAAGTGAAATATTTTTGGAGACCGAGATTGACCGGCATCTTGGGTGTTTTGCCCGTCGGGCAACGCGACAGCTTGTTGCCCGGATGGAGCGGAGGCGTAATCCGGGAGTTTCGCCGGCACGCACAGCGGTCCCGGATTGCGCTGCGCTCCATCCGGGCTACGGGACTGTTTGATTTGCCCGACCGGCCGCCACGTTGGTATGGTTCCTGCAGGCGCTTCAGCCTTCCTGCTCTCCAACAGAACATGACAATGCCAAGCTCAAGACCCGACCGCATCCGAAAACTCCTCGCCGACCTCGTCTCGTTCGACACCGTCAGTGACTGCACTAACCTGCCCCTGATTGCCCATATCGAGAGCTATCTCGCCGCGTTCGGCCTCAAGGGTGAGCGCATCGTCGACGAGACCGGCGAGAAGGCTTCGCTCTGGGTCACGATCGGGCCGGAGGATCGGCCGGGCTTCGTGCTGTCGGGCCATACCGATGTGGTGCCGGTCGTGGGCCAGGACTGGAGCCATGATCCGTTCAAGCTGGTGGAGCGCGACGGCAAGCTCTACGGCCGCGGCACCACCGACATGAAGGGCTATGTGGCGGTGTGCCTTGCCATGGTCCCTGAGATGGTGGAGGCGAGACTTCAGACGCCGATCCATCTGGCGATCTCCTATGACGAGGAGATCGGCTGCGTCGGCGTGCGGCCGATGCTGCACGAGGTCGCGAAGAAGACGGTCCGGCCGCTCGGCGCCTTCATCGGCGAGCCGACCCAGATGCAGGTCATTATCGGCCACAAGGGCAAGCACGGTGTACGCGCCACGTTCCACGGGCTCGCGCGTCATTCCTCGATCGCGCCCGACGGCGTCAATGCGATCGAATATGCCGCCGAGCTGATCGTCGAGATCCGCCGCCGCGCCGTGGCGCTTGAGGCTGCGCAATCGACCGACAGCCTCTACGACGTCCCGCATTCGACGCTGCTCACCAGCATCGTGCACGGCGGCGCAGCGCTGAACATCGTGCCTGATACCTGCACCGTGGATTTCGAATGCCGCGGCATCGGCATCACCGAGTCCAAGGAGGTGACCGATGCGATCGTCGCCTGGGCCAAGGCCGAGATCGAGCCGGCGATGAAGGCGAGACATCCCGATTGCGGAATCGATTTCGAGGAGATCCTCGACTATCCCGCGCTCGACACCGCCGCCGACGCCGCCATCGTCACCTTGGCCAAGAGCCTGGCAGGGCGCAACGACCACGCCAAGGTCGCCTTCGGCACCGAGGCGAGCTTGTTCGCCGACATCGCCGACATTCCCTCCGTGGTGATCGGCCCGGGCTCGATCGCACAAGCGCATACGCCTGATGAGTTCGTGGAGATGGCGGAGCTGGAGAAATGCGCGGGGTTCGTGGAAAGGCTGATCGCGCATTGTGCGAAAGGGTAGTCCGCCGTCTTTGCGAGGAGCGAAGCGACGAAGCAATCCAGGCTGTCACCGCGGAACGACTCTGGCTTGCTTCGCTTCGCTCGCAATGACGGAGCGCGGGGGAACCACCTATCCGGATATCGTCGCACTCATTGCGACTACGGGCTCACCGCGCCCTATCGCTCCTGCAAGGCCAGCCGCACGCCGACGGCGCAGTAGATGGTCCCGACCACTTTGCCCTGCCACTTCACCACCGCCGGATAGCGGCGCAGTAGCTTGCCGAGGCGGCCGGCGCCGACAGCGAATACGACGGTACTGACGAGACCGAGCAGCACGAAGACGACACCAAGAATGGCAAGCTGAAGTGCGGTCGCACCGTGCTCCGGCTTCACGAATTGCGGCAGGAACGCCAGGAAGAACAGTGCGGTCTTGGGATTGAGCACTTCGGTCAGTACGGCTTGGCGGAAGGCACGGCCCGCGCCAATCGCGGACGCGGCGCTGTTCAACTCGACCGGCGCCCTGTCGAGCATGGCGCGAATGCCGAGATAGATCAGGAAGGCCGCGCCTGCATATTTGACGATGCTGAACAGCAGCGCTGAGGTCGCGATGATCGCCGAGAGGCCCACGATCGCCATGCTGGTGTGGATCAAGTCACCGGCCGCAATGCCGGCGCCGGTCGCAATTCCCGCCCTTGTGCCGGAGCTTGCGGCGCGCGCCATGGTGAGCAGCGTCGCCGGGCCCGGGATGAACACAAAACCGAGGACGATGACGACGTAGGTGATGAGCGTGGCACGATCGATCATGGTCGAATCTCCGAAGCGGGTCAGCGTAGGAGGCTAGACGACGGCGAATAGTCCACCGGCGCCAGCAGGAGGTCCTCGATCTGCCCTACCATGAGTCCGTGCTCCGCGTGAGTGACCCGCTTGATCTCGGCCCACTCGGCGTCCACCATGAAGGCCGCCCATCCCGATGTCTTGGCATCGGGCCATTCCAGCAGATAGGCGAACTCGGTGCGATCGCCTGACTTCGTCTCCCACATCGCCACGATCTGGAAGCCGTATCGGGTTCACATAATGCGCGCGGCATGGTCGCGGAACCGGGCGTGAAAGGCAGCCTTGTTCTTTTCGAAGATTTCGTAGATACGCAGTTGCTGGATCATGATCATTCTCCGTGCTTGGCGGAGATAGGATCGGGCCACGGGATGTCAAAGGTCGCCGCTCGGTCAGTCCGACAACGCGCGCCTGATGTCGTGGCCGTACAGCGCGTAGATTTCGAGCAATCTATCAAAGGTTATTCCACGCTGCTGCTCCACTGCTAGCGGGTGCTCGGTCGGCTCCAGCTCGACTTTTGGTCGCTGGCGGCCGCTCTGAAAATGCAGCCGGCATTTGAGATTAAGAGTGTCCGGGTAGCCTGCGAGGCGGTTCGAGAACCATCCAAAGCACGGTCCGAGCTTCGCCTGCTCGCCGCTGTCGAAACTCTCGACATAACGCTCGAAGTTTTGGCGCGACAGCGTCCCCCATACACCGAACCCGAAGCACTTGCCCTCACCGCCAATGATGGGCAGTTCGAGCACCGCGCGCACGAAGAAGTGCTCGCCGCGGAGAACGCAGAAATCCTCCGAGAGGAAGTCGCTGTTCAGATCGAGCGCACTGTTCGGTGCAATCCGCACCTTTCCCGGCCATTGCTCGGGATTGTCGCAAGCGAGATCGAATATGCCTTTGTGCTCGCCCTGGCAGGACTCGCAGCGCCATGGCCGCTCCCACATGCGGCGCCAACGCGGGTCGTTGGATAGATCGTTGTCCATCTCTTCGAAGCGGCCTCCACGTCATAAGCGAAAGGCGCGGCCATCAACCGCGCCTTCGCTCTTCCTACACCGCGCCGGCCTTCTGCGCATACTCCCACGACGCCTTCGACAGCGGCACGGTGCGCTTGGCGGATTCGAGCGCCTTGGCGTTGGCGGCGGTGCCGTCGCGGACGCGGCCGGCGATGCCCTGGGTGATGCCGGCGAGACGGAACAAATTGTAGGCAAAGTACCAGTTGAGATCAGGCACCGTCATCTCTGTGACGCTGCAATAGATCTGCGCGGCCTCTTCGAGGCTCGGGATATTGAGCGCCTTGAGGTCGGCACCGTCGAGGCCTGGCATGATCCACTGCATCAAGAGATAGGTGAAGTCGGCCATGGGATCGCCGAGCGTCGACAGCTCCCAGTCCAGCACCGCCTGCACGCGCGGTTCCGTCGCGTGGAAAATCATGTTGTCGAGGCGATAGTCGCCATGGACGATGGAGACGCGCGCCTGCTCCGGCACCGTCTTCGGCAGCCATTCGGCGACCTTCTCGAACTCCGGAATGTGCTGGGTCTCGGACGCGCGATATTGCTTGGTCCAGCGGTCGATCTGGCGTGCAAAATAGTTGCCGGGCTTGCCGAAGTCGCCGAGCCCGATGGCAACAGGGTCGAACATGTGGAGCTTGGCCAGCGTCTCGATCTTGCTGGTGAAGATCTGTCGGCGCGCATCGTTGTTCTGGCTCGGCAGCGTCGGATCCCAGAACACGCGCCCCTCCTCCATCGACATGATGTAGAAGGCAGCTCCAATGACGCCGTCGTCCTGGCACAGCGCATAGGCGCGCGCGACCGGAAAGCCCTGCTTTCCAAGCGCCGCGATCACCCGGTACTCGCGGTCGACGGCATGGGCCGACGGCAGCAATTTGCCGAACGGCTTGCGGCGCATCACGTAGGAGCGGTTCGGTGTGTTGAGGCGATAGGTCGGGTTGGACTGCCCGCCCTTGAACTGCAGCACCACAAGCGGGCCTTCGAAGCCTTCGACGTGCTCGCGCATCCAGGCCTCGAGCCGCATCTCGTCGAAGCGATGCCGCTCCTCGACCGGCTTGGTGCCCGAAAACTCCTCGTCTTTCCTGACGCCGTCAGCCACGGTCACGCTCCCTCTTCAGTCCGAACATGATCCTAATCGGTAACCGCTGACGCACTTGCGTCAAGCGGTTACCGCAATTGGATCATGTCCCGTCGTTTCTTCAAGTCGGGAGCGCCGCAGGGCTCCCCCGCTTAGTGATTGGGAGAGTTGGCATACTTCCGAAGTTCGAGCCTGGCAATGGCGCGGTTGTGGACCTCGTCCGGACCGTCGGCGAGACGGAGCGTGCGGATGTGGGCGTAGTCCTTGGCAAGGCCGGCCTCGTCCGAGACACCGCCGCCGCCGAAGGCCTGGATCGCCTCGTCGATGATCTTCAGCGCCATGTTGGGCGCCGCGACCTTGATCATGGCGATCTCGGCCTGCGCGGTCTTGTTGCCGACCTTGTCCATCATGTCGGCCGCCTTGAGACACAGAAGACGCGTCATCTCGATGTTGGTGCGGGCCTCGCCGATGCGCTGCTCCCACACGCTGTGCTCGACGATTTTCTTGCCGAACGCGGTGCGCGAGGCAAGCCGCTTCACCATCTTCTCTAACGCCTCCTCGGCCTTGCCGATGGTGCGCATGCAATGATGGATCCGGCCCGGACCGAGGCGGCCCTGTGCGATCTCGAAGCCGCGGCCTTCGCCGAGCAGGATGTTCTCCTTCGGCACGCGCACGTTCTCGAGCAGCACCTGGGCATGGCCGTGCGGCGCATCGTCGAAGCCGAACACCGGCAGCATCTTCTCGACCTTGATGCCGGGCGTGTCGAGCGGAACCAGGATCTGCGACTGCTGCTGGTGCTTGGCCGCCTTGAAATCTGTCTTGCCCATCAGGATCGCGATCTTGCAGCGGGGATCGCCGACGCCGGACGACCACCATTTGCGGCCGTTGATGACGTAATGGTCGCCGTCGCGCTCGATGCGGGTCTCGATGTTGGTGGCGTCGGACGAGGCCACCGCCGGCTCCGTCATCAGGAAGGCGGAGCGGATCTCACCGTCCATCAGCGGCCGCAGCCATTTCCGCTTCTGCTCCTTGGTGCCGTAGCGGATGAACACTTCCATGTTGCCGGTGTCGGGCGCGGAACAATTGAACACTTCCGAAGCCCACGTGATGCGGCCCATTTCTTCCGACAGCAACGCGTATTCGAGATTGGTCAGTCCCGCGCCGCGGAATTCGTCGTCCTCATGCTCGCTCGGCGGCATGAACATGTTCCAGAGGCCTTCGGCCTTCGCCTTCTTCTTGAGCTCCTCGAGAACAGGGATCACCTTCCAGCGGTCGCCGCTCTTGTCCTGCTGATCGTAGATCGGCACTGCCGGGCGCACGTGCTTGGCCATGAAGGACCGCACGCGGTCGAGCCATTCCTTTTGCTTGGGCGACATATCGAAGTCCATGCGACGCTCCTCTCTCTCACTGGTCCTTTTGCGCCGGACTGTCCTCCCGCTTCGCGCGGCCCGCAAGCGCGAATGCGCGTCCTTGCGGACCTGTCGAAACCCGGCTGCAGCTGCGAACGAGTCCCGATTGCGGATTGACTTTTTCCGGCCTTCAAACGATAGTTTCATACAACTGTTTGAATTGCAACTCCCCTCCCCGAGGGCATCCATGGCCAGCGATCATACGAGGTCTGCCATTCTCGCCGCCGCCGAGCGGCTCTATGCCGATCGCGGCTTCGGCGACGTGACGCTGCGCGACATCGTCGCGGAGGCGGGCGTCAACCTCGCCGCGGTGAACTATCATTTCGGCTCGAAGGACGAGTTGATCGCGGAATTGTTCGTCACGCGGTCGATCGCCACCAATCGCGAGCGCCTGCACGAGTTGAAGGCGGCGGAGGAGCAAGGCGGCGGCCGCGCGCCGATCGAGGTCATCCTGCGCGCGCTGGTCGGGCCGACCTTGCGCGGCTGTCTGGGGCCTGAGAACCAGCGCTCGACCGCCGCGCGCTTCATGATCCGGGCCTCGATCGAATCCGTGCCGCCGATCCGGCGCATCAAGAACCGCGAGATCGACCATTTGCGCAAATTCGCCGGCGCGATGCGGCGATCCCTGCCCGAGCGCAGCGACGTCGATATCTATTGGGGCCTCAATTTCGCGCTCGCGATGGCGCATCACACCATCCGCGAGAGCGAACGGCTGACCAAGCTCTCGGAGGGCAAATGCGACCTCGACGACGTCGAGGACGTGGTCGCGCGCGTCGTCAGCGTGGCGACGATGGCGCTGACGGCGGGACGGACGGAGCCGAAGGCGCCATCAAAGGTGGCGGCGCGTTAGCGCGGATGGGCGTTGACGGTACGGAGCTGGAAGCCGCATTCGCGGTGCGCTCCCTCGCCCCGTTCTTACGGGGAGAGGGTTGGGGTGAGGGGCCTCTCTCCACACGTGTGGTCTTCGGGAGACCTGTACCCCCTCACCCGGATCGCAAGAGCGATCCGACCTCTCCCCGCAAGCGGGGCGAGGTGAAGTAAGCGGCTTCAGGCGATGCAGTCGATCTGATCGGAGAATGCTGGGCGGGACTACACCCGCTGCGGCATTTCCTCGGCCTCTTCCTTGGCGAGCAACAGCAGCATCTCGATGCCCATCTCGCCTTCCTGCGGCGAGCGGATGAACTTGATCTCGTCAGCGCTCTGCCGCAGCGCGGCAATGATGGCGACGGCCTGATTGGCGGTGGCCGCCTCGGTCGCCAGAATGGCCTTCTGGTCCTTGGCCTGGAACCCGATCGTGTAGGACATTCACTTCCCTCCCCGACTTCAAGTGGAGAGATCGAATCAGAGTCGGAGGCAAAGCGGAAGCCTGTGCGACTACGGACCGGGATTACTTGGGGATTGCGGGTAAGCTTCACGCAAGCCCCGGCCTGGCGCGCGCGTCCACGGCTGTCACAATATAGTCGCGCTGCGCATGAATCCCGGCCTCTTGGCCCCAGGCGCGGAACAGAGCGTCAAATGATGCCCTGCGCCTTCAGCTGCTCGATCTTGCCGGCATCATAGCCGAGCTTGCCGCCGAGCACCTCCTGGGTGTGCTCGCCCAGAAGCGGCGGGGCGCGATAGTCCTTGATCGGGGTCGCCGAGAGCGTCAGCGCGTTGCGGACCAGCGACAGATCGGGCTCGAAGGGATGGTTCACCTTCACGCGCATGCCGCGCGACTGGACGTGCGGGTCGGAGAACACCTGCTCGAAATTGTTGATCGGCCCCGAGGGCACGCCGGCCTCCTCCAGCTTCTCCAGCCAGTAGGCCACCTTTTGCTTCAGGAACAGGCCGGCGAAGATCGCCATGATCTCCTTGCCGTGCACGACGCGGTCGTTGTTCTTGACGAAGCGCGGATCGTTCGCGAGCTCGGGCTGGCCGAGCACGGCGCAGGTGCGCTGAAACTGGCCGTCATTGCCGACCACCAGCATCAGTTCGCCGTCGGCACAGCGGAACACGCCGGCGGGCATGCCGCCATTGCCCCAGGTGCCGCGGCGCGGCGGCGTCTTGCCGTTGACGAGGTAAATTTGGAGCCAGTGCGACAGCGATGCGATCACCGTATCGAACAGGCAGACGTCGATGTGCTGTCCCTGCCCGCCATTGGCATCGCGATGGTAGAGCGCCGAGAGAATTCCGATCGAGGCGTTCATGCCGGTCATGTAGTCGACGATCGACGGGCCGACCTTCATCGGGCCCTCGCCGGGCTCGCCGTCGATATGGCCGGTGACGCTCATCAGGCCGCCCATCGCCTGCAGGATGGCGTCGTAGCCGGCGCGCGGCGCGTAAGGTCCGGTCTGGCCGAAGCCGGTCACCGAGCAATAGATAATGCGGGGATTGATCGCCTTGATGGTCTCGTAGTCGAGACCATAGCGCTTGAGATCGCCGACCTTGTAGTTCTCCATGAAAACGTCGGCGTCCTTGGCGAGCTCGCGGACGATCGCCTGCCCTTCGGGCTTGGCGATGTTGACGGTGACCGACTTCTTGTTGCGGTTGGCGCAGAGGTAGAACGAATTGTTGTTGTTGGCCTTGCCCTCGGGGTCGGCGAGGTAAGGCGGACCGAAAGCGCGCGCGTCGTCGCCGGTGCCCGGCCGCTCGATCTTGATCACCTCCGCGCCGAGATCGCCCAGCATCTGGGCCGACAGCGGCCCGGCCAGCACGCGGGTGAGGTCAAGGATCTTGATGCCTGAGAGCGGCAGGGCCGACATGTCGATTTCCTCCGGGGAACTAACCTTGGCGCAGCGGCGGGATCGCGGGGCCGCGCTCCCTGCCGATACCACCATTTTCGCACGCTGAGCACTGCACTGGCGGCATACGGCTATCTCCTGCCGGGCCTGAGGTGATCGCCGTCCGCAAACTTTCCGCGCCGCGAATATTGCGTGATCGGCTCACGTCACGACCGCCGGCTGTCTCGGCCGGCGGCGAGCGAGCAGAACGAGGATCAGCACCGTCGCGCAGGAGAACACCAGCGTGAGACCGAGCGCAGCACGGCTGCCGAACTCCGTCAGCAGGCCCGCGAGCAATGGCGGCGAGATCGCGGAGGCGAGGTTGAGCGGCAGCGAGATCATCGACATCGCCTTGGCGAACTCGGCCTGGTCATAGAACACCAGCGGGATGGTCGCCCGCGCCACCGCCATTGCGCCGCTGCCGGCGCCGTAGAGCAGGATGAAGACCGCGACCGCCCAGGTGGCGCCCTCGCTCGACATCAGCAGCAGCATGGCGACCGGCAATGCGCTGCCCGCGACGAGCCCGGTCGTGATGCCGTCCCATCGTCCGCCGCCGAGAAAATCCAGCCCGCGGGCGCTGACCTGGATCACGCCCAGCATCGAGCCGAACAAAAGCGCCTGAGCCGGCGCCAGCCCCTCCGCCCGCAACAGCTCGATCAGGATCGCACTGACGCCGAAATTGACGAAGGCGTTCAGCGTGATCGCGGCGACGACAAGGCCGAACGTGCTCCGTGCGATCGCGGGCGGCGGCGACCGCTTGACCGGCGCGGCGCCCTCGTCCTTTGTGATCTTCCGGCGCGGCGCGCCGAACGCATAGAGCGGGAGGCTGACGAGGAGCATCATCGCTGCGTAGACCAGGCACGTCCCCCGCCAGCCGAGGTGACCGCTCAGGAACGAGGTCGTCGGCCAGAAGATGCTGCTGGACAGGCCCGTCACCAGCATCAGCGCGCCGATCGCGTTCTTGGCCTGCCTTCCTGCGATCTCGTTCAGCATGATATAGGCGCCGGTCGACAGCGTGGCGCTGCCGGCGATGCCGAGGACGATCCACGCGGCGAAATACAACACCGGCTCGCGCGCCAGCGACAGCAGCACGAAGCCCGGCGCAGTGACGATCGTGCCGACCATCATGACCATCCGCGCGCCATGCCGCGCAAACGACTTGGCGAGCAACGGGCCACACAGCCCCATCGAGACGTAGAGAACGGACGTGCCGGCGAACACCGCCGGCAGGCTCATGCCGAGATCGGCGGCGAGATCGCGTCCGACGATGGCGGGAAGCCCGATCGTGCCCCATCCGACCAGCTGCGTGGTGGCAAGCATCAGCAGGACCCCGATGAGCCTGCCGTCAAATTTCAAGAACTGCATTCCAAACGTCGCCTGCCCGGCAGGCGCAGATTGCGCCGGCGCACATCTCTTAGCGGGAGATCGCAGAACCGAGGAATGTCAGTTCCGAATGCCATGGAAGCCTGCTTCGCAGAGCGGCGACAGCCAGACCTGAATTGACATGGACCACTCTCTGGTCCATTTTATGGAAACGCGAAGAGGGACAACGCGATGCGGGTCTCCGTCACCGAGGCCAAGGGCCAATTGACCGATCTCGTCCGTCGCGCCGAAGCCGGCGACGAGGTGATCCTGACGCGACATGGACATCCAGCGGTGCGGCTCGTTCCGATCAAGCGTCCTGCCGACGCTGCGACCCGGCGCGCGGTGCTCGAGGCCGCCCGCAAGAGTGGCGCGGCCAAAGCTCTTCCCGGCCCGGATGCGGCGCGCAGCCAGGACTTTCTCTTCGGCAACGATGGACTGCCGGAATGATCGCAGTCGATACGTCGGCGCTCATGGCAATCGTGCTCGACGAGCCGCAAGCCGATGCCTGCATCGCTGCGCTTCAGACCGCGGACGAAATCCTGATCTCAGCCGCCACCGCGGCAGAGAGCCTGATCGTCGCTGCACGCCGCGGCGTGTACGAAGAGATGAAGAATCTGATCGCACATCTCGGCCTGAACGTGATCTCGGTGACCCAGGCATCCGCCAAACGCGTGGCGCAGATCTACTCGCTTTGGGGCAAGGGCAATCAACCTGCCGGCCTCAACTTCGGCGACTGTTTCGCCTACGATATCGCCAAGGAGCATGGCTGCGCGCTGCTCTATGTCGGTGATGACTTTGCGAAGACCGATATCGCAGCAATCGCTTAAGTCGACAGGGCGTAACGCCGCTGACGTTCGACGAGCCGATAGCCCGCCACGCCCTCACGCAGTGTGGCCGGGATCCACGTGCTTCGGCGTCTTCTTCTCGCGCTGCGGTGTCATCTTGGCCGGATCGGGCGCGCCCGGCACGCCGCGCGGGCCGAGCTGGTCGCGCTGGATGTCGTCCTCGGAGCGGGATGGCTCGACGCCGTTGGGCTCACGGGGCCTGGTCATCGCGTCTTCCTTCTCAAGCGTTGTCCCGGACGCCGAGCGCGTTGCCTCCCGCCTCGCGGCCGGGCACGCTGACCTGAACTTCATGTCCCTCACGCAGCGCGAGGGATGCGGCGGCGACTGCGGACTCGAACGCGGCTTCCTTGGTGGCGTAGGTGTTCTTGACGTCGCCGTCGTGCAGCACGCCCCATTCGTCCCGCACCGGCACGATGGCATATTGCGCAAGGCCCATTGTCCAAACTCCTGGCTCTAGATTGCAGAAAAAAGGTCTGCACGATAACGCGCCGGCGGGCCTAACGTTGCGTCAGCTGCGGATGGGTCGCGCTCACCCGCCAGACCGTGTTGCCGCTGTCGTCCGCAATCAGAAGCGCGCCGGTCTTGTCGATGGCAACACCAACGGGGCGGCCGCGCGCCTGGTTGTCGCTGTTGAGGAACCCGGTGACGACGTCCTGCGCCGGGCCGCTCGGCATGCCGTCCGTGAACGGCACGAACACGACCTTGTAGCCGCTCAGCACCTGCCTGTTCCAGCTGCCGTGCTCCCCGACGAAGGCGCCGCCGCGATAGGCGGCCGGCAGGCTGGTGCCGGTGTTGAACGCGAGCCCGAGCGGGGCGACATGCGAGCTCAGCGCATAATCCGGCACGATCGCCGTGGCGACGAGATCCGGCCGCTCCGGCTTGACGCGGGGATCGACGTGCTGGCCGAAATAGCTGTAGGGCCAGCCGTAGAAGCCGCCGTCCTTCACCGAGGTCATGTAATCAGGCACGAGATCGGGACCGAGCTCGTCGCGCTCGTTGACCACCGTCCAGAGTGCACCGGTCTGCGGCTCGAAGCTAAGGCCGTTGGGATTGCGCAGGCCGCTTGCGAACACGCGCCAGCGGCCGCTGGCGCGATCGACCTCGAGGATGGCGGCGCGGTTGTGCTCGGCCTCCATGCCCCTCTCGGCGACGTTGCTGTTGGAGCCGACGCCGGCATAGAGCTTCGCGCCATCGGGACTGGCGACCAGGCTCTTGGTCCAGTGTTGGTTGATCGGACCGCCCGGCAACGGCGTCAGCACCGTGGCCGGGGCGGTGATCTTCGTATCCCCTTCCGTGTAGGGATATCTGACGATGGCATCGGTGTTGGCGACGTAGAGATCGTTGCCGACCAGCGCAACGCCAAAGGGTGAGTTGAGATGGTCGAGGAAGACGCTCTGCGTCTCCGGAACCCCGTCGCCGTTGCTGTCGCGCAAGAGCGTGATGCGGTTGCTCTCGCCGCTGTCGCCGCCGGAGGTCGCCAAGGACATGACGAAGCCCACCAGGACGTCCTTGGGCCGTTTGATCGGCGCGCGCTTCGGCGGCCTGGATTCCACCACCAGCACGTCGCCATTCGGGAGCACGTAGAGCGAGCGCGGGTGCTGCAAGCCCGTGGCAAAGGCCTTGGCCTGCAAGCCCTGCGCAACCGTCGGTGTCTCGTCCTTCTTCCAGCCGACGATGCGGGCAATGTGGACCGGCGGCAGCAGATATTGCTGGATCTCGGGAAGTGCGGGGTTGGCGCCGACCTGCGCGTTGGGATCGCCGCTGCCGTCATTGCAGCCGGCCAAGCCCACAAGCGACGCGCACAACACCGCGCGGATCATCGCAGACGTCATCGCGCAACTCCCACGCCGTGGCGATAGACCATGGCCCAACCGAGCCAGCCGGTGACGGTGAGGATCAGCGCGGTGATCCCCGACAGAACCAGCCCGCTCGGCCACACCGAGGTCCAGCCATCGCGCATGTGGATCATGAGATTGACGATCGAAAGGATCAGCACCACTGCATTGCCGATCAGATGCGGCCAGGCCGGCGCCTGCGCCCGCACCAGCCGGTTGCCGAGGAAGTCGATCAGGCCCACGATCGCCGCCAGCACGCCGAAGACGATTCCGGCGAGCAGCAGCCAGGCCGAAAAATTCGCCCACATGATCTCGGCGCTGGCAACATAGGCGATGTCGGTCAGCAGCGCCCCGACAAAACACGTGATTGGGATCGGCACCAGCATGGGATGAATCGGATGACCCGCGATCTGCGCGGTGGAACGCACGCGCATGGCGTCTTGCACGGTTGGCCTCGTGACTTTTAGCCTTGTCCCCACGGCGAACTCCCGCTCATGACGAAGGTTCCTCCGCGTGCTGTATCGCAGACCGGAGCGAGGCTGCACCGCGCAAGGGGAACTGAATGGGACATCCGGAAGTCTTGACTGGATCAGGCTTTCGGAGACCGCAGCGTGGATCAGTCTGGCGACGGCGCCTCATTCAACCCAGCATCCAAGCTCGACGGCGTGTCGCGGCGCCAGACCAGGCAGATCGAATCCCAGAGCAGGCCAAGCGCCGCGCTGATCCATGAGACGATCCGCGCCGAAGGCGAGCAGGAGCTGGAGCGGCGATGGTGGGCCATCGTCCTGTCCGGTTTTGCCGCCGGCCTTTCGATAAGCCTGTCGCTGATCGTTCAGGGCGAGTTGCATGCGCTGATCTCGGATGAGGCGACCCGCCGCCTAGTTGCTCCGCTCGGCTACACCGTCGGCTTCCTGGTCGTCGTGCTGGGACGACAACAGCTCTTCACCGAGAACACGCTGACACCGATCCTGCCGCTGTTGCACAACAGGGATCTCGGCACCTTGGCAAGCGTGCTCAAGCTCTGGATCCTGGTTCTCGCCTCGAATATCGCAGGGACCTGGGCGGCCGCCTCCGTCCTCGCTCGCACCAGCATCTTCGAACCTCGCATCGTGGACGCCTTCATCGATCTCAGCCGGCCGACGATCGAGGGGACGTTCTCAAGCACCTTCGTCAGGGCCATCTTCGCCGGCTGGCTGATCGCCTCGATGGCCTGGCTTCTTCCGGCTGCCAAAGGCTCGCGCGCACACATCATCGTAGTGATGACCTATGTGGTCGCACTCGGCCAGTTCTTGCACATCGTCGCGGGTTCGATCGAGTGCGCCTTTCTGGTGCAGAGCGGCCTGGCCTCGTTCAGCCAATATGCCTCCGACTTCTTCCTGCCCACGCTACTCGGCAATATTATCGGCGGAACGACCCTGGTTGCGCTGCTGAACTACGGACAGGTCGCCGCCGAAATCGATAGCCACAGGGAATAGAGCCTGCACGAAGCGGCTGCTTTGGACAGTAACGATAGCGACGAGCTGGGTTTGCCCTAGCAATCAACGCGGTCAAGCAGGATCATTCATGAGCATCGAGAGCAAGAGCCCATTCGACAAGGAACCGGCCGAAGGATCACGCGACATCATTGATCGCGAACTTCAGCGCGGCGACGAGGCCGACAAGAACAAGGTCGATCATCTCCCCGGCGTGAAGGTCGGCGGACAGCTTCAAGGCGGCGCGCTCGATCGCGCACGGAAGGGACGCGAGCGACGGGACGAGGAATAGCTGATCGGCCGTCAAGCCACGGGCGGCTATCGTGGAAACGCCCTGCTGGGATATCGCGTCCAACAGGTTCTGGAGCGGGTGAAGGGAATCGAACCCTCGTATTCAGCTTGGAAGGCTGCTGCTCTACCATTGAGCTACACCCGCGTTACGGGCTCCCTAACACGGCCGGGCTGCGGTCTCAACTGCCCAGGAGGTCGCTTTCCGGCGTCTTCGGCGGCCTTGCGAACCACCCGGGTTCCTGCGGACCCGCCGCCCCTTATCAGCGGCGCGATCGCCGCCTATATTGAAGACTTCCGAAACCAACGAAAGGAGGTGATCCAGTGTCTTATCTCAAGCGCTGTCACCTCGCTGGGATCGCCCGCTAGGCTTTGAGTAGGGCTTGGCATCGGGGCGCTCTCAGCCCTGGACCAGCGAGCAAGAAATCGGGCGCGACGGGGCCTCCCCGCCGCGCCTTTTTCGTCTGTCGGCGCGGCTCAGACGGGGGGCCCGCCGGCAAGCACCTCGCGAATCTTCTGCGACAGCTCCGCCTTGCGGTATGGCTTGAACAGCAGCGCCACGCCGGGATCGAGATGTCCGTCGTGGACGATGGTGTTGTCGGTATAGCCGGAGGTGTAGAGCACCCTCACGCCCGGCCGGCGGAGCCTGACGGCTTCGGCCAATTCATGCCCGTTCATGCCGCCGGGCATGATGATGTCCGTGAACAGCAGATCGAATCGGGCACCCTGGTCGACCAGCGTCAGCGCGGACGCGCCGTCGCTCGCGGCGAGCGTGCGGTACCCGAGGCCGCCGAGTTGCGCGATGACATAGCCCTGGACCAGCGGATCGTCCTCCACCACGAGTATCGTCTCCCGCCCGCGCGCCGTGGCGGGCGCTTGAACCGGCGCCGTCCTGGCCACCGCCTCGCCCTTTGCCCGCGGCAGGAACAGCCGCATCACGGTGCCGCGCCCCTCCTCGCTTTCGATCGCGACGGCGCCGCCGCTCTGGCGGGCAAAGCCGTAGACCATGCTCAGCCCCAAACCGGTGCCGCGGCCGACCCCCTTGGTGGTGAAGAACGGCTCGAATACGCGATCGCGGATATCGGCCGGAATGCCGTGACCGGTGTCGCCGACTGCAACCATCACGAAGGCGCCGCGCACGCCCTCGCCGGCGGTCCCGGTGCCGTCGAACTCGCGGTTTCCTGTCTCGAGGATGAGCTTGCCGCCGCCCGGCATCGCGTCGCGCGCATTGACGGCGAGGTTGACGATCGCGGAGGACAGCTGTGACGGATCCACCATCGCGGACCAGGCCTCGTCGGCGAGCCGCGTCTCGATCTCGATTTGCTCGCCGAGCATCGGCCTCAGCAGCTTCGCGGTCTCGACCACGAGCGCGTTGACGTCGATCTCGCGCGGCTCCAGCGGCTGGCGGCGCGCGAAGGTCAGGAGTTGCGAGGTGATCTCCGCCCCGCGCGCGGCCGCATCATCGATCAATTGCGCGATCGCGGCCAGCTCGGGCTTGTCCGCAAGCCCCTCCTGGATGATCTCGATCGTGCCGGTGATGACCGTGAGCACGTTGTTGAAATCGTGCGCCACGCCGCCGGTGAGCTGGCCGATCGCGTCCATCTTCTGGGATTGACGCAGCCGCTCCTCGGTCTCGTGCTGCGCGGTGAGGTCTGTCGCGGAGCCGCGGTAGCCCAGGAAGCGTCCATCCGCGTCGAAAACCGGCTTGCCGTTGACGCTGAAATGATGCATCCGCCCCCGCGTGTCGCGTCCGCGATATTCGAATTTGCGGAACGGCTCGTGACGGTCCAGCGCCGCCAGATGCGCGCGCCATTTCTCGGCCTCGGTATCGCGATCGAGCGCGGTATCGATGCGACGCGTGCCGATCCGCACTTTTGGATCCATGCCGAAGGCAATCACCCGGTCAGAGAGGTAGGTGAAGCGATGGTCCGGCCCGGTCTCCCAGAACCAGTCGGACGCGGTCTCGGCATAGTCGCGGAAACGCTCTTCGCTCGCCCGCGCTTCCGCTTCGGCGCGCCGGCGGATGGCGAGCTCGCGCTCGAGATTGGCATTGGCCTCGCGCAGCTCGCCATAGGCCTGCTGGAGGTTCGCGCACATGGCGTTGAAGGCCTCGATCACCGTGTCCAGCTCGTCGGCGCCGGAGGACCGCCGGCGCTCCAGACGTAACGGCGGTGGCGGCCGGGTCACGCTGTACTTGCTGACGTACTCGGCAATGGCCGCAAGCGTATCGATGTCGGTCAGACCAGGCTTCGCCGCCATCGGCGCGATGGCGCGGCTGCGCTCGGCGTCCTCGTCACCTGCGTTGACCATGCACCATGTCCCGAAATGGCGGCTCGCTGCTGCGGTCGAGCGGTTGCAGTCTCGCGCATTCCATGGGTTGAGACGCCCGTCTCGTCACCCGATGCAAGCGACATCCCGTCGGCCCGCGAGCTCGAGATCGGCAAGTCACGTCTTCCGCCCCCGCGGCGGGACTGCTGGGCAAACTACCACTGCCCGTGCAGGAATCACATCGGTGAAAGTCCGGTATGGCTCGCGGAACGAGCGGGGCAGTGATTGCTGGCAGCCGGCGTGCAAGCACCAACTTGCGGTAGATCGCACATGCATTATGATCCTGGGGTAGCGACGCGCGGCCGACGGCGGCGAGATGCTGCGCGAGCCCTTGGTCAAGCAGGTCTTGAGCGGGCAACGACGAACGCTGCGTCAGCCAGCGCGAAGCCGCTCGCGCAGTGCGACGGCGGCGATCAGCATGCCGACGCACCAGGCCACCACCGCGCGGTGCGGCTCCTCGCCGGGCAGCACCGTGAACAGGCTCGTCAGAAGGCACGGGACGATGGCCTTGGAAGTCCGGCTCATCAGCGCGAGCAGGAACGGCATCGCCGCGATCGAGATTTGCAGAACGTCCATTTCGAACGCCGGCCTCGCCGCAAGGCTTCAGAAGCCGAAGAAGTTGAACACGCGCCGCCGTTTGCCGCGCCGGCTTTCGACGATCCGCTCACCGCCGTTCTCAGCCGAGCTGCCGTAATAGCGGTGATGGCCGGCCTGGTCGTGCAGATCGGCCGGCTCCGACTGCCCTGCCCGCCGCGCGTCGCAGATGATCTTAATGGTATGACCCGACATTGCCGCCTCCAGCAAAGAACTTGTTGTTTATGGTCCATCAGTCGCGACCAGTTCCGGCGGCGTTCACATGGGCGAGGACGCAATCGGGTTTCAGCACGGTTTCGCCGCTTGCCGGCCACGCAATATTTTGCTTCGGAAGTGTCGGCACGGGCTGCCGTGCCACGTCCTCAGGACTTGCGCAGAAACAAAAGCAGAAAAGAACGAGGTGACGATGCTGTACGCCATCCTGGCCTATCACGTGGAAGACGAGGTCCTGTCCTGGACGCCGGAGCAGGATGCCGCGGTCGTCGCCAAGGTCATCGAGGTTCAGGCGCCGCTGCGGGCCAGCGGGCAGTTTGGTCCGGCGGCCCGGCTGGATGAGACCCGGAAGGCCCGCACCTTGCGGGGTCCCGGCGCGGGAATGGTGCTGGACGGGCCGTTTGCCGAGACCAAGGAGCAGCTTCTCGGCTTCCACTTGATGCAATGCGCCACCGAGGAGGAGGCGATCGAAGCGGCGCGGAAGCTGCGTGCGGTCAATCCGACGGCGGTGTACGAGATCCGTCCGGTCAAGCTTTACGTGCCGGCCGATGGGTTCGGCGCGACGTAGAAGCGCTGGATCAGGAGCCCGCCAAAGGCAAAACACCAGACGTAGGGCGCGATATGCGGCGCAAACGCCGCAACGATGGTGCCCGGGATGAACACGGCGACCGGAAACAGCGAAGCCATGATCTCGCGGCCCCAGCCGCGCAGGATGGTCCACCACAGCAAGGCATTGAGGCCGCCGATCGTGGTCAGGTGAAGACCGTAGAGCACCGCCACCGCGCTGCTCATGGCGTAGTTGGTGTAGAGCCCGTTGGTGACCGGCAGCAGCACGATCGAGAGCAGGAAGAAAAGGTTGAGGACCACCATGCCGCGGCTGCCGACGGGCTGACGTGCCAGCCGGCGGTGATGGCTGATCCAGAACACCCCCGCGATGATGAAGCTGAGCGCGAAGCCGGCAAGCTTGCCGGAATACACCCGGGCGAGATCGTTCCAGTCGGGCGCGCCACTGAACACTGCCGCCTTCGGCAGATCGTAGGCCAGCAGCGTCATGGCGACGCCGAAAATGGTGTTGCTGAGCGACTCCAGCCGCCGCATCTCGAATTGTTCGGGCTTGAGCTCGGTCATCTCGCCATGGGGTCCTGGAACCAAAGGGCTGTCTTCCCCTAAATCCTAATTCCAGTTCCGTCCAGCCGCATTGCGATTCGCGCCGGGATCGCCGAGTCTGATCCTTTCACCGGGGCGATTCGTGGCGACATATCTGGACACGCTCAATGCGGAGCAGCGCCGCGCCGTCGAGCATGGCGTGGCCGAAGGGGCCATCGTGGGCGGCCCCCTGCTCGTCATCGCCGGTGCCGGCTCCGGCAAGACCAACACGCTCGCCCACCGCGTCGCGCATCTGATCGTCGCAGGCGCCGATCCCCGCCGCATCCTGCTGATGACGTTCTCCCGACGCGCGGCGGCGGAGATGGCCGGAAGGGTCGAGCGCATCGCGCGCAAGGTGCTGGGCGAGAACAACGCCGCAATCATGCGCGATGCGCTGACCTGGGCCGGCACCTTCCACGGCATCGGCGCGCGGCTGTTGCGCGAATATGCCGAGCGGATCGGCGTCGATCCCGCCTTCACCATCCATGACCGCGAGGATTCTGCCGACCTGATGAACCTGGTCCGGCACGAGCGCGGCCTGTCGAAGACCGAGAGCCGCTTTCCGGCCAAGGGCACCTGCCTGTCGATCTATTCCCGCTGCGTCAATGCGGAGATCGAGATCGAGAAGGTGCTCGCCCAGCATTTTCCCTGGTGCGCGGGCTGGGCCGCCGAGCTGAAGGGTCTGTTCGCCGCCTATGTCGAGGCCAAGCAGGCCCAGCACGTGCTCGATTACGACGATTTACTGCTGTACTGGTCGCAGATGATGAGCGATGCGCTGATCGCCGAGGAGATCGGCGGCCGCTTCGACCACGTGCTGGTCGACGAATATCAGGACACCAACCGTCTGCAATCCTCGATCCTGCTGGCGCTTAAGCCCGACGGCCGCGGCCTCACCGTGGTCGGCGACGACGCGCAGTCGATCTATTCGTTTCGCGCCGCCACCGTGCGCAACATCCTGGACTTTCCGCAGAGCTTCTCGCCGCGCGCGGAGATGATCACGCTCGACCGCAATTACCGCTCGACGCAGGCGGTGCTGTCGGCGGCGAACGGCGTGATCGGCCTCGCCCGCGAGCGCTTCACCAAGAACCTCTGGACCGACCGCACCTCAGGTCAGAAGCCGCAGCTCGTCACCGTGCACGACGAGGCCGACCAGGCGCGCTACATCGTCGAGGCGGTGCTGGCGAACCGCGAGCAAGGCGCGCTGCTCAAGCACCAGGCGGTGCTGTTCCGCACGTCCTCGCATTCGGGCCCGCTGGAGATCGAGCTGACCCGCCGCAACATCCCCTTCGTCAAGTTCGGCGGCCTGAAATTCCTGGATGCCGCGCATGTCAAGGACGTGCTGGCCGTGTTGCGCTTCGCCGAGAATCCGCGCGACCGCGTCGCCGGCTTTCGCATCCTGCACCTGCTGCCCGGTATCGGGCCTGCGACCGCACAGCGCGTGCTGGACAAGATGGCGGAGAGCACCGACCCGCTCGCCGCGCTCGGGCGGCTGCCGGGTCCGGCGCGCACGGGCCAGGACTGGACCTGTTTCGTCCGCACGGTGGAAAACTTGCGCTATTCGGAATGGCCCGTCGATCTCGAACGGGTGCGGCTCTGGTACGAGCCGCATCTCGATCGCATGCACGAGGATGCCGAGACGCGCCGCGCCGATCTGATGCAGCTCGAGCAGATCGCGAGCGGCTATGCCAGCCGCGAGAAATTTTTGACCGAGCTCACGCTCGATCCGCCGGATGCGACCAGCGACAAATCAGGTCCACCCTTGCTCGACGAGGATTACCTGATCCTCTCCACCATCCACTCCGCCAAGGGCCAGGAGTGGAAATCGGTGTTCGTGCTCAACGTCGTCGACGGCTGCATGCCGTCCGATCTCGGCGCCGGGACCAGCGCCGAGCTCGAGGAGGAGCGCCGCCTGCTCTATGTCGCGATGACCCGCGCCAAGGACGATCTCCACCTCGTCGTGCCGCAGCGCTTCTTCGTCCACGGCCAGGCCGCCAGGGGCGACCGCCACGTCTACGCCTCGCGCACCCGCTTCATCCCGGAGCAATTGGTCTACCTGTTCGAGCGCACCGCCTGGCCGAAGGCAGCAAGCGGCGCCGCGCGCAGCGCGGCGCAGGGGCCGAAGATCGACATCGGGGCGCGAATGCGGGGGATGTGGCGGTAGACGCAAGAGGCTGGTCGCGGCACCTGTCAGGATGACTGGAACAGCAGAGGTCCGACATGAAAGCCGTTGTCGTCGAGCAATACGCCCCCATCGATCAGATCGAATTGAAGGACGTTCCGGCCCCGCCCATCGAGCCGGGCCAGTTGCGCATCCGCGTGGAAGCTGCCGGGATCGGCTTCGTCGACGGCTTGAAGATCGAGGGACGCTACCAGACCAAGGACCCCCTGCCCTTCATTCCCGGCACGGAGTTCGCAGGCGTGGTGACGGACGCGCCCGGCGCATCCGGCGGTTACCAGCCCGGCATGCGCGTGATGGGGATGACGCGCTCGGGCGCGCTTGCCGAGGAGATCGTCGTTAGGTCTGAAGCGGTCCATCCCCTGCCGGACGGCGTCGCAGCCGAGGTCGCCGCCTCGTTTCGCGCCAATTACCTGACGGCCCTTTATGCGCTGGGCGCGCGCGCTTCGCTGGCCGCAGGCGAGCAGCTTCTCGTGCTGGGTGCCGCCGGCGGCACTGGGATTGCGGCCGTCCAGATCGGAAAGCTGCTCGGCGCTCGCGTCATCGCGGCTGCATCAACACCGGAGAAGCGCGAGTTTGCGCAGGCGCATGGCGCCGATGCGGTGATCGACTATACGCAGGCCGGCTGGCGCGACACGCTCAAGGAGTTGACGGCAGGACATGGCGCGGACGTGATCTTCGATCCCGTTGGCGGCGAAATCTCGGTGCAGGCATTTCGATCCATCGCCTGGCGCGGACGCCATCTCGTGGTCGGCTTTGCCGCCGGCGCTATTCCCGCGCTGCCGTTCAATCTGCCGCTTCTGAAAGGCGGCGCTCTGCTCGGTGTCGATCTCGCGCAGATTCCCGTGCGCGAGCCCGACGTGCAGAAGCGCCTGATGTCGGAGCTGACGGGCTGGCTCGCCGACGGCAAGCTGAAGCCGGTGGTCGGCCAGATCTTCGCGCTGGCGGATTTTCGCGAGGCGTTCAAGACGATGCAGGCGCGCGCTGCGCTCGGCAAGATGGTGGTGCGGATCGCGCGGTAGCATTCACAAACGGAAACCAAGCATTTCCGAAAGCCACCTTGTGGGCTGGCCGTCGTCCATTAAGTCTCATCATTCCTCCACAGAGACCTGATCGATGACCGCACCGCTCGAATTCGGACTGGATACCTTTGGCGACGTCACAAGAGATGCGTCCGGCGACATGATTCCGCATGCGCAGGTGATCCGCAACGTCGTCGACGAAGCGGTGCTGGCGGACGAGCTCGGTCTCGATTTCATCGGTCTCGGCGAGCATCACCGCGCCGATTTCGCGATCTCCTCGCCGGAGACCGTGCTGGCCGCGATCGCATCGCGCACCAAGCGCATCCATCTCGGCTCGGCCGTGACGGTGCTGTCTTCGGACGATCCCATCCGCGTATTCCAGCGCTTTGCCACGCTGGATGCGCTTTCCAACGGTCGCGCCGAGGTGATCCTCGGCCGCGGCTCGTTCACCGAATCCTTCCCGCTGTTCGGCTTCGACCTGCGCAAATATGAAGAGCTGTTCGAGGAGAAGCTCGATCTGTTCGTTGCGCTCTTGTCGCAGCAGCCTGTCACCTGGCAAGGTAAGCTGCGTCCGCCGCTGCGGGATCAGCTGGTCTATCCGCCGGTAGAGAACGGCATATTGAAAACCTGGATCGGCGTCGGCGGCAGTCCGCAATCGGTGGTGCGCGCCGCGCATTACGATCTGCCGCTGATGCTCGCGATCATCGGCGGCGATCCCGCGCGCTTTGCGCCCTACGTCGAGCTCTATCACCGCGCGTTCAAGGAGTTCGGCCGCCCCGCGCAGCCGATCGGCGTGCATTCGCCGGGCTACGTCGCCGAGACGGATGCGCAGGCGCGCGAGGAGCTGTGGCCCGATTACAAGGCGATGCGCGACCGCATCGGCAAGGAGCGCGGCTGGCCGCCGATGGGACGCGACGAGTTCGTCCATGAGGCCGAGCACGGCTCGCTCTATGTCGGCGCGCCGGAAACGGTGGCGCGCAAGATCGCGAAGACCGCAAAGGCGCTCGGGCTTTCGCGGTTTCAGTTGAAGTATTCGGCGGGGCCATTGCCGCACGAGAAGCTGATGCGGAGCATCGAGCTCTACGGGCGGAAGGTGGTGCCGATGGTGCGGGAGATGATGGGGTAGCGTGCTTTTGAGACCGTCTCGGTCCGCCTAAGCCCTGCGGGCTACGGCGCGACAGCCTTCGCTCACTTCGCGCCACGAGCACCTATTGCTGGCTTGCCGAGCCGAAGCTCGCAAAGCGATAAGTGACCCACGCTCGGAGCCAGTCCGCCTACGCCCTGCGGGCTACGGCGCGACAGCCTTCGCTCACTTCGCGCCACGAGCACCTATTGCTGGCTTGCCGAGCCGAAGCGGGGGGGGGGGGGGGGGGGGGGGGGGGGGGGGGGGGGGGGGGGGGGGGGGGGGGGGGGGGGGGGGGGGGGGGGGGGGGGGGGGGGGGGGGGGGGGGGGGGGGGGGGGGGGGGGGGGGGGGGGGGGGGGGGGGGGGGGGGGGGGGGGGGGGGGGGGGGGGGGGGGGGGGGGGGGGGGGGGGGGGGGGGGGGGGGGGGGGGGGGGGGGGGGGGGGGGGGGGGGGGGGGGGGGGGGGGGGGGGGGGGGGGGGGGGGGGGGGGGGGGGGGGGGGGGGGGGGGGGGGGGGGGGGGGGGGGGGGGGGGGGGGGGGGGGGGGGGGGGGGGGGGGGGGGGGGGGGGGGGGGGGGGGGGGGGGGGGGGGGGGGGGCGAAGGCTGGTGGGGGAGGCAGGACTCGAACCTGCGAAGCCATGAGGCGGCTGATTTACAGTCAGCTCCCTTTGCCACTCGGGACACTCCCCCGCTCGACGGCAGCACAATCGGGCCGGACCTTGCCGGCGGACCGAAGACGGCCATGGAACGTGAAGGCCGCGGCAACCCGTATCGGGGCGCGACCGGGCGCGTTTATGGGCGAAGCGGTGGGGCAAAGTCAACCAAGGCAAGCAGCTAAAATCGCCCTCGAAGCCACTCAAATTGCCATATTGGGGCCCCCGTGACACAAGCGAGCCCATGAAGGACAAAAAATTCGCCCCGAGGGGCCCCCGCAGGGGGGCTAAGCCCTTCAACAAACCAGGGAAATCGACCGGCCGGCCGGCTTGGCGCGAACGCGATTCGCACCCCGACGGGCCCGTCATTCTCTATGGCTGGCACACCGTCACCATGGCCCTCGCCAACCCGCAGCGGCGGATCCACAAGCTGACGCTAACCGAGAACGCCGCGCGGCGGCTGGCGGACGAAAACATCGCGACCCGCATCGCGCCCGAGATCGTCCGTCCCCAGGAGATCGACCGCCTGCTCTCGCCCGACGCCGTGCATCAGGGCCTGCTCGCCGAGGCCGATCCCCTGCCCTCGCCGGACATCGAGACGCTCAAGCAGGAAGGCATGGTGCTGGTGCTCGACCAGATCACCGATCCGCACAATGTCGGCGCCATTCTGCGCTCTGCAGCGGCCTTCGCGGTGAAGGCGATCGTGACCACCGCGCGTCACAGCCCCGAGGCGACGGGCGTGCTCGCCAAGGCCGCCTCCGGCGCGCTGGAGCTTGTGCCTGTCGTCACGGTGCAAAACCTCGCCCGCGCCTTAACGGCCTTGAAGGAGCGCGGCTTCCAGACCGTCGGTCTCGACAGCGAAGGTACCGAGGACCTCTCGAACGTCACACTGCGCGAGCCGCTCGCGCTGGTGCTCGGCGCCGAAGGCAAAGGCTTGCGGCAATTGACGCGCGAGACCTGCAGCGTCGTGGCGCGGCTCGACATGCCCGGCGAGATCAAGAGCCTCAACGTCTCGAATGCGGCCGTACTCTCGCTCTATGTCGGCGCGAGCCGGCTGGGGCTGATGAAGCGCTAGCGCTTTGGGCACCCCGCATATCCGGACGATGCCATACTAGGCCTGTTTTGCCCGACGGATCAATTCGAAATCTCTGTTTTTCCGAAATCTGGAGCTCGAACAACGAGCTAATGAGCGATGCTCGCTCATCTCGGGCACATTGCGCTTCAAGTCCTTGATTTCACAGTTGCCGGCTACTGTGCATGGGGTTGTTTTGAAGAAAAGCAAAACGCCCGTCCGCATCACGCGAACGGGCGTCTCTTCACGTAACGGATCAGAGATCAGTAGTAGCGGCGCAGCACGCGGTGACCGCCGTAATAGTACGGCGCGGCGCGGCGGGCGTAGCCGTAGCGGGGGCCGTAGTGCACGCGCGGCAGATAGCCGTAGCGCGGGCCGTAGCCGTAGCGATAGGGGCGGAAGTACGGGCGGCGATAGGGATAAGCGGCCGGCGGCGCGACCGCAGCGGCACGATAGCCATAGCCATAGCCGTAATTGGCGGGCGCGACGACCGCGTCCTCGCGATAGGTTGGATACGGCGCGAAGGCGCCCGGACCGGTATAGGTCGGCCCCTGGTTGACGTAGTAATACTGCGTGGTCGGCTCGGCGAGACGCTCATAGGCACCGTAGCCGTAGCCGTAGCCGTAACCGTAACCATATCCGCCGCATCCGGTGTTGCAGCCGGTATAGACCGGCGCCACCGGCGCGCATGTGGTGAAGCCGCAGGCCGCGGCAGGCGCGGTGGCGGCGAACATCACGGCAGTTGCCGCGACCAGTCCCGAAATCATCTGACGCATTACTCTCTCCTGTTGATTTCCGTTTTTGGTTTTCACGTTTCTCAACCCGGCGGCCTGCCGGGTATCTCTGTGCGCGGCCGCGGCCGAGGCGGCCGAGGACGGTCGTTGATCTCGGGCGCGTAGATCACCGGCGGCGGATCGACGGGCGGATCCATCTGCGCCGGCAGCGGCGCGGACGAGGCGCCCCAGCTCTGGTGGTAGCTCTCGGGGGGCTTGGGCAATTTGCGGTTCGCCGGCGGCTCGACCTCGAGCCGGCCGTAGCCCGGCCGCAGGCCCAGCGTCGGATAATAATGGCCGACGTCGTCGGGCTGCCGCTCGGCGATATAGCGTCCGCCATAGATCGTGGGCTGCACCTGCTGGCCCTTGCCGAGGCCCCAGGTGCCCTCGACGACGGCATAGGACGCATCGATGTTGTTGATGATTACAGGCACGCCGGGACGGCCAGGAACGACGATCTCGAAACCGCCGGCCAACGCCGTCGCAGGCAGTCCGATCAGAAAGGCGGCGAGCGCCACGGCACGCATGAGGAGACCCCGGTTATCCGGGCGCAACCTAACCGATCGCGACGCAGAGAGAGTTAAGGCCTACTCACCAAATTCCGGTAAGCCTAACGTGCAAGGATTGCGCGCCGCTCAAATGCTGCACGGCGAGCTAGCGAAGCGTTAACGGCGCGGAACCGCGCGACTGGAACAACGCATCTGCTCACATCGGTTTGACGGCTCGCATCCGAAAAATCCCAAGGTTGCATCGGAACGTCCTGCGCCGTCAGCGTTTAGCTCCTGTCCACAAAATGGGAGCGAACAACCATGACCATCAAGCTTCTCGGGGCCACGGCGATCGCAGCGACCATGCTGGCAGGCTCTGCCATGGCGCAGACCGTCGTCACCAATCAGGGCCGCTGCTCGGCGCAATTCCCAAACGCCAATTGCCAGACCTTCGGACCGGGACAGGCCACCACAGAGAGCGGTTATCGCCATCGCCGCGCGGCCTATCGCCAGACCAACCGCGACTGGAATAACGACTGGAACAGGAGCCCCACCGGCTTCTGGCCAACCGACGTTGCGGCGGGCGCCGTCGGGACGGCGGCCGGCGTCGCGGGCGCCGCGATCGGCACCGCCGGCGCGATTGCCACCGCACCATTCCGCGGCTGGGACAATTCCTACGCCTACGACAATTCGTGGGACCGCGGCTGGGACAATCGTAACTGGGACAGGCGCACCTATGCCCAGCGCAACGGCTTCGTCTGTACGCCCGGCACCTGGTTCAAGGGCGCGGACGGCCGCCGGCAGCTCTGCCAGTAAGCCGGCTTGAGCCGAACGCAACACATCGGGCGGCCCGCGCGGCCGCCCGATTCACGTCCTGCGACGACGACCTCCCGGTTCTGGCACTTTCCGATCAAGTCTGGTATTGCGGCGCGCACGGGTGGACGGCCCCGGCGCGAGCCGAGCTCTGCCCCTGCCTCTTGAGGCATCGCCGGCTTAGCTCAGCGGTAGAGCAGCGGTTTTGTAAACCGAAGGTCGGGGGTTCAATCCCCTCAGCCGGCACCAGCTTCTGACGCGCAACTGTTCTCCGGCAATCCATCCGTCCGCCAGAGGCCGAGGCTCTTGTCGCGCCAGCCGCCATTGCCCTCCTCGCAACGCTCGTTGATCAGCGCCTGCGGTGCCGGCCAGTGAAACGGTGCCTTCTCCATGTTGAGCGCGCGCCAGTCGCCATCCTCGCAATCGTGATTGTCTTGCCACTCCGGAAAGGTCGTGACGAGCAGGAAGCGCGCGCCGCTCATCCGAAATTGCGCGAGCGCGCGATAGATGTTCGCAAAGCTCAGATGCACCAGGCAATCCCGGCAGAGAATGACGTCGGCGTGCGGCAGCGCATCGCGCGTGATGTCGGCAACGAGAAACCGACCGGACAAACCGTCGGCTGCGACACGCCGGCGGTTTGCCTCGATCAGCGACGGTACGATGTCGATGCCGGTGTAATCGATATCGAGCTCGAGCCGGCCGATCCAACCGGCATCGCCGCAGGGCGCATCGAGCAGCGAGCGCGCGCCGAGCCGTTGCAGCAATGCAGGCAGCGCCTCCTGGATCGCGGCTGTGGCGACATCCTCCGAGCCGAGGCCGGACACCGAAGTGGCCGCGCCCCAGAGGTTGGTCCGCTCGATCCGCGCGAACCGCGCGGCGAGATCGAGGCCTGAGAAATTGTCACGGTCGGCAACGAAGCGTTCGTGCGCAAGCACGGGGGGACGATCGGCGGTCATTGGGCGAGCCTTTTGCGGCGCGGGTACACTATACGATCCGGCCGAACTGTTCGAAATTGGCAGCGAACCTACGCACGTCATTCGTCTCGTCGAGACCATGCGCTCCACCACGCCCAAAGAGAAGGCCAAGATCGTCGCCGGCGCGGTGACGGCCGTCGTCACGACGGCCATGCTATTCGTGCTTGCGCTCGGCCTTGTGCTGTCGCACTAGGCGCGATCTAAAGCCCCCGTTTTCGCATCGAGAAACGCCGGCCCGGAACCGGCTCCCGCGTCAGCCGTTGTCGGCGCATGCGGATCCAGGAAGAAAATCGAAACATGATTCTGCTGGCGACGGTGACGCTGTGCTGTAGCGCCGTGGCTGGGACGTTGGCGCTGTTCGAGCCGGCGCCGGGGCGGGCGCCCGATAAGCTGGTCGCCGATCGAGCCGTGATCGACCCCACTCCGCGCACGCCAGCTCAGATCCCGGTTCGGGTGGTCGGCGCGCCGTTCGAGCCCAACGTCAAGCCGCGCGAGCGATAGCGCTCACCTCGGCGAGGCCTTGCTCACCTCGGCGAGGCCTTGGCGCCCTCCTCGGGCCGGCCGTGGACACGCGCCAATTCCTCGATAAACGCGATCACCTCCGCCCGCTTGCCGGGCGGCAGCGTCAGGAACGCGCGGATGAGCCTCAGGCCCTCCGCCTCGTTCGGTCTTTCTTTCGATGCATCCATCTGCCCAGTTTCGGACTACCGGGAAAAATATGCAACCCTTGCAAACAGCCTTGATTCGAAGCAGCCGCTTTGCTGGAATACGCGCGGCTGAGGTGGATCATGAAATGGATCAGAGAGCGCGACGCACTGATCGCGCAGACACTGGCCTTCGTCCAATCGGTGACCGGCAGGAAGGATGACGTCCTTCAGCCGGAGGCGCCCGCATCTGGCCCGGCCGTCGCGATGGAGATCGCCACCGTGGAGGCGGTCACCGTCGAGATCGAACCGCCGCAAGCCCCCCTTCCGCCGCGGCCCGCGCCTCTGCCGCCGCGGACGAGCGGCGATTTCCGCGCCGAGATGCAGGCCCGCATCGCCAATTTCCGCAAGCACCAGGAGCGCTTCGAGCGCGAACGTGAGGAATATTGTGCGGCGACCCTGACCAAATTGCGTGCCGCCATCCGCGACGCTTCCAGTCCACCGGCCGAAAAATAAGGCTGAGTCAGGGGCCTACAGCCAGGACCCTACAACCACGACCAGACCAGCCAGAGATTGGCCGCGCAGGCGCCGAACAGCGCCAGCGTGAGCGGCAGGAGAATGTGCCCGCAGGATGTGTTCAGGTCGCTCGTCATGGCGGAAAACATCCGCTGATTCCGGCCGAAGAGTCCCAGGGATTCTTTTTTCCGGGATTCAGGACTCGTTAAGGACTCACGAGCCGTCCGCGACGATCACGGGCGCGTGATCGGGCGGGTGGCCGGAACCCACCCCCCGTAAGCTCGTTAACGGGCATTCCTGGAGTCGGGATGCATGCCCTACGCCCTCTTCTGCAATGACGCCCAAATCAGCAAGGCCTATCCGAGCGAGGCCGACGTCTGGAAGCTCGCCGAGCGGAGTGGTCTCGTCGTGGACGTCACGGCGGACGACGAGCGGCCGGGACCGCGCCGGGTGCTCGACAATGATTACAAGATCGAGCCGTGCCAGGCGGCCCAAGGCGAGGACCCCGCCAAGAACAAGGCGGAGGCCGATCGGCAGTCCAGAATGGAGCTCGAGCTGAATTCCTGAGCTCCGGCACAGAGCCGGAGCGAAAGCTCAGGGGGTGGCCGCCACAAGCGAGGCCTGCTCGCCCGGCATAGTCACGCAGGCCTTGCGGCGGTGCAGCCCGCGGATGGCGCCGGTGACCTTCATGACCTTGCCCGACGGACATGAAGCGTCCTTGACGAAGGCAACTTCGTACGGTGCCAACATCAGAGGCTCGGATCTGAGGATTGTCTGTGCAGAGCACGGCAAGCAGCCGAAGCACGAGAGCACTACTGCCGACACCAAGATACGCATGTCCGTCGTCCCACCTGCCCGGTAATTGTCATATAACGCGTTCCGGAGCGCGAGTTCCGTAAACCGCAAAAATTATTTTTGCTTTACGCCAGCCCCATGACGCGCGTGAGAAGGCGCGCCAGCATCGTTTGCTAGCAAATGACGCGCCAGATGGTTCACGGAAGGGAAAACGGCGCCGGAGGCGGGAGGCCGGCAAACGAAAGGCCGGCGGAGCCGGCCTTTGTCAGGTCTTGGATGTTCAGGTCTTGGATCTTCAGGTCTTGGGTCGGCGCTGACCGTCAGTACCGCGTGGCGGCCGGGCCGCCCCAGCCGAAGCGATAGTTCACCCCGGCCTTGACGGTATGCTCGTCCTCCCGGCCACGAACGCCGACGATGTCAGCCGGGCCGGAGGTGAAGGTGGTGCTGCCGAAATTGTAATATTGATACTCGGCCTTGGCCGACCAGTTCGGCGCGAACATGTATTCGAGGCCGGCACCGACCGTATAGCCGTCCTTGTTGTTGCCGGTGGTGGTGAAGGCCTGCGGCACCCCGGCGATGTTCACGCCAAGGCCGTTATTCCGCCAGGCATAACCGCCCTTGGCGTAAAGCAGCGTCGGTCCCCAGGTGTAACCGATGCGACCGGTCACCGACCCGATCTGGTCGGTGTTGGATGTCACCTGCGTGCCCAGCGGGAAGATGGCGCCATTGTTGTTGGTCGGCAGCCAGGAATACTGGGCCTCGATACCCACCACCCAGTTGGGCGCGAACTGGTAGTCGAAGCCGCCCTGCACGCCGCCCAGGAAACGCGCGTCGCTCGACTGGAAGCTGTTGTCGCCGGCAAACGCGCCGCCGAGATGGCCGCCGATATAGAAACCGGTCCAGTTATAGATCACCTGCGGCGGCGTGACCGGAGCCTTGGTGTAGGCGCGCGGCTGCATGTCGGCCGCTGCGGCCGGCGCAACCAGCGCCAGCAGAGCTGCTGCACCCAGCAAGATCGACTTCATGATCATCCCCGTTCTTTCATTTACGACACTCGGGAAACAACGTGGCGTGAATTGGGTTGCTTCGCGGCAATGCCGGAACGTTGATCGTTCGTGACTGTGACGGCGTGGCAACAACACGAATTTGTTCCGTCAATTCGGCTGCGCAAGGCCGCCGCCACGATTTGTCGCAAGTCGAAACCACCCCGTTCAAAGCTCGCCGAAATGTGATCCCGCGGCTCCGGCTCCTTCTGTCTAACACCGGGCGATGAAGGCTGCCTTTGCGCTACCGCGTCATCTTTTCCAGTTCCGGAAACGGTGCGTAAACCGCACCGGCGCAGAGATCGCTGGTCTGGTCGACCACGCGGTCCGCCCGGCCGTTGACGAAGATCACGGCCCGTTCGCGCATGCCCTTGTAGCTCCCATCCGTCTCGCGCGGGGTGAAGTGCAGGCAGCTCACATAGAACTGCCGGCCGCCGACCTCGCGCTGCACCGGCTCGGCCATGGCGGCATTGCGCACGCCGACCGGATTGTTGAGATAGGCCCGCATCAACGCCACCGTGTCGCTCCGGAAATTGTCGGGAAACGGCTGCGGCCCGCCGGCCTGGGTCCCGCCCATGAAAGTCGGACGGTCACTGTCGCTGCCGAAACACGCCGCAAGCACCAGCGGCAACGCCAGGATCACCGCACATCTCGCCAATCGCCCCACAGGCCCCGCTCTCCGCTCGAACAGATCAGGAGACGTTCTAGCCCCAAGCCTGGATGAAGGGAATTCGCTTGCAGCGGCTTAAAACAGCGCACCGGCCAGCCGCCGACACCTCGGGCTTCCGCCCGAGGTGTGGCAACGGGCCAGGCCTGACGTCCGCGCGCGGCGGCGGGCAATGCCAGGGATGCCGCCGCGCGCGATCAGTCGTCAGTTGCGCTTATCAGACGTCGCGGGCTTGGTCACATCCGGCTGCGCCTTCTGCGACTCCTTGGCCGTGACCTGCTTATCGTGATGGCGATGCTTGCTCACGCTCTTGTGCTGGTCGGTGGTGACCGCGGCATTGGCGTCCATTGCCTTCGACTTGCCATCCACCTTGGCGTCCGTCTTGACATCGGAAGCCTTCGCGTCCGTCGTCTTCGCGTCCGTCTTGGCGTCGGTCTTGGCGTCGGCCTTGACGCCGGCTTCCGGTTTTGCGGCAGTGGTCGCCGCCTTGGTCTGGCTCTGGTCGGCCTTGATCACCGGCGCGGCTGTGGTGGTCTTGCCGGCCTCGGCGGCGAACGCCGGGGCTGCGATCACGGAGGTTGCGAGCAAGGCTGCAGAAATGGTCTTCAACATGGTGGTCTCCTCTTGGAAGATCATCCAGGCGGCGCCCTCTCGCCCGCCCATCGATCGTGGGGAGGAGCCTAGGCGCGGGGCACTGAACCCAGTCTGAAGCCCTCAGCGGGCTTCCGTTCATCTCGATGACACGTTTGTCATCCACGGCCGGGCGAATAGATCGTGCGACGCGGGAATGTTTTTGCCCGAGAGGTGTTCCGGTCTTCGGGCAATCGTGTAGGATCGCCACGTTCCATACCGGAGAACTTAGATGCGCAAACTCTCAATGCTCGTTGTGCCGGGACTCGTCGCCGTGACGCTGGCGGCCGCGCCGGTGCTGTCAAGCGCGTACGCCGCGGGCGGCGACGACCCTTCGTCGCCGCCGAAATCGGACACCTCGACCAAGAAGGGCAAGAAGAAGAGCTCTTCCGTCAGCGACCCCAAGTTCCTCGCGGCCTACCGCACCGCCTATGCCGCGATCTACGACAAGCACGATTACAGGGGCGCGATCGACCAGCTGAAATCGCTCAAGCGCAACGACGTCGCCGACGTCGCCAACCTGATCGGCTACTCCTATCGCAAGCTCGGCGACTACCAGTCGTCGAAGGCCTATTATGAGCTGGCGCTGAAGGACGATCCGAACCACGTCCGCACCTGGCAATATTACGGCCTCTGGCAGCTCGAGCAGGGCAACCGCGAGCAGGCGCAATACCACCTCGACAAGATCGCCTCGCTCGCCGGCACCGGCAGCTCGGAATATCGCTCGCTGGCCGAAGCGCTCGACAAGCCGACCGGCGCGACGCTCGTCTACTGAAGGCACCTACTGAAGGCATCGCATCTTCGAACGACGCGAACGGGCACAACCTTTCAGGTTGTGCCCGTTCTGCTTTCTCGGCTAGCCTTTCGCACCGACCTCCCTCGCAAACCGGTAGCGCAATGGACACGTGGCTGCGATCCGCGATCGACTACATCGGCTCCTGGATCGAATACCAGCTGACGACGATCCAGCAGCCGGGCGTCATCGTGGCTTTCGCTCATCGCGGCGAGGTCATCGCCGAGCATGCGTTCGGCCTCGCCAATCTCGACACCGGCGAGAAGCTCACCCCGCGCCATCGCTTCCGCATCGCCTCGCACTCCAAGAGCTTCACCTCGGCCGGCATCATGAAGCTGCGCGAGCAGGGCAAGCTCCGGCTCGACGACCATGTCGGCCGATATGTCGGCGGCCTCGATCCGCGCGTCGCCGAGACGACCATCGCGCAAGTGCTGTCGCACAGCGCGGGGCTGACGCGCGACGGCGCCGATTCCGGCCAGTTCATCGACAGCCGCCCCTATCTCGATGCCAAGGAGCTGCTTGAAGAATTGAAGCTGCCGACCGCGATCGACCCCGGCACACGCTTCAAATATTCCAATCACGGCTTTGGCCTGCTCGGCCTCGTGATCGAGGCTGTTGCGAAGGAGCCCTACTCCGTCTGGATCAAGCGCGAGATCATTGCGCCGGCCGGCCTGCGCGAGACCGAGCCGGACGCACCGCTTCCCAAGGGCGCAGCCTTCGCGCGCGGCCACACGCGAAGAGTGCCGTTTGGCGAGCGCTGCGTGATCCCCGGCGACAATCCCGCTCATGCGATGGCATCTGCCGCAGGCTTCGTCGCCACCTCCGCCGACACCGCCCGCTTCTTCGCGCAGCTGGCGCCCAACGCGAAGAAGAGCGTGCTGTCGGTCGCGAGCCGCCGTGAGATGACACGAAATCATTGGCGCATCCCGCAGAGCGTCGAGACCTATTACGGCTTGGGGGTCAATGCCGGCAAGACCGACGGCTGGGACTGGTTCGGCCATGGCGGCGGTTTCCAGGGCTATATCTCGCGGACCTGCTCCATTCCCGCTTGCGAGCTTGCAATCAGCATCCTCAGCAACTCGATCGACGGCGCGGCGCCGTTCTGGATGGACGGCGCGATGCAGATCCTGCGCGTCTTCCAGACCCGCGGCGCCCCCGACCGGCGCGTGCGCGACTGGACCGGGCGCTGGTGGACGATCTGGGGCGCGACCGATCTGGTCCCCGCCGGCAACCGCGTGCTCGTCGCCAACCCGCAGTTCAACAACCCGTTCATGGATGCCGCCGAAATCGAAGTGACCGGCCGCGACACCGGCAAGCTCGCCTGGGCTGCCGGCTATTCCAGCCACGGCGAGCCGGTGCGCCGGATCCGTGACAAGCGCGGCAAGATCAGCGACATCTGGATTGCCGGCGCGAACGTGAAGCCAAAAAAAGTCGTCGCACGCGAGATCGCGCGCCGGTATCCGCCGCGCAAGCGCCGGCTTACTCCCGAATGAGCGCCTCGACCTCGCTTCGGAACGCCTGCCGCGATCCGTCGCGCGAATAGAACATGTGGCCGCCGGGATAGACCACGAACTTCACGCGCTGCGTCACGAAGGCCGGCAGTTGGTCGAGCACCCGCCTCGTTGCGAAATAGGGCGTGGCGAGATCGAACAGGCCGTGCGTGACCAGCACGTTCAGCTTCGCATCGGTGGCGAGGATCTGGCGCAGATCGGAGACCGATTGCGGCGGGTTGATGCCGCGGCCGAAATCCCATTGACCTTCGACGGCACCGTTCAGGACTTCATATGAGCCGCCGGGCCGCCAGTTCAGCTTGCGCGAGAGCACGTCGACCGCGGCGCTCGTCAGCGGTGCCTGGAGCGCATCGCCGGAGGGATCGCCGAAGCGCGAGCTGCTCGAATCCGGATAGGGATCGAAGCCGCGCACCGAGGCATCGTAGCGTCCGGTCACCTTGCCGTTCTTGCGGTCGAATTCGCGGCGGAATTCACCGACGTCGAAGCGGCCGGCGAGGCGGCGGCTCACCGCTTGGTCGATGCCGGTCAGTTCGGCGACCTTGTCGGCCAGACGCGTCGTTGCCTCCTTGTCCGCCTCGCCCCTGACGAGGTCGGTCAGGAATTCGCCGCGCGCGTAAGCCTCGACGTCGGCGAGGTCGGCGCGCTTGACTGGACGTTTGGCTTCGCGCGCCACTGCCACGTAGCTCGGCAGCGTCGCGACATATTGCAGGACGCTCGTGCCGGTGAACTCGCGGAAATCCAAGAGCGGCGAGACCAGGATCAAGCCCCTGACGCCGACGCCGTGCTGGAGCTGCAACTGGCGCAAGACCTTGGGGCCGCGAATGCCGCCATAGCTTTCGCCGGCGACGTATTTCGGCGACGTCAGCCGCTCGTGCTTTTCGAGCCAGCGGCGGATCACGAGCGCGATCGAGTTGGCGTCACCATCGACGGAGTAGAACGATTTGCGGGCATCCTCGCCGCTCGCCACGAAGCGGCTGTAGCCGGTGCTGACGGGATCGATGAAGACGAGATCGGTGAAGTCGAGCCAGGTCTCCGCGTTCGGCTTCACCTCGGGCGAGGCCGACGGCGACAGGGCCTCGCCATCGAGCGGCAACCGCCACGGCCCGGCCGCGCCGAACTGAAGCCAGGCGGAGGACGCACCGGGCCCGCCGTTGAACAGGAACGTCACCGGACGCGTGGCGCGCTCGGCACCGTCGAGCTGGTAGGACGTATAGGCGATGTCGGCCAACGGC
Source organism: Bradyrhizobium sp. CCBAU 45321 (assembly GCF_028128975.1). Lineage (NCBI taxonomy): Bacteria > Pseudomonadati > Pseudomonadota > Alphaproteobacteria > Hyphomicrobiales > Nitrobacteraceae > Bradyrhizobium > Bradyrhizobium sp. CCBAU 45321. Next base: position 228,383 of record NZ_LFKZ01000128.1, read on the forward strand.
TCGCCTTTGCCATCGAACACGCGGATCGACCCGGCGGTGGCCGTGAAGTTGAGGGTCCGGCCGGGCAGATCGAGCGTCTGCTTCGTGGTCGAATCCGGCGGCAGACGGTGCGGCTCGGCCGCGGACGACGACGTCTGCGGCGCGCCTTGCGCGCCACCGCCGCGGCCCCCCTTCTGTCCGGCCGGCGCGGCCGCCTCGGAGCGCGGCTGCGGTTCATCCGCATACGCAAAGCCAGCGAACGCGAAAGCCGACACCGCCAACACCAGGCCCGCGCGGCGGAGCGCCGGCAAAGTCGTGACCATGATCGTCCTCCGTGTCCGGCCGTGATCGCCGGGACTCAGAAAGGTAGCGCCAAATTGCGACGGTTTGGGGAATCATTGGCAGTGCGAACCCTGAAGCGGCCGGCCGGGTTCAAATTGCCCGGTTCTGTGCTTAAGTCCGGTTGGACCGTCCCCGTTAGCTTTGGTGGGCGGTCATCCTCGACAATACGGGCCTACCTCGTATAGACGAGCCCGGCGGAACCTTCCTCGACCCAGCGGCCCTGCCGAGAAGCCATGACCAAGCCTGCGCGATACGACCGGATCGCCTTCGTCGCCAGCCCGAGCAACGAGGCGCAAGCCGCCTTTGGCCAGCTGACCAGGGACTATGGCAATTGCGATCCCGATGAGGCCGACGTGGTCGTCGCACTCGGCGGCGATGGGCTGATGCTGCAGACGCTGCACCACCATATGCGCACGGGAAAGCCGATCTACGGCATGCACCGCGGCACGGTCGGCTTCCTGATGAACGAGTACTCGACGCATGATCTGCGCCAACGGCTCGAGACGGCGCATGAATCCGAGATCAATCCGCTCCTGATGCGCGCGACCGACGTCAACGACCGCGTTCACCTGCACCACGCCATCAACGAGGTCTACCTGTTCCGCCAGACCTCCCAGGCGGCGCGCTTGCGGATCCTGATCGACGAGCGCGAACGCATGCCGGAGCTGATCGCCGATGGCATTATCGTCGCGACGCCGGCAGGTTCGACGGCCTATAACCTCTCCGCCCAAGGACCCATCCTCCCAATCAACGCCGCCCTGCTGGCATTGACGCCAATCAGCGCCTTCCGGCCGCGGCGCTGGCGCGGCGCCCTCCTGCCCAATACCGCCTATGTCGTCATCGAGGTGCTGGAAGACGACAAGCGCCCCGTCGCCGCGGTCGCCGACCACGAGGAGGTGCGCAGGGTCCGGCGCGTCGAGGTGCTTTCGGACAAGAGCATCTCGATGCGGATGCTGTTCGACCCTGGCCACAGCCTGGAAGAGCGTATCTTGCGGGAGCAGTTCGGCTACTGAGCGTTCTGCCGCCCAACCCCTGGCCGCAACCCTTCGTTAACTCCCGGCACGATATGGTTAATGAAGGTTGACCCGCTTTTGGCCCGGGCGTCATGTTCCGTATCGACTTCAACAAGCTGCGCTTCCTCGTCTGCGACGACAATCCGCACATGCGCCGCATCCTGCGGACGCTGCTGCATTCGTTCGGCGCGCGCGAAGTCTATGAGGCCGAGGACGGCGCCACGGCGCTCGAAATGTACAGCCATTACGTGCCCGACATCGTCATCACCGACTGGGCCATGCCGATCTTCGACGGGCTTGAGCTCGCGCAGATGATCCGGCAGCCGGAATCCAAGGGCAATCCCTACGCACCGATCATCATGCTGACCGGACATTCGGAGAAACGTCGCGTCACGGTCGCGCGCGATGCCGGCGTCACCGAATTTCTGGCCAAGCCGATCTCGGCCAAGGGGCTCTATCAGCGCATCCTCAACGTCGTCGCTAATCCCCGCCCCTTCATCAAGACCAAGACCTATTTCGGCCCCGACCGGCGCCGCAACACCAACTCCGCCTATATGGGCCCGGAGCGACGCGTCGGCGAAAAGCACGAGGTGCTGCAGCAGCCCTCGCTGCTCGACAAGGCCCGCTCCACCATCTAGCGCAACCGCTTCAGACGAGGCAGGCATCATGGCGAAGAACAGCGCAAAGGACATCGAGGTCAAGGCCTTCGCCACGCACCAAGTCATCACGCAGCCCAATCCGCTGCGCAAGGTCCTGCGCCGCGTCGAAGAAAAAGACCTGGACGACCCGGTCGGCCGCGCCGAGCAGGCGCTCGCGCGCCTCTCCGGCGAGTTCAAGGACTGGATGGCGATCGAGGTCCAGCGACTGTCCGCCGCCTGGACTGCCGTGCAGAGGGACGGCTTCACGAAGAAACTGCGCGACGAGCTGTTTCACGCCGCGCATGACATCAAGGGCGATGCGGCGACATTCGGCTTTCCTTCAGCCGCAGGCATCGCCGAAAGCCTGTGCCGCGTCATCGAGCACGCGCCTGACCTGGAAAAGGTGCCGGCCGAGCTGTTCACGCACCACATCAACGCCATTCTCGCCATCGTGCACGAGAACACCAGGCTGGACAGGATCAGCGTCTCGGCCGAGCTCAGCCGCCGCCTGCGCAAGGTCGCCGACGATTATCTTGCCCACGTCAACCGCGACCGCCCCGAGCATCTCGAGGTGATCCTGGCACCGAGCATCGCACCGGCGGAATAAGGCCGAACTCTCTCCTCTCGTCATTGCGAGCGCAGCGAAGCAATCCAGACTGCCCCCGCGGAGGGATTCTGGATTGCTTCGCTGCGCTCGCAATGACGGAGCCTGTCTCTTCCGGCCCGCCTTATCGCGAGCTTCGAACTACGCCGCAATCAGATCGTCATAAACCGGATCGACCACATCATCCGCGACAATCTCGTCGCAGAACAGCCGTGCCTCTTCGCGCGCGGATTCGGTGGCGAAGCGGCGCAGCAGGACCATCAGCGGCTCGGTGGCGCCGCGATCGGACTCGCAATGGGTGAGCACGCGCTCGACCATGCGCCGGCGCAGCCGCACCGCGCCGTCGTCGCTATCGACGAAGCCCTGCTCGTGGCAGGCATCGAGCGCGACCTGGAACGCCGCAAATGTCGCCTCCGGAAGCCCGGCGCGACGGAGCAGCGCGTGCACGCTGTTGCCGCCGCGCTCGTGCAGCAGCGCCGAGACGCGCGCGAGCGGCAGATCGGCGAGCTCGGCGAGTGCCGCATCGAACAAGCCCAGATTGCCGGACAGTAGTGCACGCAGGATCAGGCCCGCGGTCAGCTGGCCGGTGACGCGCAAATGCCGGACCAGGCCCTGCATGTCATCGCCGCGCGAGCGCGCCGCGATGTTCATGGTGGAGCGGTCGCGCGCCTCGATGGTGATGCGGTCGGCGCGGTCGGCGCTCAGCCAGTTCCGCGCCACGACGAATTGCGCCAGCGTCTCGGAGAGCTTTGCCACCAGCGCAGCACGCGTTGCGGCCGGCAGATCCTCCAGCACCAGCATCGCCTCGCGGATCGCGGCGAGATGACCGTGACGCTCGACGATCCGGTCCCAGGAGAACGGGGCGAGCTCGGCATGGGGATTCTCGATCAGCTCCAGCGCGGCAGCTGCGCAGCCGACTTCGGCGATCGCGGCGCACACCGACACCGGCAATGCGATGCGGCGGGCGACTGCGCATTGCACCTCCTCGCCGCCGGTCGCGACGATGTCGACGAGATCGGCGTCGATCAAGAGCGGGGAATGTTCGAGCACCGGCAGCGCGACCGTCGGCTGATCGGCCGACAGCGCCCGCACGATTGCGGCCGGTGCATCGAGGCTGCGGGCAAAAGCTTCGGCCATCGCCTGCCGCACCAGCGGCGAGGCATCGTCGAGCAGCATCAGAAGCGCGCCTTCGGCGGCGATGCGATCGTCTGCAGAAAGGTCCGAGATCAGCCAGGCCCGGGCCAGCGCCCGTGTTGCCTCGGCCCGCTCGCCTGCGGGTGCCGTCCTGATCCAATGAATGAAATGCCGAACAATCATGCTGCTTCGGGCTACACAACAAACGAAAATGATGACGGCTCGTCACCTGCAACACAAAATAAACCACGACGCTTAACAAAGCGTTCACCATAACCGGCTGGTTTCATTGATGATTTGTTAAGGGAACAAAGCCGCTTGGCAGGAATGCCCCGGACGCAGCGCAACACGCAAGTGATGCGCTCCTGAGCCGGAGCCCAGATGGTCGAGAGCAGTTTTTGTTGCATGGCTCCCGGCTCTGCGCAGCAGCGCTTGCGCGCCGCAGCGCGTCCGGGACACGAGATCTCGGCTAGCTCGAGAACGTGCCGCTGCGATCACTGAAGAGATCGAGCGGTTGCGGCGGCCGCAGGTCGGGCGTCGCCGATGCGATCGAGGTGAGCGAGGCATTGTTGCCCCATAGTTTCTGCACCGTAGTCGAGACCGGTTGCGTGGCATCGCCGGGTTGATAGATCGAACGAAACACCGGCGTGCCCGTCGCATTGTCCGCGACATGTGTCGACGACGTCGCGCTGACGGGCGTCACTGTGCGGGCATTCGGGAAGGTCTGGAGATAGGCGGCGTTGTCCACGACAGGCGCAGTGGGCACCACTGCATTGGCACTCGCCACCTGCGTGGTCAAAGGCGTGGCGCCATACATCGCCATCGCGCTGCGGGTCACCTTTGAATTGGCCGCGCTGGCATAGCGGCTGTCCAGGACCGAATAGACCTCGGAGACGCTGCGGGCGCGGCCGTCCTTGGCGTAGAAGATCGGGCGGTTGGCGGCCGCCGCGTTGGGAAACAGCCGCGCGCCGACGGCTTGCGGATTGTCCTCGGCATTGGCGATCAATTTCGCCGCGCCGCGGACGCCCATGAAATGGGCCATGTAGAGTTCGCTGTCGCTCGGCCTGCGCCCGAGCAGGCCGGTGAGCTTGAAGCTGTTCGACTGCGTCAACGCCGCGGCCATGGCGGAAGCGGCTTCGGGATCGTCGCGCAGCTTCATGATCGACCGCTTCTTGACGGGATCGTCGACGGTGTAGGTCCCCGATGACGTCCTGGTGATGGCGTCGGCGTAGCTGCCGTAGCCGAGCTGGGCACCCGCTTCCTTCACCGTGCCGAGCCAGGTCTGGTCGATGAACTGGTAGAGCCCCTGCGCGGACGAGGTGGTGGCGGCGGCCGTCGGATTGAAGTCCGATTCCATCTTGGCCGTGGTCAGCATGTACTGGAAGCTGACGCCGGAGACGTTCGAGGCCTGCTTGATCGCACCGGCGACACGCGCCCGCGACGGATCAAGGCCGGCCGTCTGCGTGGCACTGAAACTGTCGATCGACATGGTGGAGGGCCCGCCCCGCGCGGCGCTGAGCGACGCCGGCAATTCGGCGCCCGTCGTCTCACCGTGGGACAGGTATGGTTAAGGAGGGGTTAATCCCGCCGCCCTGGTCATTCCGGGGCATCGCGAAGCGATGAGCCCGGAATCCATTGAGCTGCCCGTGACGCATTGCGATGGATTCTCTGGTGCGCAATTGCGCACCATAGCTCGCGCTGCGCGCGCCCCGGAATGACAGAGGACTACTTCTTGTAAACGTTGTCAGGATCGAACAGCCGGTCCGCCTCAGTGAAGACCAATCTCGCTCCCCCACCCTCGGCCTCGACCTTGCGGTAGAAGCACGACCGCCGGCCGGTATGGCAGGCCGCGCCGATCTGCTCGACGCGGATCCAGACCGCATCCTGATCGCAATCGGTGCGCATCTCGACCACGCGCTGGGTTTGACCCGACGTCTCACCTTTTCGCCACAAGGCATTGCGCGAGCGGCTGAAGTACCAGGCTTCGCCGGTCGCAATCGTCTTGCGCAACGCCTCTTCGTTCATGTGCGCGACCATGAGCACGTCACCGGTAGCGACGTCGGTGGCGACGACCGTCACGAGGCCAGCGGCATCAAATCTGGGCAGGAAGGCGAGGCCCTCCTCGATCTCATGGGAATGAGCGGACACAGCAACTCTCGCCGGTTTGTCGCGAGGTCAGCGCGTCGTGCCTCGCACCAGGGACAGGAAACGGGCCTGCTCCGCCGGATTGTCGCGGAACATGCCGGTGAAGCGGCTGGTGAAAGTAGAGGCGCCATGCTTGGCGACGCCGCGCACCGACATGCAGGTATGCTCGGCCTCGATCAGCACGGCAACGCCGCGAGGCTTGAGGACCTCGTCGATCGCGGCGGCGATCTGCGCGGTCAGGTGCTCCTGGGTCTGGAGCCGGCGGGCGAAAATGTCGGTCAGGCGGGCCAGCTTGGACAGGCCGACGACGCGCTCCACCGGCGTATAGGCAATGTGCGCCTTGCCGTAGAACGGCATCATGTGATGCTCGCATTGCGAGGTGAACTCGATGTCGCGAACCAGCACGAAATCGTCGTAGCCCGCCGTCTCGCCGAAGGTGCGATCGAGCACCTCGGCCGGGCACTGGTGGTAGCCCTGATAGAGCTCGTCGAAAGCCTCGACGACGCGGCGCGGCGTATCGAGCAGGCCCTCGCGCTCGGTGTTCTCGCCGATATAGGCGAGCAACGTCTTCACCGCCGCTTCCGCCTCGGCGCGCGCGGGGCGCGGCTGGTCGGCGCGGACGGCGGCCGCGAGGAATTCGGCAGGATCGAGCTCGGCCGGGCGGCTCTCGGGCTGCCGGTCGGAGGGCTTGCCCGGGCGGATCGATTTGATTGCAGCGTCCATATCTTCTCCGTTCGACGGCCTAATGGCCGGAGTGTCACCGGCAGACGGGGCGGCCAAGCCGCCGGACGCCTGAACAGAACAAGTTTCGGTGCAAAAGTCCCGAGGTCACAACGCCGGCAGCGCAGATCTGGATCACCGCCACCGCCCGCTGGACTGTTTTTCCACCAGTTCCGCCCCTATATAGGACCGTGGGCGGCGCCCGCCAAGGCCGATCCGGCTGGAAGCGGGTGTGGACGCGTTGGACTCCATCACATGCTGAACGACATTTACAACAAGCGGATCATCGAGCTGGCCGGGAATATTCCGCGGCTCGGACGGTTGGCGGACCCCGATGCCTCCGCCACCGCCCATTCCAAGCTGTGCGGCTCGACCGTGAAGGTCGATCTCAAGATGAACGGGGACACCGTCACCGACTTCGCCCATGACGTGAAGGCCTGCGCCTTGGGCCAGGCCTCTTCATCCATCATGGCAAGTCACGTGGTCGGCTCGACTGCGAGCGAACTCCGTGAGTTACGCGAAACCGTTCGCAAGATGCTGAAGGAGAATGGTGCGCCTCCTCAAGGCAAATGGGAGGAGATCAAGTTCCTTGAGCCGGTCCGCGACTACAAGGCGCGCCATGCCTCGACGCTTCTCACCTTCGATGCCGTGGTTGATGCCATCGGCCAGATCGAGGCCAGAACCAAACAGCCCGCCGCAGCGCAAGGCTGACCCCCCTCCCCGTCATTCCGGGCGAACCTGCACCTCAGGTACGCACTTGCTCACCAAGGTTCGCGCTGACGCGCGCCCCGGGATGACTGCCGATATTTAAGAGCTTACTTCGGCGCCGTCGCAGCAGCCGGCGTGGCAACACTACCGGTCGGCACCACGGCTTCCGCCGTCTTGGTCGACCTGGAAGCCTGCTCCGGTTCCGCGCCGAACCTCGCCTGCGTCTTCGGTGCAAGCTCCGCCATTGCCGGCGCCGAGATATCCACGTGCGGGAGCACGTCAGCCACGAGATCGGTCGTAACCAGATTGGTGAGCTTGAGCTCGCCGGCATCGAGCTCGTGCAGGTCCTCCCAGGGCGGGACGCTGAGCGCAAGCGACAGCAGATCCCCGGCGCCACCCATATCGAAGGTGTATTTGGCGAGGCGGCCGATGTCGCGCTCCACGATCATCAGGTCCTGCGCGCTATAACTCGCCGCCTTGGCATCGTCGGCGCGGTCGCCCATCCAGATCTGGTGAACCCGGACATGCGCGGCTTCCGGCACGTAACGCTTCTTGCCGGCCAGCAGCAGGAACGCGCACATGGATTCGCAATACGCTTCCGGCGCGACGGCCGGCCGTGTCGACGGCCCGCCGCGGAGGCTCACGCCGACCGTGGTCAAAAGCCCGAGATTGCGGAAGCGCCGGCCGAGCGTGATCGCGTCATTGACGGAGCCGCCGCTGGAATCGAGCACTACGGTGGCGCCGCCGAGCTGGCGGCCCCGCGAAAACTCTTCGAATTCTTTGGGCGTATCGGCGGTGATGATGCCGACCGCACTGATCCAGCCGCGGCAGTTCGGCTCGCAGGCGACCCAGCTGAACTTCATCGGCAGCTTGCGCTCTTCGAGAACAGCGCCTGCGCGGGCCGACGATCCGAATGTCGCGACGGCACCTGCCAGCGCGACCCCACAAACGGCGGTTCCCACCAGCAACCAGCCGCGAAGATTAAGGGAGTTCAGAAGTCTCAATCTGGTTCCTTCCCCAAGCCCCAAGCCCCAAGCCCCAAGCCACCAAACATTCCCCGGTAGCGCTATCTGAGTCCATCATACAGGCGTATGTTTCTACACACGGCCGTCATAAAAATGGTATCCGGGCGAATACAGATCGTCCACAGATACTTGCTGCAGTGCTCCCAAAAAACACGCAAAATATGGCGCGGAAACAATAGCTTACGGTTCCCTGCCCCGGAACTATGCAACATCGCGCCTAAGGTCGCAGCAAAGCGCCCATGAAGCATTCAGCCTGCCAGCGCTGTTCCAGTTCGGTCGATGGTGTGCTCCGGCTGCCGCGCAGATTCGGCCGTGGGCTGATCTGGGTGTATCGCCATACGCTGTCGCCTCTGGTCGGGTACAACTGCCGGCATCTGCCGACCTGCTCCGCCTATGGCGATGAGGCGATCGAACGGTTCGGGCTGTGGGCCGGCGGCTGGATGACGCTCGCGCGCCTGCTCCGTTGCCATCCCTTCGGCACGTCCGGCATCGACAATGTGCCTCTCACCGCGCCCAAAGGCGCACGCTGGTATCAGCCCTGGCGCTATGGCCGCTGGCGCGGAGTTAACGCGCCCTGACTTGCGGTGCTCTGAACAGCGCCGCCCTGACCGGAACCTTAGACTTTCCGCCCGCGTTGTTTTGATGCTCCCCACGGGAGGAAACAACAATGCGCTGGAAAATCAGCCCGCATTTTCACGTCAAGCCCGGTCCGAATCTCGATCACAGGGCGCACGATCCAAGAACCATCGACCTGCTCGCCATCATCGCTTTGCTTGCGCTCGTCCTCGGCTCAGGCTGGTATCTTGAGAGAAGCCTTGCGACACAGCCGAGCACGACGACGTTCATCGTGCCGAGCCAGAGCGTGCATTGGTAGTCATCGGAACCAGTAGAACCGTCCCTGTGACGGAGGGATCGACTCCGGCGGTCGTAGCCGCTTCGGGCGCGGCGGCTTTGGCGCCGGCTCGGCGGCCGAAGTGGTCTCTGCAGCCGGTGCGGTCTCGCTGCCCGGCACCTTCACCGCCAGCAGCAAATTCGATTCACGCATGCGCCAGCGATAGCCGACGCCGAAATCGATCGGCTGGGCACGCGTGAACAGCTCGGCGTAGCGCTCCTGGTAGCGGCCGGGGAATTCGTCGATGGGGCCGAGATAGCGGCCGAACGGGAAGAACCGCCATTGCCGTGCATTGTAGTTCGCGAGCGGAATGCCGGAATCGTCCTGGATGATGGTGGCGCTGTTGGCGAGCAACCAGTCGCGTGCGACGGTGAAATTGCCGGAGTGCAACAGGTAGGACGCACTCTTGAGCAGGCTGTTGCCGGGCCCGAGCGTCTCGCAGAATTTCAGGAAGCCCGTGGCACGTGCGCCGGAATTTGAGAGGTCGGTCGCGAAATAATACAGCGTACGCGCTTCCCCGCCGCTGCCGGCAAAGCTGATCCGGACGCCGCGCGTCGCGTTCCGTCCGGGATTGTCGCCGCCGACATGTAGCCCGCCCTTGTCGTCGAGCGCGACCATCTCGACGTTGCGGATGGTCTTGCCGGAGCGGGCGAGAAAGACATAGAGGATCGGCAGGGTGCCGTTGACCTGGTTGGCGCTCAGGTCGACCTTCATCTGCTTGGTGATGAAGAACGAGAAGCTCAGGATCGAGCCAAGCGAGCGTTCGACGTTATAGAGCGCAGCGCCGACCGAACCGCGCGGCAGCCGCGTCAAATCGGGCACCGCGCCGACCGGCTCCAGCGCGCCGAGCACGTAGGTGCTGGCCTTGGAATGGAAGGCGTCGGCGTAGAGGAAATCGGGGCCGCTGAACAAATAGAACATGGTCGGTCGGGGCGCGGCCAGATTGAGGTCGGCCCAGCTGCGGATCTTCGAGAGCTGACGCTGCTCGAGCTGAGCGAAGGCGCCGTCGAAGAATTTGGCGTGACGCTGCCAGGCCGGGTCCCTGGTGAGCGGCACCAGCGGCGAGTCCGCCGAAGGCTGCATGCCCGCAAGGAAGCGCGCCGTGTCATCGAAGGTGACGTCTGCGGCACGCGCGGACGAGACGGCCGCAGCCAGGAGGACGAAAGCAACGGCCGCAATTCTCAGGGGGCGGAGCATGGCTATTCGCGATGCGGCGATGCGGCAGCGACGACGGGCCGCCTGCGGAAAACAGCGTAAATCAAAAGGCCGGAGAGCATGACGAGCATTCCCGACAGCGACTGAAGCGGCCGCTCCGTCAGAAGGTAGTACATCATGAACGCGGTCACGAGCAGAAACACGAGCGGCGTGAACGGGTATCCCCAGGCGCGATAGGGCCGCGGCAGATCGGGATCGGTGATGCGCAGCTTGATGACGCCGGCGACCGTGAAGAACGAGCAGAACAACAGCGCGAACTGGATGAAATCGAGCACCGCCTCGAAGCTGCGCGTGAACAGCAGAAGATTGGCGATGGCCAGTTGGAACAGGATGGCATAGGCCGGCGCGCCGCTCACCGACCGTTTGGAGAAAACGCGCAAGGCGGGAATGTCCTCCCCCATCGTCATCATCACGCGCGGGCCGATCCACATCATCGCACTGATCGAAGAGATCAGACCGAAGCAAATCATGGCGCCGACGATCCGACCGCCGAGACTGCCGAAGATGACGGTGCCGGCGACACTGGCGACGTCGAGCTGGCCGGCGAGCGCGCTGACCGGCGTCGAATGGAGAAATACCGCGTTCAGCGCGACATACAGCACGAGCACGATCAGCGTGCCCGCGAGCAGCGCGCGCGGCAGGTTCCGTTGCGGCGTCTTCATCTCGCCGATGATGTAGGTGGCGGCATTCCAGCCCGAGAACGAATACATCACGAAGACGAGCCCGATGGCGAACGGCGCGCTGACGATGTGAGCGATATCGCCGGGCTGCGGCGTGAAGCTGATCGGCTGCGGCACGGCGATGACGAAGCCGGCGACCAGGAAGGCGACGATCAGCACGACCTTGAGGACGGTCGAGATCAACTGGAATGTGGATGAGTGCCTGACGCCGGTCAGTTGCACGAGCGAAACCAGCCACACCACGCCGATGGCGAGCGGAATCGCCGGCAGATCGGGTACGACCGATTTGGCATATTCCCCGAACGCCATCGCGGCGAGCGCGACCGGCGCTGCGAATCCGACCGTGGCCGACACCCAGCCGGCGAGGAAGCCGAAGGCCGGGTGGTAGGCGCGGCCGAGCAAATTGTACTCGCCGCTCGAGCGCGGAAACATCGCGCCCAACTCGCTGTACGCGAACACACCGCACAGCGCGACGACGCCGCCAACCGTCCAGAGGAGCAGGATCGAGAAGCCGGACGGGATGTCCTTGACCTGGAAGCCGAGGCTGGTGAAGACGCCGACCCCAATCATGTCGGCCACGACGATGGCGGTGGCGACCGGAACAGAAACCCCGGCCCCCCTCCCGGTCAGCCGGTCCGTCCAGGGCGGGGTACCCGCATCTGATGCCGTCATCAGGGTCCTTAACCTCAGGCGCTTCGCCTCGTGGGGCCCATCGTGCACTTTGGCCCAGTCAATTCAAGCAGGGTTAACAAGGGTTAAATGAGGCAACGGAGGCAGGTACCAGACCACCGCCTAGACGCTTCTTTGGACGATATCTCTGGATGCACCCGGAATTGCCCGTTCCGCTCCCCCACAATCAGGACACGATTGCATGGTCCTTTCGAGCGTTCCGGATGTGGGGAAGTTTCTCCGGACGCTTAACGTCGCCTAAACGCCAGTCGGCTCAATTGTTTCAAGATTGCCGATGGACGTGTGACTTGGACGTGTGACCTGGGACGTAAGACTTGGGTCGTGACTTTGGGGTCATGGGTGGATGGCCGGGGCCGCTCCTAAACTGAGAGCTGATGATCGTGCCGATCGGACACCGTCCGGTCGGCATGATCGTGCGCTCCGGGCCGGTCTGATCTCAGTCATGGTGCCGTTGTCGCTGACGCTGGTTCAATGCGGCAAGGCGCCGGATCCGGCGGCGTTGGCGGCGAACTCCCAGGCGAATGTCCAGGTGGTCGCCAAGACCAATTCGCAGATCTCGAACGCGCGCGTGGCAAGCGGCGACACGTTCGAGGATCGCTTCCCTGCCCCGCAGTTTAGGGAGCGCTTTCCCTCGGCGAGTGAAGGCTTCCTGCAACGGCAGATGTCGGACTTCTCGCCCAAGAGCGCGGTCCAGCGACAAATACCGGAGCAGGCGTCCTACAAGGTGGCCTCGCTCGAGCCGCAAGTCCCGTACAAGCGCCCCGCCCGCGAGGATCTGACGACACTCGTCAGCATGAAGTCGTCGGCCTTCCCCTATTTCGGCAACAACCCCGCTTCCGACGCGCCCTTCCTCAACATTTCCAAAGGCGACCGCCGCGGCCACCGCAGCTATTCCGGCCGCGTCTACTGGCAGGACGAGACCTATAGCGACAGCCGCGTGCTGGTGCACGTGCCCGAGCATTTCGACCTGCGCAAGCCGGGCGTGATCGTGGTGTTCTTCCACGGCAATGGCGCAACGCTCGAGCGCGACGTCCGCGACCGGCAGATGGTGCCGAAACAGGTCACCGATTCCGGCGCCAATGCGATCCTGCTTGCGCCGCAGATGGCGGTCGACGCCGCCGATTCCAGCGCCGGAAAATTCTGGCAGCCGGGCGGCTTCAAGCGCTTCATGGCGGAATCGGCCGACCATCTTGCGCGCCTCACCGGCGATCCCAACAGCGCGCGCGCCTTCGCCAACATGCCGATCGTGATCGTCGGCTATAGCGGCGGCTTCCTGCCGACAGCCTGGAGCCTGGAGGTCGGCGGCATCAGCGACCGCGTGCGCGGCGTGGTGCTGCTCGATGCCGTCTATGGCGAGATGGACAAATTCGCGTCCTGGATCGAGAACCACCGTTCCGGCTTCTTCGTCAGCGCCTACACCCGCCACACCGCGCGGCGCGACCGCGAGCTGATGAGCATGCTCCGCCAGAAGGGCATCAGCGTCGCCGAGGACATGGACGGGCCGCTACGACCCGGCAGCGTGGTGTTCGTGGAGACCGGCGAGGGCATCACCCATCGCGACTATGTCACCCGCGCTTGGACGCGCGATCCGCTCAAGGACGTGCTGGTGAAGATGGCGGCGACGCCGTCGCTCGCGCTGACGCGCGTCGCCTCCACAAATCCCTAGCCGGGCCGATATCAGGTCTCGATATCAGTTCCAAATATTAGTTCCTGGGCAGCTTCGGAATGCTCTCGGCAAAGCCGTTGAAGCAGGCCAGCCGCTCGTCCTCTTCCTTGAAGAAGCGGCAGTCGGCATAGCCCTTGGCCTTGGCCGGCTTCGGCTTCGGCGCCGGCGGGATCACCGCGTCGTAGCAGTTGAGGCGATCCTTGGTGCCGTCGTCGATCTCGAGGCAGGCCTGGAGGCGGACGGCGATCGATTGCGGCTTGCCCTTTGGAGCGGCGGCAGCCTCCTTGGCGCCTTTCGGCTTGACCTGCACCAGCGGCTTGTCCCCCACCATGGGTGGCTTCTCGGTCTGCGCAAATGCGGAGGCTGAATAGAGCACCGCGGCAACCGCCAGAATCATCCTCATCTCAGTCAACTCTCTTTGATCCCCACGCCGGCCTTCTACCGCTCCCGCGCGAGGTTTGCCAAGCGCCTTGCGCGCACGACCTGCTGCGTTCAGGCGGTGGCGGCAGCCGCCCGCCGGGGCCGGGTCACGACCACCAGGATCAGTGCCAGCACGACGAAACCGACCGCGACGAAGCCGAGCGCGTGCAGGAGCTCGCGGGCGAACAGCAGCCCGCCGACGGCGGAGCCAACCGCCTGGCCGATATAGAGAACGGACGTGTTGAGCGCCACGGTGGCCGATGCGAGCGGCGGCGCAGCCGCGACCAGCCGCACCTGCTGCATCGAATTGGTCGAGGCGAAGCCAAGGCCCCAGATCGCTACCGCGCCCGCCATCATGACGAGCGAGCCGGCGCCGAGGGCCCACCCGCTCATCCCGGCAAGCAGCAGGCAGGTGAACAGCAACGAGGTGCGATAGGGCCCCGCAGTGTCGACGATGCGCGTGGCGACGACGACGCCGAGGAAGCCGCAGATCCCGTACAGCGCGAAGACCGAGCCGATCGCATCGGGACCGGCGCCGGTGAGCTTGTTGAGCAGCGGGCCCATATAGGTGAACACGACGAACTGCCCCGACATTTGCAGCATCGTGATCGCGAGCAGCAGCAGGATCGTCCTGCTTCGGCCGACGGCGGCCCATGTCTTCAGATCGACCGGTGCGCCCTGCAGACCCGCCGGCAGACGCAGCAGCAACAGCAGGAAGCTGACGCAGCCGAGCGCGCCGACCCCGCCATAGGCCGCGCGCCAGCCGTAGCGGCTGGCGATAAAGGTGATCAGCGGCAGGCCGACGGCGGCTGCGAGCGACCAGCCGAGGAAGAGGTACGCAATGGTGCTGCCGCGCCGTTCCGCCGGCACGATCAGCGCAGCCGTGCCGGCCGCCTGCGGCGTATAGAGCGAGCCGACTGCGAGCATCGCGAGCCGCATGATCAGCAGGCTGGTGTAATCGGGCGCAAACGCGGAGGCGAGATTGCCGAGTGCGAGCACGGCCAGCGTCGTGGCGAGCAGGGTCCGCCGTTCGATGCGGCTGGTCAGCCACGCCGTCAGCGGCGAGCCGACGCACAGCGTCACCGCGCCGAAGGTGATCAGGAGCCCGGCCGCGTGGATGCTGATCCCGAGCCCCGCCGACAATTCCGGCAGCATGCCCGCCGGCGCCAAGACCGAGCAGCCGGTCACGAGATTGCCGAGCATCAGGGCGGTTGGCGCGAAACGGCCGGCAGCTGGGGCGCTTTTCATGCAAACGCATGTAGCGGCGGCCTGCGACCGGTTAAAGGGTACAACGTCAAATAGTTGCGGGCTCCGCCCCGGGTTTTGCGCGCCACTTTCTTGGAAATGCCGGATTGCGCAGGCCGAATCGCCTGATATATCGCTCGTTCCCGCTTACCTGCGCTCGTTCGCAGGAGTGAGCCCCAGGAGAAAAGCAATGTCCGACCAGCCCAAGTCCGAGTCCGGCTTCCAGTACAGCCTGTCCAATTTGAAGCCCGTGACCCCCGCGGCCAAGGTCACCCTCACCTTCCCCGACGGCGCCAAGCGTCAGTTCGACAAGGGCATCATCGGCCTCGATATTGCCAAGGGCATCTCGCCGTCGCTGGCCAAGCGCACGGTCGCCATGGCGCTCGACGGCACGCTTGCCGATCTCAACGATCCCATCGAGGCCGACGCTGGAATCGAGTTCGTGAATCGCGACGACCCGCGCGCGCTCGAATTGATCCGGCACGACTGCGCACACGTGCTGGCGGAAGCGGTGCAGACGCTGTGGCCGGGAACCCAGGTCACGATCGGCCCCGTGATCGAGAACGGCTTCTATTACGACTTCTTCCGCAACGAGCCGTTCACTCCGGAAGACTTTGCCGCGATCGAGAAGAAGATGCGCGAGATCATCGCGCGCGACAAGCCTTTCACCAAGGAAGTCTGGGACCGCGAGAAGACCAAGCAGGTGTTCCGCGACAAGGGCGAGGCCTTCAAGGTCGAGCTGGTCGACGCCATTCCCGGCACCGAGCCGATCAAGATCTACTACCAGGGCGACTGGTTCGACCTGTGCCGCGGCCCGCACATGACCTCGACCGGCAAGGTCGGCAATGCCTTCAAGCTGATGAAGGTGGCCGGCGCCTATTGGCGCGGCGACAGCAACAACCCGATGCTGACCCGCATCTATGGTACGGCCTTCGCCAAGCAGGAGGATCTCGACGCCTACCTCAAGCAGATCGAGGAAGCCGAGAAGCGCGACCATCGCAAGCTCGGGCGCGAGCTCGACCTCTTCCACTTCCAGGAGGAAGGTCCGGGCGTCGTGTTCTGGCATCCGAAGGGCTGGACCATCTTCCAGCAGCTGATCGCCTATATGCGCCGTCGCCTGACCGGCGATTACAGCGAAGTCAACGCGCCGCAGATCCTCGACAAGGTGCTGTGGGAGACCTCGGGCCATTGGGGCTGGTATCGCGAGAACATGTTCGCGGCGCAATCGGCCGGCGACGAGGCCGAGGACAAGCGCTGGTTTGCGCTCAAGCCGATGAACTGCCCCGGTCACGTCCAGATCTTCAAGCACGGCCTGAAGAGCTACCGCGACCTGCCCTTGCGCCTCGCCGAGTTCGGCGTGGTGCACCGCTACGAGCCCTCCGGCGCCATGCACGGCCTGATGCGCGTGCGCGGCTTCACCCAGGACGACGCGCACATCTTCTGCACCGAGGATCAGCTCGCCGAGGAGTGCCTGAAGATCAACGATCTCATCCTGTCGACCTATGCCGATTTCGGCTTCACCGGCGACCTCACGGTGAAGCTCTCGACCCGGCCGGAGAAACGCGTCGGCACCGATGCGATGTGGGATCACGCCGAGCGCGTGATGGCGACGGTGCTGCGCGAGATCCAGTCGCAGAACAATCACATCAAAACCGAGATCAACCCGGGCGAAGGCGCGTTCTACGGACCGAAGTTCGAATACGTTCTGCGCGATGCCATCGGTCGCGATTGGCAGTGCGGCACCACGCAGGTCGACTTCAACCTGCCGGAGCGGTTCGGCGCGTTCTACATCGACCATGACGGCGGCAAGAAACCGCCGGTGATGGTGCACCGCGCGATCTGCGGCTCGATGGAGCGCTATATCGGCATCCTGATCGAGCACTATGCCGGCAACTTCCCGCTCTGGCTCTCGCCGGTGCAGGCGGTTGTCACCACCATCACCTCGGAAGGCGACGAATACGCCCAGGTGGTGCTGGAGCAGGCGCGGCGCGCCGGGCTTCGGGCCGAGATCGACCTGCGCAACGAAAAGATCAACTACAAGGTCCGCGAGCACTCGCTGGCCAAGATCCCGGCCCTGCTCGTGGTCGGCAAGAAAGAGGCCGAGACGCATTCGGTCTCGGTCCGCCGGCTCGGCAGCGACGGCCAGAAGGTGATGACCACGGCCGAGGCGATCGCCGCCCTGGTCGACGAGGCGACCCCGCCGGACGTAAAGCGGGCCCGCGGCGCCGTCTGAGCCCTGAAATCGATCTAAATTCGCTTCCGGTTGCGGGCGTGCATGCTTATCTCGGCATGGCACGCCCGCCGACCATTTGAAGAGGATATCGCAGTGCCCGACGCCATCGAACTCCTGAAAACCCGCCGCTCGGTCAAACCGCGCGAGATGACGGGGCCCGGCCCGTCGGCGGCCGAGCTCGAGACCATCCTCACCATCGGGGCGCGCGTGCCCGATCACGGCAAGCTCGCGCCGTGGCGCTTCATCATCTTCGAGGGCGACGCCCGTGCACGGGCCGGCGAGGTGATCGCGCGGGTCTTCGCCAGGAAGAATCCGGGGGCGCCGGCGGCCGACGTCGAGACCGAGCGCAAGCGCCTGATGGACGCGCCGCTGGTGATCGGCATCGTCAGCTTCACCAAGCCGCACCCGAAGGTGCCGGCGTTCGAGCAGGAATTGTCGGCGGGCGCCAGCGCCATGAACATCGTCACCGCCGCCGCCGCGCTCGGCTACGGCGCCTGCTGGCTGACCGGCTGGTTCTCGTTCGACCGCGACGTGCTCGACGGCCTCGGCCTCAAGCCGGATGAGAAGCTCGCCGGCTTCATTCATGTCGGCACGCCGACCAAGCCGAGCGAGGACCGTCCGCGCCCGTCCCTTTCGGACATCGTGACGCGATTTTAATCGATGTTGTGTTGACGCATCGAGCGTCTTGCGGCTTGATCCCGCCGAGGAGGAAGCTGCGGATGAGACGCCGTGAATTTCTGGTCGGGGCAGCCATGCTGGCCGGCACGATGGCGCGAAGCCCGGCCGCGGACATCCCCGCCCCCTCGCCCGACGGGCTCGACCGCATCACGGCGTTCTTCGACAACGAGGTGGCAAGCGGCCGGCTGCCGGGCGCCGTTATTTTGGTGCAGCAGCACGGCAAGCCGGTTTATCTGAAGTGCTTCGGCGTGCGCGATACCAGGACCGGCCTTGCGATGACGCCGGAAACGATCTTCGCCATCCACTCCATGACCAAGCCGATCACGTGCCTTGGCGCGATGATGCTGATCGACGAGGGCAAGCTTGCGCTGACCGACCCCGTGTCGAAATACATCCCGCTGTTTGCCGAGACCAAGGTCGGCCTCGAGGTGACCCGGCCCGACGGCAAGCTGGAGCTCGACTTCGTCCCACCTGAGCGCCCCGTCAACATCGAGGATCTGCTGCGGCATACTTCGGGCATCAGTTACGATTACATCGGCAGCGAATGGGTCGAGCACGCCTACAAGGCCGCCAATATTTTCGAGGGTCCCTTCAACAACAGGGAGTTCGCCGATCGCATCGCCAAGCTGCCGCTGGCGCGGCAGCCCGGAACGCTGTGGCGCTACGGCCATTCCACCGACGTGCTCGGCAGCGTCATCGAGATCATCTCGGGCCAGACGCTGTACGACTTCCTGAAAGCACGCATCTTCGATCCGCTCGGCATGAACAGCACCAAATTTACGCTCGCGACTGAGGACGAGCTGGCGCGGATGGCGCGGCCGCTGCCGAGCGACTCAATCCTGCTCGCCGGCGAGCGCGACCGCCTGGACCATCCAGAATGGCAATCGGGCGGCGGCGGCCTGCTCTCGACCATCACCGACTATCAGCGCTTCTCGCAGATGCTGCTCAACGGCGGCGAGTTCGAGGGCAGGCGCTATCTCAGCCCCGCCGCGTTCAAGGCCATGACGACCGATCAGATCGGGCCGGGCTCCGGCGTCGGACGCGACTATTTCTATTTTCCAGGCGACGGCTTCGGTTATGGCTACGGCCTTGCGGTGCGCACCGATCCCGGCAATGCAAAACCGCCCCCGCCGGGCTCGCTCGGCGAATTGAAATGGGACTCGGGGAGCGGCACCTATTTCGGCGTCGATCCCAAGCTCGACATGGTCTACGTCATGATGCAGCAGACCCAGAACGAGCGCGGCCGCATTACCCCCGCGTTCAAGGCGCTGGTCTACGATTGCTATCCGCCCGCATTACGCCGCCCGTGAGGTGCGCTGACCGAAATCGGCGAGGAGCTTTCCGAGCTCGACCGCCGGCCGCGCGGCGCTGAACAGAAATCCCTGCACCTCGTTGCAGCCTTCGGCGCGCAGCCAGTCGAGCTGATCCTCGGTCTCCACGCCCTCCGCGGTCGTGGTGATATTGAGGCTGCGCCCCAAACCCGAGATCGCGCGCACGATCGCACCGCAGTCGGGCCGCTCGGCCAGATCCTTGACGAAGGAGCGGTCGATCTTGATCTTGTCGAAGGGAAAGCTGCGGAGATAGCTCAGGCTGGAATAGCCGGTGCCGAAATCGTCCATGGAAATGCCGACGCCGAGCTCGCGTAATTGGTGCAATGTGGCGACATTGGCGTCGGTCTCGGCCAGGAAAATCGACTCGGTGATCTCGAGCTCGAGCCGCTTCGGCGACAGGCCGGACTGCGCCAGGGCCGAGATCACGACCTGGACCAGGTTGCGGCTGCGGAATTGTGCCGGCGACAGGTTGACGGCGACCTTGACGTCGACGGGCCATTTCACCGCCTCGGTGCAGGCTTCGCGCAGCACCCATTCGCCGAGCTGGGTGATCAGGCCGATGTCTTCGGCGACGGGGATGAACTCCGCGGGCGAGATCATGCCCTTGTCCGGATGACGCCAGCGCAGCAGCGACTCGAAGCCGGAGATGCGGTCGGAGGCGATCGACACCAGCGGCTGATAGTGCAGCTCGAACTCGCCGTTGGCGAATGCCCGGCGCAGATCCAGCTCCATGTCGCGGCGCCTCTGCGCCTGGAGGTCCATCTCACGCTCGAAGAAGTGGTGCACGCCGCCGCCGTCGGCCTTGGCCCGGTACAGCGCCATGTCGGCATTGCGCATCAACTCTTCCGGCGTGGTGCCATCGCCCGGCGACAGCGCGATGCCGATGCTGGCGCCGATCACCATCTCCTGTCCGTCGACGTCGTAAGGCGCCTTCAGCATGTCGATCAGCAGGGACGCGCAGGCGCTGGCCTCGTTCGGCGAGACGTCGGAAGCCAAGATGACGGCGAACTCGTCGCCGCCGAGCCGCGCGGCGAGATTGGTGCCGCGGACCGCAATCGTCAGGCGCTCGGCGACCTGCTTCAATAGGCGATCGCCCACCGGATGACCGAAGGAATCGTTGATGTTCTTGAACAGGTCGAGATCGATGTAGAGCACGCCGACCCGTTTTCCCGCGGCCTGGTCCAGCGCCTGCTTCAGGCGCTCCTGGAAGTGTTCGCGGTTCGGCAGGTCGGTGAGCCCGTCATGATGCGCCATATAGGCGATGCGCGCTTCGGCCTTGCGCCGTTCGGTAATGTCGACCACCGCCACCAGATAGCCGTCGCGCTCGTCGAAGGCGACGCGACGGCCGAAGGTGAGCACCTCGATCTCGCTGCCGTCGGCGCGCAAGTGTCGCCAATTGCGCGAGGAGTGGTAGGCGTCGCCGAGGCGCTCCAGCGCCGCGGCGTGGCTGTCCCACTCGTCCTCCGGCCAGATCTCGTGCAGCTTCATGCGCAGGAAGGTCGCGCGGCTGTAGCCGTAGTGCTGGACCGCGGCGTCGTTGACGCTGAGAAACTCCTTGGTCTCTGCGTCGAACACCCACATCGGCATTGGATTGTTGTCGAACAGGAGGCGGAACGAAGCATCGCGCCGCTTCAGGACGGTGACATCGGAGATGGTCAGCGAGACCACGTCGGCAAAGGCCGTGGCGCTGAGCCTGAGGTAGCGCCCCTCGCTCTCGAGCTCGAGCTGCTCGCAGCGGCTGCCCGATACGGCCTTGAGCAGGAATTCCATCACCTCGGGCAAGGCCAGCAGCGTGCCGCCTTCGCCGATCCGCCGCCACAACAGGCTTGCGCCTGCAACCTTCAGCAGCTCGCCCGCGCTCTTGTTGTGGTGCACGACCTGAAGGTCGAACGGCTTGCCGGCGGCATCGCGCAGCGTCGCCAGCGAGACCACCGCGTCTTCGGTCGCTGAAAAGATGGCGTCGAGCAGATTGTACTGCGCGCCGCGCTCGTTGACATAGGCGCCGATCAACGTCGCGCCCCAGCGCGAGGACGTCGGCAGCGCCAGCACGTCGTAGGTTCTGACCATTCCGTCGCGCACGCAATGCGCGCTCGCCAGGTGCGGCCGTCCGGCCGCCAGCGCGCTCGCCGCCGCTTCCGACAGGGCCGTGGCGCAATCGGGCGACAGCTCGGCCAGGGGAATGTCCCAGCGCTCCTCGCCGAGCCATTTCTGCACGTAGCGTCCGCTGCGCGACAGCTCGAGCACGCCATCGTTCTTCAAGAGCGCGATGTGGTCTGCAAGCCGCCCGAGACTGCCGAGCATGACGTCCTCGTAGCGCGGCAGCCGCTCGCCCGGCTTCAACGCCGCACGCCATTTGCGCTGAAGCACCGGGATGTCGTCGAACATTTCGGCGGCCGGTTTTCCCGGGATCTTCTTCGCGGCAGTCATTGCAGTCCCCAACGCACTTTCCCGCCGCATGCAATGCAGGCGCGCTTAACGACATGTAAAAAGCGCGCAGGCGCGGGTTCCATTCAGCGATTATGACAGTTTTAAGTCAGGTGTTGGTTAGTGGGCGTTAGAGACTGTGACGGTTGCGCGAAGCTGCTCTCGTGTCCCGGACGCGACGCGTAAGCGGTGCGGCGCAGAGCCGGGACCCAGCAAGGTACAGAACTCGCTGCTGCATGGCCCCGGCTCTGCAGCGGCACGAGACGTTCAGGTACACAGCTGCCTCAACACCGTCATTGCGAGCGCAGCGAAGCAATCCAGAATCCCTCCGCGGAAAGACTCTGGATTGCTTCGCTGCGCTCGCAATGACGGTGTGTGTGGTGGGCAGCGCGTTCTTCAATTCGCATCGGTCGCGGACACGCCTTCGCATCCTCGCGGCGGACTCGCCCGAGCTTTGCTTCTTGCTACCCTCATAATTGAAAGAGGGCGCAGGGAAGACCGGGTGCCGGCCGGGCACCCACGGTCCACTGTGCGAAAGGTGGCAACGAAGAATTTGCACAGCGGCATACAGGTGAAGCCAAACATCCGGCCTTCCCTGCGCAGTGGCTTTACGGCTTATGTCGTGCTCTCCCCGGGGAGCGATGCACTATTGCCCCCGTCGCCTTGCGGATGGCTGACGCGTGAGCCCGGTTGGGCCGCTCCCATCACCGCAAGACTTGGCGCACAGACCCCGGGCGCCAGGACCACACGATTTTGCCGTACGCCGATGACACCGGTCGTATGCGCGAGGTCTTTGCTCACGGCTCTCCGCCCTGCAAACCCTTTCGCGCCAACGCCATCAGCGTCCACCGCCCCCCGACCCGCGTTCGTGACGATCGCGATACGCCCCTCTTCCTTGGGCCGGGTTGCGCGACACATACGCGATTTCCGAATTTCGGTAAAGCGGAATATTTTGGGCCGAGTGCGTTGACCTAGCGCTCGCGTGTTTTGCCCGTCGGGCAACGCAAGGGATGGTGGCCTACCCCGCTAATCCTCGCTGGAGGCCGCCGAGCGGTTGCGCAAATAGGCCTGGGACAGCAGGAAGAACAACGCGCGTTCGCCCTGATATTTGGCGGACGGGCGCGTGCGCTCGAAGCCGTCGGCAAATATCTTGCCGGACTGGTCGCACACCTGCCACCGCCAGCCGAACCGCTTGCGCCTGGTGAGGATCACTTCGAACATGCCGACAAGCCTGGTCCCCTGCTCCATGCCGGTCCTGCAAGGCATGAGCCTGCTCCGGCTTCCCCCGTTGGACGGACGCCAGACATATAGCGCAGCAGGATGGAAAGAGAATAAAATTGATGATCGGAAATACGTACCGTCCACGGTCGTAAGCAAGACGCGCTGCTGCCGGAATAAGCCGATGCCGCCGGTGCTTCCTGGCCCCCTCCACGCAATGATGACGCTACCAGTGTTCACAACAGAACACAGAGAGGGGCCCGAGGTTACCTGGCAGAAACGCGCTGAAGGTGACGGTAACAGAAGATGCACAGCCGTGCGCGCGATGAGAATCGTCGTGCCGGAGCCTCTCGCCGCCGGCTGGCCTTAGCGCGCGATGACCTCGACTTCGCCGTCGACGCCGTTGACGACGTTGAATCCGCGCTCGTAGACCTTGCCCTCGTTCTTGGCGATGGCGCGGTACTCGCCTTCGGACAGCACGACGCGCGGGAACGCGCCGATCGATTCCTTGATGACGTCGCCGCCCGGGGTCAGCACCGACCAGGCGGTGTTGGCGAGCGCCTCGCCGCCCCTGTCGCTGACCAGCTTGAGCGTGATGACGGCGGCGCGGTGGGTGATGGTGACGTCGGTGAGCTTGCCGGCCTGGACCCGGATGTCCGAGCGCACCACCGAATTGGCATCGCCGTAGTTGGAGACGATGTAATAGGTGCCCTCCGGGATCAGCACGACGTCGCCGGCGGCGACGTTCGGCACCAGGGACGCGCGCTCGCCCGATTCGAACTGGCTGCCCTTGTAGATCGCGAAGGAGATCTGGTTCTGCGGAATTCGGCTGGTACCAACGCGGCCCTCGATGCGCAGGCCGCCGGCCGGCAGCACGAAGGATTCGCGATTGGTCTCCGACTTCAGGCTGACGGTGCGCACCGCGCTGACGAGGCCGAAGGCGACGTGGACGACATAATTGCCGGGCGGCAGCACGATGTTCGGCGTCCCGCTGCGGTCCTCGCGGATCAGCTTGAAGGTGCCGTTCTCGTCGGGCCGGTCGGCAAATACGCGCCAGACCAGGCCGCTGGTGATCGGGGCCGAGTCTTTGCCGTACTTCGCCGTCAGCGACAGCACGCCCTGTCCGGGCACGGCCGCATTCAGCGGGGCGGCGGGCGGCACGGTCGAGACCGCGGGCGGTGGCATGCTGGGGGTCGCCGGCTGCATCAGGGTCGGCGGCAGGCTTGAGGGTCCCGCGCCCAGCCCGGAGGGCGGCGCCAGGCTGACAGCGTTGCCTGGGTCGGGCACCGAGGCCGGCGGGACCGGCGGCGGACGATCCGAGAAAAGCTGCGCCTGGGCGGCATTTCGGCCGGAAGTAAAGAGGCATACGGCAAGGATCAGCGCCGGCAGCAGCCTGCCGCTGCGCCGCCATCCGCTGATGCCGTCACCCCCGCGTGTCATACTCCCTGCTTTTCACCGAAAACGCGGCAAATTCAAGCCTCTGAAACCCCAGGAAAGACGGCCCTAGACCTTCGGTGGAACCGGCTTGACGGCTGCGTGATTAGCCCCTTGGCAACTGGCCCTCGCCATATTCCTGCCCCGTGCCCTTTCCAAAGCGGCATAAACCATGCTTCGCGCCTGATATGGCGGAGCGCAAATGCGATGCCTAGTCTGACGATGCGGGCTGGCCCGGCGTAGGAGAGTTTCGGTGCTGGACAGATTGAAAGGCCGGGGCGCGAACGGCTCGAACGGCGAGAAAGTGGGCGAAAAAGTCGGCGAAAAAGTTGGCCTGGGCAGCATCCGCCGGCCGGTGATCGGCCTTGCCCTCGGCGGCGGCGCGGCGCGCGGCTTTGCCCATATCGGAATCCTGAGGACCCTGATTGCCAATGGAATCGTGCCCGATGTCGTGGTCGGCACGTCGATCGGCGCCGTGGTCGGCGGCCTCCACGCGGCCGGCCGGCTCGATACGTTCGAGGAATGGGGGCGCAGCCTGCAAGGGATGCGCAACATTCTCGGCTATCTCGATATCCGTCTCAACGGCTCCGGCCTGCTCGGTGGCGAGAAGCTCGCGACCCGGCTCGAGGAGGCGATCGGGCAGATCCTGATCGAGGATCTGCCCATCAAGTTCGCGAGCGTCGCGACCGAGGTTCGCACCGGCCACGAGATCTGGCTGACGCGCGGCCGCGTGGTCGATGCCATGCGCGCGTCCTACGCCCTGCCCGGCATCTTCGCGCCCGTGCTGATCGGCGACCGCTGGCTGGTCGACGGCGCGCTGGTGAACCCAGTGCCGGTCTCGGCCGCCCGCGCGCTCGGCGCCGAAATCGTCATCGCCGCAAATCTTTCCAGCGACATCTTCACCCATTCCACCACGATCTATTCGCACGGCGCGGTGCCCGCCCCGGTCGTACCGGTGGCCGAGGAGCCGACGGCGAAGCGGCGCTTCCCGCGCCTGTTCTCGCCCGAGAAGACGATGAAGCGCGAGTTCTTCGGCGGTAACGGCCGGCCCGGCATCTCCTCGGTGATGGTGGACGCCTTCAACATCATGCAGGACCGCATCACCCGCGCCCGTCTCGCCGGCGATCCGCCCGACATGCTGATTACGCCGCGGGTCGGCCAGTTCGGCTGGTTCGACTTCCACCGCTCCGAAGACCTGATCGCACATGGCACGCGCGCTGCGGAGCGTGCGCTGGAGTCCATCCAGGAGGCGATCCACGTGTTGGCGCCGGCGCCCGCGGGCATCGCGCCGAAAGCGGACGAGCCGAAAGCGGGAGACTTGGCCTGATCAGGCAGTCTTGATGTAGTCGCGCAGGGCTTCCTGCTCGCTCTCGTATTCCTGGACGCGGCGCTTGACGATGTCGCCGATCGAGATCAGGCCGACCACCTTGCCGTTGTCGATCACGGGCAGATGACGGAACTTGCCGGTCGTCATCATCTCCATGAGCTCGGCGACGGTGTCGGTCTCCTTGCAGGTCACGACCTTTCGGGTCATCACCTCCGAGACTGGCGCCTCCAGCACGCCGGCGCCGCGCTCGCCGAGCACGCGCACAATGTCGCGCTCCGACAGGATGCCCTCGAGCCGGCTCTGGCTCATAACCAGCACCGCGCCGATCTTCTTTTCAGCCAGCAGCTTGATCGCGTCCGCCAGCTTGGCGTCGGGCTCGACGCTCATGATCTGGTGGCCCTTGGTGTTCAGAATGGAACGTACCGTCATCGTCGCCTCCCTGAATCCGAGCCGTCCGCCTTTGGCGGTTCGGACTTGTTCGCGAGTCTTCAACTAACAGTTACAGCGCCGGTTTCACGCTCGTGCGCTTTGCGAAGCATCGTCGCTAAGAACGTGTCGCTTCGGAACATTCTTCGCGGGAATGATGGATGAATTCGGGCCGCGTCGCAAGCGCCGCTTCAGATTCGGTCTGAAACGTCCCGTGATGACGCATCCGCAGCATCGCTTCGCACGCGCGGCACGGGATCGAACAGCGCGAACAACAACAGGCCGGCGAAGAAGCCGCCGATATGCGCCTGCCAGGCCACGCTCGTGGTTTCCGCATCGATGCCGATCGCGCCCACGCCGAAGATGATGTTGACGCCGAACCACACGGCGAGGAAGCCGACCACCCGCCCGTCGCGCAGCGCGCGCGACAGCGGCAGCGCCGGAACTTTCGCGGCGGTATCGGCATCCGATCGGCTGAACGACAGGAAGCTGCCGCGGACGAAGGCAAAGCGCATTGCGGCGGCCATCGCGCCCGACACCGAGGCCGAGGCGCCGATCATCGGCGCCACCGCATGCTCATGGGTGATGAGATGGGCGAGCGCGCCGGCCGCCGCCGTCACGGCCAGGAAGACGAAGAACCTGACGGTGCCGAAACGCCGCGCCAACGCGCTGCCGAACGGCAAGAGCCACAGCACGTTGAAGCCGAGATGGGTGAGATTGGCGTGCAGCAGCGAATAGGTGACGAAGGTCCAGACCTTCGCCCCCGCCCCGCCCGGGATCTGCAGATTGAGCAGCGAGGAATCGTAGCGCTTCGGGATGAAGCCGAAGACGTCGATGGTCCAGTTGTCGAGCTCGGGCGGTAGCAGCACGCGCAGATGGATCGCCGCCAGCAGCAGGATATAGGCGGTCAGCGCCGGAGGCAGCGTCAGGATCGGCTCGCGCGGAGCCTCCACGACGGCCGGCGGGCCCGGCTGAGGACCTTGCGGCGACGAATCTTGCGGGGAATCCAAGGCAGCTTCGCTTTCGGGCGACATCGGGGCGACAGGCTTGGAGATAGGCGCCTTTGCCGTCCCTGCGCAAGTGCACAAAAGGAAATCATGCAGGCTGTATCGTTCGCTGGCAGGCAGACTGGGTCCCGGCTCTGCGCAGCAGCGTTAAGGCGCTGCAGCGCGTCCGGGACACGGAGCACTCGCCGGGTCGAGCCTGGTTTCGTGTCCCGGACAAGGCGCGGCACGCAGTGACGCGCCGCAGAGCCGGGACCCAGTTGGCGGCAAGCTCAAGCCATGCAATTTTAGGTAGTTCAACTCCCGAGCTTCCCCAATGCAACCCGCCTTCTTTGTTTACATCCTTGCGAGCAAGCGAAACGGCACGCTGTATGTTGGCGTCACCAACGATCTCGCCCGCCGGATGGTCGCCCATAAGGCAAAGCTCGTGCCTGGGTTCACGAAACAGTACGGGGTCACCCTGCTCGTCTATTTCGAAAGCTACGGATCGATCCTCGAAGCACGGGCACGCGAGCACTCGCTGAAGCGATGGCGGCGCGCCTGGAAGCTGAAGCTGATCGAGGACATCAATCCGGACTGGCGGGATCTGACGGATGAACTGAGCTCTTTGGCTGAGTAACTGGGTCCCGGCTCTGCGCAGCAGCGCTAAGGCGCTGCAGCGCGTCCGGGACACCAGGCCCCCGATGCGAACCGGTTTCGTGTCCCGGACAAGGCGCGGCACGAAGTGACGCGCCGCAGAGTCGGGACCCAGATTTCTCTGTCGAGTGCAACATGGGCCCCGACTCTGCAGCGCATCACTGAAGGAGTGCTGCGCTGCGTCCGGGGCTCACGAACTAGCCGACAAAAGGAAAAGGCAGGGCCCTGGGAAAGCCCTGCCTGTCCGTGTCGGTCTTCCGATGGCCGGAGAGATAAGGCGTATCCCCACCCCTCCCCGCGGCCCGTGACCAAACTGTTTGACGCCCTGTACAGGCCCCGCCGAGAACCTGGAGAAAAGCGGCGAGGCTTGCGACCGCGGTCACCATAGCAGGCGCGCGGCCGGCACGAAGCGCATAGTTAATTTAACGTTAACGACGCAAAGGCCGGCCCAGGAAGCCTGAAAACGCGCCGGCGGCATGGACGCTGCAAATCCCCTCCTGCACAACAACAGAAGGGATCGCGGGTGCACTGAAGCGGGACAAGTCTGTCCCTTCGAGGTTGCACCCCGGGGCGAGCGTTCAGTCATGAAACATCCGTCGAGCCGCGCGTTCTTCGCGTATTGGGACAAGAAGCGCGGCACTGCACGGGCTCCTGACCGGGGCGACATCGACCCGGCCGCGGTCCGCGGCCTGCTCGGCGACATCTTCGTGCTGTCCTGCGAGCAGAACCTCGGCTTCCCGTTCCGCGTCGCCGGCACGCGCGTCTGCGCGCTCGCGGGAACCGACCTCAAGGACCGCAGCTTTGCGGCGCTGTTCACAGAGGCCAGCCGCAGCGAGATCGAGGAGATCACGACGATCGTCGCCGACGAGACGCTGGGCGCGATCGCCGGCGTCACCGCCGCGCGCGAGGACGGCAGCAAGGCGCATCTCGAGCTCCTGCTGCTGCCCTTCAACGCCCGCCCGCATACGCCGGTCAGCGTCACCGGCGTGCTCGCGCCGTTCGACGACGAATGTGGCACGTTGTCCGCCTTCACCCTCACTTCCTGGCGCTACCTGCACCAGCCGGAGAAACTCCTGCCGCGCGCCATCCGCAAACTGCAGATCGCGCGCGGGCTGATGGTGTATGAGGGGCTGCGATAGGGCCCCTGCAGACGTGCGGCGATCCTGCGATGGATCGTCGCGCAGCGTGACCGTTTTTGCCGGATTTGCGTCATTCCTGACGTCGATGCGACCGGATAGCTTCCGCGCCGCGTGAGACGAGCGGGTGACATCATGATGAGCTGGCGCAATCTGGCGTGGACTGCCCTCGGCGGCATGACATTGCTGGCAGGGATCGGCGCGACCTGGCTGCTCCTGCTGCCAGCCGCGCCAGCCTCGGGAACCGCACCTGCGATTTCCAGAGACGAAACCGAGTCGACCCTGGCGGCGCTGAAACCGCCGAAACGCAAGCGCCCCTTGATCGCCATCGTCGGCATCAACGACATGAGCGAGACCACCGATTATCTGATGCCCTACGGCATTCTCGCCCGCGCCGACATTGCCGACGTCCTCACCTTGTCGACGCAGAAAGGGCCCGTCACGCTCTATCCCGCCCTCAAGGTGCAGCCGCATGCGACCATCGCCGAGTTCGATGCCGCGCACCCCGATGGCGCCGACTACGTCATCGTGCCGGCGATGAGCCGCGACGACGACGCAACGGTCTTGCACTGGATCAGGAGCCAAGCCGGCAAGGGCGCGATTGTGATCGGCGTGTGCGTCGGTGCCACGGTTGTTGCCAACACCGGGCTGCTCGACGGCAAGCGGGCCACGACGCATTGGTATTCCGTGGGCGATCTGAAGAAGCATTCGACGATCCGCTACGCGGCGGACCGCAGGCTGGTCGTCGACCAGGGCGTCGCGACGACCACTGGCATCACGGCATCCATGCCGATGGCCCTCACCTTGATCGAGGCGATCGCCGGCCGCGCCAAGGCCGAGGCGGTCGCCGGCGACATCGGCCTTGCGCGATGGGACGCACGCCACCGCAGCGACGCGTTCAGCTTCACACGCCCCTTCGCGCTGACGGCGATCGCAAACACGCTCGCATTCTGGAAGCGCGAGCAACTCGGCATCGCGTTGACGCCTGATGTCGACGAGGTCTCGCTCGCCCTGATCGCCGATGCGTGGTCGCGCACCTACCGCTCGCGCGCCCTCACCTTCGCCGCCACGGCAGAGGCGCGGACCAGCCGCAGCGGTCTTGGCATCCTGCCGGACCGCATTGCCGGGAGCTGGCCGGTGGAGCAGGCCGTGCCGGATTCCGGCGCCTCGCCGCCGGCGCGGGCGCTGGACGAAACGCTGCGCGCGATCGAGACGCGCTACGGAGCACGCACGGCCGACTTCGTGGCGATGCAGCTGGAATATCCGCGATAACGACCGCCAGGATCTTTCCCGCTGCGCGCATCGCCGCGGCGGAATAGACTGGGACACCACGAACGACGGATCGACATGAGCAAGCCGCATTGGCGTCTCGCGCGCGCCTCCGACCTTCCTGCGATCAGCACGATTGCGGCACGCATCCATCCGGCGTTGCCCGAACGCGAAGAGGTGCTGGCGGAGAAGATCAGGCTTTGCCCGGAGGGCTGCGGCGTACTCGATACGGACCAAGGCATCGTCGGCTACGGACTGGCGCATCCCTGGATGCGGTACCGGATTCCGCCGCTCGACGGCTTTCTGCAGGAATTGCCTGATGGCGCGGACTGTCTCTACATCCACGATGTCGCCGTACTGCCGGATTTCCGCGGCGGCGTTATGCGCGCTTATGTCGCCGATATCGAGAAGCTGGCGCGTGCATCACGCATCGCAACGCTCGCGCTGGTCTCGGTCCACGGCACGCCGCCGCTATGGGAACGCATGGGCTTTCGGGCTGTGACGGCCGACGCCGAGTTGCACGCAAAGCTCGCATCCTATGGCGACGACGCGACCTACATGCTGCGCGAACTTGCCGCGACGTAATGCCCGTCCCCGGGCAAAATTGATCGGATTGCTTCGCAGGACGCCGTCAGGCTGCTTCACGCCGCCCCCGCGCGGAACGACTGCCTGCCCCCGGACTTCCCGTTTCGTAGACCCAGGCCTCCTTGGCAAACCACTCGTGCGTTGCCGCACACATCTCGCAATACGTGCGAGAGAAGAACACTGCACTGCACCGAAATCGTTCGCGGTCCATCTCGATGCCGGTCGAAATGGCTCGGCCCGTTTCCGGGCACTTGATCATCACCATACCCATCTGATTTCCTCCAGCTCGGCATCCCTTCACGGAAAGGCGTCGCCGCCATCAGCCGGACGGCGTCTCTTCTGGCGAAGACGCTCGTCCGCCGATTCACGCGGCCGATAGCCTCGATTCAAGCTGCCCTGTGCAGAACCCGGTTGAAGCTCTTCTTGATCGGCTCGGCCGTCTCGGTCGCAACCTTCTGGGCAAGGTCCCAAAGCTCCCGGTTATGCCCGGAAGCCATTTCAAAGGTCCTGCGGGTGTGGGTGGTGGAGAGGTTCACGACATCCGCAAACGACCTCGCATCGGCGAGCTGGGACAGGAATTCCAGGGTGGAGCTGGTATTGATTTTCGATATTTCGATGACCTTGGTGCCGTAGTCGCCGGCACGCGTGGCATTGGTCGCACAGGCTTCGCGGAAAGCGTCGGTGATCTCCTCGGAAGCCGCCTTCATCTGCTCGAGATTTGCCTTGGCCCGCGCGGCGCCCTGCTCGGCAAGATCGCCGAAGATCTCCTGGATATTGAAAAACGGCACGTCGAACTTGAGCCTTGCACCACCATTCCCACCCGCGGGAGTGGCATTCGTCTCGGCTTTCACATTGGCATCATGCATCGTCATTCCATCCTTTCACGCGAAACCAGATGTTGGATTGAAGACTCTCAGAAGCTCCCGGGTGCGGGCCGCACCGGGAAACCAGTGCCCCTACTCTCAAAATGGAGGGATGCTGCTGATGAGCTGCTCTCGCCCCCTGCCGATGCCAACTATGACCAACCAGGATCGGACCTTCAGTTCGCTTTCAGACTCTCGACTTGATTAAATTCGATTCAAGCGACGACTCGCCGCAGGCGCCGCTCTTGCCGCTTTGAAGTTGCCGAAAAGGATTCTGCCAACTCGATAAGGCGCGGGCTCGCAGGCGCGTCCGGATGGCACCATGTTACTGATTGATTGCGCCATAGCGCACCGCGCGAGCCTTCGGCGGCGTTAGTCTGGCCGGGCCGGAAAGCGGCAGATCAGCCCCGACGCTTCTTCTTCGCATTTTTTCCGGGCGCGCCCTTCGCAGGCCACGGCGTGACCGAAGGCTCTGCATGGCCGGGCCTGTTCTTGTTCTTGTGCTTCTTCTTTCCGAAGGAAGGCGCATCGCCGAATTTCGGCGCGCGCTCGCCCTGAGGCTTGCTGCGCGACTTGAATCCACTCGCCTCGCGCGGGCGTTCCTCGCGCCGTTCATGATGAGCGCCGGCCTCGCGCTGCGGCGCGCGGGAGCGCTCCGGAGGAGCTTCTTGCCGGTGCGGCGCATCCGTCATCGGCTCGATCCGGATGCTGTCTTCCTTGTCGGGACGCTTGATCTTCGCCGCAAAGGATTCGGCGACCCGATTCGAGATCTCGAACTCGGTGGTGGTGTCCATGATCCTGATGGCGCCGATGTCGCGCTTGTCGATGCCGCCGCGGCGACAGATCATCGGCAGCAGCCAGCGCGCTTCCGCGTTCTTGCGGCGCCCGATGGCGGCGCGGAACCAGACGCTGCCCTCCGCCATGGCGTGCTTCGAGGATTTCCCAGCCTTCGATCTCGGCTTGGCGCGGTCATCGCCCTCTCCGGATCTATCACGCCCGCGCTCCGGCTTGCCGCTTCGCTCGCCGGGATCGATGATGTCCTCGGGCGACGGCAGCCGCGCGCGATATAGCCGCGCCAGCGCGGCGGCGATGTCCTCGGCCGAGCGCTCCGCCAAGAGCGCTTGCGCCAGAGCCAGATCGTCGGGAGTGGTCTCCTCCGTGAACAGCACGTCCTTCATGCGTGCGTGATCGAGCTTGCGGATGTCATCCGCCTGCGGCGCCGTTCCCCACACCGCGTCGATCCCAGAGAGATCGAGCAACAGCTCGGCGCGCCGTCGCCGCGCGGGCGGCACCAACAGGACGCTCGTCCCCTTCCGGCCCGCGCGCCCGGTGCGGCCCGAGCGATGCTGCATGACTTCGGCGTCGTTGGGCAAATCGGCATGGATGACGAGGTCGAGGCTCGGCAGGTCGATGCCGCGGGCGGCAACGTCGGTCGCAACGCAGACGCGGGCGCGGCCGTCGCGCAGCGACTGCAGCGCCAGGGTGCGCTCGTTTTGCGTCAATTCACCCGACAGCGCGACCACAGAGAAGCCGCGCTCCAGGAGCGCGGCTTGTAAATGCCTGACGGCATCGCGCGTGCTGCAGAACACCAGCGCGCTCGGCGCCTCGTAGAAGCGCAGCACGTTGACGACGGCATGCTCGACGTCGGCGGGCGCGATGCGGATCGCGCGGTATTCGATATCGGCGTGGCCGCCCTCGTCGCCGGCGACCTCGATCCGGAAGGCGTCGCGCTGATATTGCCGCGCCAGCGCGACGATGCCACGCGGAAACGTCGCCGAGAACAAGAGGGTGCGGCGTGTCTGCGGCGTGGTCTCGAGAATGAATTCCATGTCCTCGCGAAAGCCGAGATTGAGCATCTCGTCGGCCTCGTCGAGCACGACCGCGGCGAGCTCGGAGATGTCGAGGCGGCCGCGCCGCAGATGATCGCACAGACGCCCGGGCGTACCGACAACGATATGTGCGCCAGCGGCCAGCTCGCGCTGCTCGCGTCGCGGATCCATGCCGCCAACGCAAGAGACGACGCGCCCGCCGGCATGGCCGTAGAGCCAGGCCAGCTCGCGCTGGACCTGGAGCGCGAGCTCGCGGGTCGGCGCCACGATCAACGCGAGCGGCGCGGCGGCTGGTGCGAATTGCTCGGCGTCATCGAGGATGTTGTTCGCGATGGCCAAGCCGTAAGCGACGGTCTTGCCGGAACCGGTCTGGGCCGAGACCAGGAGGTCGCGGCTGGTGGCTTCATGGGCGAGCACCGCGAGCTGGACGGGCGTCAGTGAATCATAGTTCCGCTCGGCCAAAGCGCGGGCGAGCGGCGGGGTCAGGGCCGGAAGAGACACGAGATGGGAAACCTTGTTTGATTCAGGCGCGCAAACGGTGAACCGGCGCCCCGAGCTGCGTGCGCGGCAAACGGCCCGACCGCACGCTGATTTGATCTGGGCGCTCTTTACGCCAAGCGCCCGGAAATCACCATAGCCGTGATGCATGGCTTGACGGCGAGCCGCGCCCGAAGCTTGCAGCGGATTTTTGCGGTCAGCTCGATTAACCTTGATGCAGCGGGATCGGCCTATAGCCGAGCCACGCTCACGTCTGACGATATGGGGAATAAAGATGCGATTGGCGGTCATTTCCGACATCCACGGCAATCTTGCCGCCCTGGAGGCGGTGCTGGCGGATATCAAGACGCGGGGCGTCGATCGGATAGTCAACCTCGGCGACTGCGTCACCAGCCCGTTGTGGCCGAGGGAAACGTTCGAATTCCTTCAATCGCTGTCGTTGCCGACCGTGCGCGGAAATCATGATCGCTGGATCGAGGAGTTTCCGGACGACAAGCTCTCGCCGGCAGGCCTGTTTGCGCGAAACGCACTGACTGCGGAGCAGCGTCGTGCACTTCACAACCTGCCCTCCCAGCTGCGGCTGGACGACGGCATCCTGGCTTGCCATGGCACGCCCGAGAACGATACGGCGTGCCTGCTGGAGGAGGCACTCGACGACGGCCGCTTTGTGCCGGCACGCCGCGACGTGCTGGAAGCACGCCTTGCGAGCGAGCCGGCGGCGCGCGTGGTGCTGTGTGGCCATAGCCACCGCCCGGCCGTCGTTCACGGGCCGCGCGAATGTCTGGTCCTCAATCCCGGCAGCGTCGGATGCCCGGTCTTCGCCGACATTCCCTTTGCCGCGAAACTGGAACACCGCTCGCCTCACGCCCGCTACGCGATCCTCACCAAGGGCAAAAAGGGCTGGCAGGTCGAGCTGCTGGCCCTCGAATACGACTGGGAGGCCGCCTCGGCGCGCGCGCTCGCCAACAACCGTCCGGACTGGGCGCACGCCATGTTGTCGGGATACGTCAAATAGAATTTCTCAGATCTCGGCGTACACCTCCAGCAGATTGCCGTCGGGATCGCGGAAGAACAGCGTGCGATGGCCGAACGGCTGGTTCGTCG
This sequence comes from Bradyrhizobium sp. CCBAU 45321, assembly GCF_028128975.1. Lineage (NCBI taxonomy): Bacteria > Pseudomonadati > Pseudomonadota > Alphaproteobacteria > Hyphomicrobiales > Nitrobacteraceae > Bradyrhizobium > Bradyrhizobium sp. CCBAU 45321. The sequence goes on from NZ_LFKZ01000128.1 coordinate 263,494, forward strand.
GCGGCGACAGCAGCGCCACGCCTTGCCGCACGAGTTCATCGGCGCACGCGTCGACCTCGGCAGTAGAGACCTTGAAGGCCAGCTGCAGCGAGGCGCTGCCCGGCGGGATCGGCGCATCGCCGGCGGTGCGGCTCGGCCGTGCCAGCGCCAGCGTGTTGCTGCCGAGGCTGTACTCGATCCAGTTCGGCGACAGCTCGCGCGAAAGGGGGAAGGCGAGGACGTCTTCATAGAAGCGGCGCATCGCCGCCATGTCGCGCACGAAGACGACGGTGTAGTCGATCGCGCGGATGGCGTGGAAGGGGGAGCTCCGGTTTGGGTCGGCCGTCTCTTCGTTTGTCATTTCGTCGCTCATCTCGGCTACGTCCTTATTCCACCAGCTCCGGCCACGGCACGATGGTCGACTTCACCGTCTTCATCGCCATCGCGTCCTTCACCGCCTGCGCGACGCCCCCTTCCGTGAACGGGTAGATCGTCTGCATTTTCAGCCACGGGTATTTGTCACGCGTGCGGTAGAGCATGTCGACGCCGAGCGGGAGATCATTGCCGGTGAAGCCCCAGGATCCCAGCACGTTGAGGTCCTTGGTGCAGATGCGGTGCCAGGAGGTGTCGATCGAGCCGGCGTCGGTGAACTGGCCCATCTCGACATAGGTGCCGCCGTCGCGCAGCATCTCGATGCCCTCGGGGCCGGCGGTCGGATGCCCCGAGCAGTCCATCACGAGATCAGCGCCGAAGCCGCCGACGATCTTTCGCACGCGATCGATGCGATCCTGCGGTGACTTCAGCTCGTCGATGTTCACAGTCGCCTCCGCGCCGAACTCGCGCGCCAGCTTGAGCCGCGGCTCCTCCGGCGCGCCGACGCAGATCACGCGCCCCGCGCCCATCTCCCTGGCGGCCGCGACTGCCAAGATACCGATCGGGCCGGAGCCCTGGATCACCACGGTGTCGCCCCAGCTGAATCCGCCGGCGCGCGTCGCCCGGTTGAAGGCGCGGATGCAGGAGGTCAGCGGCTCCGACAGCGCGCCGAGGCGCAGCGACATGTCGTCCGGCAGCTTGTAGATCTTGGTGCCTGGCAGCATGTCGAGATCGACATAGACATATTCGGCCCAGCCGCCCCACAAATGCGGCGCCCTGTCGAAGCCGAGATAGCGGCCGTAATAGACCGGCGTCAGGCACTTGTTCGCGGTTTGCGGATAGTGGATGCAATAGTAGCAGCGGCCGCAGGGCATTAGCGGCGGGATCATTACTTTTGAACCGACGCTGAGCGGCTTGCTCATGAAGTCCTCGGAAAATTCATCGCCGCATTCGACGATGACGCCGCCGAGCTCGTGTCCCAGCGTGAACGGCCAGGGCAGCGGCTTCGGCCAGTGTCCTTTCAGGATGTGCAGGTCGGTGCCGCAGACGCCGCAGGCGCCAATCTTGATCAGGGCGGCCTTCTTGCCGACCTTCGGCCACGGCACGGTGCGGATGACGGGCTCCGAGCCGGGACCGGCGTGGGTGCAGACGCGGATCTGTTGCATGGCTGTTTCCTCGCTGCCCGCTTGTTTTGTTTTAATCGTGCGGGCCTGCGATCAACCTATGACAGCCCTGCGACATTGGAAATACCAACGCGGCGCGTTGACACGCCGCAGTTGTGTGAGCAGGCTGCGTGTGCCGGAGCGATGCCTGCTTCGGACCTGCGCGGCTCCTCGCGCCGCTGTCAGCCGGGATCAATCGATGGATTTGCGACCGGGTTCGGAACGAATTTTTGTCGCCTCTGACACCGATCCGTTGGACGGATATGTGCAATGGGCGCCGCAGAAGTCGCTGTGGCTGGCGGGCATGACGGCGACCGGCATCGCGCTCGGACCAATCTGTTGCTCCTGGTCGGCATTGGCGCTGTTCCTCGCAACCAGCGCCGTCACGCTCTGCGCGGGGCACTCCGTCGGCATGCATCGCAAGCTGATCCATGCGAGTTTCGATTGTCCGCTCTGGCTCGAACATCTCTTCGTCTATCTCGGCACGCTCGTCGGCATGGCCGGGCCGTTCGGCATGATCCGCCTGCACGATTTCCGCGACTGGGCGCAGCGGCAGGGCGCGTGCCATGAGTATTCCCGCCACGGCGCCGGCTTCTGGCGCGATGCCTGGTGGCAATTGCATTGCCGGCTGGTGCTGCGCCATCCGCCAAATTTTCGGCTCGAACCGCGGCTTGCCGGTGACCGGTTCTATGCCTTCATCGAACGCACATGGATGTTGCAGCAATTGCCCTGGGCGCTCCTCTTCTTTGCAATCGGCGGGCTGAACTGGCTGGTCTGGGGCATTTGCGTGCGCGTCAGCGTCTGCGTCACCGGCCACTGGCTGGTCGGCCACTTCTCCCACACAAGCGGCGATCAGATCTGGACCGTCGATGGCGTCGCGGCCCAAGGCTACAATGTCCGCCTCGCCGCGCTGATCAGCATGGGCGAGAACTGGCACAACAACCATCACGCCTATCCGGGCTCGGCGAAGCTTGGACTTTTGCCGGGACAGGTCGATCCCGGCTGGTGGCTGATCCGATCACTCGAAGCGATCGGGTTGGTCTGGAATGTCAGGACGCCGCACAATCTTCCGGAACGGCCCGGCTTGCGGCGATTGACCGAGGCGAAGCTGCGCGATGGGGTCGCCGATGCTGCGTGATGATCGCGATGACGAGGCCGATGCGGTACGGGCGCCGTCATTGCGAGGAGCTCGAGCGACGAAGCAATCCAGACCCCTCCGCAGGTGCAGTCTGGATTGCTTCGCTGCCCCGGCTCGACGAGAGCGGGCCGGAGCTCGCAACGCTTGCACCTGAGATCACGGGGCCTCGTGGCAAGCATGCATGGCTGCTGTTCCACCACACCCAATTGTCTTGAGCGCCGGCCGCCGAGCCTGTAACTCGCCACGAGTCTCACCTCAGGTCATCCCGTGAATCCCCTTCCCCAAAATCCCGTGGCCGCGTCCGGATCGTTCGCGGCGATGAGGTCCGTGCCCTACCGTCTCCAGTTCGTCTCTTACGTGCTGGCGATGATGGCGGACAATATCGAGCATGTGATCAGCTATTGGGTGGTGTTCCAGAAATTTCATTCGCCGACGCTGGGCGGGTTTGCCGTGCTGTCGCACTGGCTGCCGTTCCTGCTGTTCTCCGTCGCGGTCGGCGGCCTCGCCGACCGGTTCGATCCGCGCCGCATCATCCAGTGCGGCATGCTGCTGTTCATCGTCGCCTCCGCCGGTTGGGGCTACTTCTTCCTTACCGATACGATCCAGATGTGGCACGCGATGCTGCTTCTGGTGATCCATGGCTGCGCCGGCGTGCTCTGGCAGACCCCGAACCAGCTCTTGCTCTATGACCTGGTCGGCCCGGCCGATCTGCCGAGCGCGGTGCGGCTGAACGCGATGGCGCGCTATCTCGGCATCCTGGTCGGACCTGCGGTCGGCGGCATCATCATGCTGACGCTCGGTCCCTCGCACGGCATCATCTTCAACACGCTGTTCTATCTGCCGATGCTGCTGTGGCTATTCTGGGCCCCGGTGCGGGACAAGAGCATCGCGGCAAGGCGTTTTGCCGTGCGCGGCCTTGCCGACATCGTACTCACCATCCGCGCGATCGGCACCCAGCCCGTGTTGTCGGCGATGACGTGGCTCGCCGGCCTCACCTCCTTCATGATCGGCAACGCCTATCACGCCCAGATGCCGGGCTATGCCGGCGATCTCGGCCATGGCGATCCCGGCGTCTCCTATAGCGTGCTGCTCGCCGCGGACGCGGCCGGCGCATTGCTGGCCGGCATCGTGCTGGAATCCTGGGGACGGCTGAAGGGCACCCCGCGCACCGCGATCACGCTGGCGATGCTGTGGAGCGTGGCGCTGCTCGGCTTCGCGCTCGTGCCGGTCTATCCGGTCGCGATCGCGCTATTGTTCTTCGCGGGCTTCTTCGAGCTCTCGTTCAACACCATGGCGCAGGCGCTGGTGCAGCTCAACGCGCCGCACGACATCCGCGGCCGCGTCGTCGGCCTCTACAACATGGCCGGGCTCGGGATGCGGGCCTTCAGCGGCATCACGGTCGGGGTAGCAGGCGCAGCAATCGGCATCCACTGGTCGCTCGGGCTCTCGGCCGCGGTGCTGCTGGCGCTGCTGTGCCTGCTGTATCAGCGCGCGGCGAAGCGGGCGTGAGGGCGCAGCGCTACGACACTGCCGATTGACTCCGGCGTCTCCCCACCGCACGCTCGAGACTTTTGGGAGATGAGGCATTGCAAAATCGCTGGGGCATTCTTGCGATCCTGTTCGTCGTGCGCCTCACCATCGCGTTCCAGTTTCAGAGTGTTGCGGCGGTCGCGCCGCTGCTGCAACAGACCTTCGGCGTCGGCCTTGCCGATATCGGCATCCTGATCGGGCTGTATTTCACGCCGGGCGTCGTGCTGGCGCTGCCGGGCGGCGCGATCGGCCGCGCGCTCGGCGACAAGCCGACCACCATCGCCGCGCTGCTGCTGATGACGGCAGGCAGCCTCGTCATGGCCACCGCCGACGTCTGGGGCTGGCAGATGGCGGGCCGGCTCGCCTCCGGCGCCGGCGGCGTGCTGCTGACGGTGCAGCTCACCAAGATGGCCGCGGACTGGTTCGCAGGCAAGGAGATCGCCACCGCGATGGCGATCTTCGTCAATTCCTGGCCGGCCGGCGTTGCGATTTCGCTGCTGGTCCTTCCAGCAATCGGCACCGCCCATGGCGCAGGCGCCGTCTTCCTGTCCGTGGGCGCATTGACCGCGATCGGCATTCTGCTGGTCGCGTTCTACCAGCCGCCATCCGGAGCTGCCGTCAGCGCCGCCGGCTCGAGCCGGCTCGATCCGCTCGCCCTGCTCGCGGTGGTCGTCGCCGGCGTGATCTGGGGCCTCTATAATGTCGGCTTCGCCATGATCTTCTCGTTCGGCCCGACGTTCTTGGCCGAGCGCGGTTGGAGCATCGCCGCGGCAGGCTCGGCGATCAGCATCGTGATGTGGTTGTCGGTCATTTCTGTTCCGGCAGGCGGCTTTCTCGCCGATCGCTTCAAGCGACCTTTTATGCTGGCGATCGCGGCCAGCCTACTTGTGGCCGTGCTGCTGGCCTGGCTGCCGCGATCGGACTGGGTGATCACAATTCTGGTCCTGATCGGCCTCATCGGGGGCCATCCCGCCGGCCCAATCATGAGCCTCGCCGCCCGCGTGCTTGTCCCGGAGACCAGGGCGATCGGAATGGGCGTGTTCTACACGCTATTCTATGCCGCAATGATGCTCGGTCCCGCCCTGGCCGGGCGGCTCGCCAAATCGGCCGGGAGCGCGGCGGTCGCGCTCGACCTCGGCGCACTGACGGTGCTTGCGTGCCCGCCCCTGGTGTGGCTTTTCGAGCGCATCGTGTCTGTCCGCAACCGGCGCGCCCGATCCTAACGCGGCATTAACCCTGTGCACCTTAGGGTCGCAAGGACTCCGCCCGGGCGGGGGGTCGGGTGTTGGAAATGGCGTTGGCGAACAAAAAATTTCTTCCGGCCGCCGAGGAGCGCAGGCGCTTCCAGCGGGTGAAGGTGCACCTGCTCGGCCGCTACATGCTGCCGGACCGCCGGGAATTCCCCTGCCAGGTGATCAACATGTCGCCGGGCGGCCTCGCCTTGCTCGCCCCCGGCATCGGCAATGTCGGCGACCGCGTGGTCGCCTATCTCGACCATATCGGCCGCGTCGAGGGCAAGATCACCCGGATCATCGACAACGGCTTCGCCATGACCATCGGTGCGACGCCGCGCAAGCGCGACAAGCTCGCCGCGCAGCTGACCTGGCTCGCCAACCGCGACATCCTCAATCTGCCAGAGGACCGCCGCCACGACCGTATCGTGCCGCGCAACCCGATCGCGGTGCTGACGCTCGAGGACGGCACCAAGATGACCTGCCGCATCATCGACCTCTCGCTGTCGGGCGCGGCGATCGCTGCCGAGAACCGGCCGCCGCTGAAATCGACGGTTCTGCTCGGCCGGGTCCAGGGCCGCGTGGTCCGAAACCTCGAGGACGGCTTCGCGCTGGAGTTCATGCACGAGCAGCCGGCAGAGACACTCGAAGAGAGCGTTACCGCGCGGTAAAGCGCAAGGACGCGAAAACCTCCATATTTCCAGGCTCGAAGGCGGCTTCCGCGATGCGGACGCCGCCTTTTTCATGTCCAGCGGCGAATGGCCAGCGGTTAACGGAGGGGCTGCAGATAAGCGCAAACAACGCTCCTCCCAGCGTTTCCGCGTTAATAGATAAAATTTGAATCAATTGCAGTCATATCCAATTTTACGCGAATTCTATTCAAGTATAGATCGAATTCGCCGCGCCTTTTACTTGCATTCGTCTCGACTTGACTTGGTCGACTTAGCGGCAACTCAAAAGCTCCGTGCGAAATGTGGTCCCAACAAGAAACGGGGGCCGCAATGTTTGACTTCAGGGGACGGGGGAAGGGACTGGCGCTGGCCGCCATGCTCTTCGGGATCAGCGCGGCAGCGCAGGCCGGCGAAGGCCGTCTGCTCTACGCGAGCCTCGGCGACACCACGCGTGCGCCGATAGGCTGGGTCGAGTTCTGCGCGGACAATGCTGCCCAGTGCCAGGGCGCACCGCTGCAGCCGCGCGACATCGTGATGTCGCAGGCCGCATGGCGCGACCTCATCAAGGTCAATCGCTGGGTCAACGAGACCGTCAAGCCTCTGACCGACCAGGAGCACTGGGGCGTGATCGAGAAGTGGTCGCTGCCGTCAGACGGTTACGGCGACTGTGAAGACTACGTGCTGTTGAAGCGCAAGATGCTGATGGATGCCGGCTGGCCGCGCCAGGCCCTGCTCATCACCGTGGTGCGCGACAAGAAGGGCGAAGGCCACGCGGTGCTGACGGTGAAGACCGACAAGGGCGAGTTCATTCTCGACAATCAGAACGAGAACGTCCTCGCCTGGACGGAGACCGGCTACCGCTTCGTCAAGCGCCAGTCGCAGAGCGATCCCAACGTCTGGGTCTCGCTGGGCGATACCAAGCCGGCGGTCTCCACCGCCAGCGCCAAAGATTAGTAGGAACGAGACAACAGGTTACGCGACCCGGTCACATCCCCACCCCTCCCCGTCCCAGACCGGTTCGCGCGCGCCCAGCCATCCCCCAATGGCTGGGCGCAACTTTTTGGGAAAGCGCGATCAGCTCTGCTCGCCTTGGCGCGACCAGGGCACGCGTGCGGCGGCAAAATCCCGCCAGCTATCCTGCAAGCCCTGCTGCATGCCGATCGATGCCCGCGCCTGCCAGCCGGCGATCGCGGCCGCCGCAATGGCGCTGTCACGATCGTCAGTGCCGAGCCCGTCGAGCAACGAGGCCGTCACCGCCATGTCGTTGAAGACGCCGAGCTCCTCCTGCAAGCCGGCGAGCCGGCGCGCGAATTTTCGTGCGGACTTGCGATCCTCGTACAGCGGCAGCAGGAACTCGCTGAGATAGCGCAGCCGCTTGGTGGCGAGCCGCACGCGGTGCAGCTCGTCGACCGTCAGCGACTTGAAGCGGCGACCGCGCTTGAGTGCCTTCGCATACTGCTCCGACAAGACGCGCTCGGCGAAATTGACGGCGGGCTCCGCGAGCCGGCCGAGATCTTGCGCCGCAACGCCGTTACGCCAGCCACGCGTCTCGATCCAACCGCCAAGACTGATCAGGAAGAGCGAGCAGCGGCGATCATCGAGCGCGTGGCGGGCGCTGCGATAAGCTTCCGCCTGACGCTGAGCCGCGGCCCGCCCAAGCGCATCGAAACCCGCGACCGACGGACAAGCTTTTGCGATCGCCGGCAAGGTGGCGAGCTGGAACACGTCCCAGTCGCGCGCGGCAGACAGGCCTTGCGCCAGCCATTTGGCCTCCGAGCGCAGCGCCTCGAGGTTGCTGAGCGCGCCGACCGATCGCATCAAGTCGAGCGCGGATCGCAGCCGGCGCAGCGAGACGCGCAGCTGATGCACGCCTTCCGGATTGCGGCCGTCCTCGGCCGCCGGCAGCGATTGCAGCAGGTGAAGAAAGCAGGCGCGCAGGATGGTCGCGAAGGCTTCGTCGAGCGTCACGGAGGGATCGAGACGAAGCTTGCGCGGCCGGCGAGCCGACGGCGGCAGGTCCGCGGCAAGATCGAATCCGCGCGCGGACTTGCTGCGGATGGACGGCTTCACCGTTCCGTGCTCCGCAAGGCGCAGCGCGATCTCGTAGATCGCGCTCGCGCTGCCGCTCTTCAGCTCCAGCTCGATCTCGCTGACAGGAACCGACCGGTCGCCGGCCATCAGCTCACCCTGGTCGAAGGCGACCTCGACCGTGCCGGACGGCAGGTCGACGATGCGCGTGTGCCGATGCACATCGGCCGTGAACACCGCTTCAAGCGGCTGCGCGTCGAGCTGGCCGCGAAGCTTCTCCGGAATGAACGGCATCGCCAAGGCGAGATCGGGCGCAAGCGACGGCACGCTTGCTTCCCATTCGCCGCGACGCAACGGATCGTCCGCAACCTCGGTCTTCACGGTCTGCACGAAACGCGTGCCGCTCTGGCGGACGCGCAAGCTCAGGCCGGCACGACGAAGCGCCCGCTCGGGCGTGTCGTAGTAGACGGATTTGAGACGTTTGCGCGTGCCCTTGTTGCGTGCGTTCGCCGCGATCACGGGCGCCGCGCCGAAATGCGCCATGCGATCGGCACCGACGAGCAGCTTGAGCTCGATTTCGGCGGCGGGAGATGCGGGCTGGGTCGGGCTCGGCGCGGGCGTCACGTCCTGCGATGGTGTCTGCTCAAGGGCAGCGCGCTCCTCGACCGTCGCGGGTTCCACACTGACTTCCTCGCATTGCCCCGTGAAGCCGGTGAGGAGCTGCGTTCTCTTGGTGTCCCAACAGCAGTATTGGCTTCCGGCGCGCCCGGAGGCTTGCGAGCCGGCGCAGCATCTGACTTTAGCATTTCCGGTAACATGACAGTTCGATGACAAGGCGACAGGATATAGCCTGTACAGCCTGCGAGGACTAGTCACATCAGATCGCCGTGCGATCATGATTCACACGTAACGCGTCACATAATAACTGCAGCCGTCAGCGCAAACCCTTTCAACGCCTGACCACGACGCGCCGAGGGATGCCGCTCATTCTGCCGCTTCAAGATTGGCCGGCTTTTCAGCCCCGCCGAGCGGGGAAACCGCCGGGCCGTTGAGCGCGGTGCCATCGGGTGCAAACTGCGATCCGTGACATGGGCAGTCCCAGCACTGTTCGAGTGAGTTCCAGTGCACGACGCAGCCCAAATGGGTGCAGCTCGCCGAATGCAAATGCAAATGTCCGCTTCGGTCCCGGCACGCCGCGATCTTCTTCAGGCCGCTTCGGAAGAGGCGCCCCTCGCCCGGCCGTAGTTGTTCAGCGCTCGTGATTTCACTTGCGGTGAGATACTCCGCGAAATTCTTGATAGGGGTGATGTTCTCGCTGATGAACTCGCCGATGTTCCTTTGAATCTTCCGTGACGGAGCGTAGACGTCCTCCCAGGGACTTGCGCCGCTGGTGATGAGATCCGCGATCAGCATGCCCGCCACGAGCCCGTTCGTGATCCCCTGCCCGGAATCGCCGCTGACAACGAATACATGCTCCTCGTCGGGGCTGCGGCCGATGAAGCCGGCGAAATCGACCGGCTCCAGCACCTGACCCGACCACCGATAGGTGACCTCGCGCAAATCCGGCAATCGCTCGCGCGCCCAGCGCTCAAGAGCGTCAAGGCGTTGTGCACCATCATTCGCCTCACCCGACTTGTGATCTTCGCCGCCGATGATCACGATGTCCTCGTCGGCAGACAACGGTTGGAGGCGGACATAATGATAAGGATCGAGCGTATCCCAATAGAGCGCATCCTCCACGGCGCCCGCGGCAATCTTCGCGGCGAGCGCATAAGTGCGGTAAGGCGCCTGCTTGGTGTGGATCGCCACCTGCACGTTGACGGGCGAGTTGGTCGCAACCACCACGTCGGCGGCGTGAACCTCGTAGCCTGAGGCGGTGGTGACGACCATGCTGCCCTGGCGTTGCTGGATGCTCTCGACGCAGGTGTCGGCATAGAGCTGGGCGCCCCGGCGCTGCAGTGCGCTCGCCAGACCGGCGAGATATTTAGTCGGATGCAGGCGCGCCTGGCGCGGAAAGCGCAGCGAACGCGTCTGACCCCTGTCATGGAATGGTGTCCGCTCGACGCAATTGTCGACCGGAATCTGCAGCTTGCGACAGCAGTCCAACTCACTATCCAGCTCGGATGCGGACGTTTCGGATGCCAGTACCCAATAGCCATCGACGCGCTTAAAACCGCAATCGATGTGCTCGGCGCCTTGGATGGCCTCGACGCGATTGATCGCGGCCGCGACGCTCTGATAGTAACGCCGCGCACAGTCAGGGCCGCGGACTCGCACAAACGCATCGTAACCATCATCAAGCGCGGTCGCCAGATGCGCCGTGGTGCGCGCCGTCATCCCGCTGCCGATGCGGCCGCGATCGATCACTGCGACCGAACGGCCATGGCAAGCAAGTTCATATGCGACCGAAAGCCCGGCTATTCCGGAGCCGACCACGGCAACGTCCACGCCGACCGTACGCGACAGCACCGGAGCTTCGGCGACAGATACGTCCATCCAGAGCGACCGCGTGTGCTCATCCCGTACGTTCATGGCGCTACTCCTCGGAAGAACAAACGATGCAGCAGAATGACGGTTCCTATGTGCGCTGCCGAACGAAACGTCGATGAGATGGCCGCATTCATTAGGAACCTTCATCGTGCTCGCGCTTGAACCGGCATGAAAAGTCCATCACCGGGGATGCGCAGGGCGCTGCGCCAGGCGCGATTGTACGGGCACCTGCTCGTCCGCAACGACAGGCTGTATCACCCGGGCGGCAATCATCCGATCTGCTCGATACAGCTTGCACGAGAGATGGTCAGGTCAGGATGGATGACCAAGCACGACGGCGAATACGAGATCACGGCAGAGGGGCAGCTTGCCGCCGAAAGCGAACTCGGTCGCTGAGGAGCCGATGCGGCACCGTCCAATTCCCGGCCGGGGAGTCGGGCCTGTTGACTGTTCCGGCGATTGCATCATTGACTAGCGGCACGGTCCTCACAAAGAGCTGCCATGCCCTCGTTCCGTCCCGTTATCGCGTTGTCGAGAGGCCTCGAGGTCCTGCGCGTCATCAACCAGGAACGGCAATCGACCGTAGGCTCGCTGCACAAGGCGACGGGCCTCAACAAGGCAACAATCGTCCGCATGCTCGAAACGCTGGAGCATGAAGGATATGTGGTGCGGCGCGCCGAGCCGCCCAGCTATGCCCCAACCGGACGGGCGCTCCTGCTCAGCGCAGGCTACGACGAACCCAATTGGATCGGCGGTATCGCCGAACCGATGCTCAACAAGTTTCGCCAGCAGATTCAGTGGCCCTCGGACGTGGCCGTGCTCGACCAGGAATCCATGGTGATCGCGCACACGACCCGGATCGGCGGCTCGCTGCTGTTCCACCGTCCCCCGGGTTTTCGTTTTCCAGTGCTGGGCACCTCGATGGGGCGCGCCTATTTGGCGTTTTGCGAGCCGGCCGAGCAGGAGCGCATCGCGGCGCGCCTTGCCCTCAGCCCGGAGCCCTGGAACGACCTCGCCCGCAATCCCGCCAAACTCACGAAGGTGCTGCGCGCGATCCGGAAAGCCGGATTCGCAGTGATGGACGAGAGCTACAGCCGCCGCATCTTCGGCGGCGCCGTCTGGGCGATCGGCGTTCCCGTCGCTGTTCCGAACCGCCTGTTCGCAAGCATGAACGTGATGATGCTGCGCGAGGCCGTCAGCACCGAGGAAGGTCTCCGGCGCTTCGTGCCTCAGATGAAGAAAGTCGCCTCCGCACTGGCCGAGACGCTCAGCGCCAGGCTTGCTGCGGCAGGCCCGTCCGCGGCCGCCAAGAGGTAGCCATTTCACACAATGAAATGTTGTTTCTATTTGACTCTGCTCGTGTGACATCTCTGCCCGGCGTCCCAAGGGCGCCCAAAGACGCAACAAAACGGGAGGGGCAAGTGAAGACAATCGTCGCAATGCTGGGCGCTGCAATTGCAGGCCTGGTGCTGGCCACGGCTGACGGGGCTGCGGCCGAAGCCTGGCCGACCAAAGCAATCAAGATCGTCGTCTCGACGCCCGCCGGCGGCATCACCGATGCGTTCGCCCGCGCCTATGGCGATTATATCTCTCAGAAGCTCGGACAGCCGGTCGTCATCGAAAACAAGACGGGAGCGAGCGGCGCGCTGGCAGCCCAATCGGTCAAGGATTCGCCGGCGGACGGCCATACGCTGATGTACACGATCTCGTCCACGCTGCTCGGAAACCGGCTGCTGCTGAAGTCGCTCGCCTACGATCCGGACAAGGATTTCACGATCGTCGCGATGACGCCATCGGGTCATCTGCCGCTGGTCGTCCATTCCGCCACCGGTGCAAAGTCCATCGAAGATTTCGTCGCCTATGCGCGCCGCAACAAGGTCACGGCCGGCTCGTATGGGATCGGTTCGTTCGCGCACATCGCGATCGCCGAACTCAACCGCCAATATGGCCTCGACATCTCCATCGTGCATTACCGCGGCGAAGCGCCGATGTGGCAGGACCTGGCGGCCGGCGTCATCCAGGCCGCGACCGGCAGCTACCAAGCCGCGCTTCCGGTCCTTGATACCGGCGTCGGCCGCGCGATCGCTGTTCCGTCACTGGTTCGCATGAAGAAGCTGCCGGACACCAAGACGTTCACCGAGCAGGGGGTCACCGGCAAGGTCTTCCAGCTGACCAGCTTCACGACCCTGGTGGCGCCCGCTGCGACGCCGACCGATCGGATCGAGCTGCTGGCCAAGCTGATGGTCGAAGGCGGCAAGACCGAGCGTGTCCAGAAGCTGCTGGAGGCCTTCGGGGTCGATGCGCCGGCAATGGACCGCGCATCCTCGGTCGCCCTCTACGAAAAAGAAGGGCCGGTCTGGCTGGAGTCGATCAAGAATCTCGGATTGGAGCCACAATAGCGTCCGGACCCGCCGATCCCGTGCGCTGGCGACGCCCTTCTCACGCCCCCAGCACGTCCGCCAGCCGCAGTTCGTCGGCGGCGGGATCCTTCAGGAACAGCTCCGCCTCGATCTCGTTCAGGTGCGACAGCATCAAGGCGCCTGCGCGCGCCTTGTCGCGCTTGCGGATCGCGGCGGCGATCCCGGCGTGATGATCGGTGCCGCAGGCGGGCGTGTCGTGACGGCGGTAGAGCAGGATGATGAGCGAGGAGCGCGCGATCAGCTCCTTCAGGAAGCCGAGATAGATGCTGTGGCCGCTCATCTCGGCGACGAGACGATGAAACTCGCCGGAGAGCCGCACCGAGGCGCGGGCATCGCCGCGCAACTCGGCCTCGCGTTCTTCCGTGAGATGGTGCTGCAGGCGATCGAGCCAGGCCGGCGAGACCGCGTCAATGGCGCGGTCCACGATGTTGGGCTCGATCAGGCGCCGCGCCTCGAACACCTCGCGGGCATCAGCCGGCGTCGGGCGCGCAACGAAAGCGCCGCGATTCTTCTCGATGTTGACGATGCCCTCATACGCAAGCTGCTGCAGCGCTGAGCGCACCAGCGTCCGGCTCGCGCCGTAGATGTCGCCGATCTCGTCCTCCCCGAGCTTGGTGCCGGGCAGCAGGCGATGCTCGAGGATCGCGGCGGTCACACCCTCCCGGATACGGCTGACGCGATCGCTCGCGTCTGGCGCATCGGGTTTCTGGCGGGTCTTGGCGGCCATGATTGTGAGGCTCGATCGACGAACGTTCGGCCTGCAATGTTAGTCGACGAGCTGTATCCAATCACAGGCGAAACTTTATACAATCTTCGCCCGTTTTGTGTGCAGTTGGCTGCACAGGTGACGGCCGGACAAATTGGGCCGGAATCGATCTAACGAACTGACTCCGCTGCACAGTTTTTGAAATTCGCACCGTCGCGGGCTGTTGGCACGGACCTTGCGGAGAGAGGCGGGACGCAACGCCCCTCCTCGGACACGCCATGGCCATTCCCGCCGCTCTCGAACTGGTCGCCGTCACCAAGCGCTACGACGCCACGCTGGCCGTCGACAACGTCAACCTGAAGATCCCGGCCGGCACCTATTGCTGCCTGCTCGGCCCCTCCGGCTGCGGCAAGACCTCGACGCTGCGCATGATCGCAGGTCACGAGGCGGTCAGCGAAGGCGACATCATCCTCGGTGCGCAGAACGTCACCGACCTCGAGCCCGCCAAGCGCGGCACCGCGATGATGTTCCAGTCCTACGCGCTGTTTCCGCACCTCTCCGTGCTCGACAACGTCGCCTTCGCCCTGAAGATGCGCGGCATCGACAAGCCGACGCGGCACAAGCGCGCCGGCGAATTGCTCGAGCTGGTCGCGATGACCCAATATGCAGGCCGTCTTCCGGCGCAGCTCTCCGGCGGCCAGCAGCAGCGCGTCGCGCTCGCGCGCGCGCTGATCACCGAGCCGCAGATCCTCCTGCTCGACGAGCCGCTCTCGGCGCTCGATCCGTTCCTGCGCGTCAAGATGCGCGGCGAGCTGAAGCGGCTGCAGCGCGAGCTCGGCATCAGCTTCATCCAGGTCACCCACGGCCAGGAAGAGGCGATGGCCCTCGCCGACCACATCGTGGTGATGAACCACGGCAGGATCGAGCAGCAGGGCACAGCGCGCGACATCTTCCATCGTCCCCGCACCGAATTCGTGGCCCGATTCATCGGCGGCCATAACGTGCTCAGCGACGCCGGCAATCTCATCGCCGTTCGCGCCGATCAGCTCGGCATCGTGCCGTTCGTCGACGGCGCCTTCGGCGCGCCGGCGCTGCTGACCCAGACCGAGTATCAGGGCTCCTACATCGCCGTCTCGCTCACGCTCGACGACGGCACCGCCCTGTTCTCCCACGTTCCCGAGTCCACCTTCGACGTGCATCCGTTCCGTCCGGGCGATCGCGTGCTGGCGACCTGGGATCCCGCCAAGGCGCAACGCCTGCAATAGCACCCTTCACCACGGAAATGCGCAACAGAGGAGTGAGCGAAATGACCGAGACGACCAGGAAGACCGGCGTCAGCCGCCGCACGCTATTGAAGGGCACCGCGGGTCTCGCCGGCCTCGCCGCCGGCTCCGGCGCGATCACCGGCTTTCCTTACGTGAAGTCGGCCGATGCGAAGGTGCTGCGCTATCTCGGCACGGCCGTGAACGAGGGCGACGACATCGCCAAGCAGTGCCTGAAGGACACCGGCATCAAGATCGAATACATCACCGCAACCACCGACGACGTCACCAAGCGCGTGATGACCCAGCCGAATTCCTTCGACGTGCTGGATACCGAATATTTCTCGCTGAAGAAGCTTGTGCCGTCGGGCAACATCCTTGCGCTCGACGCCAAGAAGATCAAGGAGTTCGGCAACATCACGCCTGTCTTCACCAAGGGCGAGACGCCCGGCGGCAAGAAGATCGGCGGCCAGGGCACCGCGCCCTGGAAGGTGCTCTATCTGGAAGGCAAGGACTCCAAGAAGTTCGCGACGTCGGCGACCGAATTCGTCACGCTGATCCCGACCGTCTACAACGCCGACACGCTCGGCATCCGCCCCGACCTGATCAAGCGTCCGATCACTACCTGGGCCGAGCTGCTCAACCCCGAGTTCAAGGGCAAGGCTTCGATCCTCAACATCCCCTCGATCGGCATCATGGATGCCGCGATGGTCGTGGAAGCCTCCGGCAAGTACAAATATGCCGACAAGGGCAACATGACCAAGGAAGAGATCGATCTCACCATGAAGGTGATGACCGAGGCCAAGAAGGCCGGCCAGTTCCGCGCCTTCTGGAAGGACTTCAACGAGAGCGTCAACCTGATGGCCTCGGGCGAGACCGTGATTCAGTCGATGTGGTCGCCGGCGGTGACCAAGGTGCGCTCGATGGGCATCCCCTGCACCTTCCAGCCGCTGAAGGAAGGCTACCGGTCCTGGGCTTCCGGCTTCTGCGTGTCCAAGGGCGTCTCGGGTGCCAAGCTCGAATGGGCCTATGAATTCGTGAACTGGTTCCTGTCGGGTTTTGCCGGCGCCTATCTCAACCGCCAGGGCTATTACTCCGCCGTGCTCTCCACCGCGAAGGCGCACATGGAGCCCTACGAATGGGCCTACTGGATGGAAGGCAAGCCGGCCGAGAAGGACATCAAGGCGCCCGACGGCTCGCTGCTGGAAAAGGCCGGCGCGGTGCGTGACGGCGGCTCCTACGAGGATCGCATGGGCGGGGTCGCGTGCTGGAACGCCGTGATGGATGAGAACGACTACATGGTCCGCAAGTGGAACGAGTTCATCGCGGCGTAACGGACATGTCGGAAGAAGTCCTGCAACAGGCAGCCCCGGGCTTGATCCCGGGGTCGGGCACAGCGCGCGCCGCAAAGCCGACGCGCCTGTCGCCGTCCTTCATCTCCTGGCTCCAGGCCGGGCCGATGATGCTGGTGTTTCTCGCGTTCTTCCTCATTCCGCTCGTCTTCGTCGTCATCGTCTCGTTCTGGGACTACAACGAATACCAGCTGCTGCCGGCTTTCTCCGGCCGCGGCTACACCGACACGTTCGAGGGCTGCATCGCGCAGCTCCCTGAGCTCTGCACCATCGCCAAGACCTATCTGAAGACGCTGAAGCTCTGCTTCCTGGTCTGGGCCATCACCCTCTTCATCGGCTTCTGGGTCGCCTACTTCCTCGCCTTCCACGTCAAGTCCAAGACCTGGCAGATGGGCTTGTCGCTGCTCTGCACGATCCCGTTCTGGACCTCCAACGTGATCCGCATGATCGCCTGGATCCCGCTGCTCGGGCGCAACGGCCTGGTGAACACCGGCCTGATGAAGACGGGACTGATCAACCATCCGATCGAATGGCTGCTGTTCTCCGAATTCTCCGTCGTGCTGGCGCTGGTGCACCTCTTCACCTTCTTCATGGTGGTGCCGATCTTCAACTCGATGGTGCGCATCGACAAGTCGCTGATCGAGGCCGCCTATGATGCCGGCGCCAGCGGCTTCCAGACCCTCGTCAACGTCATCATTCCGCTGGCCAAGCCCGGCATCGTGATCGGCTCGATCTTCGTCATCACCATCGTGATGGGCGACTTCATCACCATCGGCGTGATGGGCGGCCAGCAGATCGCCGCCGCCGGCAAGATCATCGAGACGCGGGTCAACGCGCTGCAATTCCCCGCCGCCGCGGCCAATGCCGTGATCCTGCTCGCAATCACCTTCCTGATCATCACCATGATGTCGCGCATCGTCGACATCAAGAAGGAGCTCTAGAGCATGAAGGAAGGACGCCCGCGCTCGTTCTACGTGCTCGCGATCTTCTTCGCGGCCTATGTGCTGTTTCTCTACGGGCCGATGATCGCGATCTACGTGCTGTCGTTCCAGGGGCCGCAGGGCGGCCTCACCTTCCCGATGAACGGCGTGTCGACCTTCTGGATCGCGAAACTGTTCCAGGGCACCGGCATCGTCGATCTCGGTGCCGCCTTCCGCCGCTCGCTGCTGCTTGGCATCGTCGTGATGATCGTCACCGTCGTGCTGTCGGTCGCCGCCGGCATGGCATTCCGGCGCAAGTTCAAGGCGCAGAGCATCCTGTTCTACTCGGCGATCGCCAGCCTCATCGTGCCCTCGATCATCACCTCGCTCGGCATCTCGCTCGAGTTCCGAATCATCGACGACCTGATCAAGGCGCATTGGAACGAGAATTTCGAGACCTCGATGGGCCTGCTCACGTCCGGGCTCGGCGCGCACCTGACCTGGACGCTGCCGTTCGGGCTGCTCATCATGTTCGCGATCTTCAACCGCTTTGATCCGCGGCTGGAAGAGGCCGCGCGCGATCTCGGTGCGACACCGTGGCAGACGTTCCGCTATGTCGTGCTGCCGATCATCCTGCCCTCGGTGATCGGCATCGGCCTGTTCGGCTTCACGCTGTCCTGGGACGAGCTCGCACGCTCCAGCCAGGCGATCGGCGCGGTGAACACGTTGCCGCTGGATCTTCAAGGCCTCACCACCACCGTGACCAACCCCGACATCTACGCGCTCGGCACCGTGATCTCGGCAGTCTCGTTCACGGTCATCACGCTTGCGCTCGGCACCATTCACGTGCTCAACAAGCGGCAGGCGGCCAAGGGCTCGGACGCCGGCAAGGGACTCGTCTGAGATAAGGACTCGTCTGTTCTGATGCGGCTTCACGTCGTCAATCCCAACACAACCGCGTCGATGACGGCGAAGATCGCCGCTGCCGCGCGCAGCGTTGCCCTCGCGGGCACCGTGATCGATGCGCGTCAGCCGGCGATGGGCCCGGTCTCGATCGAGGGATTTTACGACGAAGCTTTCGCGGTGCCCGGCATGCTCGGCTGCATCCGCGAGGCCGATCGCGACGGCGCGGACGCACACATCATCGCCTGCTTCGACGACACCGGCTTGGATGCCGCGCGCGCCGCCGCCAAAGCGCCTGTGATCGGCATCGGCGAGGCCGGCTTCCACCTCGCGAGCCTGATCGCCGCTCGTTTTGCCGTGGTGACCACGCTCGGCGTCTCCATCGTTCCGATCGAGCACAATCTGCGCAAGTACGGCCTGGCCGAACGCTGCGTCCGCGTCCGTGCCGCCGAGGTCCCAGTGCTGGCGCTGGAAGAGCGCAACAATGATGCGCTCGGCAAGATCTCGGCGGAGATCACCGCCGCCATCCGTGACGATCGCGCCGAGGCCATCGTGCTCGGCTGCGCCGGCATGGCCGATCTCGCAGGCGAACTCGCCGCCACGCACGGCCTGCCCGTGGTCGACGGCGTCGCGGCCGCGGTGACGCTGGCGGAATCACTCGTGCGACTTGGACTGAAGACCTCCCGGCTCGGGCCCTATGCGGCACCGCGCGCAAAGAGCTATTCCGGGCCGTTCTCGCAATTTCAGCCTTGAGCCCTGCCCCCCGCGCTGCGCTCCGGGGCTGCAAGGGCCGCTGATCACTGGTTTTTTGCCGCTCAGCCTCTTTTTGGTCCCATTCCTTGCCGAAACGTAAGGCTTTCGGGACGCCCCGGTGACCCCTCTGGGTTGCCGGTCTTCGCCACTCACCAAGTTTCAATTTGGGTTTTGTCAGCGATGATCGATCTCGCCCAGGACAGGCCGTCCAACACCCTCCTTCGCCTTGGCGCCCAGCCGATCGCGCTGACTGCTGCAGCCCTCCTGCTGCTGATCGCCGGCGTGACGTCGATCGCAATCTGGCGGGCCTATACCGGCGCCGCCCCCGAGAGCGACCGGGTGGTGGCCTCGCGGCAGCTTCAGGCCCGCGCCGCCCAGGCCTCCGAGCAGCTGGTCGAGAAGACCAAGGGGCTGGAGGCGACCCAGCAGGAATCGATCGACCAGCTCCAGGTGGTGCAGGACCAGCTTCAGACGATGAAGCGGCTGCTGGCGGCGCAACAGGCCGACACCAAGCGCCTGTCCGAGCAAGTCACGGCCTTGAACGAATCCATCGACGGCCTGCGGCAGTCCTTTGCCAGTGCACGGGCGACCGAGGTCGAGACGCCCACGGTTACCCGCAGGAAACCGGCGCGCCGCGTCCACGCCAGCGCACGCAAGCGCTCGGGCGGCTGAGCCGGTCACGGTGCGGGAACTTTATTTTCGCCACTTGTGAACTGGATCACATTCGCCGGTATGATTCCGCGCGATGCTCGCCGTTACCGGATGGCGTGAGCCGATTTCAATATCCGGGGCTGGCAAGGTCGTTGACGGTATACTGCGTCAACGACCTTGTTTTTTAACAGCTATTCCGCCTCACTCGCAAACGTCGACCTGGCGGTAGCGCCATCCCGACGGGGTCATGACGCGCTTGCGCGCGACGTAGCAGCCGCCATAACCGTCATTGTAGCCGGCGCCATAATAGGTGGGGCCGCCGTAATAGGGGTAGCCGTAGTAGCCGGCGCCGGCGAGACCTACCCCGATCCCGACCCCTGGCCAGAAGCCGCCGCCATGCCAATGACGGTGCCCCAGCCATGGAAGCCGCCACCATGGAAGCCGCCGCCGTGAAAGCCTCCACCACGTCCGAAACCGCCGCCCGCCTCGGCCTTTTGTGGCGCCGACAGCCCGACCGCCGCCACGGCCAGCGCCGCCATCATCATCCTGCGTAACATCACTCGATCCTCCGCGTGGAGGTCGCTCCACGCTTCAAAGCAGGACCAAGCTACCGTCAGTCGGTCATTCGTGACAGCCACGCTGTCTCACTTCCGCGCGAGCATCGGCGGCAGATGCTCTTGTTTGTCCTACCTTGCCCGTCCACTACGCGGCAGCACCCATCTCCGCCCCGAGATCCTCGACCATGGTCACGAAGATATGCGAATCCTCTCCGTCGCCGCCGATTTGAAGGCGCCGCCACGACACCTTGCGCCGGCCGCGGATCGGGTTGTTGATCGTATCGGTGATGGGCTCGAGTTGCTGCTGCTGGGCGAGCAGCTGCTTGTCGCGCCGCTCGATCAGATCGGCAGTTTCCTTGGAAAACAGTTCGCGCGCTGTCTTGCCGACGATTTCGGCGCGCGACATGCCGATCTGCTTCTCGGCAGCCTTGTTGATGAACAGATAGCGCAGGTTGCGCGCATCCTTGGCGATGATGCCTTCGGTCACGTTCTCGACGACGATGGCGAGCAGGCGCTCCATGCGCTCGTGCATGCGCTCGCGCTGACGCTGTTCGGTGATGTCCTCCTGCACCGACACCCAGCCGCCACCGTCCATCGGGCGCTCGTAGATCTTGATGACGCGGCCGTCGTTCAAGGCAAGCTCAAAGGCCGTCGGTTCGCGCCTGGCGATCCGGTCGAGCACCGCCGCGACATATTTCGCGACGTCGCCGCTGAACAATCCGCTCTTGACCCTGTGCTCGAGGATCTCCTCCAAGGTCGAGCCGGTCTGGATCCTCTCCGGCAGATCGTACATCTTCCGGTAATTGGCATTCATCGCGACCACATTGGCCTTGCCGTCGAGCATGATCAGCCCCTGCGGCATGTTGTTGATCGCCGCCGAAAGCTGCCACTTCTTGGCCTGGTACTTGTCGTTGAACTTGTCGCGCTCGGTCATCGCCGCGTCGCGCGCCTGCGCGGTGCCGAGCTCGAGTTCCTCGAGCTCGAAGATGCGCGCCACCGCGTCGCGGAAATTCTGCACCGCGCGCGCAAGGCGCCCGATCTCGTCGTGACGGCGCAGATGCGGCACCTCGCTCTTGACGTCGCCCTGCGCGATCCGGTCGGTCGGCTGCGTGATATCGGCGAGCGCGCCGACCACCGAGTTCCGCATGACGACGACGTTCAATGCCGCGAGCATCAGCGCCACGAGCCCCAGCGCGAACAGATAGGCGGCTGCGTAGCGGTGGCTGTCGGCGAGCTCGTCCGCCTCGCGGGCGCGCTGTTCGTAGATGCGCTCGAGCGCTTCGAGATCGCTGTTGAGCTTGCTGCGCAGGGTGCGGTTGGCGTCGTTGTCGCCCCACTCGCGGGCCGCGGCGGGGCTGATCTCGACGCCGCGCCGCACCAGCTCCTTGCGGAAGTCGATGAATTGCTGGATGCGTTGGCGGAAGGAGGAGAACAGCTCGGCGTCGTCGTCGCGCACCGTGCGCTCCATGCTCTTCACGGCCTCGGCGAGCTCGCGGTTGCGCCGCACCAGCCCGTCCGCGAACTGCTTCATCGCGGCACGATCGGCGGACATGTAGATGCCGCGCGATTCCATCACGACGGCGTAGATCAGGGCGTTGATGCGCCCGACGCCGACCGCCGCGTCGGCGGAGGTGGCATGCAGGTGGCGATACGTCGTCTGCAGGCGCACCGACTGGACCGACATCACGAGCAGGAAGGTGGTGACGATCGCGAGGAAGGCGGCAATGCTATAGACCTTCTCCGCAACGGTCAGCGTGTCGGCGCCGCGCGCGAAACGGACCAATTTCTTCAAGAATTTGGTTCCGGCCCCGAGACCGGATTCCAGCGCCGCAGCGTTCATCGCGCCGCTCCTCCTGGTTGAAAACGCTGGATGATAAGCGTGATCGCGCTAGCAGAGGATTAAAGCGCCAACCTGTATTTTTACGGTCGAGCCTTGGCCCGACTGGGGCGAAGCGCGGCCGGGCGGGCCGGTCAGCCGATCCGCTTCAGGCCCTGCTTGAAGCGCGGACCGTTGGCCACATAGAACCGGGCCGCGCTCCCCATCTTCTGCACCTGGGCGTCGTCGAGGGTGCGGATCACGCGGGCCGGCGAGCCGATGATCAGCGAGCGCTCGGGGAACTCCTTGCCCTCGGTGATGACGGAGCCGGCGCCGACGATACTGTTGCGGCCAATCTTTGCCCCGTTCATCACGATCGAGCCCATGCCGATCAGCGCGCCCTCCTCGATGGTGCAGCCGTGCAGGATGACGTTGTGGCCGACCGTGCAGTTCTTGCCGATGACAAGCGGAAAGCCGAGATCGGTGTGGCAGGTCGAGCCGTCCTGCACATTGGCGCCCTCGTCGACCTCGATCCACTCATTGTCGCCGCGCAGCACCGCGCCGAACCAGACGCTCGCGCCCGGCTTCAGGCGCACCCGGCCGATCACGGTCGCGGTCTCGGCGATGAAATAATTGCCGTCGGCGGGAAGGTCGGGCGCCTGCCCGTCGAGTTCGTAGATGGCCATGGGGGTCTCCTGTCGCGTTGACGAGTGGCATAGCCAAACGGCAGCCGCGACGCAAAGGGCCAGCCGCGCTCGAGGCGCTTCGGATCAGACCAGAAGGCCGGCGGCGCGCAGCGTCATCAGGAAGAAGGTGCCGCTCATCATGCTCCAGAACCCGGCGATGACGGTTGCCATCATCACGAATTCGACGCGGCGGCTTTCCACCCGCACGCCGCGCAGCGTGTTGCGCATAATGATGAAGGGCGCCGCGAACACCAGGAAGGGAACCGCCGCGAAGGTTTTCGGGGCCACGCCGTCCTGCAGCAGGCCGAAGCCGGCGGGCCGCTGCGCCAGCGCCTGGTATCCGCTCACGAGCGCGCCCGCGAGCGCGAAACCGATGCCGATCGAGAAGAAGGTGTTGAGAGCTTCAGGTGTCATCGGAAGTGCTCCGCCCTTACGCAACGCGCGTGCCTTCCTGTGACAAACAGAGCCCGTTAACGCTACATTATCCTTAAGGAAAGGTTAACGCGGCCGGGCGTCCCGTGCAGGGGCGTCCCCGATCCAAGCAGCCGGGAACGCTGCGCGAGAGCGCCGTCGCATGGCATATTCGCCGCTGATTCGTCGGCCATCGGCCGACCTCCGGTCGACCTCGCGCAATTCATGACATTGTTCTCGGCAGCTCCCCTCAGGTCCTCCCGCCCGCGCACTCGGGCGCATGTCGTCCCGATCGTGCTCGGCGGCGCGGCGGCGATCGCAGCTGTCGCGCTTGTCGCCTATCTGCTGTGGCCGACCTGGGGCAGCCGGGGCGCGAACGCGCCGGACAAGCTGCCGGTGAGCGTCGGCGGCACGTTGTTCAACCTGCCGGTGACCGCGATCCGGATGAAGATCCAGCGGCACTCGGGGCCGCAGGAGCGCATCGATCTCGACTTCCTCTATCCGTCGCTGGAGCCGCCGGGCGCGCCCAAGCACGTCACCTCCGACACGGCGGAAGCGGCGCTGCAGTCGATCGACCGCATCTTCCTTTCGATCGCGGCCCATCACGATGCGCTCTCGCCCGAGCAGCGCACGGCCACGATCTATCCGCGCTATCTCGACCCCGCCGCGGCAAGCCCAGCGGACGGCCTGACGATGCGCATGTTCCGCACCGACACGCCCTACGGCAGCGAGGACCTCTATTCGGCCGCAAGCCCCGCGCTCACCGCGCGCTGCACGCGCGATGCCGCCACCCCCGGCATGTGCCTCGCCGAGCGCCGCGTCGGCGGCGCCGACCTCACCTTCCGCTTTCCACGCAGCTGGCTGTCGCAGTGGCGCGAAGTGGCAGAGGCGATGGAGAGGCTGACCGCGCAGCTGCGCGGGCCGCGGGGCTGAGGGCGGTCGGCTTACTGTCGGCTGGAGCCTCCAAACCAAAAAATCGAAAACAACCCCATGCACAGTAGCCAAGCGTTGGCAGCATCGAGTCGTTTCGTTTTTTTCGAATAACGATTGACCCGTCGGGCCAAAACAGGGCATGATGGCCGTGATGCGTGGCACGGGGTTGCCCGGATGGCGCATGGATGTGTGACTGATATCACTGAGCACAGATTGCGATTGGCCATGCTGCGAATAATCTGACGCTATTGCATTCGGGGGCTGGAATGCGGCTTCGGCTGTTTGTTTTGTTGATATTTGCGATCTGGGCTGGAGCGGGCCCGGCGCTGGCTGAGAAGCGCGTCGCGCTGGTGATGGGCAACTCGGCCTACAAGAACGTGGCGCGGCTGGCGAACCCCGCGAACGATGCCGCGCTGGTCGGCGGCATGTTCAGGAAGGCCGGGTTCGATAGCGTCGACATCAAGCTCGACCTCAACGGTTCGGAGATGCGCAGGGCGCTGCGTGACTTTGGCGGCAAGGCACGGGATGCCGGCGTCGCGGTGGTTTATTACGCCGGTCATGGCATCGAACTGGACGGCGTCAACTATCTGATCCCGACGGACGCGACGCTGGAGACCGACAGCGACGTGCTCGACGAAACGATTGCGCTGGACCGCGCGCTGTTCGCCGTCGAGCCTGCAAAGCAGCTGCGCCTGATCATCCTTGATGCCTGTCGCGACAACCCGTTTGCCAAGACGATGAAGCGTACCATCGCCTCGCGCGCGATCGGACGCGGCCTCGCCAAGGTCGAGCCGACCAGCCCGAATACGATGATCGCGTTCGCGGCGAAGGCGGGCTCGACGGCCTCCGATGGCGATTCCAAGAACAGCCCATTCGCTTCAGCCCTCGTCGAACGCCTGCCGACGCCGGGGCTCGACCTTGGCAAGGCCTTTCGCTTCGTGCGTGACGACGTGCTCAAGAGCACCGGCAACAAGCAGGAGCCGTTTGTCTACGGCTCGCTCGGCGGCGACGACGTGGCCCTGGTTCCGGCGAAGCCGGTCGCAGCGCCGGGCCCGCAAGCCAATCCTGACAGCGAAATCCGGCGCGACTACGAACTGGCGCTCCAGCTCGGCACGCGCGACGTTTGGACCGCATTCCTCAATCGTTATCCGAGCGGCTTCTATACCGACCTCGCCAAGGCTCAACTCAACCGGATTTCCGCCGAAGACGCCCGCGCTGCCGCGGCCGAGAAGGCGCGGCTGGCCGAGGAGGAAAAGGCAAAGCTTGCCGCCGAACGGGTCAAGAAGGCCGAACAGGAGAAAGCCGCTGCAGCGGCCAAGGCTGCCGAAGATGCTCGGATCGCCGCGGAGAAGGCCAAGCAGATCGAAGAGGCCAAGGCGGCGGCCGCCGAGCAGCGCAGGAAAGATGCAGAAGCAGCTGCCAAGGCACTGGCCGACAAGCAGGCTGCCGAAAAGGCGCTGGCCGAAAAGATCGCCAGCGAAAAGGCAGCGGCTGAGCTAGCCGCCAAAGAGAAGCGTGACGCTGAGCAGAAGGTCGCGGCCCTGGCCCCTGCTCAATCGGCGCCCTCGCTCTCGCCGCTGGAAACCGCCAAGCTGGTTCAGTCGGAGCTTCGTCGCGTCGGTTGTCTGGCCGTCGCCGCCGACGGCGACTGGAATGCGTCATCACAGCGCTCACTGACGCTGTTCAACCAATATGCGGGAACGAAGCTCGACCCCAAGCTCGCGAGCTTCGAGGCCCTCGACATGATCAAGTCCAAGCCGGGCCGGGTCTGCCCGCTGGTGTGCAATCGCGGCTTCAAGGCGGACGGCGATACTTGCGTCAAGATCGCGTGTCGCGCCGGCTATCGCGTCAACGACGACAATGAATGCGAGAAGGTGCAAGACAAGAAGCCGGTCGCAACCCGTGAAGATGCCAAAAAGCGCGACACGGAGCGCAAGCAAACCGAAGCTGCACCCGCGAAGCCGCAGTCCTCTGGTCAAATAGTCTGTTCCGGAACCGGTGGAATCTGTCGTCCGGTTCGTCCCGGCTGTCGCCTTAAGCAAAAGGGCTCCAGCAACCTCGAGGTCTGCAATTGAGCACGTAAAGCTCATCAGGATGTTGGTCCAGCAATGCTGGCGCAGCTGCGCTGTGCTCGCAATGACCGGCGTGGAGAAAGTGCACCTCATTCTTCGCTGCGTGCATGGGACGCAGCGCAGCGTCTCCCTGGCGATACGAAGCATCGTGAGGTGCGCTGCGGAGCCCGGCCCATGGTGCAGAGATGCGTCTCGGGGCTTCTGGGTTCCGGCTCTGCACCGCAACGCTGATGGCCTGGGGTGCGTCCGGGACACGAAAGAGCGCCGCACACATCGAAAAATGTCGCTGCGCTCGCAAGGAAGAGGATAAATTATTCCTGGTCGACCAAATCGTCCTCGAGGATCGCCATCTGGAACTGGAACGAGCGATCGTCGTCCTCGTCGTCGACGAAGAGCACGCCGATGAATTCCTCGCCGATATAGACTTCGGCGGAATCGTCCTTCTTCGGCCGCGGCACGACGCGGATCTTGGGATTGCCGAATACGCGCTTCAGATACGCATCTAACTTTCTGACTTCTTTGACGTCCACGGCAAGTCTCCGATCGAAAATGGTCGGCGGGTTTTAGGACGAGATGCGGCGAACCGCCAGCACGAATTGTCAAAGAATTTAGGGACGAAAAGGGCCGGAAAATCCGGCCCTTCGCAGCATCAAGGCCTTCTCAGAGCCCCATCGCGTTGATCATCTGGTCCATGGTGCGCGACGGCTCGGCGCAGCCGGCTTCGCCGACGATCTTGGCCGGAACGCCCGCAACCGTGACGTTGTGCGGCACCGGCTTGACCACGACCGAGCCGGCGGCGATGCGCGCGCAATGGCCGATCTCGATATTGCCAAGGATTTTTGCGCCGGCGCCGATCAGCACGCCGTGGCGAATCTTCGGGTGACGATCCTCGTTCTCTTTGCCGGTGCCGCCGAGCGTGACGCCATGCAGGATCGAGACGTCGTCCTCGATCACAGCCGTCTCGCCGCAGACGAAGCCGGTGGCGTGGTCGAGGAAGATGCCGCGGCCGATGCGCGCGGCGGGATTGATGTCGGTCTGGAACACCGCCGACGACCGGCTCTGAAGGTAATAGGCGAAATCCTTGCGACCCTTCAGATAGAGCCAGTGCGCGAGACGATGGGTCTGGATGGCATGAAAGCCCTTGAAGTAGAGCAAGGGATCGATGAAGCGCGAGGTCGCGGGATCGCGGTCGTAGACGGCAACGAGGTCGGCGCGGAAGGCGTTGCCGAGATCGGGGTCGTCGCGCAACGCCTCAATATAGGCCTGGCGCACGAGGTCGCCCGACAGCGCGGAATGATCGAGCCGGTCGGCGACGCGGTGGACCACCGAATCCTCCAGCCGGCCGTGATGCAGCACCGCCGAATAGATGAAGGTCGCAAGCTCCGGCTCGCGGCGGACGATGTCCTCCGCTTCGCTGCGGATCCGGTCCCAGATCGGATCGAGCGATGCGAGCTTTCCTCCCGGATTGACCTGATGCACTGCCATGGGATCTGCTCTTTCGAATTGGCTGGTTTTGTTGGTTCTATAGCACAGTCTAGGCGACAAAGTCCTGACGGGCTTGCCTGAGAGTGAACAGCACCTTGCCCCACAGGGCACGCCAAGGCCTTGAAAGACAACAGGTCCTCTAACACCCAAGCGGCAAGGTCGGCTCAAAGTGGTCAGAGTTCCGCCAAATTCAAGGCGGGCCGCGTCAAACTATTGGTGAATTCGCCCCCAACCGTTATTGCGGGCATGATCCGAACTGGGGGCAGTGCCGATTTGACCATCACCACCGATCAACTGCGCGCGCGCGCCGCGGGCTCATTTTGGCTGCGGCTGGCGGCGGTGGCCTTGCCCCTCCTGATGATCGCGCCGGCGGTCTGGAACGGCTATCCGCTGTTGCAATGGGATACCGGCGGCTATCTCGCGCGCTGGTACGAGGGTTATCTCGTCCCCAGCCGCTCCACGGTGTTCGGCCTCTATTTGCACTATGGCGAGGGTTTCGGTTTCTGGATCAACCTCGCCGCCCAGTCGCTGGCAACGCTATGGCTGCTGCAGCTCACGCTTCGCGTGCTGGGATTGATGCAGACCTTCCGCTTCGTCGCGATCAGCCTCTCCCTGATGCTGTCGACCGCGCTGCCCTGGCTTGCGAGCATGCTGCTCACCGACATCTTTGCCGGGCTCGCGGTGCTGTCGCTGTTCCTCCTGGTGGTCGGCGCAAACCGCACCTCGACGCTCGAGAAGGCATCTTTGTTCGTCTTCACCGCCTTTGCCGCAGCGACCCACAGCGCTACGCTCGGCGTGCTGCTCGGACTGTGCGCCGCGGGCTGGATGGCGCGGCCGTTTCTGGGCGCGCGCCTGCCGCTGGCCGGACTACTGCAGGCGAGCCTCACCATCGTCGCGGGCGGCTTGATGCTGGTGTCGGCGAATTATGCGTTGTCCGGCAAGCTGGCCTGGACGCCCGGCGGCTACGGCGTCGCCTTCGGCCGCATGATGCAGGACGGCATCGTCGCGCAATATCTCAACGACCGTTGCCCGCGCGAACGTTACAAGCTTTGTCCCTACCGCAACGAGTTGCCGGCGAGCGCCGACGAATTCCTGTGGGGCAAGAGCGTGTTCAACACGCTCGGCCGTTTCGCAGGCATGAATGAGGAGATGGGCACCATCGTCGTGCAGTCGCTGAAGGATTATCCGGCCTGGCAGGCCGGCGCGGCGCTCCGCGCGATGGGACAGCAATTGCTGCACGTGGCGACCGGCGAAGGCACCAACGTCTGGATCCCGCACACCCGCGGCATCATCGAGCGCTATATCCCCGCACAGGCCGCGCCGATGCGCGCGGCGCGGCAGCAGAACTGGGGTGTCAATTTCGATGTCGTGAACTGGCTGCATGTCCCGGTCGCGCTGGCCTCGATGCTGGCGCTGCTCGTGCTGCTCGGCCATGCGCTGGCGAACCGCCGGCTGGACGACCTGACGCTGCTGGCGGCGACCGTGACGCTGGCCCTGCTCGGCAACGCCTTCATCTGCGGCGTGATCTCAGGGCCCCACGACCGCTACGGCGCGCGCATGGTGTGGGTCGCGACGTTCGTGGTGCTGATGGCGCTGGCGCGGCGGCTGGGCGAGGACAGCAAGGCGCGCAAGTCTGGAAGATGGCGCGATTGCAGAGATCACCAGCCGTGAGGGACTGACGGCATTTTCCACATCAATCCGCGACAGGCTGCTCCCGACCTTCCGAGCAGAATTCAGGTGCGTCGATGTGGCGAGCTCTTTCTCCTCAGATGCGAACCTATCATAGCGGAGACGGGATTGATCGCAGGCCTCCGCGCCAGGAGCCTTGATGCGCTCGTGCTAATCGCTGACCGGTTCTGGCCAAAAGATGACGCGCGAGGGTCCACACGGCATTACCTGCGTGCTAACTTGAACGACGTGTTATGTCATAAGGTGCCAGCGAGATGCGCCGCCGTGATTTCATCAAGGCTGTTGCGGGCTCGGCTGCAGCCTGGCCGCTGGCGGTGGGCGCGCAGCCCACAGATCAGCCCAGGAAGAAGATGCCTCGTATCGGCCTTCTGGCGTCGGTTCATCATGAACGAATCGATGCCTTTGAGCATGGGCTACGCGAGCATGGGTATGCCCAGGGCCAGAACATCATTATCGAGCACCGGTTCTGGAATAACGATCCGAAGCAACTGGCAAAGTTTGCCGCCGACTTGGTCACTCTGGATGTTGAGGTGATCGTAGCGCCCTCTACGCCCGAGGCCCTTGCCGTCCAAGCGCTTACCAGCACGATCCCCATTGTGACTGCCACCGCCGACGCGGTCGGTGTCGGGCTGGCGGCAAGTTTCGCGCGGCCCGGCGGAAACGTCACCGGACTGACCGCCGTCGGTGGAAGCAGCAAGAATCTCGGTCTCCTGGCGGAATTGCTGCCGCGAGCATCGCGTTTTGCGGTCCTGCTCGACCCAGACAACCGGTATCATGCCGAGTTGATGGCCGGCTTTCAGAAGACCGCCGCGGAACGACACTTCGAGATTCTTCCGGTGGTGAAACGCTCGGTGGAAGATATAGGTCGGGGATTCCACACCATGGCGTCGAAGCATGTCCAGGGCCTGCTCGTGCTTGCGGACCCCATCGCGCGCACCAACCGGCGGGAGATCATCGAGCTCGCCGCACAATACCGAATTCCCGCGGTGTACTATTTTCGTGAAGAAGCGGTCGAAGGAGGCCTTCTCGCTTATGGCGCGGATCTCATCGAGCTCCATCGTCGGGCCGCCGCTTATGTTGCAAAGCTCCTGCGGGGCGCGAAAGCCGCCGAACTCCCGATCGAGCAGGCCGAACGCTTCCGCTTAGTGATCAATCTAAAGACCGCCAACGCACTCGGCCTGAGTATCCCGACTGCGCTACTCGCGACCGCCGATGAGGTGATCGAATGATGCTGCCTGCATGCGGTCCGAGCGGGTCTGGTCGGCGAACGCGCGGAAGGTGCGGCCGACGGCATTGGTGATGTCGTCGAGGGACGGTTCTTCCAGCGCCTCGGCGACGTTCTCGCCGGGACCGCTGGACCTCGATCAGGGAATTGCGGTGACATTGCTGTCACCGTGATTCACCCCACATTTTTTCACATCTCCTTGGCGAGCGCGAACAGCCGGAATTCCTCGAGTGCCGCGTGCCGATGCGGCGCGACTTCGCGCCGGTAGGTCTCGGTGTCGACGATCGAGCGGAAGGTGGCGAAATCGCCGTATTCATTGATGGCCGCTTCGTCCCAGCGTTCGCCCGGCGCGCCGACGAGGCTCGTCAGGACCGGGCCGGAAAACATCCGCGCGAGCGGCTTACCGGCTGCAAGAC
Source organism: Bradyrhizobium sp. CCBAU 45321 (assembly GCF_028128975.1). Lineage (NCBI taxonomy): Bacteria > Pseudomonadati > Pseudomonadota > Alphaproteobacteria > Hyphomicrobiales > Nitrobacteraceae > Bradyrhizobium > Bradyrhizobium sp. CCBAU 45321. The sequence goes on from NZ_LFKZ01000128.1 coordinate 294,354, forward strand.
GCCGGAATGCCGGCCTGTAGCGTTCGTGAAAGGCTTCGCGGCCCGTGCAGGGCGCGGCATCGAAGCCGTCCTCGTAACGCGCCTGCGCGCGGTAGCGCAGCAGATTGAGCATATAGACCGGCTGGCCGGGTGGGATCGCGCGCTCGGCGGCGTCGAGGGCTTGCAGGGTGATTTCGACGAGGTTCATGGGACTTCCCGCGTTTCCAGCGCCGCAGAATGCGCGCCGACACTCCCTGCTTAGCCGTTCGGGGCCGGCGCTTGTAGTGACTGGGAAGCCATGATTATGTGGACTCCATGTCCACAACGCCTTTGCCTCCCGATCTCTCGCGCCTCCTCGCCTTCGTCCGCGTCGTCGAAGCGGGCTCCTTCGCCGAAGCCGCGCGGCGGGCGGGGACGACCACTTCGGCCATGTCCAAGGCGGTCGCCCGCTTCGAACAGGCTCACGGATTGCGGCTTTTGCATCGCTCCACCCATTCGCTGGCGCTGACCGCAGAGGGCGACAGGCTGATGACGGCGGGACGCGCGTTGGTCGAAAGTCTCGCCCGTGTCCAATCCGCCCTCGGCGAAGTCGCGCGCGACGATGGCGGACGGGTGCGCGTGACCGCCCCCGCCTCGTTCGCGCGCGCCTGCATCCTGCCGCGACTGCCCGCGTTCCTGCGGGAACGGCCGGAAATCGAGATCGAGGTCAAATTCCGCAACGAGATTCTCGATCTCGCGGCGGAAGGCGTCGACATCGCGATCCGCACAGGGCCCCTCGACCGCGCGCCCGGCCATCAGGCGCGGCGGCTTTGCACGTTCTCCTGGATCGCTTGCGCCTCGCCCGCCTATCTGAAAGCGCGCGGCGCGCCGGCCACTCCCTTCGAGCTCTCCGCGCACGACCACGTCGGCTTCCGCAATCCCGCAAGCGGTCAGATCCTGACCTGGCGCTTCGCCGACCCGCGCGGCAAAGGACCCATTCGCTTCACGCCCAAACCCAAGCACATTTGCGACGACGCGCACGCTTCGCTGGCTTTGTTGACGAATGGGTTCGGTGTCGGCTGGGGGCCGGCGTGGCTCGTTGGCGACGACCTTCGCGCCGGCCGGCTGGTCGAGGTGCTGGCGCCCTGGCGCGCGCCTGGGGAACCCCTATGGATGCTGCGCACCTCGGGCCGCCGCCCGCCCCTGCGCACACAGCGCGTCATGTCGTTCCTCAACACGCTTCCCGCCGCGTTCAGCGACAAGGCGGTGTGAAGCAGCGGTCGTCACCCAAATTGAGGCGCTGAGAAACTGAGCTAAAGGTCCTAGGGATTTGCCGACTCAGCCGCGGCGTGAAAGGAAGTCGAGCACGCCGGTCTTGTAAACCTTGTCGCCGACCGCGCGCATGTGGTCGCGGTTCGGAATGTCGAGCACGTCCGCGCCGGGGATGATGGCGCCGAGCGCGCTGGCGCTTCCTGCGACGTCGTCGGCGCTGCCGACAGCGATCAGCACCGGCACCTCGATGCGCGCGGCCTGCTGCCTCGTCATGAGATCGCGCGTGCCGCGCAGGCACGCGGCGAGCGCGCGGCGGTCGGAGCGGGTCTGGTCGGCGAACGCGCGAAACGTGCGGCCGACGGGATCGGTGACGTCGTCCAGCGCGGGCGCCTCCAGCGCTTTGGCAACGTTCTCGCCGGGACCGGTGCCCTCGATCAGGCCGCCGATGCCGATGCCGCCAAGGATCGCCGAGCGCAGGCGCTGCGGCTCGTTGAGGGCGAGCCAGGCCGTCATCCGCCCGCCCATCGAATAGCCCATGATGTCGGCCTGCGGGATGGCGAGATGATCCATCAGCGCGAGCACATCGCCGGCCATCACGGGTATAGAATATTGCGCGGGCTCGTAGAGCTTTGCGCTCTCGCCGTGGCCGCGATTGTCGAGCGCGATGACGCGGCGTCCGTTCTTGCGCAGTTCCGACACCCAGGTCGGATAGACCCAGTTCACGTTCTTGCTGGAGGCAAAGCCGTGCACCAGGATGATCGGATCGCCCTCGCCTTCGTCTAGATAGGCAATTTCAACGGCGCCGTTGTGAAAGCTCGGCATCAGCAGTTCCGTGAGGTGTTGAGGGGAATGACGCGATCTTAGAGCACGATCCGGCAAAGTGTGCAGCGGTTTTCCGGCAACATCATGCTCAAACAATAGCCCGAAGCGGATCGCGCCTCAGGCCGTCGCGGCCGCGTTAGCCAAAGCAGCGTCGGCCGCCATCTGCGCGCGGCGCAGCCGCCGCGCCCGCCTGCGATCGCACCAGGCCTGGGTCAGGCGCTCGGTCGTCGCCTTGATGGAGGAGAGCAGGCCGAACAGCGTCACGACCGCGCCGAACAACCACATCGCCAGATCGAACGCGCCGCCGACGAGCAGCAGCGCGCCGCGGCCGAGCAGCTTAATGATCGCGCGCGTCTTGCCGCCTTGCGCTTCCGCAAGCCGCACAGCGCGCGCGACGTCCTTGGGACCCTCGGCGATGCGGAGCGTATCCATGGCCCCGCGCGTGCCGGTCTTTCCGGCGACGCGCGTGACGTCCTTGCCGAGCCGGACCAGCGCACCGGCCTTCTCGGCCCGGAACGCGGCCTTGATCGCGCTCACGGTCTGGCCAGGGCGCAGCACCGAGCCCGATGCCACCGCGTTCCGCAGCATCGGCGCGTCGACGACCTCGCGCGCGGACCGACCGGCCCACGCGGCGAGCCCCTCGCCGAGCCGTCCGAGCTTGCGCGCATCCTTCACCAGAGTCAGTCCTGCGCGCACCGGCGCGGCACCGCCGACGGAGACATAGGTTGCCGCCGTCACCGCAAGGCCGGCCGCCGCAAGGGACAGCACGAGGCGGTCGGTGTCCTCGCCCATGGCGAGGTGCTTGCCTTCGCGCACCACGTCCCTGATGTCGCCGAACACGAAGAGATCGCCGGCCACGGTCCCGGACAGGCTGGCGACATCGTCCGCGTTGCCGGTGACGAGACCGGTGGCGAAGCGCTTGGCGAAATGCGCGGTGGAATTCTCCGCTTTCACGGCATCAGTGACGCGGCTCAAGAGGTCGTCGGGAAGCGCGATGTTGCGCTCGCGCGCCAGCGTGACGAAACTGTCGGCGAGATCCGCATCGCCGGAGGCGAGCGCGGCCTCGATATTGTCCTGAACCAGGCGGTCGTTGTGCCGGAGCAGTGCATCGAGCTTCAGCTCGGAGAGCGCGACCGGATCATCCTGGGCGGCCAGGATCGCGCCGGCCTCGCGGGCATGCGGCGCCACCTGCGCGAGCACGAAGCCACACACGGCCATTCCCGCCAACGCCGTACTGATTCGCAGCCACTTCATGTGGAAAAGCCCGGATGCCCTGAGATCGCTTGCGCGGAACACTACGTCTTTCGTCCCGGTTTCACGCAACCACAGAGATAGTATGCCAAAATTGCGACACAACGTCCCCGACGAAAGAAGGGCTTCTCTCAGGCCGCAAGATTGTGTCGAATTTGCATGAGCAAATGAGCATGGGGCGCTTGCGAAGCTTTTCGGTTCCGCTGGACTAGCAATCACCTGTACCCGCCAGTATGGTCCGCAGCGCCTCAAAGATGCCGCGTCGGTTCGTGATTGTATCTGCCGCCATTGCCACTCCAGGATGAACTTCGATGTCCGACCATGTCGTCCCGCACTTCCATAACGATGCCGGTGTTCCCGTCATCGAGATTGGCTCGCAAGAGTTCATGTGCGTGGGCGCCAATCCTCCGTTCGACCATCCGCACGTCTTCCTCGACCTCGGCAACGACAACGAGATCATCTGCCCCTATTGCTCGACGCTGTACCGCTTCGCGGCCGACCTGAAGCCGGGCGAAGCCCGCCCGCCGGAATGTGTGCTGAAGGACAAGGTGGCCTGACCGCGTCTATCGGTTAAGGGGTGGCGCTCTCCCGAACGATTGTCATCGCCGGTGCCGGCATTGGTGGCCTGACGGCCGCGCTCGCGCTCGCCGCCCGCGGCTTCCGCATCGTCGTGCTGGAGAAGGCCGAACGCCTCGAGGAGGTCGGCGCCGGCCTGCAGCTCTCGCCCAATGCCAGCCGCGTGCTGGTCGAGCTCGGCCTCACCGAACGCCTCAAACTGCGCGCCGTCACCCCCGAAGCGCTCTCGATCATGAGCGCGCGCGCCGGCGGCGAGCTGCTGCGCATGCCGCTCGGCGAAGCCGCCTCGCTGCGCGCCGGAGCGCCCTATTGGGTGGTGCACCGTGCCGACCTGCAAGCGGCCCTCGCCGGCGCCGTCGCCGACCATGCCGACATCGACCTGAAGCTGGGCGCGACCTTCGAGGACGTCGCGCCTCACGCCAAGGGCCTGACCGTGGTCCATCGCAGCGGCACGATCCGCCGCAGCGATCTCGCCAGCGCGCTGATCGGCGCCGACGGCATCTGGTCGACGGTGCGCCAGCATCTGTTTCCCGAGGTGCAGCCGCGCTTTTCCGGCCTGATCGCCTGGCGCGGCACGCTCGATGCCACGCAATTGCCGAAGGACTATACCGCGCGCCGGGTGCAGCTCTGGATGGGACCGAACGCCCATCTGGTCGCCTATCCCATTGCGGGCGGACGCCAGATCAACGTGGTCGCGGTGCTGCCCGGCACCTGGAACCGGCCGGGCTGGAGCACGCCCGGCGATGTCAGCGAGGTGATGGACGCCTTTGCCGGCCCGCGCTGGCCGCCGGCGGCGCGGATGCTGCTCGCCGCGGTCGACAACTGGCGCAAATGGGCGCTATTCGGCGTGCCGGACGGCTGCCCCTGGAGCAAGGGTTCGGTGGCGCTGCTCGGCGATGCCGTGCACGCGATGCTGCCGTTCGCAGCGCAAGGGGCCGGCATGGCGATCGAGGATGCCGCCGTGCTTGCCCGGCATTTGAGCCTGGAGGCCGCCGAGAGCAGCAAAGCGGTTGCCGCCGCGCTGACGCAATACGGCCGTGCCCGCCAGGCGCGGGTACAGCGGGTGCAGCGGACCGCGCGGCAGCAGGGCCGCATCTATCATCTCAGCGGGCCGCTCGCGCTCGCACGCGATGTTGCGATCCGCGCGCTCGGCCCGCAGCGCATGCTGGCGCGACAGGATTGGATCTACGGCTGGCGGCCCTGATGCGGAGCGGCGCCGGCAGCATGCCTCAGCGGGCCGCTTTGCCGGATTTGGCGCTGGCCGCGGGCGATGCCGGAGGCGGCGGCGCCTCGGGCGGAGTCTCCCGGCATCTGTTGCGGCGCCAGGCGTCCTCGGCCAATTGGGCCTGCCCGCGCACGGCGACATAGTCGTTGCGATAAGCGAGCTCGGACACGACGGCGCCGCCCGCCCCGGTCTCGGCCTTCTCCATCAGCCGCTGCAAATCGGCGGTGCGCTTGGCGAGGTCCTTGCGCTCGGTCTCAAGCTGCTTGCAATCGTACAATTCGTATTTGGCGGGATCGGCAAAGGCCGGTGCGATCGTCTCGCTCACGCCGGCGCAGCCGGACAGTGCGAGGCCAGCCGCAAGCAGCGCGAACAGCGCGCCAACGCCGCGCAGCGAAAAGGAAAACGAAGCAGCCATGCCGGATGAATAGCCCCCGTGGATTGAGAATGCCTAAAGCAGCAACAGATGTCCGGATTGAGGCTTTGCCTTGTGCCCCCGGCTCGCTTAAGGAAGAACCGTCCCTCCGGCGGCGAACGCGCCAATTCCAGACCGCCGGAACGGACTTAAGTGTTTGATCTCGTTGGATCAAGCGGGCATGGCGGAATTGGTAGACGCAAGGGACTTAAAATCCCTCGGTGCGCAAGCGCTGTGCCGGTTCGACCCCGGCTGCCCGCACCACTTCCTTGCAAGTACGCCAAAAGGGCCACTGCCGCTTCGCATTGATGTTCAATGCCTCGGGCGAGTCGGCCCGATCTGTGCTATGGTTTGCGTATGACAACCAAGAAATCATCCTCCAAGAAGGGCAAGGGCTCCGGTTTTGTGATCGGCAGCGCACGCTTCAGGAAGATCAGCTCCGTGGAAGGGATCGTTTATTCGGCGGAGATGAAGGGCAGCTCTGCTATCACGGCGAGCAAGGCACGCACGCCCGAAGAGCGCAGGAAGGCCATCATCAAGGCCTACCGCAAGACCTAGCCTGATGTACGACGCCGTCGCTGACGACTACTGTTATCCCGGCACAACAGTTCTAAAGAACAAGCTCGATCTCAGAAACCCTGAGGAGCTTCATTCCTTCGAAGCGGAAGTGAGCGATGCCCGGGCCGATGAGGAACTTCCGGCCGGCAAACTCGATTTCGCGCATTTCAAGGCAGTGCACGAACACCTTTTCCAGGATGTGTACGACTGGGCTGGCAAGATTCGGACCGTTCGCATGTCAAAAGGCGGAAACCCATTCTGCTTTCCCGAGAACATCGAAGACCAGGCGAAGCTACTGTTCGCACAGCTGAAGCAGGACAAATTTCTGGCCGGCCTTGAGCCGGAGGCATTCGCAGAAAAGGCGGCCCATTTCCTATCCGAACTCAACGTCATCCACGCTTTTCGCGAAGGCAATGGTCGCGCACAGCTGTCGTTCTTCCTGCTGCTGGCGGACCGAGCTGGGCATCCGATTGATCTTAAGGACCTTGATCCCTACGCCTTTCTCAATGCAATGATCGCTGCCTTCGATGGCGACGAAGCGCCTCTTGCGGCGTGATTCAGGTCCTTGTCGAGAACAAAACCGACTAGCTCCTACATTCCGCTTGAAACGGAATGTTGTCTTGGTTGTCGGACGCAAACGCCGTCTGCTGACGGCGAAATCCCTCGGTGCGCAAGCGCTGTGCCGGTTCGACCCCGGCTGCCCGCACCACTAGCTTGTATCACCCTTGCTCGAGTCGCTTTGGCTCTGCGCGGAAATCGAGCAGCACGATCCAGAAGCAGATCAGCGCGGTGACGAGGAGGATGAAGGTGCCCTCGATCGGCGCGCCCAGTAGCGAGATCAGTGCCGGGAAGGCGAGGCCGATGCCGAGACTGGCGGCGAGCGCCAGGGGCGGAAGATCGACGATGAGGATCGCGGCAAGAAGCGCGAGCTCGAAGAAGGCATATTCCTTCAGACGCGGCGAGCTGAGATAGAGCGCGAACATGGCAAGCACCGTGATGCGCATGGCCGTGCGCGGGTGATCCATCAGCCAGCGATCGAGCTGCGTCAGCAGCGATGCCCCTGCCCGCACCGATCCGCTCGCGGCCGCGCGCAGGACGGACAGCGCGAACGGCACGAGCACGAGCGCGAGTGCCGCGAACGCATAGGCCGCCAGCATCGCCGGCTTGCCGCCACCGAAGCCGGCCTGGGCCATGAGGTCACGCGCCAGCAGCAACAGCGACGGATTGGTCTCGACGAGACCGACGGCGTGCTGGCCGGGAATTTGGCCTGCGATCGCGAGCAGCCAGCTCGCGAACAGATCGGGATACAGCAAGCGCGACAGCGCGACCGGCAACGCGAAGGCGAAGGCGGCCACCGCGATCAAGGCCAGCTTGCGGCCACGCGGCAGCGGCAGGAAATAGAGCGCCGCCAGCACCGGGACGAACACCAGCTTGAACGAGGTCACGAGGCCGAGCACCGCAGCACCGGCGAGGCGCGAGGAAAAGTTCGAATTCTGTTCGGATGCGAGCGGGCGTAGCAGGAGCTTCAGCGCGATCGCGGTCAGCACTCCGCTCAGCAGCGCAAAATTCCCCGACGCCACCACGAATTCGAAACCGACGAACGCGCCGAGCGCGCAGAGCACCTTCAAGCCAGCATCGCGCGCGCTGGCACGCGTCCGGCCTAGGCCGGGCAGAAGCAGCGCGCAGAGCACGGCGAGAATGAGAAAGATGCTTCTGTAATGATCGAGCAGAACGCCGCCCGCGCAGAGTGGACGGAAGACGTCCAGCGTCACCGGCAGATAGGGATAAGAATAGGTGGTGCCCTTCAGGTTCTTGACGAAGTAGGGATCGAGCCCGTCGGCATGCGCATCGACGGCCGCGCAATTGACCCGGACGTCCCAGCCATACGGCAGGTCGAGCGAGGCATCGTTGGCGAGATTACCGAGCACCAGCAGCGCGGTCAGCGTGACCACGCCGGCAAGCCAGACGTTGCGCCTGGCAGCCTTGGCCGCAGGCGCCAACCATCGTGCTGCACCTGATATGTCGGACACGGGCGATACCCTGTTTGGCTTCTCGCGGCGCCGTTGCGGCAGCCGGTCCGACCACAATGGACAGGACGGGTTGCCGATTCATCTCCCCGGCGTGCCGCGCCCGATCTTATGGTGAATCCCTGGTTGCAGGCCGAGCCCTCCGGCGACGCGGCGGATGGCCATCAGGCCGGCGACGGGCCCTCACCCGTTTTTGACCGCTCCTGCTCCGCCTGCCAGCCATCCCGAAACATGGGTTGTGCAACGCAGCATCGGGGCTAGATAACTCGCTTGATTGCAGGGGTAAGCTTCTTGTCCGACGTCAATGCCGACGGTTGGGTGTCCTCGGGACACCGCCCAATGGGTTTTCCGGAATTCGTCATCGTGATCGCCTCCATCATGGCGCTGAATCCGCTCGCGATGGACATGATGCTGCCGGCGCTGCCCAATATCGGCGCCGCCTTCAAGATTCCCGTCGAGAACCATCTGCAACTGGTGCTGTCGACCTTCCTGATCGGCTTCGGCGCCGGTCAGTTCGTCATGGGTCCGCTGTCGGACCGCTTTGGGCGCCGACCGGTGCTGCTCGGCGGCATGGCGGTCTATGCGGTGGCGAGCGTGCTGGCGGTCGCCGCGCCCTCGTTCGAGACGCTGCTGCTGGCGCGCGCGCTCCAGGGGCTCGGCACCGCGGCGACGCGCGTGATCGCGACCTCGATCGTGCGCGATTGCTATGTCGGCCGCCGCATGGCGAGCGTGATGTCGCTTGCCATGATGGTGTTCATCGCGGTGCCGGTGGTCGCCCCCTCGTTCGGACAGGCGGTGCTGCTGGTGACGGCGTGGCGCGGCATCTTCGTCGTGCTGATGCTATACGGCCTGCTCGCGCTCGCATGGTGCGTGCTGCGGCTGCCTGAAACTCTCCCCCAGTCGGAGCGCCGATCGCTGGCGCCCGCCGACGTGCTCTCGGCGTTCCGGCAGACCCTGACGCATCGCCAGACCATCGGCTATGCCACCGCCGCCGGCAGCGTCATCGGCGCGCTGTTCGCCTATGTCTTCTGCGCCCAGCAGGTCTTCACCGGCATCTATCATCTCGGCCAATATTTCCCGCTGGCCTTCGCCGCGATTGCCGCCGGCACGGCCATCGCCGGCTTCCTCAATGCGAGGCTGGTCGGGCGGCTCGGCATGCGCGTGATCTCGCACGGCGCGCTGACGCTCTACACGGCCGTGGCCGGCGTGATGCTGCTGACGGAAAGTCTCGGCGTGCTGCCCCTCGCCTTGTTCATGGTGCTCTCGGCCCTGATGATGTTCTCGTTCGGCATGATGGTCGCCAACTTCACCGCGCTCGCGATGGAGCCGCAGGGGCACATCGCCGGCACCGCCTCCTCGCTATACGGCTCGATCACCACGCTGATCGGGATCGTGGTCGGCATGGCGATCGGGCAGAGTTTTGACGGCACGCTGCTGCCGTTCTCGATCGGCTTCTTCCTGTCCACCCTCGCCGCGCTGGCGATCGTGCTGGTGGTCGAGAAGGGACGGCTGTTCAGGCCGCAACATCGTCCGATCAGCTAAAGCGCGATGAGATTCGGATGGATCGTCATCGTGCCAGTTGTTGCGCATGATCTTTCCGGAAAGCCGCTTCGCACCTTTCCGGATCATGCTTTTAGGAACTTCCCGCCCCTCGCGATGTTGTACCGCAGCAATTCAAAGGATTGGCGAGATGGAACAAGAGAACAGGTCGGATCAGCCCGCGTCCGAGATCGAACAGCCGATTTCGCAGCCTCGTTCCGATGAACGAAAGGACTCGAGCTTGGCATTCGTGAGGGAAGGGCTCGAGCAGCTGCGCGACAGCCACTGCTAGACGAGAGCGATCACCGACTGCTTCATAGAAGCGCTGCTTGATAAAAAACGGCGCCGCAGGAGACTGCGGCGCCGTTCGTTTTTCACATGCAAGGCGCGCGGCGCTTACTCCGTCTTGTCGACGTTCCAGAACACCGGGGTCGCGGGACCGTCGAGCACACCGTTCAGCGACTTGCGCCAGCCGCTCGCGATGAGATACTGCCCGAGCGGAATGTAGATCACCTGCTCATAGGCCTGCTTCTGGATGTCGGCGGCGATCTTCTTCTGATCGTCGACCGAGGCGGCGCGGACGAAAGCGTCCTTGAGCTGCTCGATCTTGGCATCCTCCGCCCAGCCGAACCAGCCCTTCTTGCCCAGGCCGCTGATCGAGAGATTGGCGATCGGGTTCGAGACGTCGGCCGCGACCCAGTTGGTGAAGAACATGTTCCAGCCGCCTTCCTTCGGCGGCTTCTGGCTGGCGCGGCGGCTCACCACCGTCTGCCAGTCGGTCGCCTGCAGGTCGACCTTGAAGCCGGCCTCGCGCAGCAGCTGGGCCGCAACGATCGGCTGCGCCTTCAGCGTCGTGACATCGCCGGGCGCCATGATCACGATCGGCGTGCCGTCATAGCCGGACTCGGCGAGCGCCTTCTTGGCTTGCGCCATGCCGTTCCCCTTGACCAGGGTCTCGGAGCCCACATCGGTCGCGAGCGGCGTGTCGCACACGAAGAAAGCGCCGCAGATCTTTTGGTACTTGGCATTGCCGACCAGCGCGTCGAGCACGTCCTTCTGGTTCATCGCCAGCAAGGCAGCCCGCCGCACCTTCACGTTGTCGAACGGCGGATGAAGGAAGTTCATCCGGCCGAGGGTCTGAAAGCCGAACTTGTTCAGGACCTCGATCTTGAGCTCCTTGTTCGCTTCCAGCACCGGCAACATGTCGAACGGCAGGTTCTCCATGAAGTCGATGTCGCCCGACTGCAGCGCGTTCACCGCGGTCTGCGAGTCCGGCATGGTGATCCATTCGACGCGGTCGACCTTCACCACCTTGCCGCCGGAGGTCCAGCTCGCCGGCTCCTTGCGCGGAACGTAATCGGTGTTCTTGACGTAGACCGCCTTCACGCCGGGCTGGAATTCGCCCTGCACGAACTTGAAGGGGCCCGAGCCGATCTGCTCGGGAATCTGCTTGTCCGCCGGCGTCTCCGCAAGGCGCTTCGGCATCATGAAGGCCACGCGCGAGGACGGCTTGCCGATGGAATCGAGGACGAGCCCATAGGGCTCCTTCAGCTTCAGCGTGATGGTCTTGGCGTCGGTCGCCTCGATGCTGGCGGTGAAGTCCATGAGCTTCTGGCCCATGCCGTCGACCGCGGCCCAGCGCTTCAGCGAAGCGACGCAATCTTCCGCCGTCACCGGCGCACCATCATGCCACTTCAGACCGTCGCGCAGCGTGAAGGTGTAGGTGAGCTTGTCGTCGGAGATCTTCCAGTCAGCCATCTGCGGCTGGACCTTGAAGTTCGAATCGGTGGCCACCAGCGTGTCGTAAACCATGTAGCCATGGTCACGCGTGATGTAGGCCGTGGTGAAGATCGGGTCGATGATGCGCAAATCCGAGTGCAGCACCGCCGTGAGGGTCTTGCCGGCTGCAAACACCGGCGAGGCCAGCGCGGTCGAGAGCGCGACGACTGACAGCGCGAGTGTGGAGGCGAACGCGCGAGGCCCCCGGCGCATGAAATGGAACATGGAAAGTTCTCCTGACGTGAAACTGTTCAAAGGCAGGTTATTGATTGAGCATGAAGTCCGTTCGTTGGGCGAACTAACCTCATGCATGCCTTTATCTTTTCGAGACTTGCAGACAGTGCCGAGCGCGTCAATCCGGTTTCGTTGCAAGCCCTTGCGGCGCAGGCACGGGCTCCACAGGGATCGATTTGGCTCTACAACACCTCCACTCGTCCTGCCCGCGCCGATGCAATGCGCGTTCCATCTTTCCAAGCTCGAGAGACATTGAGATGAATCCTGCCAATCTCCCCTTTGATTCCGAGGAAATGCTCGCGGGCCTGCGCACCTGGGTCGAATGCGAAAGCCCGACCTGGAACGCGGGCGCCGTGGACCGCATGCTCGATATCGCAGCGCGGGACATGGCGATCATGGGTGCGACGATCGAGCGCATCGCCGGTCGGCAGGGTTTTGGCGGCGTGATCCGCGCGCGCTTTCCGCATCCGAAGCAGGGCGAGCCCGGCATCCTGATCGCTGGACACATGGATACCGTCCACCCGGTCGGCACCATCGAGAAGCTGAAATGGCGGCGCGAAGGCAACAAGTGCTACGGCCCCGGCATCTTCGACATGAAGGGCGGCAATTATCTCTCGCTGGAAGCGATCCGGCAGCTGGCGCGCGCATCGTTCACCACGCCGCTGCCGATTACCGTGCTGTTCACGCCGGACGAGGAAGTCGGCACGCCCTCGACACGCGACATCATCGAGGCCGAGGCCGCGCGCAACAAATACGTGCTGGTGCCGGAGCCCGGCCGCGCCGACAACGGCGTCACTACCGGACGTTACGCCATCGCACGCTTCAACCTCGAAGCGACAGGCCGGCCGAGCCACGCCGGCGCCACGCTGTCGGCGGGACGCTCGGCGATCCGCGAGATGGCGCGGCAAATTCTCAACATCGACGCCATGACGACGGAGGACTGCACCTTCTCGGTCGGCGTTGTGCATGGCGGGCAATGGGTCAATTGCGTCGCCACCACCGCGACCGGCGAAGCGCTGTCGATGGCCAAGCGCCAGGCCGATCTCGATCGCGGTGTCGAGCGGATGCTGGCGCTGTCCGGCACCAAAGACGACGTCACCTTCAAGGTCACGCGCGGCGTGACGCGGCCGGTCTGGGAGCCGAATGCGGGCACGATGGCGCTGTACGAGAAGGCGCGCGGCATCGCCAGATCTCTTGGCATGGAACTGCCGCATGCAAGCTCCGGCGGCGGCTCCGACGGCAACTTCACCGGCGCGATGGGAATCCCGACGCTCGACGGCCTCGGCGTGCGCGGCGGCAATGCCCACACGCTCGAGGAGTATATCGAAGTCGAGAGTCTCGTTGAGCGAGGCCGCCTGATGGCGGGGCTGCTGGCGACGCTGGCGTGATCGCGAAGCGATCCCGTAGGTGGGCAAAGGCGCTAAGCGCCGTGCCCGCCGTTTTCCCGACTGAAAGCAGGTGGGCACGCTCCGCTTTGCCCACCCTACGAAGATTGGCTGCACCGCAAAAACTGTGGCCCTCGTGGCACGGGAATTGCTGAAATGTTAGGCTGATGGCAGGCTGGCCGAAGAGCCCTGCCCAATTTGACTCTAAACTGACGGATCCAACTTGCTCGGATATCTCCTTCGCCGAATTCTCGCCGCCGTGCCCGTGATGGGCGTGGTCGCGCTGTTCGTTTTCCTCCTGCTCCGCCTCACCCCCGGCGATCCCGCCGCGATCCTCGCCGGCGACAACGCGACCCCGGAACGGCTGGAGCGCATCCGCGAATCGCTCGGCCTCAACGAGCCGCTGATCGTGCAGTTCATCACCTGGGTGAACAAGCTGCTGCACGGCGACCTCGGGACGTCGCTGATCTCCAATTTGCCGGTGATGAAGATGATCGGCCAGCGCGTCGAGCCGTCGATCTCGATCGCGTTGTGCACCATCATCCTCGCCGTCATGGTCGCAGTTCCCTTGGGGGTGATCGCGGCGTGGAAGCACGGCACCTGGATCGACCGTTTCGTGATGGGTCTGTCCGTGCTCGGCTTCTCGGTGCCGGTGTTTGTGGTCGGCTATGTCCTCATCCAGGTCTTCGCGATCGAGCTGCGCTGGGTGCCGGTGCAGGGCTTCCGGAGCATCTTCAACGGCTTCGGTCCGTTCTTCGAGCGCATGATCCTGCCGACCTGCGCGCTGTCCTTCATCTACGTCGCACTGATCGCGCGCATGACGCGTGCGGCGATGCTCGACGTGCTCGGCGAAGACTACGTGCGAACGGCGCGCGCGAAGGGCATCAACGAGGTTGCGGTGATGATGCGCCATGCGCTGCGCAACGCCGCCGTGCCCGTGATCACCGTGATCGGGACCGGCTTTGCGCTCTTGATCTCCGGCGTCGTCGTCACCGAGAGCGTGTTCAACATCCCCGGCATCGGGCGTCTCACCGTCGATGCGGTGCTGGCGCGCGACTATCCGGTGATCCAGGCGATGATCCTGCTGACCTCGCTGATCTACGTCGTCGTCAATCTTCTCATCGACGTCGCCTACACCCTGCTCGATCCCCGGATCCGGTACTGAGGCAAGGACAAGAACAAAATGTCGGTCGATACCCTTCCCCAGTCCTCCATTCCGATCACGTCGCCGTTGCGGCCGCGATTCGGATTCCTCACCTCGACCCCGATCATCGCCACCGCGACGTGCCTGCTCGCGCTGATCGTGGTGGTCTCGATCCTCGCGCCGCTGATCGCGCCGCATGATCCGGTCCAGCTCGCCCCGTCGCAGCGGCTCAAGCCGTCCTCCGCTCAGTTCCTGCTCGGCACCGACGCCTACGGCCGCGACGTGTTGTCGCGCGTGATCTATGGCGGCCGCATCTCGCTTCTGATCGGCATCGGCGCGGCGATCCTGTCGATCGCCATCGGGCTCGCGATCGGCCTCGTCTCCGGCTTCTTCAAGCTGGTCGATTCCATCATGATGCGCGTCATGGACGGCCTGATGGCGATGCCGAGCATCCTGCTCGCGATCGCCGTGGTGTCGTTGTCAGGCGCCAGCCTCTGGACCGTGCTGATCGCGATCACGATCCCCGAGATTCCGCGCGTTGCACGCCTGGTCCGCTCGGTCGTGCTGTCGGCCCGCGAGGAGCCTTACGTCGAGGCCGCGATCTCGGTCGGCTCGAGCCTGCCGAAGATCATGTGGCGCCACCTGATGCCGAACACGATCGCACCGTTGATCGTCCAGGGCACCTATATCTGCGCCAGCGCAATTCTGACCGAAGCGATCCTCTCCTTCCTCGGCGCCGGCATCTCGCCGGAGACGCCGACCTGGGGCAACATCATGGCCGAGGGCCGCCAGTACTTCCAGATCAAGCCGTCGCTGATCTTCTGGCCGGGCCTGCTGCTCTCCATCGCCATCCTCAGCATCAACCTGATCGGCGACGCCGCCCGCGACGCCCTCGATCCGCGCATGAAGCAGCGGGAGGGGAAGTGATTTGTCTCGCCGGCCCATCCCCTTGTTCCGTCATTGCGAGCGAAGCGAAGCAATCCAGTCTGCATCTGCGGAGAGATTTCTGGATTGCTTCGTCGCTTCGCTCCTCGCAATGACGACGGAGTGACCTGATGACCAACACCATCCTCGACATCAACAATCTCGTCGTCTCCATCGGCAAGCAGCCGAAAGGCGCCAACATCATCGACGGCATCTCGATCCAGGTGCGCGAGCGCGAGACGCTGTGCCTCGTCGGCGAGAGCGGCTCGGGCAAGTCGGTGACCTCGCTCACCACCATGGGCCTGTTGCCGAAGGGCACGCTGGTGCCGACCGGCGGCAGCGTGAAGCTGGTCGGCGAGGAGCTGCTCACCGCCACCGACCGCCGCCTGCGCCAGCTGCGCGCGACCAAGATGGCGATGATCTTCCAGGAGCCGATGACCGCGCTCAATCCGGTGGTGCCGGTCGGCCGCCAGATCGACGAGGTGCTCCGCGCCCACACCAGCCTCGACGCGAGGGCTCGCAAGCAGCGCATCCTCGACATGATGGAGCAGGTGCGCCTGCCCCAGGTCGAGCGCATCTTCGCCTCCTACCCCCACCGCCTCTCCGGAGGCCAGCGCCAGCGCATCATGATCGCGATGGCGCTGGTGCTGGAGCCGAAGCTCCTCATTGCCGACGAGCCGACCACCGCGCTCGACGTCACCACACAGAAGCAGATCCTGACCCTGATCCGCGACCTCCAGCGCGATCACGGCACGGCGGTGCTGTTCATCACCCATGACATGGGCGTGGTGGCCGAGATTGCCGATCGCGTCGCGGTGATGCGGCAGGGCCGCCTGGTCGAGACCGGCCCGCTCGAGACCGTGCTGCGCAATCCGACCATGGAATACACCCGCAACCTGCTCTCCTCGGTGCCGAGCCTGGTGCCGCGCCCGCCGCGCGAGGAAACCCGCGAGCCCGTGGTGCTGGAGGCCAACGAGCTCGGCAAGGTCTACAAAGAGCGCTCCTTCTTCGGCAAAGGCCGCGAGGTCGTCGCTGCCGACAAGGTCACGTTGACGCTGCGCAAGGGCCGCACGCTCGGCATCGTCGGCGAAAGCGGCTCGGGCAAGTCGACGGTTGCGCGCTGCATCGTCCGCCTGATCGATCCGACCTCCGGCGGGGTGCGCCTCGCCGGCCGCGAGATCGCCGACATCTCGCGTCGCTTGCTGCAGCCGCACCGGCAGAAGATCCAGATCGTGTTCCAGGATCCCTATCGTTCGCTCAATCCGCGCATCACCGTCGGCGAGAGCATCGCCGAAGGCCCGGTCAATTACGGCGTGGCGCACGCCGACGCGATGAAGCGGGCGCGCGAGCTGCTCGAGCTGGTCGGCCTGCCCGCCGACGCCGTGACGCGCTATCCGCACCAGTTCTCCGGCGGCCAGCGCCAGCGCATCGCGATCGCCCGGGCGCTCGCGCTCGATCCGGACGTGCTGGTCGCGGACGAAGCGGTCTCCGCGCTGGACGTCTCGGTGCAGGCGCAGGTGCTGGAGCTGCTCGACGAGATCCAGAAGCGGCTCGGCATCGCCATCCTGTTCATCACCCACGATTTGCGTGTCGCAGCCCAGATCTGCGACGAGGTCGTGGTGATGCAGCACGGCCGCGTCGTCGAACAGGGACCCGCCGCCGAAGTACTGACGCATCCGAAGGAGGCCTACACCAAGGCGCTGCTGGATGCGGCGCCCGGGCGGGGTTGGGATTTTGCGAACTTCCGGCCGGTGGCGGAAGGCGTGGGGGCGACGGCTTAACTCTCTCCGCCGTCATTCCGGGGCATCGCGAAGCGATGAGCCCGGAATCCATCAGGCTGCGAACTCTGTCGCACGATGGTTTCCGGGCTCGCGCTACGCGCGCCCCGGAATGACGGCGGAGCAGCATTCCCAAAACGATCTGACCCTATGCGTGGCACGATTGCTTCCTGCCTTGCTCTCTTCGCAAGGCCAAGGCTAACGTCGCGCACTTTCCAACGCTGGACCTGAACTGAATGACACGCATCGCCGTCGGCGGCTTCCTGCACGAGACCAACACCTTCGCTCCGACCAAGGCGACCTTCGCCGACTTCCAGCACGGCGGCGGCTGGCCGGCGATGACCAGAGGTAGCGACGTCTTGAAGGTGATGCGGCGCATCAATGTCGGCCTCGCCGGTTTCGTCGACAGTGCCGAGGCGAACGGCTGGGAACTCGTTCCGACCATCGCCTGCGGCGCGAGCCCGTCCGCTCACGTCACCAAGGACGCCTTCGAGCGCATCGTGAAGGTGATGGTCGACGGCATCGCAGCCGCCGGCCCGATCGACGCGGTCTATCTCGACCTGCACGGCGCTATGGTGACCGAGCATCTCGACGACGGCGAAGGCGAAATCCTCGCGCGCGTACGCCGCGTCATCGGCAAGGATGTTCCGCTGGTCACCAGCCTCGATCTCCACGCCAACGTCACGCCCGAGATGATGGAGCATGCCGACGCGCTGATCGCCTACCGCACCTATCCGCATGTCGACATGGCCGAGACCGGCCGCGCCTGCGCGCACCATCTCGCGCTGCTGCTGCAGACGAAGCAGCGCTTCGCAAAGGCCTTCCGGCAATTGCCGTTCCTGATCCCGATCAGCTGGCAATGCACCAACGACCAGCCAACCAAAGGCATCTACGAAAGACTCGCTGCGCTGGAGAGCGATGCCGTCCCCACCCTCTCTTTCGCGCCCGGCTTCCCCGCCGCCGATTTCCGCGACTGCGGCCCAAGCGTGTTCGCCTATGGCAAGACGCAAGACGACGCCGACCGCGCGGCCGACGCGCTTCTGAAGCTGATCGAAAGCCACGAGAACGATTTCGACGGCAAGATCTGGTCGCCCGACGAAGGCGTGCGGCATGCCATCGAACTTGCCAAGAGCGCCAGCAAGCCGATCATCATCGCCGACACCCAGGACAATCCGGGCGCCGGCGGCGATTCCGACACCACGGGCATGCTGCGCGCGCTGGTGCGCAACAAGGCGAGTGCCGCAACCGGCGCGATCTACGATCCGGAATCGGCCAGGGCCGCGCACGCAGCCGGCGTCGGCGCCACCGTGACGCTGTCGCTCGGTGGCAAGTCCGGCATCCCCGGCGACGAGCCCTATCGCGAGACCTTCGTGGTCGAGCAGCTCTCGGACGGCCGCTTCATCGCGCCCGGTCCCTATTACGGCGGCCGCGAGATGGAGATGGGCCCGTCCGCAGCCCTGCGCATCGGCGATGTCCGCATCGTCGTCTCCTCGCACAAGGCCCAGCTCGCCGACCAGGCGATGTACCGCTATGTCGGCATCGAGCCGACCGAACAGAAGATTCTGGTCAACAAGAGCTCGGTGCATTTCCGCGCCGATTTCGAGCCGATCGCCGAGAAGCTGATGATCTGTGCCGCGCCCGGTGCGATGCCGGCGGACACCGCTTCGCTACCCTGGACGCGCCTGCGCCCGGGCATCCGCATCAAGCCGAACGGCCCCGTATTCACGCCTCCCTCACGCTAACCGGACAGGACCACATGCCCACGATCGATCGCATCGACGGCTACGCCGACGAGCTCACCGCAATCAGGCGCGACCTCCACGCCCATCCCGAGATCGGGTTCGAGGAAGTGCGCACCTCCGGCATCGTCGCCGACAAGCTGAAGAGCTGGGGCATCGAGGTGCATCGCGGCCTCGGCGGCACCGGCGTGATCGGCATCATCAAGGGCAAGGGTACGGGCAGCAAGCGCATCGGGCTTCGCGCCGACATGGACGCGCTGCCGATGGAAGAGAACACCAATCTGAAGTGGAGCTCGAAGATCCCCGGCCGCTTCCACGGCTGCGGCCATGACGGCCACACCACCATGCTGCTCGGCACCGCGCGCTATCTCGCCGAGACCCGGAACTTCGACGGCACGGTACATCTGATCTTCCAGCCGGCCGAGGAAGGCCTCGGCGGCGCCCGCGCCATGATCAAGGACGGGTTGTTCGAGAAATTTCCCTGCGACGAGCTCTACGGCCTGCACAACGCGCCCGACCTCAACCATGGCGAGATCGCGATCCTTCCGGGCCCGGCCATGGCCAGTGCCGACTTCTTCGACCTGCGCATCACCGGCTACGGCGCGCATGGTGCGATGCCCGAGCGCTCCAAGGATGCGGTGGTCATCGCAACGACGCTGGCGCAGGCGATCCAGACCATCGTCAGCCGCAACGTCGACCCGCTGCAGGCCGCGGTGATCTCGATCACCCAGATCCATGCCGGCTCCGCCTACAACGTCATTCCGGGCGATGCGCATCTGTGCGGCACCATCCGCACTTTCTCGAACGAAGTCCGCGCCCTGATCGCCGAGCGCATCCGCACCATCTGCGCCGGCATCGCAAGCGCCTATAGTTGCGTGATCGACGTCGACATCCGCGACACGTTCGGCGTTCTGGTCAACCAGGTCGAGCAGTCCAAGGTGGTCGAGGAGGTCGCGCGCACGATCGTCGATCCCGCCAACGTGATCACCCGCATCCAGCCGAAGATGGGCAGCGAGGATTTCGCCGACATGCTGGAGACGATTCCCGGCGCTTACTTCTGGGTCGGCCATGACGGCTCGGTGCCCGTGCACAATCCCGGCTTCGTGCTCGACGACAAGATCCTGCCGATCGGCGCCAGCATGTTCGCCCGCATCGTCGAGACGCGCATGCCGGTGGGTGGCAATGCATAAGCGCGTCGAGGAAGCGGTCACCTCGCTGCACGATCTTTCCGCGGTCGACCTGATCGCGGGTTATCGCGCCAAGCAATTCTCGCCGAGCGAGGTGCTGGAGGACGTGCTCGCGCATGTCGCGGCGTGGGAACCGCATCTGAAGGCGCTCTATGCGTTCGACCCCGATGGCGCGCGCGAGGCCGCAAAGGCCTCGACCGCGCGCTGGACCGGCGGCGAGCCCTCCGGGCCGCTCGACGGCGTGCCCGTGACGGTGAAGGACAACATCGCGACCAAGGGCGTACCGGTGCCGTTGGGGGCCGCCAGCGTCAAGCTCGTGCCGGCCGAGAAGGACGCACCGCCCGCCGCGCGGCTGCGTGAGGCCGGCAGCATCATCTTCGCCAAGACCACCATGCCCGATTACGGCATGCTGTCCTCCGGGCTCTCCTCGTTCCACGCGCTCGCGCGCAACCCGTGGGACCTCAGCAAGAACCCGGGCGGGTCCAGCGCCGGCGCTGGCGCCGCAGCCGCGGCTGGCTACGGTCCCCTGCATCTCGGCACCGATATCGGCGGCTCGGTCCGCCTGCCCGCCGGCTGGTGCGGCCTCGTCGGCCTGAAGCCGAGTTTTGGCCGCGTGCCGATCGACCCCACCTATGTCGGCCGTGTCGCAGGCCCGATGACCCGCACGGTCGACGATTGCGCGCTGATGATGAGCGCGATCGCAAAGCCCGACCGGCGCGACGGCATGAGCCTGCCGGCCGAGCTGCTGAACTGGAAGGGGCTGGAGAAATCTCCGCGCAAGCTGCGCATCGGGTTGATGCTCGATCCTGGCTGCGGTCTGGCGCTGGAGAAGCCGGTGCGCGAGGTGGCAGTGAAGGCCGCGAAGGCGTTCGAGTCCGCAGGCAGCGTCGTCACCGAGGTCGACGGTATCCTGACGCGCGAGATGCTCGACGGCCTCGACAATTTCTGGCGCGCGCGGATGTGGGACGATCTGTCCAAGCTGACGCCGGCCGAGCAGGCCAAGGTGCTGCCCTATATCTTCAAGTGGGGCGAGTCCGGGGCCAAGCTCTCGGGCGTCGACGTCATCCGCGGCTTCAACCAGACCATGGCGATCCGCGCGGCTGCGGCAAAGCTCTTTTGCGAGCTCGACTATGTGATCTCGCCGACGGCGCCGAACGTCAACTATCCGGCGGAATGGGCTTCGCCGACCAACGAACCCATGAAGCCGTTCGAGCACATCGCCTATACCGTTCCGTGGAATATGTCAGAGAACCCGGCAATCTCCCTCAACGGCGGCTTCGACGCCAAAGGTTTCCCCATCGGCGTGCAGATCGTCGGCCGCCGCTTCGACGACATCGGCGTGCTCGGCATGGCCAAGGCGTTTGAAGGCCTGCGCGGCCCGCAGCGGCCCTGGCCGAAGCCGCCGGCAACGTAGCGGCGCGCATCTAGCGTCTCAGCACAACTCGTCATGGGCGGGCTCGCCCCGCGCATCCATCCTCTTCAAAAAGATGGATTGCCGGGTCAAGCCCGGCAATGACAGAATTGATTCAAGAATGACAAGGAAGGAAATCACCATGGCGTATGAGACGATCAAGTACGAGGTCGCCGATCAGATCCTCACCATCACGCTGAACCGGCCCGACAAGCTCAACGCCTTCAACGCGCAGATGCAGGGAGAGCTGATCGACGCGTTCGACGCCGCCGACAAGGACGACGATGTCCGCGCCATCATCGTCACCGGCGCCGGCCGCGGTTTTTGCGCGGGCGCCGATTTGTCCTCCGGCGCCGACACGTTCGACCGGGACGCGCGGCGCGGGCCGGTGAAGCGCCTCGCTGACGGCAAGGTTGATTATAGCGACCCGCAGGTGCGTGACGGCGGCGGCCAGGTGACGTTGCGCATCTTCAAATGCCTCAAGCCCGTGATCGCGGCGGTGAACGGCCCGGCCGTCGGCATCGGCGTCACCATGCAGCTTGCGATGGATATCCGCATCGCCTCGGAGGCTGCGCGGTTCGGCTTCGTGTTCTCCCAGCGTGGCATCGTGCCCGAGGCGGCCTCGAGCTGGTTCCTGCCGCGCATCGTCGGCATCTCGCAGGCGCTGGAATGGTGCTATTCGGGCCGTGTCTTCCCGGCGCAGGAAGCGCTTGCGGGCCGCCTCGTCAGCAAGGTCGTGGCCCCCGATGATCTGCTGCCGACCGCCCGCGCGCTCGCCAAGGAGTTTGCAGCAAAGACCGCGCCGGTGTCGGTCGCGCTGATCCGCCAGATGATGTGGCGCATGATGGGCGCCGACGATCCCATGGAAGCCCACAAGGTCGACAGCCGCGGCATCTATGCCCGCGGCCGCTCCGACGACGTCAAGGAAGGCGTGGTTTCGTTCCTGGAGAAGCGTCCCGCGCAGTTCAAGAACAAGGTGTCGACCGATATGCCGGATTATTTCCCGTGGTGGACGGAGCGAGAGTATAAATAGCGCTCTCGTAGGGTGGGCAAAGCGAAGCGTGCCCACGCATTTTTTGCAATCGGGAGAGATGGTGGGCACGGCGCAAGGCCGCCTTTGCCCACCCTACGGCACCGTCATTCCATCACCAGCGCGACCCGCCCGATAGCCTTGCGGTCGATTAGCAGCCGCATCGCCTTCGCGTAGTCTTCCAGCGGCAGGCGGTGCGAGACGTTGGGGCGCAGCTTGCCCTCCTCCGCCCATTGCAAAAGCGCCTTCAGGCGGACCTCGCCGAGCGCAGGATTCTTGCGCACCGCTTCGCCGGCGCGTACGCCGAGCACGCTGGCGCCCTTGATGAGCAAGAGATTGGTCTTGGCCGAGCCGATGCCGCCGGTGAAGCCGATCACCAAGAGCCGCGCGCCCCAGGCGATGCAGCGCATCGAATCTTCGAAGACCTGGCCACCGACGGGGTCGAACACGACGTCGGCGCCGCGGCCGTCGGTGATGCGCTTGACGGCATCGCGGAACGGCTCGCGGTCGTAGCGGATGAGATGATCGGCGCCGCGCGATTTCGCGATTCCGAGCTTCTCGTCGCTGGAGGCGGTCGCGATCACGGTCGCGCCCAGCATCTTGCCGATCTCGACGGCGGCAAGGCCGACGCCACCGCCGGCGCCGTGGACCAGCAGCACCTCGCCGGGCGCGACCCGGCCGCGATCGATCAACGCATGATAGGCCGTGCCGTGGCCTGCGAGATAGGTGGCAGCCTCCGCATAGTCGAAGGTGGACGGCATGGGAGTGAGCTGCGACGGCGTGACCACCGCTTCATCCGTGAAGGCACCAAAGCGCATCTTCACGATGACCTTGTCGCCGACGGCAACGCCGCTTGCCTCCGACCCCACCTCGATGACGTCGCCGGCCGCTTCCATGCCCGGCGTGAACGGCAGCTCCGGCTTGAGCTGGTATTCGCCGGCGGCCATCAGCACGTCGGGGAAGTTCAGCCCGGCGGCGCGGATGGCGACGCGCACTTCGCCCGGCTTGAGCGCGCGGGGCGGAAACTCCTCCAGCAGCAAACGCTCGGGCGCGCCGAGCTCGCGGCAGACGACGGCGCGCACCATCAGGCCGCGCTCGCCTTGCTGCGCTGAAGCGCTTCGCGGATCAGCGGCAGGCGGTCATTGCCGAAATACATGTCGGTCTTGTTCACGAAAATCGTCGGCGAGCCGAAGCCGCCGCGCGCGACGACCTCCTCGGTATTGGCCTTGAGCTGGTCCTTGATGCCCTGCTCGGCAATGCCGGCGAAGAACTTCTGTTCGTCGATGCCGACCTTTCTGCAGATCTCCGCAAGCACCGCGTCCTGCGAGATGTCCTTGTCCTCGCCCCAATAGGCCTCGAACACTGATGTCGCGAACGGCACCATGTCCTGACCGAGCCACAGGCAGCCGCGCATCGCCTTCACGCTGTTCACCGGAAACACCGTCGGCGGCATCTTGATGGCAAGGCCCGCCGAGCGCGCCCAGTCGGCGAGGTCCTTCTTCATGTAGCGCGCCTTCAGCGGCACCGGCTTCTCGCGCTGCGCGTAGACGCTCGGATTGACCGAATTGAAGATGCCGCCGACCAGGATCGGACGCCAAGTTATCTCGGCGCCCAGTTCCTTGGCGAGCGGCTGGATGTTGTGGAAGGCGAGATAGGTCCAGGGGCTGGAGCAGTCGAAGAAGAATTCGATCATGGGGGTTCCTTTTTGCTGTCATTCCGGGGCGCGCCCCCTTTGGCGCGAACCCGGAATCCATTTTGCCTCTCGGTACGCTGCCTGATGGATTCCGGGTTCGCGCTTCGCGCGCCCCGGAATGACGAGTCACTTCCTTCCCAACACTTCCTTAGCCCTTTGTCCGAACATGATCTTGCGTGATTCCTCGTCGAACGGCTCTTTCACGAATTTTCCGATCGCAAGCCCCGCCTGCACCTGCGGCCTTGCCCGGACCTCGGCATACCAGCGTTTCACATTGGGATAGTCGTCAAGCGTAAAACCCTGCGCCTTGTGGGTCATGGTCCAGGGGAAGCAGGCGATGTCGGCGATGGAATAATCGCCGGCGACATAAGCGCCGGTCCTGGCCAATTGGCGATCGAGCACGCCGTAGAGCCGCGCCGCCTCGTCGCGATAGCGCTCGATCGCGTAAGGGATCTTCTCGGCCGCATAGAGCGCGAAATGGCCGTGCTGGCCGAGCATCGGCCCAAGGCCCGCCATCTGCCACATCACCCACTGGATCGTGGTGGAGCGGCCGCGCCAATCGGCGGGCAGGAAGCGTCCGGTCTTCTCCGCGAGATAGATCAGGATCGCGCCGGTCTCGAACGCGGAGAACGGCGCGCCGCCATCTGCGGGCTCGTGATCAACGATCGCGGGAATGCGGTTGTTCGGAGAGATTTCCAGGAACTCAGGATTGAACTGCTCGCCGGCGCGGATATTCACGGGGATCACCCGATAGGGAAGCCCGAGCTCCTCCAGCATGATCGAGATTTTCCAGCCGTTCGGCGTCGGCGCGTAATAGAGGTCGATCATGGGCCTTCCCTTGCGCCGTCCCTATCGCTGCCGCCAGCCAATGACGACTTTTGTTGTTCTGTACCTCGACGTTAGGACATGGCAGGAAGGGGCGCAACAACCCGCCGGGAGGGCCGCCATGCTGTTTCCAACCACGATCGCCGGCTCCTTGCCGAAGCCGGAATGGCTCGCCGAGCCGAACATGCTCTGGGCGCCCTGGAAGTCCGAAGGCGACGAGTTGCTCCGCGCCAAGCGCGATGCGACGCTAATCTGGCTGAAGCTCCAGGAGGACGCCGGCATCGACATCGTCACCGAAGGCGAGCAGGCCCGGCAGCACTTCGTGCACGGCTTCCTGGAGAAGATCGAGGGCATCGATTTCGCCCACAAGGTCGAGATGGGCATCCGGAAAGACCGCTACAAGGCGATGGTGCCGCAGGTGGTCGCGCCGCTGCGGCTGAAGGATCGCGTCCATGCCTTCGAGGCGCGCGTCGCGCGCACGCACACCAGGAAGCAGCTGAAATTCACCCTGCCCGGCCCGATGACGATCATCGACACCATTGCCGACCGCTATTATGGCGACAGGGTCAAGATGGCCTTTGCCTTCGCCGAGCTCTTGAACGAGGAAGCCAAGGCCTTGCAGGCCGACGGCGTCGATCTCGTGCAGTTCGACGAACCCGCCTTCAACGTCTACATGGACGAGGTCAACGATTGGGGCATCAAGGCGCTCGAGCGCGCCGCACAGGGCCTCACCTGCGCCACCGCCGTGCACATCTGCTACGGCTACGGCATCAAGGCCAATACGGACTGGAAGGAGACGCTCGGCAGCCAATGGCGGCAATACGAGCAGATCTTCCCGGCCATCGACGCGAGCCCGATCCAGCAGGTCGCAATCGAGTGCCGCAATTCCAAGGTGCCGCTCGACCTGCTCGCGCTGCTGAAGAACAAGATCGTGCAGGCCGGCGTGATCGACGTCGCCAGCGATACGGTCGAGGCCGCCGAGGACGTCGTGAAGGTGATCGAGGCGGTGTCGCAATTCGTGCCGAAGAGCAACATCATCGCCACGACCAATTGCGGCATGGCGCCGATGCGGCGCGAGATCGCCGAAGCCAAGCTGATGGCGCTCGGCGCCGGCGCGGCGCTGGCGCGCGAGAGGCTGGGATGATCACGAAACGTCGGCGCTTCAGCCCGACGCCGTCGGATGCAGCACGGGCCGATAGCCGGCCATGATGGCGCGCAGCGTCGAAGGCGGTGTCAACAACATCGCTTGATCGACCAGGCGTGCATGCGACGCGTAACCCGCCGGCGACCACAGCAGCGCCTGTCCCTGCCTCACCAGAAAGCTGTCTTCGCCCTGCTGCACCATTGCGCCGTCGGGCAGGTCTGCCAACGGCATCGGGAGCGGGTGCAATTGCTTGCGACCGCGATCGAGACGCTCGCGATGCAAAACGGCATCCATCGCCTTGGCGCTGATGTCGCTCGCGCCATTGCCCTTCTCCCACGCCGCGCGAAACCGCTTGGCGTCGTCGCGCCGGCAGAAGAAGCAGGGCCGGTGTCCTGCCGCGAAGGCCGTCGCCTCGTCGAGGAAGAACAGCTCGGTCCAGCTCCGCCGCGCCATCACCGGACGACGCCAGCCGCGGAATTCGCACAGGCATGTGATCCAGGCCGGCGTCGACCAGCGCTTCTTCAATAGCGTCTTCGTCGCGGGATCGTGGATGATGCCGCGATTGCCGGTGAACAGACCGCGGTGTGGGGTGGCGATGATGTCGCCGGTGGGCGTGACGCGGTTTTGCAGGGGGTGAGTGGCGAATGGCGAATGGCGAGTGGGGACGGTCTTACTCGCCATTCGCTACTCGCCATTCGCTCTGGTCACGCCGCGCCGTCGCGCAGCGGCGGGTGGTAGGACAGTGCGGTGTCCCAGGGGAAGAAGATCCAGGTATCCTGGGAGACTTCGGTGATGAAAGTGTCGACCAGCGGGCGTCCCATCGGCTTGGCGTAGACGGTGGCGAAATGCGCATCGGGCAGCATCTCGCGCACCATCCTGCCGGTCTTGCCGGTGTCGACGAGGTCGTCGACGATCAACAGGCCTTTGCCGGTGCCGCCGCCGAGCGTCATGGTCGCCTCGGAAATGCCCTTGAGCACCTGGAGCTCGCCCTGCTTGTTGTGGTCGTAGCTGGCGATGCAGACCGTATCGATGATGCGCACCCCTAACTCGCGCGCCACGATCGCGGCGGGCACCAGGCCGCCGCGGGTGATCGCAATCACCGCATGGAACGGACCGACCTCGTTGAGCCGCCAGGTCAGCGCCCGGCAATCCCGGTGGAACTGGTCCCACGAGACGGGGAAGGCCTTGCCTGCCCGCTCCTGCGCGCTCAGTTCCGGTGCTTCACCAGCCATCGCCTGTCTCCTGCAATCTCCTCCGGCAATTCCCTGCTAGCGGTTGACGTTCAATCCCGCCAGCATTTCCTTCACCGCGGCCATTGCCGCCGCGAGCTTCTCCGGATCGCGCGAGCGCACCACCAGATTGGTGTTGGGCTTCTGCTCCTCGTCCATGAAGGGATAGCTGCCGATGATGGTGTCGGGATGGGCGGCGGCGATCTCCCGCAGCGGGCCGCCGATGTCGCCCTCGCGCGCATTGGCGCGGACCGAGTCCGACAGCATGCGCACGCCGGACTTCAGCTTGGGCGAGACGATGTCCATCATCGCCTGCATGATCGAGGGCACGCCGGCCATGACGATGACGTTGCCGATCTTGAAGCCGGGGGCGAGAATGGTCGCACTCTGGATCAGCTCGGCGCCGTCGGGGATGCGGGCCATGCGCAGCCGGGCCTCGTTGAGGTCCTGCTCGCTCCAGCGCTCGCGGAAGCGGGCGACCACTTCCGGATGATGGTCGATGCCGACGCCGAACGCCTTGGCGACGGCATCTGCGGTGATGTCGTCATGGGTCGGCCCGATACCGCCCGTGGTGAAGACGTAGGTGTAGCGATGCCGCAATGCATCCAGTGCAGCGATGATGTCGGGCTCGTCGTCGGAGACGACGCGGACCTCCTTCAGGTCGATGCCGATATTGGTCAGGTATTCGGCGATGAAGCCGATATTCTTGTCCTTGGTCCGGCCGGACAAGATTTCGTCTCCGATGACCAGAATGCCCGCCGTGACGATCTCGCTCATGCCTTAAGTCCCTCACCTGTGACGCCGACTTTGCCGAGGTAACGCGTTGAAGTCACGCGGTTTTGCTTCTGAAATAAGCAGTCTTCAGCCATTTTTTCAGGCACGCCGTCGGCCGTCGCCGGCAAATGCCCCCTCTCCATGCTTATCGCGCTGGCCCGGCCCTTGCTACCACATGAAAGTCATGCACTGTTGACGCATGGCCATAGGACGTTGCGGTCTCATCAAGGCCGACGCGACCTGGCGCATGGCGCAACGCCTGGGGAGACAAGTCGGGATCTATGGCAGTCGCGTTTGACGAAATGAACATTCCCGGCGGGGACCTCCGCCCCGCCTACCAGGAGCTGGCGCGCTGGCTCAAGGAGACGCCTCCCGAGGCGCTCGAATATCGCCGCCAGGAAGCCGAGCTGCTGTTTCGCCGGATCGGCATCACCTTCGCGGTCTACGGCGATTCCGAGTCCACCGAGCGCCTGATCCCCTTCGATGTGATTCCGCGGATCATGTCCGGCAAGGAATGGGCGCGGCTGGAGAAGGGCCTGAAGCAGCGCGTGCGCGCGCTCAACATGTTCCTGCGCGACATCTATCACGGCCGCGACATCCTCCGCGCCGACATCGTGCCCGACGATCTGATCTTCCAGAACCCGGTGTTCCGGCCCGAGATGAACGGCCAGCAGGTGCCGCACGACGTCTACGTGCACATCGCCGGCATCGACATCGTCCGGGTCGATGCCGAGGACTTCATCGTGCTGGAAGACAACGCCCGCACGCCGTCGGGCGTGTCCTACATGCTGGAAAACCGCGAGATCATGATGCGGCTGTTTCCGGATCTGTTCGCCCGCCACCGGGTGGCGCCGGTCGAGCGCTATCCGGACGAGCTGCTCGCAGCGCTCCGCTCGGTCGCGCCGCAAAGCGCCTCCGGCGAGCCGACAGTCGCCCTGCTCACCCCGGGCGTCTACAATTCGGCCTATTACGAGCACTCCTTCCTCGCCGACAAGCTCGGCATCGAGCTGGTCGAAGGCCGCGACCTCGTCGTCAAGAACAACGAAGTGTTCATGCGGACGACGGAAGGGCTGAAGCGGGTCGACGTGATCTATCGGCGCGTCGACGACGACTTCCTCGATCCCCTCACCTTCCGTCCCGATTCGGTGCTCGGCGTGCCCGGACTGATGTCGGCCTACGCGGCCGGCAACATCACGCTCGCCAACGCCGTCGGCACCGGCATCGCCGACGACAAGGCGATCTACTCCTACATGCCCGACATCGTGAAATTCTATCTCGGCGAGGAGCCGATCCTGAAGAACGTGCCGACCTGGCGCTGCCGCGAGCCGAAGGACCTCGCTTATGTGCTGGACAATCTAAGCGAGCTCGTCGTCAAGGAAGTGCACGGCTCCGGCGGCTACGGCATGCTGATCGGCCCCGCCGCGACCAAGGCGACGATCGAAGCGTTCCGCGACAAGCTCAAGCGCGAGCCGGAAGGTTTCATCGCCCAGCCGACCCTGGCGCTTTCGACCTGCCCGACCTGCACGGCGTCGGGCCTCGCTCCACGTCACGTCGATCTTCGCCCCTTCGTGCTCACGGGCAGCAAGAGCACGACCATCGTGCCGGGCGGGCTCACCCGCGTCGCGCTCAAGGAAGGCTCCCTGGTGGTGAACTCGAGCCAGGGCGGCGGCACCAAGGACACCTGGATTCTGGACGAGTAGAGAGATGCTGTCGCGTACCGCCGAAAACCTCTACTGGCTCGCCCGCTACGTCGAACGGGCCGAATATCTCGCGCGCACCATCGATGCGACGCTGCGCGTCACCGCGCTTCCCGCCGCCTATATCGGCAAGACCAATGAATGGGATTCGGCGCTGCTCACCGCCGGCGTCGCCGCGAGCTTCTATCAGGCCTATGAGGAAGCCAACGAGCACAACGTCGTCGAGTATCTCTCGTTCTCGCAGAACAACCCGTCCTCGATCCGAAACTGCATCGAAGCGGCGCGGCTGAACTCGCGCTCGGTGCGTACGGCCCTCACCAGCGAGATGTGGGACACCATCAACTCGGCCTGGATCGAGCTTCAGGCGGTGTGGAGCAAGGGCACCTCGACGCGCGAGGACCTCGCAAAATTCCTGCGCTTCGTGCAGGAGACCTCGCTGCGCTTCGACGGCTCGGCCTATCGGACCATGCTGCGCAACGACGCCTATTGGTTCTCGCGCATGGGCGTGCACCTGGAGCGCGCCGACAACACCGCGCGCATCCTCGACGTGAAGTATCACGTGCTGCTGCCCGAGGAGGAGCATGTCGGCGGGCCGCTCGACTTCTACCAGTGGAGCTCGATCCTGCGCTCGGTCTCGGCGCTGACGGCCTATCACTGGGTCTATCGCGAGACGCTGAAGCCCTGGCTGATCGCGGACCTCTTGATCCTCAACGACACGCTGCCGCGCTCGCTCGCCAGCTGCTACGGCAACCTCGTGCGCAACCTCGACCAGATCGGCGTCGCCTATGGCCGCCAGGGCCCGGCCCAGCGCCACGCCCGCGGCATCCGCAACCGGCTGGAACACAGCAACATGAACGACATTTTCCAGCATGGCGTGCATGAATTCATTCAGGAATTCATCGCGGACAATTCCAGGCTGGGCGAAATCATCACGAAGCAGTATTTGATCTAGTCGAACAGGGACCTACCTCAGCCTTCGTCATTCCGGGGCGCGCGCAGCGCGAACCCGGAATCTCGAGATTCCGGGTTCGGTCCTGCGGACCGCCCCGGAATGACGGAATCAAAACACCATGCGCCTGCGAATCCAGCACAGCACGACCTATCGCTACGAGCCGCCGGCCACCAGCGTGATCCAGATCCTGCGCATGACGCCGGGCAGCCATGACGGGCAGTACGTCGCGGAATGGCAGATCGACGTCTCCACCGACACCAAGCTCGACATGCATGAGGACGCGTTCGGCAACGTCACTCATGTGCTGTCCTGCGGGCCCGTCGGCGACATCCAGATCATTGCCGAAGGGCTGATCGAGACTCACGACACCGGCGGCGTGCTGCGCGGCAGCGACGAGCGTTTTCCCCCCGGCATGTTCCTGCGCGCCACCGACCTCACCTCGGTCAATCCGGCGATGACGGCGGTCGCGCGCCAATTGCGCAGCGAGGCCGAGAGCGACACGCTGGGCTTCCTGCACACGCTGATGACCCAGGTGGCCGATCACATGACGTTCGACGAGGACCCCACCAACAGCGGCACGTCCGCAGCGGAGGCGTTCACGCTCAAGCGCGGGGTCTGCCAGGATTACGCGCACATCTTCATCGCCTGCGCCCGCGCCGGCGGCGTGCCGGCGCGCTTCGTCTCCGGGCATTTCCTGCGTGCCGACGACACCGTGCACCAGGACGCCGGCCATGCCTGGGCGGAGGCTTACGTGCCCGATCTCGGCTGGGTCGGCTTCGATCCCGCCAACAGCATCTGCGCCACCGATGCTCATGTCCGTCTCGCGATCGGGCTCGACTATCTCGGCGCGGCCCCGGTGCGCGGCACGCGCTACGGCGGCGGCACGGAAACGCTGACGGTGGCGGTGAAGGTCGAACAGGCCGGCCGCGGCGGGCAGTCGCAATCGCAGTCCCAGCGGCAGAGCTAGTTAGCAGCCGCCGGCCGAACACATTCGGCGTGCTACAATCGCGGGATCGGATCAGACCCGCGAGGTAGCCATGGCGACTGTGAAACTGCTTTCGGATGATGAACTCTCGGCCGAAGCGCGCGCCGTCTTCGACGACATCCGCAAGGTGCGGAAATCGGACTTCGTCAACAATTTCTGGCGCGCGCTGGCGCATGATCCGAAGACGCTGCGGCGAACCTGGGAGAGCATCAAGGAGGTGATGGCTCCCGGCGCGCTCGATCCCAAGGTCAAGGAAATGCTCTACGTCGCGGTGTCGGTCGCGCACGGCTGCAGTTATTGCATCCACTCGCACACGGCCGCCGCACGGGCCAGGGGCATGACCGAGGCCGAATATGGCGAACTGCTCGCCATCGTGGGCATGGCCGCGGAGACGAACCGGCTGGTGACGGCACTCGGCGTGCCGGTCGATGAGGCGTTTCTGGTGGATGCGGCGGGTTGAGGTGGGCGGTCGCCGCAGCGTACCTTGCTCGTCATTCCGGGGCGCGCGTCGCGCGAGCCCGGAATCCATTTATCCACCAACGCTGCGGCTCGATGGATTCCGGGCTCGCGACTTCGTCGCGC
This sequence comes from Bradyrhizobium sp. CCBAU 45321, assembly GCF_028128975.1. NCBI lineage: Bacteria > Pseudomonadati > Pseudomonadota > Alphaproteobacteria > Hyphomicrobiales > Nitrobacteraceae > Bradyrhizobium > Bradyrhizobium sp. CCBAU 45321. The sequence goes on from NZ_LFKZ01000128.1 coordinate 326,486, forward strand.
CCCGGAATGACAGCCTTCCCCCGCGGGAATCGGGGGTTTCATGGCTCCCTGAAATTGGCTAGTAATTCCGCGCAAACGCGTTCGGGGACTGGAAATGACCTATTGCTGCGGAATCCTGGTTCGGGACGGTCTGGTGATGATCGCCGATACCCGCACCAATGCCGGCCTCGACAACGTCTCGACCTTCCGCAAGCTGCACATCTTCTCCAAGCCCGGCGAGCGCATCATGGCGATCGCCAGTGCCGGCAACCTTGCCATCAGCCAATCGGTGCTCTCGACGCTGACCGAGGGCCTCGAAGACCCCAATACGGGCGAGATCGAGACGCTGATGAACGCGCCGACCATGTTCCAGGCCGCCCAGCGCATCGGCCGGGCGATCCGGGCGGTGCACGCCACCGAAGGGCCGGCGCTGAAATCCGAGGACGTGTCCTTCGACGTCTCCTTCCTGTTCGGCGGCCAGATCAAGGGCGCGCGGATGCGCCTGTTCATGGTCTACACCGCCGGCAATTTCATCGAGTGCACCACCGACACGCCTTACTTGCAGATCGGCGAGCACAAATACGGCAAGCCGGTGCTCGACCGCGCCATGCATTACGATGTCGAGCTCTACGAGGCGCTGAAGACCGGCCTGATCTCGATGGATTCAACGATGCGCTCGAACCTCGGCGTCGGCCTGCCGATCGACGTGCTGGTGGTGCGCACCGATGCCTGCGAAGCCGATCTCAACCATCGCATCGAGGCGGGCGAGCCCTATTTCCACGACCTTCGCTCACGCTGGTCGGCGGCCTTGCGCGCGGCTCACCAGAACATTCCGCGCCCGCCCTACAAGAACGACAAAGAACCCAAAACCTGACAGCAGAAGAGAAAAGGCAGGAAACGATGAGTGACGCGAAAAAGATCGCATTGGTGACGGGCGCCGGCACCGGCGTCGGGCGCGCGGCGTCGCTGGCGCTGATGAACACCGGCTTCACCGTGGTGCTCGCCGGGCGCCGGCTCGACATGCTCGAGGAGACGGCAAAGCTCGGTCCCGCTGGAAAAAGCCTCTGCGTCACCGCCGACATGACCAAGCCGGACTCCATCGCCGCGCTGTTCGACAAGGTGAAGGCGACCTATGGCCGGCTCGACGTGCTCTTCAACAATGCCGGCATGGGCGCGCCGGCCGTCAACTTCGAGGACCTCAGCCTTGAGCAATGGCAGGCCGTGGTGAACACCAACCTCACCGGCCCGTTCCTGTGCACCCAGCACGCCTTCCGCATCATGAAGGACCAGACCCCGCGCGGCGGCCGCATCATCAATAACGGCTCGATCTCGGCGCACGCGCCGCGACCGTTCTCGGCGGCCTATACCTCGACCAAGCACGCCATCACCGGCCTCACCAAGGCCTCTAATCTCGACGGCCGCATGTACGACATCGCCGTCGGCCAGGTCGACATCGGCAATGCCGCAACCCCGATGACCGACCGCATGGTCAACGGCCCCGGCGTGCTGCAGCCCGACGGCACCACCAAGCACGAGCCGCGCATGGACGCCAAGGCCGTCGGCGACGCCGTGGCCTACATGGCCAGCCTGCCGCTCGATGCCAACGTGCTGACCATGACGGTCATGGCGACCAAGATGCCGTTCGTGGGGCGGGGCTGAACAAAAAACGCGAAAACAACCCCATGCACAGTAGGCGTCAAGAGGCGCCTGCTGCTGCCGGGCCGCGGGTGTGACGCGAGTTAAGTCTCCACGCCATCTCAACAATCGTCATTGCGAGCGCAGCGAAGCAATCGAGGCTGCCTCCGCGGTGAGATTCTGGATTGCTTCGTCGCAAGAGCTCCTCGCAATGACGTGGAGAGAGCGGAGCCCCAACAACGCGGCCCCGCTTCCCCGCCCCGTCGGCATTGCCTTTGCAACGCAGGCACGGCCATAATCATCGAGGGGCTTGGGACATCATGCTGCGCCTGCAATCTGCACTCGGCATTTTCGCATTGCTGCTGATCGCCTTCGCGCTGGCGGAGAATCGGCGCGCCGTGTCGCTGCGCCAGGCGGCGATCGGCCTCGCCGCGACCTTCCTCACTGCCCTCGTTCTGCTGAAGCTGCCGGTCGTCGCCCGTGCTTTCGGCGCCATCAACGAGGCGGTCGGCGCGATCTCGGCGGCCTCGCGGGCCGGCTCCGCCTTCGTGTTCGGCTATATCGGCGGCGGACCCCTGCCCTTCGACCTGAAGACGCCCGGCGCGGACTTCATCCTGGCGTTCCAGGCGCTGCCGATCGTGCTGGTCATGAGCGTGCTCACGACGCTGTTGTTCTATTGGCGCGTTCTGCCACCGATCGTCCGCGGCATGGCCTGGCTGCTGGAGCGCACCCTCGGCGTCGGCGGCGCGGTCGGGCTTTCGACCGCCGCCAACATCTTCCTCGGCATGGTCGAGGCGCCGCTGTTCGTGCGGCCGTATCTGGCACAGATGACGCGCAGCGAGTTGTTCCTGGTCATGACCGGCGGCATGGCCGGCATCGCCGGCACCGTGCTGGTCCTATATGCGACGCTGCTGGCCCCGCTTATTCCCGACGCCGCCGCACATTTCGTCATCGCCTCGGTGCTCGGCGCGCCGGCGGCGATCCTGATCAGCCTGATCATGGTCCCTGAAACCTCCGACAAGCGCACCGGCGGCGCGCTGGAGGATCCGCAGATGGAGGTCGCCAGCACGATGGACGCGATCGTGAAAGGCACCAGCGCAGGCATCGAGCTGCTGATCAACATCGTCGCGATGCTGCTGGTGCTGGTGGCGCTGGTCTATCTCGTCAACGCAATCCTCGGCCTGCTCCCGCACGTCGGCGGGGCCTCGATCTCGCTGCAGCGGCTGCTCGGCCTCGTCATGGCACCGGTGTGCTGGCTGATGGGGTTGCCGTGGGATCAGGCGATCACCGCCGGCAGCCTGATGGGCACCAAGACGGTGCTGAACGAATTGATCGCCTATGTCGACTTCTCGAAGCTGCCGCCCGATACGCTCGATCCGCGCTCGCGCCTGATCATGCTCTATGCGATGTGCGGCTTCGCCAATTTCGCCAGCCTCGGCATCATGATCGGCGGCTTAGGGGTGATGGCGCCGGAGCGGCGCGAGGAGATCAATGCGCTGGGGCTGAAGTCGATCGCGTCGGGGACGCTCACGACGTGCCTGATGGGGGCGGTGGTGGGGGTGTTGGCGTAGGTCTCTCCGCTTGTCATTGCGAGCGAAGCGAAGCAATCCAGAAATGTACCTGCGGCAGCAGTCTGGATTGCTTCGTCGCAAGTGCTCCTCGCAATGACGGCGGTGAGAGTCTTTGCCTCAACCGCACAATTTCGACTTCTGCAGGATGCGACGCACCTCAGGCATCTTGGCACGGCACGGCTCGGCCGCCATGGCCTTTGCCTCGTCGGTTCGACCCTGCACCCACAGCAACACCGCCATCAAGCCCTGCGCCCCGGAGCGGACCGGCCCACCCGCCACATCCGAAGCTGCGAGCGACATGGCGGTTTGCGCTTCCCTCTCGGCGGCCTTGATATCCGCTTGTTCCAGGAAGAAGACGGCACGGTAGACGTGAGCCCGCGCGTCTTTCGGGTAGCGATTAACGAGATCGAGCGACCGGCTGGCCATCTCGTCGCCCTTCATCGGCACTTCCGAGGCGCGGATATAGTGCGCGGCATCGGCCATGTAGGCCGAATAATGCGCGGCGGCGAAGCCGGCGCAGATGAGACATCCGATGGATCCTGCCAGCAAGGTCATGCTCGCGCTCCGCGGCAGGCTGTCATAGGACCAGAAGGCGAGCCACGGCGTGACGGCGAGCGCGGCGCCGGCCACGGCACCACCTGCATGGGCGTAATAGTTGACGTTGCCGGACGCGCCAAAGGCCATTGGCAGCAGTGCGGGAACGCCGAAAAACAGCGACGTCTTCAGCCGCGATATGGTTTGATCGGCGTCCGCTTCGGGATCGAAGCTCGCCACGAACAGCGCGGCGATCAGCCCGGTGATGGCGCCCGATGCACCGACGCCGACCGTGCCGGGACCGTTGCCCAGCAGCGAGCCGGCCTCTCCGGCCAGTGCACTGGCAACGAAGATCAGCGCAAACCAGCCGCGGCCGATCAGCGACTCCAGCCTGACGCCGACGATGAACAGCGCAACGCAGTTGCTCACGAGGTGCCACCCGCTGCCATGTAGAAGCGGCGCAAGGCCGATTCGCCACCACTCCCCCCTTCCGATCACGAGATCGTAGCCGGACGCGCCCTGAGCGATCAGCGAGCGCACATCGAGGTCGCCGTCCCGCGCGATGTCGATGGCGAGACTACGCTGCAGAACGAAGATCAGGAGCAGACCGAAGATCAGGCCGATGGTGAGGAAGGGGATGTCGGCCAGAAGCTTGTTGTCGGCAAAAAGCGTCTCCTCGCTGGAAGAGGGCTTCTCAATGGCGACCGGCGCGGCGGCGGGTCGAAACGATGCTCGTGGAGCTGGCGCTACGGTGCCGCGTCGGCCAAAAGTGTTGGTCGCCATGAAAGCATTTCCCGCGTTGTCACAGCCTTGAGTTGACGCGAGAGGTATTTTCGACTGGTTAGCACCAGGCTTGCGGGGCGGCCGAAATCATCCCGATTGCTGACCGCCCGGTTTCTCGGATCGACCGCATTTTAGCGATCGAGAGTTGCGCTTACGCCTTCAGCTCCACCGTCTTGAACTCAGCGGGGAGGATCACCTCCAGCAGCTCCACGTCGTCCGAATAGTCCAGGATCATGTGCCTGATCTTCGGCGGCTGGGTCCAGGCGCTGCCTTGCTGCATCAAGGTCTCGCCCTGGCCTTCCATATAGGTCTTCACCCAGCCCTTGAGCACGTAGACCATCTGGAATTCGACGTCGTGATAGTGGAGCTTGGAGACCTCGGCCGGATTGCAGGGGCCTTGCAGACGGATCACATGCGCCTGCGCGAGGCCATGGGTCGCCTCGGCGATGCCGAGATCGCGATACTTCGCGTAGGCGCGCAGGCCGTCGGCCTTGAAGTCTTCCTCGCGGTGATGGCTGACGGCGATGCGCTGCTTCGGACGTGCGGGCTTTTTCGCAGCGGCGCTACGCGCCTTCGCCTTCACGGCCTTGCGTGCCGAGGATCGCGCCGCCGCCTTGGCGCCGCTCCGCTTCTTCACCGCGGTCTTCAATGCGGGCCTCGATGCCTTTTGCTTGGCCATTGTGTGCCTCCCTGTTCTGAGCCGCGCCCGTCGCACCGGTGTGGCTTGAAGGTCAGCTTATCCAGTCGTGGGCAAGGCAGCAATCGCAGAGCTGGTTATGTTGAGTAGCGCCGTATCCGCGCTCGCACCCTCCCCTGGAGGGGGAGGGTCGGCTCACATTGAGCGCAGCGAAATGTGAGACGGGGTGGGGTGACGGTCTCTCCACGTCGCATACTGCCCGTGTGGAGAGATCACCCCACCCCGCTCGCGCTTCGCGCGATCGACCCTCCCCCTCCAGGGGAGGGTAAGAGGCTGAGGCTAGTCACGCGATCACGTCGCCAATCGAAGCTTGCCCCAAGCTGGCGTGGCGAGCGGGGGGCGTCTCGTGTTCGCTCTCGCGCTGAACTAGTTTCGCCCGCAGATCCGGAGGAATTGATTCATGGGCAGCAATGTCGGTCAGCGTGCATTTCAAAATGCCCGGCTTCAGAAGCGGCAACAGGCCGACGTGCTGCCGTTGCTCGGGCAAGCGCTCGAGTTGCACAAGAAGGGCCGCCTCTCCGAAGCCAAGGCTGCCTATCGCCAGCTCCTGCAGATCGCGCCCAATCAATTCATCGCGCTGCATATGCTCGGCGCGTTGGAGTCCGATGCTGGGAATTATCAGCAGGCCGAGATCCTGCTGAGCCGGGCGGTTGCCGCGGATCCGCGCTCGGCCGAAGCCCATATGAGCCTGGGGGTCGCGCTGAACGGGCTGAAACGTCACACCGATGCCCGTGAGACCTATCGCAAGGCCCTCGCCTTGCGGCCCAACTACGCCCTCGCCCTCTCCAACCTCGGGAACGCGAGCGCGGCCCTTAATCTGCATCTGGAAGCGCTCGAGAGCTACGATCGGGCGCTCGCCATCGACGGAAACCTTGCCGAAGCCCACAACGGCCGCGGCTCCACGCTCTGCCGTCTGCGCAACTACGACGAGGCTCTCGCAAGCCTGAACCGCGCGCTCGCGATCAAGCCCGACTATGCGGCGGCGCTGGCGAACCGCGCCGTGGCACTCCGGGAGCTGCAGCGATTCGATGAGGCCATGGCGGATTGCAACCGGGCAATCGCCCTCGCTCCTGACGACGTGAACGGATGGCTTTGGCGCGCCAATGTCCTGCTCCAGACCCGGCAGATGACCCAGGCCTTGGCCGATTGCGAGAAGGCGCTCGCGATCGCGCCCGATTCCGATCAAGCTCATCTGGTGCTGGGCCTTTGTCTTGCCGGACTAGGCCGAGTCGACGAAGCCCTCGCCAGTTTCGACAGAGCCCTCGATATCAGGCCCGACCTCGAGAGCGCGATCTCCAGCAAGATCTTCACGCTCGATTTCGTGCCGGACGCCAGCGTCGAGCGGCATCAGCAGGCGCGACGCGTATGGTGGGAGCGGATCGGGGCGAAAATCGCTTCAGAAGCGGCGGCACCGCATGACAACAGCCGCGATCCGGATCGTCGCCTGGTGCTGGGCTACGTCTCCTCAGACTTCAACGCGCATTCGGCTGCGTTCATCTTCAAGCCTGTCCTGCAACACCATGACCGCGCCCAGTTCGAGATTGTGTGCTACTCGTGCTCGTCGAAAGTGGATGCGACGACACGCGAATTTCAAGGCATCGCCGATCGCTGGCGTGACGCCTCGCAATGGAGCGACGATCGCCTCGCCGCGCAGATTCGCGACGATCGCATCGATATCCTGATCGATCTGTCCGGCCATACCAGAGGAAACCGCCTCGGCGTATTTGCGCGCAAGCCGGCACCGATTCAGGCGCACGGCTGGGGCCATGGCACCGGCACCGGGTTGCCGACGATCGACTATCTGTTCTCGGATCCGGTCGGGATTCCGTACGACGTTCGGCATCTGTTTACAGAGACGGTGGTCGACCTGCCGTGCTTCGTGACGCTGGCGCCGCTGCCGGCCGGGATTACGCGGGCCGGAACGCCGGCAATCTCGAATGGCTTCGTCACGTTCGGTGTCTTCAACCGCATCAGCAAGATCTCGGATGAGGCAGCGGCAGTCTGGTCCAGGATCCTCGAACGGGTGCCGGGCTCGCGCCTCCTGATCAAGGACGTTGCGCTCGACGACCAGCTGGTCCGGGACAAGCTGCTGGCGCGATTTGCGGCCTGCCGATTGCCGGCCGAACGCGTCGATCTGCTCGGGGCCACGTTGCGGGACGCGCATCTGGCATCGTTCAATCGCATCGATATTGCTCTCGATCCGTTCCCGCAGAACGGCGGCGTCAGCACATGGGAAGCCCTGCAGATGGGCGTGCCCGTGGTGGCGAAGCTCGGCAACAGCCTGCCCGGCCGCGCTGCCGGCGCCATCCTCACCGCACTTGGCCTGCCGGACTGGGTCGCCGACAGCGAGGAGGCCTATGTCGAGATCGCGGCCAGCCGCGCGGCCGAGATCGGCGAGCTCGACAAATTGCGCCGCGAACTGCCCGCAACGATCAACGCCGCGGCCGCGGGCAACCCCATCTCATATGCACAAGCGGTGGACGCGGCCTATCGCGCGATGTGGACACGCTATTGCAACGGCGCTGTCGGTGCGTGACATCGTAGGGTGGGCAAAGCGCAGCGTGCCCACGACTTCTCTCAATCGGAAACAGACGGTGGGCACGGCGCGCGAAGAGCGCGCCTTTGCCCACCCTACGAGACCGGTGCTCCGTTCAATGCAGACGGAACACGCCGTCGACGGCGCGAAGCTCGGCCGGCTTGATCAGCTTGGAATGGGCCACCGTCACCGAATGGAGGGGACCGTCGAGCTTCTCCTGCCAGAACGCCAGGAAATCGGTCAGCGCGGGGAATTTCGGAAACATGTCGTAGTTCTGCCAGACATAGGTCTGGAGCAGCGAAGGATGATCCGGCATCCGATAGAGAATTTGTGCCGTCGTCAGCCCGTAGCCCAGCATCTGTTTCCGGAATTCCTCGGAAACGCCCCCAACGCGCAGTCCCATGCCAAACCTCCTTTGCAGGAGCGCATTCGGCGAGTGGCTTGGTCCGTGCCCCGGGGAGCCACCCGGAAACGATGCGCTCACATGAGAGAAATGTGACGCAAACTGACAACTCATCTCAAGCCCAAAAGTTTAACAAGCTGTTGAAATTCAATGCTTTAGCAGCAGAGACGACTCCGTGCTAATACGGTCACCCAAGAGGCGTCGAGAGGCCTCCAAGGCGGTTAACGATGGCGAGGGGTTTCTGGCAGTCCGCGCTTTCGGCTGCTAATTTTTCTGCTACAAACCCTTGCCCCCGCAAAATTCCTGTCCTATTTCAGGCTCGCCCGTGCTAGCACTCACGGGCAACGACTGCTAACAATCTCAAAATCCTCAACACGTGCAATTGCTTAGGAGGACTGCATGAAATTCCGTCCGCTTCACGACCGCGTCGTGGTCAAGCGCATCGACGCAGAAGAGAAGACCGCTGGCGGCATCATCATTCCCGACACTGCCAAGGAAAAGCCCTCCCAGGGCGAAGTCGTCGCCGTTGGCCCCGGTGGCCGCGACGAAGCTGGCAAGCTGATCCCGATCGACCTGAAGGTCGGCGACCGCGTGCTGTTCGGCAAGTGGTCCGGCACCGAGGTCAAGATCGACGGCCAGGACTTGCTGATCATGAAGGAGAGCGACGTGATGGGCGTTCTCGAAGTCAGCGAGTCCAAGAAGAAGGCGGCTTAAGAGCCCCTCTCCTCCCTCCAGTCAAACTCACCTAAGGAAAACTCCAGATGGCAGCCAAAGAAGTCAAATTCTCGGTTGAAGCGCGCGACAAGATGCTGCGCGGCGTCGACGTTCTCGCCAACGCGGTGAAGGTCACGCTCGGTCCGAAGGGCCGCAACGTCGTGCTCGACAAGTCGTTCGGCGCTCCTCGCATCACCAAGGACGGCGTCACCGTCGCCAAGGAGATCGAGCTCGACGACAAGTTCGAGAACATGGGCGCGCAGATGGTGCGCGAAGTCGCCTCCAAGTCCGCTGACGCCGCCGGCGACGGCACCACCACCGCCACCGTGCTCGCCCAGGCGATCGTGAAGGAAGGCGCCAAGTCGGTCGCCGCCGGCATGAACCCGATGGACCTCAAGCGTGGTATCGACCTCGCGGTCGAAGCCGTCGTGGCCGACCTCGAGAAGAACTCGAAGAAGGTCACCTCGAACGACGAGATCGCCCAGGTCGGCACCATCTCGGCGAACGGCGATGCCGAGATCGGCAAGTTCCTCGCCGACGCCATGAAGAAGGTCGGCAACGAGGGCGTCATCACCGTCGAGGAAGCCAAGTCGCTCGAGACCGAGCTCGACGTTGTCGAGGGCATGCAGTTCGACCGCGGCTACATCTCGCCCTACTTCGTCACCAACGCCGACAAGATGCGCGTTGAGATGGACGACGCCTACATCCTCATCAACGAGAAGAAGCTCTCCTCGCTGAACGAGCTGCTTCCGCTGCTCGAGGCCGTGGTGCAGACCGGCAAGCCGCTGGTCATCGTCGCCGAGGACGTCGAAGGCGAAGCCCTCGCGACCCTGGTCGTGAACCGCCTGCGCGGCGGCCTGAAGGTCGCGGCCGTCAAGGCTCCGGGCTTCGGCGATCGCCGCAAGGCCATGCTGCAGGACATGGGGGGGGGGGGGGGGGGGGGGGGGGGGGGGGGGGGGGGGGGGGGGGGGGGGGGGGGGGGGGGGGGGGGGGGGGGGGGGGGGGGGGGGGGGGGGGGGGGGGGGGGGGGGGGGGGGGGGGGGGGGGGGGGGGGGGGGGGGGGGGGGGGGGGGGGGGGGGGGGGGGGGGGGGGGGGGGGGGGGGGGGGGGGGGGGGGGGGGGGGGGGGGGGGGGGGGGGGGGGGGGGGGGGGGGGGGGGGGGGGGGGGGGGGGGGGGGGGGGGGGGGGGGGGGGGGGGGGGGGGGGGGGGGGGGGGGGGGGGGGGGGGGGGGGGGGGGGGGGGGGGGGGGGGGGGGGGGGGGGGGGGGGGGGGGGGGGCAACGGCGCCGGCAAGAAGGCCGACATCGAGGCGCGCGTGGCCCAGATCAAGGCGCAGATCGAGGAGACCACCTCGGACTACGACCGTGAGAAGCTCCAGGAGCGTCTTGCCAAGCTCGCGGGCGGCGTCGCGGTGATCCGCGTCGGCGGCGCGACCGAGGTCGAGGTCAAGGAGCGCAAGGATCGTGTTGATGACGCGATGCATGCGACCCGCGCAGCCGTGGAAGAAGGCATCGTCCCGGGCGGCGGCGTCGCCCTGCTCCGTGCCTCCGAGCAGCTCAAGGGTCTGCGCACCAAGAACGACGACCAGAAGACCGGCGTCGAGATCGTGCGCAAGGCGCTGTCGGCCCCCGCTCGCCAGATCGCGATCAACGCCGGTGAAGACGGCTCGGTGATCGTCGGCAAGATCCTGGAGAATAAGGCCTACAATTACGGCTTCGACTCCCAGACCGGCGAATATGCCGACCTCGTCAAGAAGGGCATCATCGACCCGACCAAGGTGGTCCGTACCGCGATCCAGAACGCTGCCTCGGTGGCCGCGCTCCTGATCACCACGGAAGCCATGGTCGCCGAGCTGCCCAAGAAGGGCGGCGCCGGCCCGGCGATGCCTCCGGGCGGCGGCATGGGCGGCATGGATTTCTAAGGTCCAACCACCTCGAGAACTACGAAACCCCGGCAGCGATGCCGGGGTTTTTGTTTTGGGGGGCCTCTGTTCTCTCAACCAGTCATTCCGGGGCGCGCCCTTTGGGGCGCGAGCCCGGAATCCATAACCACGAAACTCACGGGCGACGGGCATAGCGGGCCCACTCCATCTGGCTGTGATTATGGATTCCGGGCTCGCGCTACGCGCGCCCCGGAAGGACAAGGTGTGCAGGATGACCTTATTTGGTTAGCCCCGAATAGAGATCATCCCAGTTCGGATTCTGATCCTCGACTATAAAGTCTTCCAATCCCGCTGCCACTTCTTGCACCCCTTCTTACGGGCGACAGGCATAGCGGGCCGTTCCATCCGCCTGGGGTTATGGATTCCGGGCTCGGCGCTACGCGCCGCCCCGGAATGACAAGGAGTGCAGAATGAACCTTATTTGGTTATCCCCGGATAGAGGTCATCCCAGTTCGGGTTCTGCTCCTCGATGAGACGCGTCTTCCAGTCGCGTCGCCATTTCTTGAGCTCCTTCTCGCGGGCAATGGCCGTCGCGGGATCGTCATAGATTTCGAACAGGACGAGCTTGTCGACGCCGTACTTGCTCGTAAAGCCGGGGACGGCTTGCGTTCTATGCTGATATACGCGGCGCACCAAGTCGTTGGTCACGCCGATGTAGAGCGTGCCGTGTTTCCTACTCGCGAGGATGTAGACGTAGTAGGCCATTCTATCCGCTTGTGGTTATGGATTCCGGGCTCGCGCTACGCGCGCCCCGGAATGACGGCGGAAAGGCCTCCCCCTCACTCCACCTTCCCGAGCCGCTCGAAGCGCGGCTCGCCCTCGTCGTCGAGGGACCAGAAGATCCGCGTCACCTTGCCGATGAGATTGTCCATCGGCACGAGGCCGAATGTCGACATGCGGCTGTCGGTGGAATTGTCGCGGTTGTCGCCGAGCACGAAGATGTGGCCCGGCGGCACGGTGAAGACGTTGGTGTTGTCAAGATAGCCGTCGTCGAGGCAGTCATATGTCACATAGGACGCGCCGCTCGGCAGCGTCTCGCGCCAGCGCTTGACGGCCGCACCGTCGTCCACGCCGCAGGCCTCGTCGGCAAATGTCGCTTCCAGGGCGACGCGGGTCACCGGGCGATCGTTGAGGATGAGGCGGCCCTGCCGCATCTGGATGCGGTCTCCGGGCAGGCCGACGACGCGCTTGACGTAGTCGGCAGAACTGTCCTTCGCCGTCCGGAATACCACGATATCTCCGTATTCGGGATCGGCGGCGAGGATGCGGCCCGAGATCCAGGACGACGCGAAAGGGAGTGAATAGCGGCCATACCCGTAGGGATATTTCGCGGCGAAGACGTAGTCGCCGACCATCAGCGCCGGTGTCATCGAACCGGACGGAATGTTGAACGGCTGATACAGGACGAAGCGAAACAGGATCACCGGCGACCACAGCACCGGGATCATGAGGATCAGGACGACGATCGCCTTCCAGTCGCTGGATCGTGCCGCGGGGCGGATCGATTCCTGAAGAACGGTCATGTGCCTTCCCTGATCAAGACGTTGCGGCCCCAGGATGACGCAACCTGCGAGCGCGCTCAATCCCCGACGAGCTCAAATTGGTCGCGCCTCGCGCCGATCGCGTTCATCGCAGACCGCGGCAACACCGATGTGAAGGGCCGCCCGTGGGCGGCCCTTCGGTTCATGCGCTCTCGGGCGCCTTCAGACGCACGAGCCGGGTCAGGAGGGCATCGAGACCCTGGCCTTCACCGGCATGGAGGTCGATGCGGCCGACCTTCTCGACCAGCCGCTCCAGCGACTCCAGCTCCTTGAGCCGAAGCAACAGGGGGTTCTCCTCCATCAGGCGGGCAGTGTTCAGGAGCGAACGCGTCGCCGCGGTCTCCTCCTGCCGGCGGATCAGGTTCGCCTTCGCGACCCGCTCCGCCTCCACCACCTTGTTCACCAGCTCCCGGATCTCGCCGGGCAGGATCACGTCCTTGACGCCGAGCTCGGTGACCTCCACGCCGGACTCTGCGACGCGTGCACGCACATAGTCGCGCAGCTCCGCATCCAGCGCCGCCTTCGCAGACAGCACCTCGTCCAGCGTCCGGCTAGCTACCGCCTCGCGGATCGCGAACTGCACCAGGCGGTACAGCCACGCATCCACGTCGGGCACGGTCGCCACCGTGCGCTCGGGATCGACCACCTTACGGAACGCCGTCAGCGTCACCCGCAGCGCGATGCGATCCTTGGTCAGCATCTCCTGCGCGGTGATCTCGACCGCCTGGGGCCGCAGGTCGAGGCGCTTCACCTCGATCTTGCGGCCGACGGTCCAGAAGGCGTGCCGGCCGGGCGCGAGCCGCTCCACGAGCCGGCCCTCGACATAGAGCAGGCCCGCCTCGTGGTTCTCGACCACAGTCTCGCTCATGACGGTCGAGCGGCTGCGCTCGATCATGGTGAGGTGCCGCGCGTCGACCCTGACGTCGCTGGACACATCGATGCGCTCGACATCGATGCGCGTTGCGACCTTCCAGTAGACGCGCACCTGCCAAGGCGTCATCAGATGCACGGGCCGGCCGTCGAGGCTGACGATGGCGATCTCGTCTGCCTTGGTCTCGACCGCCTCGAACAGCTCGGCGGCAAGATCGGGCCGCGCGGCCTTCAGCACCCCGTAGCGCTCCGCAGAAAATTCGCTGCGGACCACGTCGAGCACCTCGGCCTTCAGCTCGTGCAGGGGATCGAACAGGCGATGCCTGCCCGGCGCGAGCACGCGCACGAGCTGCCCGTTGCGCGTCAGCAACGCACGCTCGCCATCCTTCACCGTCACGTTCAGCATCAGCAAATGCCAGGTCTTGTTCAAAGTCATGGCACGCCTCCTTACGTTTGCGCCCGGCCGGATGCCGGACGACAGGTTTCGGTTGCAAAGGACGTGAGGACGCGGACGACACTTCCTGCAAAATCGACGGGCCGGGGCTTGAGCTTGCGTGACGACGGGCGCGCGCGCGCGATCGCGCGACGCCTGTCGCGCGGCCGTGCGGAGCCACCCGGCATCGGCGCAAGCGGTATCTACCCGCGGCGCAAAGCCGGTCTCACAGTGTCTAGGTTCGGACGGAAAGCCTTGCGGCAAAACGGCCGGACTGCGACTGAAGCGCGCGTCCGGTCCTCGTCAGAGGTATCAGCGTTTCAGGCTGAAACGGAGCGCTGGAGCGGGATTCGAACCCGCGACAGGATGAATCACAATCATCTGCTCTACCAAACTGAGCTATCCTTTGTGCAAGAGACCGGAATCGAACCGATGCCTTCGGGTGTTCAACCCGACGCTCTCCATGAGCTACGTCCTGCGTTTCTCCCTCATTCGGCGGAACACGAAACCGGCAAGACCCGGCCCGCGCCAGTCGGGATCTCAGCGAGCCCGAACCCATGGCCTAGCGAAGGACGGCGCTAATAGACCAAGCACGTTCGGGTTGCAAGGGGGGATGAGAAGATTTTTGGTTCGTCATTCCGGGGCGGCGCGGAGCGCCGAGCCCGGAATCCATAACCACAGGCTTTAGTTGGAGATTCCGTTGTAGAGATCATCCCAATTTGGATTCTGTTCGTCGATCAATCGTGTCTTCCAATCGCGCCGCCATTTCTTCAGTTCTTTTTCTCGAGCAATCGCGCTTGCAGGGTCATCGAAAACTTCGAACAGGACCAGCTTATCGACTCCGTATCGCTTGGTGAATCCCGGGACCATTTTGATCCTGTGCTCGTAGACGCGCCGAACGAGGTCGCTCGTTATGCCAATGTAGAGCGTGCCGTATTTTCTACTCGCCAGGATGTAGAGTAGTACGCCATTCCATCGGCCTGCGGCTAGGGATTCCGGGCTCGGCGCTTCGCGCCGCCCCGGAATGACGGGCGGATGTTAGGATCAAGCGGAGAACACATCAACCAAAAGCTGTGGTCGCAGTATTACGATCGTTGCTCTGCGAAGAGCATCACTCGCGCGCACTGTCCTGGAAGCACGCCCTCACCCACTCGATCGTCACGCGTGTCGCAGGATCGCGCTTGAGGTGGTTCTGCACGAGCAGCCAGACGTCGCGGCGCTTCGGCAGCAGGGTGGCGCGCAGGCTGCGGTCGGCGAGCAGCGGCCCGCAGCTGTGCTCGGGCAGCACGCCGATGGCCTGATGCGACTGGATCATGGTGCGGATGATGCGGATATTGTCGGTGACGCAGCGCACGTTCGTCAGCCGCTTCGCACGCAAGAACTGCGCTTCCGGAATCGCGTCGAGCTCGTCCGGATAGACGCACGCAATGGGCTCACTGCCGCCGCGGTCCGCGGGCTCGAAGAAGTACAGCCTGACGTCGCCGAGCTTGGAGATGGTGAAGTCGCCCTTCTCCGGCTTGCGCAGGCGGATGGCGAGATCGGCCTGCCAGCGCGAGAACTTGACGTTGCCGCTCGCGGTGAGGAATTGCAGCGTCAGTCCCGGATGATCGCGCAGGAAGCTGCTCGCATGCGGCGCCAGCAGCTCCTCGGCGACCGCATTGGTCGAGGCGATGCGCAGCCGCCCGACCGGGCCGACCTGGCTTTCCTTGATGCGGTCGATCGCCGCCGCATGCGCGGCCATCGCACCGACATGCGCGAGCACCGCCTCGCACTGGCGCGTCGGCCGCCGCACGCCGTCCACCGCATCGAACAGCTTCACGCCGAGATCGCGCTGGATGCGCGCAAGCCTGCGGCCGACGGTGGTCTCGTCGATGCGCAGCCGCGCGCTGGCGCCGGCATAGGTGCCCTCGTCCCTGACCGCGGCGATGATGCGCAGATCGTCCCAGTTCATCGGGCGAGCCTAGCAGGCGCCGCCGCTGCCTGCAAATTTGCAGCCATCAGCTGCAATAGTCCTGCACAATGGCAGGCTACTGCTGCGCTAATGTCGACGCATCCGAATTCACGAGGGCCTGACGGCATGACCGCTCCAAAGACGCTGCTCGAACTCGCCGGCGCCGATCTCGATACGCCCAAGCTCAACGAGACATGCCTTGTTCTGATCGACATCCAGAACGAATATTGCGCCGGCCCGCTCGCCCTGCCCGATGCGCAAGCGGCGATCGCCGCGGCTGCGCGCCTGCTCGCGCGCGCACGGGAGAGCAAAGCTGCGATCTTCCACGTCGCGCACAAGGGCCGCGCCGGCGGCCTGTTCGACCGCGAGGCGGCGCGCGGCGCGATCGTCGAGCGCCTGACGCCGCTCGCGACCGAGCCCGTGATCGAGAAGGCGCTGCCGAATGCCTTCGCCGGCACCGACCTACAGGCTCGGCTGGCCGCCACGGCGCGCAAGAACATCGTACTCGCGGGGTTCATGACGCATATGTGCGTGTCTTCGACCGCGCGCGCCGCGCTCGATCTCGGCCTGCGCACGACGATCGCGGCCGACGCCTGCGCCACGCGCGATCTTCCCGACGGGCGCGGCGGCACGCTGCCGGCGAGAATTGTTCACGAGGTCGCTCTGGCCGAATTGTCGGATCGCTTCGCGATCATCGCGCAGAGCGACGCACTGACCTGAGGAGACCGTCCCGATGCTGCAGCTCTATTTCTTTCCGATGGCCTGCTCGCTCTCGAGCCGCATCGCGCTGCTGGAGGCCGGGATCGAGGCGCAGTATCACCTCGCCCATATCTGGACCAAGCGGCTCGTGGACGATGGCGGCGATTTCCTCCGCGTGTCACCGAAGGGCGCGGTGCCGGTCCTGGTGCTGGAGAACGGCGAGCGGCTGACGGAAAGCGCAGCGGTGCTGCAATACATCGCCGATGTGAAGCCGGAGGCACGCCTTGCGCCGCGGCCCGGCGACTTCGATCGTTATCGCCTGCAGGAATGGCTGAGCTTCGTCAGCGCCGAGATCCACAAGGCGTTCCTGTTTCCGACCTTCTGGTACAAGGACGACGGCTCGCTGGCCAAGCCGCGCGCGAGGATCATGCAGACCTTGTCGGTGCCGGCAGCGCATCTGGCGGGCCGCGAATTCCTCGTCGGCGACGGCTTCACCGTGGCCGATGCCCATCTCACCTGGACCTTGCTGCTGCTCCGTCCGGCAGGGATCGACATCGCGCAATGGCCATCGCTCGCGGCCTATCTCGAACGCATGCAGGCCCGCCCCGCGGTCCGGCGCGCGATCGCGACCGAGATGGCGCTGCGCAAGACCGTTGCGGCGAGCGCGGCGTGACGGGATGCGGTGCGATCTGCGCCGCAGGCAAGGCAGAGCATTGATGTCGGCGCGGCATGCGCTAATCTCAGGGATATTTTTCGATATTTCCTGGGACGGCATTCATGCGTGCTTCTTCCGGAATGTGCCTGGCACGGACTTGCGTCGCTCTCCTCGCCTGCTGGCTGGGCCTTGCTCCGGCATCGGCGGACACGCGGGTCGCGCTGGTCATCGGCAACGGCGCCTACGTCTCGACCGCGAAGCTTTCCAACCCCCTGCATGATGCCGAGGACGTCGCTGCCTCGCTGAGGCGCAGCGGCTTCGAGGTGCTCCAGGGCATCGATTTGCGCCAGGCCGACATGCAGGACCTGACCATCCGCTTTGCGCGAGCGGCGAGCCGAGCAGATGTTGCCATGTTCTACTACAGCGGCCATGCGATGCAGTACAACGGCGTGAATTACCTCATGCCCGTCGATGCCGTGCTCACGGATGAGGCGGATCTCAAACGCTTCGTGCGGGTCGACGATATCGTGAACGATCTGCAGCAGGCCAAGAACCTGCGCATCCTGGTGCTGGATTCCTGCCGCGACAATCCGCTGGCGGAAACTCTCAAGCGTTCCGCCGGCACGACGCGCGCCGCCTCGATCGGACGGGGGCTGTCGAAAGTCGATGCTCCTCGCGGCACGATCGTGTCGTTCTCGACGCAATCAGGTCAGGTGGCCGCCGATGGCACCGGCCGCAACAGTCCCTATACCACCGCGTTCCTCAAGCACATCGAGCAGCCCCAGGAGATCGGCGATGTCTTCCGCGACATCAGCAGCGACGTCTACGAGAGCAGCGGCAAGACCCAGCTCCCGGAGCTTTCGCTGTCGATCATCGGGAGGTTCTACCTGAACGGACCGGTATCGGTCACGGTTGCGGCTCCGCAAGGTGCATCTCGGCCTGATCCTTGCGCATCCGCGGAAGTACATTGGAGGGCCGCCGATGGAATCGGCACCGTCGGCGCCTTTGAGGATCACCTCGCACGTTTTCCGAATTGCACCTTCGCCAATCTGGCCAGGGCGCGGATCGAAAGCCTGAAACAAAAGGTGGCACTTGCGCCGACGAGCGGCGAGAACAAGACGTTCGATGGCAAGTGGGACGTCACCGTGAACTGCGCCAGCTCGGGCAAGGCATTGGGCTATACCCGCGCGCTGTCGGCCACGGTCGCGAACGGCGTATTTCATGCAGAGGACCGGGACCCGCGTACGAACAGTACGCTCGAAATCGACGGTCAGATATCGGCTGATGGGAAGAGCACGCTCAGTGCACGCGGCCTCACCGGTCCGAGCGCCTACACCATCAACAACGTCGCCCCCGGCTCATCCTACGCATACACGATCGACGCGCAATTCGAGCGCAGTCGTGGCAGCGGCAAACGCAACGAACAGCGTCCGTGCAGCTTCACCTTCGTCAAGCGATAGCTGGCTGTGCCCGCACCGGCGGCCACGCTACGCCTCACTCCACCCGCGCCAGCACCGCGAGCTTGCGGATGCCCTTGTTGCGGTAGGCGTCGAGGAACGCGTAGTAATCCTTGAACGACACGCAGCCGTTGGAATCGCCGCCCGGCCCGAGCATGAAGGTGTGGGCGAGCAGGCCGTCACGGCCGTAGATCGCGCTCTCGCCGCCGATCGGGGTGAGGCGCAGCGCCGGCACGCCGTGGAACAGCGCCTCGCGCGGCTTCAGCGTATAGATGTGCGGCGGCGTCACGCCGCGCATGCGCAGGCGGCGGGAGTCCGGATCGTCGCGGTTGGCGCCAAGGCCGGAATGCGCCTCGAGCCTGGTGCCGTCGGGCAGATACACCATCTTGGCCGTGATGTCGTAGACCGCGGTGTCCCGCTCATAAGGCGGAGCGCCGCCGAACATCGGGTTCTGCTCCTTCGGGGCGATGGACGCGGTGATGCTGGCATCGGCCGAGGCGTAGGCGAGCAGCCCGCCGGACGCTTCGCGCTTGCCCCACAGCTTTTCCACCATTGCCTGGCGCGGAGCGGTGATCGACATCACCGCGGCCTTGGCGCGATCGGCAAAGGATTTTTGCTTGGCTTCGGGCGCCGGCACGATCTCGGCCGGGTCGGCCGAGGCGAGTTGCAGCTGGGCAGCCGGCGCGCGCTTGGTCTTGTCCGCGGCGTTGTCGGCGCCCTTGGCTGCCGGCTTCAGCGCCTCCGCGACCTTCGCGATCACGCCCTGCTTCGGGGCGTCTTTGGCCACCGCAACGACCTGCGCCGGGGGTGCGGCGCTTGTGGCATTCGACGGCACGCCCTGCGTTGCGGCCGCCGCAAAGCGCTCGTTGAACATTTCGCGCGAGATCGGAGCTGCGACCTGGAGGCGGTCGGGCAGCAGCGCGAAGGTTTCCTTGATGGCCTCGCCGGCCTCGCGCAGCACCACCCTGGGCGCGCGCTTGATCACCGGCTCGTCGTAGCCGACGCTGCCGACCGAGGGATAGACGCTCGCGCCGAAGATGTTGCTGTGGATAGTCCAGCCGGCGCCCATCACGGCACAGCCGATCGCCGCGGCGCCAAGCCAATTGGTCGTGGTCATTTTCCGGGAAGATTTCCGCGAATTGGTCTTCGAGAAATTCTTGGACTTCCGTGCCGCGTTACTCTGCGCAGCGATACTCGTACTCATTCGCCTTGCGTCCAGGACGGTGTCACTCAGTCCCCCTTCGAAGTGCCGCTGGTCACGATCCGGGAACAGCATCTCGCAGAGGGTCGGAGCGTCATTAAGGCGACTTTTAGTTAAATGCGGATTAAGTTCGGGCGGATCTGCGGCAGCTCGTTAATGCTGTCCCGTTTTGAGAAAAAAGCCCGCAGAACTACGGACTTAGTCGGGTCTGTTAACTATAATTCTCGGCCGGTTCAGCACGCTCTGCGGACGTCTGCGGCCACATCCATGACGCACTTGAGAACGTCATTTTCGTGGTCCTCAACTGCCCCTGAACGTAACGTGCCAGCGTTGCGCGAGGCTGGTGGACGATGCGTCGGATTGGCCTCGTCGGCCGCGCGGGAATGGTGCATGCTTATGGCGCCGGGCGACCTCACGCGGCACGGCGCCGTGATTGAAAGTTGATCGTCGCGGTTCTGGACATCGCCGCCGCGAGAAAATAGCTCCCACTTCGGCACTTTTCAGCAGCCTCTGCGCGTGATACGGTACCGTATCATCCTGCCCTGAGCTGTGCCGAGCACGCAAAACGGAGGCTGGCATGAGAGGGATCGCGCGCGCAGGGTTTTTCGCCCTGGCGGGGTCGTTTCTGTTGATCGGATCTGCGACTGCGCAGCCTGCGGCGAATGCGGGCTGCACGGCATCGCCGTCGGCTGCCGGGACGCAGACCTGGCGCTGCGACAACGGCATCACCATCGTTGCGGAAAACGGCGCCAGATTTGAACTTAAGGACGCCAACCGCGACGGACATATAGACTCCGTGGAGTTGAGCAGCAAAGCGCTGCTGATCGAGGTGCCCAAGAAGCCGCGCGGCAATCCCTTCAAGGTGCTGACGCCGCAAGCGATTGCCGCGGTGCGCGGCACGAAATGGGCGGTCGATGTCGCTGACGCCAAGACTTCCGTGTTCGTCGCAGACGGCCGGGTTGGCGTGAGCCGCAGGGCTCGTGGACGCGCCGTCGTGCTCGGCCCCGGAGAAGGCGTCGATGTCGAGCCAACCGGTCCGTTGACCGTCAAGACCTGGGGCCAGCCGCGCGTTGACGCGCTCATGGCCAGACTCGGGCAATGAGCCCGGGCCGGCAAAGCCGGGCCCATGAGATTTGGATCATACGATTGCAAGACCGCATGCGCAGCCGACGCGTTCAGATCCTGGTGGCACTCGTCCTCACCGCACTGTGGGGCGCGGGCATCTATGCCATGCACGCCGACGGCCATCTGCGCTTCCTGGACCGCCTCGAAGCCACGTTGACGGATTGGCGGACGCAGGCGCGCGGCGTGCGGCGTCCGCCGGATTTCGTCACCATCGTTGCGATCGACGACACCGTCGTGAAGCGCGGCGGCACCTATCCACTGCCGCGCGCCGATCTTGCCCGCGTCGTCGACACCATCGTGCAGTTCAAGCCGAAGGTCGTAGCGATCGACCTGCTGCTGGTCGACCGCAGCGCCGCGATCGGCGATGCGACGCTGGCCAACACATTGGCCACCGGTCCCATGGTGCTCGCCGCCGCCGCGATCTTCCCCTCCGCCAGCGAAACAGTGGCACCCAGCCGAGAAGGTCCCCTCGCCGTGCTGCCGGAGGCCGAGCGTTTCCTGCAGCCATTGCCCGCATTCGCCGAGCACGCCGAGGTCGGCATCGTCAATGTCGCGACCGGGCAATCAGGCTCGCCGCTCTCGGTGCCGATGCTGTTCCGGACCCGCGACAAGGTCGAGCTGTCGTTTCCGTTGCGCGTCGCGGCCCGCGCGCTCGACGAGCCGCTGACCGTCGCGCCAGGCCATCTCATGCTCGGGGATCGCGTGGTGCCGACCGACAGCAATCTGGCATTGCCGATCACTTATTACGGCCCGCGCCGCACCATCCGCACCGTCAGCGCACAGAGCATCTTCGACGGCACGCTCGATCGCGCGGCCATCGAGAACCGTATCGTCGTGATCGGCGCCTCCGTCGCCGGCGGCGGCGACTTCTATCCGACGCCGTTCGATTCCCTGATGCCCGGCGTCGAGGTGGTCTCGACCGCAATCACGCATCTCGTCGCCGGCGATGCCATCCTGCGTGACCACCGGGTCCGCATTGCCGACGCGCTCACGGCGATCCTGCTGCCGGTGCTGCTGGTCGGCCTGCTCGCCTGGCGGCGCATCGCGCTCGGCACCATGGCGGCGGCCGCGGTGATGATCGCCTGGGCCGGGCTCAACCTGTTCGCGTTCACGCACGGCGTCTGGCTGAACGCCGCGACCACGCTCGCCGCCGCCGTGCCGCCGGTTGCGGTCTTTGCCGGCGTGCAGCTGTGGGCCGGAGGCCGCCGCACGCAATATTTCGCCGCTAAGAGCAGGTCGCTTGCGCAATTCCAGGCTCCGGCGCTGCGGGATTGGCTCTCGCGAGATCCGAACTTCCTGTCGAAGCCGGTGCGGCAGGATGCAGCCGTGGTGTTCGTCGATCTCTCCGGTTTCACCGGTTTGAGCGAGCGGATCGATCCGGACGAGCTCACGGATATTCTGAAGGCGTTTCATGCGCTGGTCGACCGGATCGCGATCGATTGCGGCGGCATGATCACGGGCTTTCTCGGGGACGGCGCCATGATCCTGTTCGGGCTACCGCGCGCGATGCCCGACGATTCGGCGCGCGCGCTGAAATGCGCGGTCGATCTGCATCGCGGCCTCGCACGCTGGATCGCCTCGCTGCCGCCGGCGATCGCAGGTCAACTCGGCTACAAGATCGGCGCACATTGCGGCCCGATCGTCGCCTCGCGACTCGGCGAAAGCCATCAGCACATCACGGCGACAGGCGACACCGTCAACGTCGCAAGCCGGCTGATGGAGATTGCCGCCCAGAACGATGCGCGCCTCGCGCTGAGCGACACGCTGCTGGATGCGGCCGACTTCCAGGGCGCGCCCGACGGTGTTCTGTCCGGCCCCTTGCTCGCCCAGGTCCGCGGCCGTTCCGGCGTCGTAACCGTCTGGTTCTGGCGCGATCGCGACGGGCCGGGACAGGATGCTGACAAGGCCGAGATGATCGACTAAAGCGCGATGAAGTGATGCTCGATCGTAGCAAAGACGGAGGTGCGCTCCCTCTCCCGCTTGCGGGAGAGGGTTGGGGAGAGGGTGTTTCCGCAATGGGACAATCCCCTAGAGGAGAAAACCCTCACCCGCGCCGGAGCCTGTCATCGGGCGCGCCTACGGCGCGACCCGGTGGGCGCGACCTCTCCCGCAAGCGGGAGAGGTTGCACCGAGCGCGCGGCAATTGATTCGACCTCAAGCCATTCCGCTCTAAGGCGCTACCGCGCTTCCGGTGGCGGCGAGCGGTCCAGCACTTCGCCTCTGGCGCCTTCCAGCAGGTCGATGCCGTAGGTCTCGACCACGAGCGGCCCGCGCTTGCGCTGCAGTTGCGCCACCTGCGTCACCTTTGCAAAGAGAGCATTGAGGGCGGGATGACCGTCGGCGCGCAGCTCGTCGACATAGAGCAGCTTGCCCGCGAGCAGCTTGGGATCCGGCTCAGCCATGTTGACCCAGCGGATACGCTGGCTTTGCTGCACGACGCAGGTGCCGCGCGGCAGATAGAAGGCGAGCCAGCTCGTGGTGCCGTAATCCTGTGCAAGCACGCAGCTCGCACCCACGCGCACGCGCACCGCTTCGATCTCCGAGGCGAGCTCGCGCCAGCCGACACCGACGCTGCGGACCGTGGCGTCACGGCGGTAGCCCGAAAGCCAGCCAGTGTTGGCCTGCACGATCAAGGCTGCAAACATCACGATGCCCACAGGCGCGGCCCAGCGCAAGCAGAAGTCGACGAGGCGCCGTTGGCGCGGCTTCCATTGCGCAAGATTGGCAGCGGCGGCCGCGGCAATGACGAACGGCGGATACACCGGCGCGAACCAGTTGGCCTCGACCCGGGCATGCAGCGAATGCCAGACGAAATAGGCGACGATGGTCCAGAACATCGTCTCGATCAGCACGCGCGAGGCGAGCGCGCCGGCGCGCTGCCAGGTCAGCGCGTGCAGGCCCATCGCACCGAGGATGAAGACCAGCGGCGTTGCGAACGCGATCTGGGTCGGGATCAGTTCGGCGATGAAGACGGGGCGGAAGTCCTCGATCTTGGCACGCCCGAGCTGCTTTGCGAACGAGACCCATTGATGGTCGGCATTCCAGAGGATCACCGGCGAGAACAGTGCCAGCGCCACGAGGCCGCCGAGATAGGGCCAGGGCGAGAGGAACCAGCGCCGCAGCTTCGGCACGCAAGCGAGCCAGATCAGGATCGCGGCGCCAAAGAACATCGCGGTGTATTTCGACAATAGCGCCGCGCCGACTGCGGCGCCGACCGCGAGCCACCAGGCGCCCCGTCCCGTCTCCAGCACCTTGGCGAGGAAGAACAGCACGAAGCTCGAGGCGACCAGCAGCGGCGCATCGGGCGTGACGATCAGCGTGCCGACGGAGGCCAGCAGTGTCACGTTGAGGAGGATGGCGCTGGTCGCGGCCACGCGTGTGCCGCCGAACAGGATCGCGGCCGAGCGATAGACCGCATAGCTCATCGGCAGCGCCAACAGGATCGAGACGAGGCGGACGCCGAGCTCGGTATCGCCCGCGATCATGGTGCCGGCGCGGATCACATAGGCGACCATGGGCGGGTGGTCGTAATAGCCCCCGGCGAGGCTCTTCGACCACATCCAGTAATAGGCTTCGTCGAACGTGATCGGCGTGAAGGCGGCTGCGACGAGCCGCAATCCCACCAGCGCGACAATCAGCAGCGCGGTGTTGCGGACGATCCGCGCATCGGCCCCGCCCATCACGCGCTATTTCTTGCGCCAGACGAACAGTCCGGACATCGCGTAGTTCCACACCACGCCCATCAACGCGCCGGCCAGGCCGGCCAGCCACCAGATCGGCTCCTGGTCGTAGACCGAGAAGGCGACGCCGACATTGGCGAGCAGGCCGACGCTGCACACGATGTAGAAGGCGATCAGGCCGCGCAGCAGCGCAAAGCCCTTCAGCCGCTGGTCGCGATAGGTGAGGAAATTGTTGAGGATGAAATTGCTGGTCATGGCGACGATGGCGCCGGCGGCCTGCGCCTCCGGGAACGGCGCGTTGAACAGGCGAAGCGCGATGAACAGCGTGGTCAGGTGCACAACGAGGCCGATGCCGCCGACCATCGCAAACAGGATGAAGCGCAGCGAGACGACGTCGTTGGTCAGCTTGGCGAAGACGAGACCGAGGAAGTCGAGCGCGACCATGGAATCGAGCTTGCTCTCGCCGTGCTGGCGGGCGCCGAAGGTGTAGGGAATCTCGACCGCCCGCAAGCTGCCATGCGCGGTCGCGACGATGTCGAGCAGGATCTTGAAGCCGTGCACGGAGAGTTTTGGCGCGAGCTGCTCGAAGCGGTCGCGGCGGATCATGAAGAAGCCGCTCATGGGGTCGGCAATCTCGACCCGCAGCATCTTCTTGGCGACCTCGGTCGCGAGCGCGCTGGCGCCGGCGCGCTGCCTGTTGAAGCCTTCGCTCTTGTAGCCCTCGATGTAGCGGCTGCCGACGACGAGGTCGGCCTGATCGCTCGCGAGCAAGAGCAGCATCTTGGGCAGCTGCGTCTCGTCGTGCTGGAGGTCGGCATCGATCACGGCCACATAGGGCGCGCTGGAGGCAAGGATGCCCTCGATGCAGGCGCCCGACAGGCCGCGGCGGCCGATGCGGCGGACGCAGCGCACGCGGCTGTCGCGCTGCGCCAGCTCGCGCACGACATCCCAGGTGCCGTCGGGCGAATTGTCGTCGACGAACACGACCTCCCAGGCGACGTTGGCGAACGTCGCCTCGAGGCGCCGGTACAGCACGGTGACGTTGTCGCGCTCGTTGAAGGTCGGGACGATGACCGACAGTTCCGGCCCCTCTTGAGCCCAGTTGTCGATGCCCGGTCTGATCGCTTCGTTCATGACGGCAGCGTATATCCGCCGCATCCTGCGCTGCCAAGCCGAGGTTCTGGGGAATGGCCGAAAAGAGGCCTAAAATGCCAACGACCCCGGAACGGCGGGCTGCGCGTACATCCGGCGCAAGCCTTAAGCTATTCCAAGGTCGTTCCAGCGACGGAGGTCTTTACGCTCAACGCCGCCGTTAGAAGCTAGATGGGGATGGCAAAGGCGTTCCGCAAGGGGGTTGGAAGCCCGATTCTCATGTCCTATTGGTTGGGCACTTCCCGGATGACCGGCCCGCGCGGCGCGGGCGCGACCGGGGCTGCGGGCGCCGCCGCAGGAGCCGGCTCGGCCTTCGCCGGCTTGGGCGGCTTGCCGTACTGGCCGATCGGCCCGAACACGACGGCAACCGCAAGGACGACCGCCGCGACGATCGCCCCCAGAATGCCACCCACCGACTCAGACGACATGCAAGTTCCTGCTCCAGACGGGCTCACTGATACCATGGATGAGCGCGCGACTGGAAGGCCCAGGGCGAATAGCGAATGGCGAGTGGCGAATGAGCATGGCCTGCCTTGTCGCCCTATTCGCTATTCGCCATTCGCCACTCCCCTACTTCTGGGGCGGCCGGTGCTTGACGAAGGCCATCACGATGTCCTTCTGCGCCGCCTCCACCGCTCTATTCGCGGTGGCGAGATGGGCGCCGGCATCGATATCAGGATATTGCGTGGTGAGATAATCGAGCAGCGTGACCCGGTAATATTGCCGCTCCGACGGACAGGCGCCCGCAACCGAGCGGCCGAAATCCTGCTCCGACAGGCCCTGATTGGACTCGCGCGAATATTCCCGCGCGAGGCAATGCCAGTAGCCGTCGCGGCCCTGCTGGGCGAGTTTCTGCGCGCCCTTCGTGTCGTCGTCATCCGCCACGGCAGAACTTGTCATGGCAGCAGATGTCATCATGACGAGCGCGACCCCCACCAGCAGCATCCGCATCTTGTTCTCCTTCTTCGCGGGCCCGTCGCGAGCTTAGACCGGACCGGCCAACTGGCCAATCACATCTGGTTTGATTAGGATGAGATCCCTCCCCGTCGATGCGAGATACTCCCGTGGCCAAAGCAAAAACTGCGTCCAAAAAATCCGGCAACATCTTCATCGGAATCGGCGGCTGGACCTTCGAGCCCTGGCGCGGCGTGTTCTATCCGGAGAAGCTCGCGCAGGCGAAGGAGCTGTCCTATGCCGCCTCGAAGCTGACCTCGATCGAAATCAACGGCACCTATTACGGCTCGCAGAAGCCGGAGAGCTTTCGCAAATGGGCGAGCGAGGTGCCTGACGGTTTCGTGTTCTCGGTGAAAGGACCGCGCTTTGCGACCAACCGCCGCGTGCTCGCGGAGGCCGGCGATTCCATCAAGCGGTTCTACGATTCCGGCGTGCTGGAACTCGGCGATCATCTCGGGCCGGTGCTGTGGCAGTTTGCGCCGACGAAGAAGTTCGATGCTGCCGATTTCGGCAAGTTCCTGGAGCTGTTGCCGCGCAAGCTCGAGGGACGCGCGCTGCGCCATGTCGTGGAAGTGCGCCATGACAGCTTCTGCACGCCGGACTTCGTGTCGCTGATCCGCGAGTTCGAGACGCCCGTGGTTTTCGCCGAGCACGGCAAATATCCCGCCATCGCAGATGTCGCCGGCGATTTCGTCTATGCGCGGCTGCAGAAGGGCAATGACGAGATCAAGACCTGCTATCCGCCGAAGCAGCTCGACGCCTGGGCCGAGCGTTTCCAGGACTGGGCTTCGGGCGGTGAACCCGACGATCTCCCGAAGGTTGACAAGGCCAAGCCGAAGAAGGAGCCGCGCGACGTGTTCGCCTATGTCATCCACGAGGGCAAGGTGCGCGCACCGCACGGCGCCATGGAACTGATCGCACGGGTGAGTTGAGGTGACTATCGTCCCTTCCGCTTGCAGTCCGGAACACCAAAGCCTCCACGCGTCATGGCCGGGCTTGTCCCGGCCATCCACGATCTGCTGCACGGCACGAAGAACGTGGATGCCCGGGACAAGCCCGGGCATGACGAGCTCTCATGCGGTGGCCTGAGGTACCCATGGCAAAGGCGAAGAAGCTGTTCACCATCGGCTATGAGCAGACGCCGCCGAAGGCCGTGCTCGACGAGCTGGAACAGGCCGGCGTCAAGCTCGTGGTCGACGTGCGCGCGGTGACCTCGTCGCGCCGGCCAGGCTTTTCCAAGAAGCAGCTTTCGGCGGCCCTCGACGAGCGCGGCATCGGCTATGTCCATCTCGCCGCGCTCGGCACGCCGAAGGAAGGCCGGCTCGCCGCCCGCAGCGGTCAATACGACGTGCTGGAGAAGATATTCTCAAAGCACCTGAAGACGCCGCAGGCGAAAGAAGAGATGGACGAGCTTTCTGCGCTGGTGAAAAAGGCCGGCCCGGTGTGCCTGCTGTGCTACGAGCGCGACCACACCCACTGCCACCGCCAGATGATCGCGGAGATCATCGAGGAGCGCGATGGCGTTGCGGTGAAGAATTTGGCGGGGCGGCAGGTGTAGTTGTCGCCGTCATTCCGGTTCGCGACTTCGTCGCGCCCTGGAATGACGGATAGATTGACCTACCCCTCCCCCGCCAGCCGGAACGTCCCCTCCATCATCTGCACGCAAGCGCCGCCGACGTGGGCGGAGACGATCTTGCCGTCCTGCTTGCGCACGCGGGTCGAGAGGATGCTTGGACGACCCATGTCAAAACCCTGGCCGACGGTCAGCTTCAGCTCGCCGTCGCGCGTGGGATCGAGATCGGCGAACAGCGCGGCGGCGGCAACCGTGGCGCTGCCGGTGGCGGGATCCTCGACGAGGCCGCTGGCACCGCGCATGAACATGCGCGCCTGTCGCTCGCAAGGCGCCTCCGCCGCCGGCACATCGCGCGTATAGAACCACACCGCGCGGGCACCATCGCGCGGCAAGACCTTGCCAAAGGCCGCAGCATCGGGCCGGGCCCGCTTCAGCGCCTCACGCGAATGCAGCTCCATCACCAGAAACGCGTTTCCGACGGTGACAATCTGCGGCTCGTGATTGTCGGCCCTGATGTCGTCGGCAACGAGCGAGATGCAGCTCGCGGCTTCCGCTGTTGACAGCGTTGAGAGCCGCTGCAGCGGCTGCGGCGCGGTGAGCTCGGTTCTGATCACCCTGCCCTGCTCTCGCACGATCTCGACCGGGACCAACCCGGCCTTTTCCTCGAACAGCAGGCGTGGCTTCGGCTCCTTCGCCATCGAGGCCAGCACGAAGGCGGTGCCGACATTGGGATGGCCTGCAAAGGCGATCTCCTGCACCGGCGTGAAGATGCGCACCTCGGCGTCGTTGGCCCTGTCGCGCGGCGGCAGCACGAAAGTGGTCTCGGAATAATTGAACTCGGTGGCGACCGCCTGCATCTGCGTGGTCGTGAGCCCGCCGGCATCGAGCACCACGGCGAGCTGGTTGCCGCCGAAGGCGCGGTCGGTGAACACGTCGACGGTGATGTAGCGGCGCTGCATCGTCACTTCCCCATGCAAGTCGCGGCCGCGCGCCGGCCGCATCGCGCAGCACTCTACAAGCCCAAAACATCGCCCGTCATGCCCCAAAATTCGGAGCAATCGGAGCAATCGGTTGGAAGAAAGAGAACTGCGCGCACCGATGTGTGATGCACATTACCCCAGCTGAAACACCGGTACTTTCCGCTCGTAGCCGCGCACCTCGACCTCGCCGAGCGCGACGGCATCGCTCCCGTCATCGCCCAGCGCCTCGCGCACGGATGCGGAGATCAGGAGCTGCGAGCCGAAATCCTTGTTCAGCGCCTCGAGTCGCGAGGCGAAGTTCACGGTATCGCCGATGACCGTGTATTCCTTGCGCCGGGGCGAGCCGATATTGCCGGCGACGACCTCGCCGAAATGGATGCCAATGCCGATCCGCAGCGGCCAGCTGCTCTCTGCGTTGATGCGGTCCATTGCCCGGAGCATCTCGCGGCCGGCGGCGACCGCGCGGTGCGCGGCGTCGGATGCTTCCAGCGGCGCGCCGAACAGCGCGAGGAAACCGTCACCGAGAAACTTGTTCACGATGCCGCCCTGGCGGTCGAGAATGTCGACCAGGACGGCGAAGGCGCCGTCGAGCCGGTCGACCACCTCCTGCGGACTGCGCGACTGCGCGCCGGCCGTGAAGCCGCGGAAATCGACGAACATCACCGCGACGCGGCGGACGTCGCCGCTTGCGCCCGTTCCCGCCGTCATCAGCCGCTCCACCACCTGCGGCGAGACGTGCTGGCCGAACAGATTGGTGACCCGGTCGCGCGCGGTGGCGGCCGCGATGCTCGCGGCGAACTGGCGGCGGAGCTGAGCGCCGACGGCGCCAGCGAGTACGCCGCAGATCAGGATGACGATGCTGCGCACGGCGTGGAGATAGACCAAGGGCTCATCCGTCTCGCCGGTCGAGTTGTAATATAGTGCGACTGCCAGGAGCCCGGCCGCGGCGACGAAACCAGTGAATGCAGAGAGCCAGAAGTCGAGCCGCAGCGTCGAGAGGATCACGAAGATGAAATACATCAGCGGCACGGCGAAGCCGAGCGCCTGGGGCGCGCCCATGGTCCGGATTTGCAGAATGAGAATCAGCGTCGGCAGCGACGTCTCGATCAGCGTGCCGATATAGCGCCTGATCACCGGCAGGTCGCGATCGAGGCGGAGGTTCTTCCTGATCTGGGTGTGGACCCAGGCCTCGAACAGGATGAAGCCGGCCAGAAGGCCGTAGACCTCCATGATCCCCTCCGTTCCGCGCCAGACCCGGTTCACCACTGCGGGATCGATCAGGTAAATGGCCGTCAGTAAAAACATCATGCAGCAGCCGGTCGCGATCAGCGCTCGCACCCGCAGCAGCTCGGTGCGCAGCACCTCCCGCGTCAGCTCGCGCTCGAAGTCCTCCGACAAGACGGCATGCTGCCGCGCTTTCCTGCTCGCAAACTTGGCCATTCCACCCCTCGATTCCGGGATTCCGGGGTATTGTGCCTCAATCCAGCGTACGGCGGAAGCGCGTCACGGCGACGGTCATGGCGAGCAGCATCAGGGCCGCCAGCGCCAGCGTATCGAAGCGCAAATTCTCCATGGTCGCGCCCTTCAGCATGATGGCGCGGACGATCCGCAAATAATGGGTCAGCGGCAGGCACTCGCCGAGATATTGCGCCCAGGCCGGCATGCCTGCGAACGGGAACATGAAGCCGGAGAGCAGAATGCTCGGCAGGAAGAACATCATCGACATCTGCATGGCCTGGAGCTGGTTCTGAACCAGCGTCGAGATGGTGTAGCCGACCGCCAGATTGGTGGTGATGAACAGCGTCGACAGCAGCGCCAGCAGGACAAGATTGCCGAGCACGGGCACGCCGAACAGGCCGACACCGATGCCGATGATCAGGAAGGCCTGGACGAAGCCGACCAGCACGTAGGGCACGATCTTGCCGAACATCACCTCGACCGGCTTGATCGGCATCGACAACAGGCTCTCCATGGTGCCGCGTTCGACCTCGCGCGTGACCGAGAGCGCGGTGAAGATCAGCATGGTCATGGTGAGGATGGTGCCGA
This sequence comes from Bradyrhizobium sp. CCBAU 45321, assembly GCF_028128975.1. Taxonomy (NCBI): domain Bacteria; kingdom Pseudomonadati; phylum Pseudomonadota; class Alphaproteobacteria; order Hyphomicrobiales; family Nitrobacteraceae; genus Bradyrhizobium; species Bradyrhizobium sp. CCBAU 45321. The sequence goes on from NZ_LFKZ01000128.1 coordinate 357,597, forward strand.
CGAGGCCTGGCACGATATTGAGGCTGGAATTCGCGGCCGGATTGTAGCGGGCGTGGGCGCGGATCTCGAACGGCATCTCCGGGGGCTCGCCGATATAGAGATCGTGCGCAAGCGCGGTCTGCACGATCATGCCGAGCGAGCCGAGCGCAGCGCTTGCGGCGACCGGATCGGTGGCGTCGGCCGCGACCAGCAGCGCCGGCCTGTCGCCGCGCCGCACCGCCCGCTCGAAGCCGCGCGGGATCTCGACCCCGAACAGCACCTTGCCGGACTTCAGGAGATTGTCGAAATCGTCGACGTCGTGAACTTCGTAGAGGAAGCGGAAATATTTGGTGTTCTCCAGCGCCTTCAGCACCGAGCGGGCGAGATCGGAATCCTCCTGGAGCAGCACCGCGCTCGGCAGATGACGCGGCGTGGTGTTGATGGCATAGCCGAACAGCATCAGCTGCATCACCGGCAGCATCACGATCATCGCGAACGAGACGCGGTCGCGCCTCAGCTGGATGAACTCCTTGATCAGCATCGCGTAGGAACGCCGCAGGAAGCCGAAGCGCTCGCGGATGTCGCGCCGTGGTTCGGGATGGTCGACCGCGCTCATTGGAAATTGTCCTTGGAGCGTCCCATCAGCTCGATGAACACGTCTTCGAGCGAGGGCGAGGACTTCTGCCAGTGCTGGCCGCTCTTCTCGCGCCAGGGCGCAATGCTGGCTTCGAGCGCCGGGACGTCGCGGCCGGAAACATGCAGCGAAGTGCCGAACGGCGCCACCATGTCGATGCCGGGCTTGCCCGTGAGCGCGGCGCCAAGCTCGTTCAGGTCGTCGCCCGTGACGGTATAGGTCGTGAGCGCGGATTTCGCGATCACCTCCTCCACCGTGCCGTGCGCCAGCAGATAGCCGTAGGCGATGTAGGCGATCTCGTGGCAGCGCTCGGCCTCGTCCATGTAATGGGTCGAGACCAGCACCGTGAGGCCTTCGGCGGCCAGCGCATGGATCTCGTTCCAGAAATCGCGCCGCGCCTTGGGATCGACGCCGGCGGTCGGCTCGTCCAGAAGCAACAATTGTGGATTGGGCAGCGTGCAAGCCCCCAGCGCCAGCCGCTGCTTCCAGCCGCCCGACAGCTCGCCGGCGAGCTGCTCCTCGCGCCCCGACAGCCCGAGCCGCTTGATCATGTCGCGCGCGGCACCGCGCGCGTCAGCGAGGCCATAGAGCCGCGCCACGAATTCGAGGTTCTCGCGCACCGAGAGATCCTGGTACAGGCTGAACCGTTGCGTCATGTAGCCGACCTGGCGCTTGATCTTCTCGGCATCGCGGCGGATGTCATAGCCGAGGCAGGTGCCCTCGCCGCTATCGGGCGTGAGCAGGCCGCAGAGGATGCGGATCGTCGTGGTCTTGCCCGAGCCGTTGGGACCGAGGAAGCCGTAGATCGAGCCGCGCTTCACCTGCATCGACAGATCGTGCACGACCTCGCGGCCGCCGAATGACTTGGTCAGGCCCTTGACGTCGATTGCGATGCCGTTGCCGTTGCTCATCGCTTGTCCGCCACCGGTGTCTTGGTCTCAGGAGTTTTGGGATTGAGGTGGATGTCGATCGGCTGTCCGACGCGCAAGGCATCGGGCCGCGAGGGTCGCGCCTGGATCAGATAAACCAGCTTGTTGCGCTCTTCGAGGCTGTAGATGACGGGCGGCGTGTATTCGGCCGAGGTCGCGATGAAGTAGATCTTCGCGGTGAGGTCGGCGGCGCAATTGTCACAGGAGACACGCACCGTGTCGCCGATCGCGAGCTTCGGCAACTCGGTCTCCGGCACGAAGAAGCGCAGCTTCATGTTGCCGGGCGGCATGATCGAGAGCACCGGCCGCTGCGCCGCCACCATCTCGCCTTCGCGGAAATAGATCTGCTGGATGGTGCCGGCGACCGGCGCAAAGCCCTTGCGCCGTGCCATCCGCGTCTCCGAGGTCGCCACCCGCGCCTCCGCGACGCGCAAGGCGGACACGGCGGAATCGAGATTGGCCTGCGTGCCCGAACCGGTCTTGTTCAGCGAGGCCGCACGGTCATAGGTCTGCTGCGCGTTCGCAAGCGTCGCCTTCTGCTGGTTGAGGTCGGCAAGCTGGAGATCGTCGTCGACGGAATAGAGGTGATCGCCGACCTTGACCTCGTCGCCTTCGCGGACGTTGAGCTTGGTGACGCGCCCGGCTTCGTCCGGACTGACGAAGATCATGTCGGCCTCGACCCACCCCTGGAAGCCGGGATCGCGCTTCTCCTTGCACCCGGCAAGCCCGGTGGCCAGCACCGCGAACAATACCACAACAGAAATTGCTTGCGACGACCTCATGTCGTCCTCCGTTCGCCAAAAATCAAATCGAGATGAACGCGCAGCATCTCCTGCGCGTCGAGCGGCGCATGCCGCGCAAACAGGCTCTGCCAGATCACGGCGATCATCGCGGGCGCGACCAGGATCTGTGGATAGCGCGCGAGGTCCTTCTGCCGGATCTCGCCGCGGGCGATGCCGAGCTCGATCAGCGCGCGCATGGCAGTGATCCCGCGCGAGACCACCTCGCGGTAGTAGAAGTCGGCGACGGACGGAAAGCGCGGCCCCTCCGCCACGATCAGACGCACCAGATCGCCCCGCCTCGTGCCGATCACCTCCTTCAGGAAGTTGCCGGCGAACGTCTCGATGAGGTCGCGCACCGAGCCTGCCGGCGGCGGCAGCGTGGTCAGCCGCGCGACCACGGGAACGATGACGATGCGCACCAGCTCCTCGAACATCGATTCCTTGTCCTTGAAATGCAGGTAGATCGTGCCCTTGGCGACGCCGGCGCGCTTGGCGATGTCGTCGAGCCTGGTGGCGGCAAAGCCGCGGGCGATGAACTCCTCCATCGCTGCCTCGACGATCGCCGCACGCCGCTCCGCCGCGCGCGAGGCGCGGTTCGAGGCAGGCGCTGCATCGGGGCCAGTAGCCGCAGGGCCGTTCGCGAGGGTGGGAGCCGCAGAGGGTGCGGCGGTGGTCGGCTTCTTCGTCATTCGATATATATGACTGACTAGTCAGTCATAGTCAAGAGCGCGCAGGAGCGGCGATCGTCCAGACGAATTAGTGTTGACTAATACATTAGTTCCCGCTAATTAGATCTCATGATCGAAGCCACCCCAAACCCCGTCACCACCGTGATGCGCGCCCTCGCCGATCCGACCCGCCGCGCCGTGTTCGAGCGTGTGTTCGAGAGCAAAGAGATCAGCGTCGCCGAGCTGACGCGCGGCAGCGGCGTCACGCAAGGAGCCGTCTCGCAACACCTGAAATCGTTGAAGCAAGCGGGCCTCGTCGCCGAGCGCGCCGAGGGCCGCAACGTCTATTACCGCGCCGCGCCGCAGGGGCTGGAGCCGCTGGTCACCTGGATGGACCATTACGGCGTCTTCTGGCGCGACCGTTTCCAGAACCTGCGTGACCTCTTGAAGGAGATCGACCCGTGAGTGCTGCCGCCTTGAAAGCCGACACAAGAGACATCGTCATCGACGAGGTCTTCCCTCACACAGCCGAGACGATCTGGAAGGCGCTGACCAGCGCACAGCTGATCGGGCGCTGGCTGATGCAGCCGACCGGCTTCGAAGCCGTCGAAGGCAAGGCCTTCACCTTCCAGACCACGCCGGGCGGCAACTGGGACGGCGTGATCCATTGCCGGGTTCTCGAGGTCGTGGCGCATCGCCGCCTCGTCTACGCCTGGAAGGGCGGCGACGAGCGCAACACCGGCTATGGCGCCCCGCTCGACACCGTCGTGACCTGGTCCCTCACCCCAGTCGAAGCCGGCACGCGGATCCGCCTCGTCCATGCGGGCTTCGTCCTGCCCAGGAACGAGTCGGCCTACACGGTGATGAGCGGCGGCTGGAAGCAGGTCGTTCGCAAGCTCGACGAGATCAGCGGCGAAGATTGAGCGGGAGAGATCGCGATGGAGAAGCCCTATACCGGCGGCTGCGCCTGTGGCGCGATCCGCTATTCGATCGAAGGGGAGCCCCTCTTCAGCAATCACTGCCAATGCCGCGACTGCCAGCGGGAAAGCGGCAGCGGCCATGGCTCGTACGCGACCTTCGCGCGCGCCGGTGTGACGCTGACGGGCGATGCCAAGCACTGGGACATGGTCGCCGACAACGGCAAGGTGAAGACGCGCAGCTTCTGTCCGCAGTGCGGCGTCGCCGTCTACATGACCTTCGCGGCACAGCCCGACGTGTTCACGATCCGCGCTGCGAGCCTCGACGAGCCCGCCCGCTACAGGCCGCAGGCGGTGACCTTCGCCGCGCGCGCCCATGAGTGGGATCCTCTCGATCCTGGCCTGGTGAAGTTCGACGGCATGCCGCCGGGGTGAGCGCACCCTCCGTCATTGCGAGGAGCGAAGCGACGAAGCAATCCAGAAAACCTGCGCCGAACAATTCTGGATTGCTTCGCTTCGCTCGCAATGACGGATGTGGAGGCTATCGAGCGGCAACTAACTATGGAACTTCAACCCGTCGACGATCTTGTCGATCACCTTCCGCTCGGCGCGCATCGCAATGCCAACGAGATTGAGGTCGCCACGCGCAACCGCCCTCACCGCCTCCCGATTGGCAGCATCGTGCGTGGTCTTGAACATGTCCTCGGTGTAGACCGCCGCCTTGACGTTGCGGGTGAGCGCGCGGTCCAGCGCGCGCGACAATGCAGGACCGTCGGCGCCGTAGATCAGGATCGGCTGCCCGATCAGCGCATGATACTTCGTGCCTGAGGCGTCCTCATAGGCTTCGCCGATGCATTCCGGAAAGGCCGCGGCGATGCCGCTGGTGAGGAAGGAGGCTACGTTCAGCTTCTGCCAGGCTTGAAGATCGGTACGGATCACGACCGCGATCTTGGTGTCGAATTGCATGTAATTCCTCAAGTTGTCATTCCGGGGCGCGCCACTTGGCGCGAACTATGGTGCGCAATTGCGCACCTGAGAATCCATTCGTCCACCCGCTCTGCGGCACGATGGATTCCGGGTTCGATGCTACGCATCGCCCCGGAATGACAGCAAGAGAAAATCAGCCTTTCGCGTCGCAGGCCCAGGCGCGGATCACGCATTCCTTGCCGCCGTATTTGTAGCATTCACGCGTGGCGGCGTTGAGCGAGGCGGAAATCTTCGGCTTGACGGCATAGCCATAGGCGCCGCAGGGATTGGTCATATCGACCGACATCGCGGCACAGGCGCGCTTCATCGTCACGGTGGTGCAATCGCCCTTGCATTGCTTCTGCGCGGCGGCGCGGGCCTCGTGCTCGTGGCCATAATCATAGGCCTGGCCATAGGCGCCGCACTTGCCGACCGCAAAGGCGCCGGCGGCATGGGCTTCCGTAATGTGCCGAGCGCCGGCAACGCAAATGGACAACGCAAAGAAAAACATCGCGCAACGGCGCGCGACGATGTTCGAAGCCATGGAAAACCCCTCCCCCCAAGGCAGGTGGAGGCAACTCTAAGCGGCGGTCGTTTCCAGATGGTGAATGAGGCGTTGAAATCGAGAGGATGGGCAGGTGCAGTAGGGTGGGCAAAGCGAAGCGTGCCCACCCATTGTCAATCGCCACGAAGAGGCCGTGGGCACGGCGCTCCGCGCCTTTGCCCACCCTACGGCGCCGTCGGTTACGGCACCTTCATCCCCGCCGTGCCGCCTCCAGCGCCTGCGGCGTGTCGATGTCGAGGAAGGCGCTCTCGCCGTCGACGGGCACCTCGGCGACGGCCTCAGTGTGCTTGGCGATCAGATGCCGCGCGCCGACGTCGCCGTCGAGCGTCATCAGCTCCTTGAAGAAGCGGCGCGACCACAGCACGGGGTTGCCGCGGCGGCCCTCGCTGACGGGAACGACGATGAGATTGCCGCGGTCGGGCGCGAAACTGTCGATCAGCCTGTCGATCAGGCCGGCGTCGATCAGCGGCATGTCACCGAGACACACGACGGCGCCATCGCAGGTCTCGGGAACGGCGGCGATGCCGGCCTTCACCGAACTGGCGATGCCGCCGGCGAAGTCCGGATTGCGGACGAATGTCACCTTAAGGCCTTGCAGCGCCTGCTCGACGAGCTCGGCCTGATGGCCGGTGACGACGATCACCTCAGATGCCCTAGAGGCCAGCGCCTGCTCGGTCGCGAGGCGCACCAGCTTCTTGCCGTCGAGCTCGGCGAGCAGCTTGTTCGGCCCGCCCATCCGGGTCGAGCGGCCCGCCGCGAGCACGATAGCCGCGACCTGGCGGTTGCCTTCGGTCTCCGGCTTGGCGCGCGGCTGCGGCCGCGTCACGATCTCCATCAAGAGGCCGCCGACGCCCATGCCCATCAGCTCGGAGCGGGTCACCTTGATGCCGGCGAGAAGCCGCATCAAGACCCAGTCAAAACCGTTCTCGACCGGCGAGCGCGCGCAGCCCGGCGCGCCCAGCACAGGCACCTCGCCGGCGCGGGCGATCAGCAGGAGATTGCCGGGGTCGACCGGCATGCCGAAATGCTCGATCTCGCCGCCGATTCCGGTGACGGCCGCCGGAATCACGTCGCGGCGGTCGGCGATCGCGGATGCACCGAACACGATCACGAGCTCGGCGCCGAGGCCGAGCAATTCCTTGATTGCGGCCGACAGCGCCTGCTCCTCGTGCGGGACCCGGCGCTCGGCGATGATGCCGGCGCCGGCCGGCGCCAGCCGTTCGGCGGTGACGCGCAGCGTCTTGTCGATGACCTTGGTGGACAGGCCCGGCAGCAGCGTCGAGACCACGCCGACGCGCTTGATCACGTAAGGCGCGACCTTCAGCACATCCTTGCCCGCCGCCTTCACCGCGGCATCGCGCAAACTCGCCTCGACGCCGAACGGGATGATCTTAACGGTTCCAACCATCTCGCCCTCGACGACCGGCTTGTAGGCGGCGAGCGTCGCAAAGGTAATGGCTTCGTCGATGTTGTTGATGCGGTCGACCGCGGCGCGGTCGATGACCAGCACGCCCGCTTGCGCGGCGAACAAATTGGCGCGGCCGGTGAAAGCGCGCTCGACATGGATGCCCTCGCCGCCGATGGCGAGCGCGATGCTGGCGGCCGCAACATCCTCGGAGACGTCGCCCGCCTCCATGCGCACCACGACGATGTCCTTGATGCCGGCGCGCTCCAGCGCCTCGACCTCGGCAGGTCCGATCGTCGTGCCCTTCTTCAGCACCAGCGATCCCTGGCGCAGGGTGTGGACGGTCACCCCGCCAATCGCATCCCTGGGGCTCGCCGGGCCGAACTTCATGCCGCTTCTTCTTTTTCCTTGGGAGGCAGCCGAAGCACGGCCGTGATCTCGGCCATGATCGCCACCGCGATCTCGGACGGCGAGACCGCGCCGATCGCTAGCCCAATGGGCGCGTGGATGCGCGCGATGTCGCTTTCCTTGGCGCCCTGCGCCCGCAGCCGGTCGCCGCGCTTGGCATGCGTCTTCCGCGAGCCGAGCGCGCCGATATAGAAGCAGTTGCGCTCGAAGGCGTGCAGCAGCGCGGGGTCGTCGATCTTGGGATCGTGCGTCACCGCCACGAACGCGGTGTAGGCATCGACATTGAGCGGCGGCAGCGCAGTATCAGGCCATTCGGCGATCAACGGAATGTCGGGAAAGCGCTCGGGGCTCGCAAAGGCCGTGCGCGGATCGACCACGGTCACGTCATAGCCGAGCGAGCGCGCCAGCGGCGCCAGGGCCTGGCTGATATGAACCGCGCCGATGATGACGAGCTTTGCCGTCGGGGCGTAGACGTTGAGGAACAGCTTCTTGCCGCCGGCCTCGACACTGGCGCTCTTGCCCATGCGAAGCTGCTTTTCCAGCTCGGCGCGCAGCGGATCCCTGGCGAAATCCTTCGCCTTCACCAGGCGCTGCTCGCCGCTCTCGGTGTCGGTTACCAGAATGACGGGCCGGCGCGCGGCGCGTTCGGCATTGAGTTCGTGCAAGATGTCGAGCTTCACGGCTAACCGACCTTCTCGACGAAGACGCGGATGGTGCCGCCGCAGGACAGCCCGACGTTCCAGGCGGTCTCGTCGGCGACGCCGAACTCCAGCATCTTCGGCTTGCCGCTCTGGATCACATCCATGGCCTCCGTAACCACCGCACCCTCGACGCAGCCGCCGGAGACGGACCCCAGGAACGTGCCTTCGTCGTTGATGACGAGGCTGGAGCCCGCCGGGCGCGGCGCCGAGCCCCAGGTTTCGACGACCGTCGCGAGCGCAACGCCACGGCCGGCCTTCTGCCAGTCCTCCGCCGCCTTCAGGATGTCCTCGTCGCGATCGAGCATGGCTGGCCTCTCAAGCTGCGGAGCGGATCAGGCTGCGGTGATGCGGCGGCAGCGGCTGGGAGAGCGTCGTGATCAGCTCCTGGATCGAACTCAAATTATGCACGGGCCGGAATTCGTCAACGTGGGGCAGCATCATTTTGATGCCCTGCGCCTTGGCCTCGAAGCCGCCAAACCGCAGCAGCGGGTTCAGCCAGATCAGCCGCCGGCAGGACCGGTGCAGCCGGTCCATCTCGAAGGCGAGCTTGGAATCGGCCTCCCGTTCCAGCCCGTCGGAGATCAAGAGCACGATGGCGCCCTGGCTCAGCACCCGCCGCGCCCACAATTTGTTGAAGTTATGCAGCGAGGCCGAGATGCGGGTGCCGCCGGCCCAGTCCTCGACCGAGGCCGAGCAGCTCGCCAGCGCCTCGTCCGGGTCGCGCTGGCGCAGCGCGCGGCTGACATTGGTGAGGCGCGTGCCGAACAGGAACACCGAGACGCGCTTGCGGGCATCCGTGATGGCATGCAGGAAATGCAGGAACAGGCGGGTGTATTCGCTCATCGAGCCCGAGATGTCGAGCAGCGCCACGATCGGCGCCGGCTTCTCGATCCGTCCGAGGCGATGGATGTCGATGATGTCGCCGCCGGTGCGCAAGGAGGCGCGCAACGTGCGGCGGAGGTCGAGGCGCAGGCCGCGCGCATCGGGCCGGCGCCGGCGCGTCAAGAGCTCGGCCTGCGGCAGATGCATCCGCTCGATGGCATGGAGCGCCTCGGCGATCTCCGCCGCGCTCATCTGCGCAAAATCCTTCTTCTGAAGGATCTCCTTGTCGGAAACCGACAGGCGCAGATCCTGCTCCTGGTGCTGCGGCGTCTCGGTCATGCGAGGCTGCGCCATCGCCTCCTGGACGCGGCGGGCGCCGGCCTGGGGCTTCTTCTTGGCCTCTTCCGGCAGCGGCACCGAATCCAGCATGTGCTTCCATTCTTCCGAGGCGCGGAAGAACAGGTTGAAAGCCTGCTTGAAGATCAGCGCATGCTCATGGCGCTTGACGAAGATCGCCTCCAGCGTGGTGAAGACGTCGGATCGGCTGCCGATGTCGATCACCTGCAGCGCGCTCATGGCATCGATGACAGCGCCCGGCCCGACCGGCAGGCCGGCCGCACGCAGCGCGCGGGCGAAGCCGACGATGTTGTCGGCGAACTGCTCGGTCTTTTCGGGGGCAAGGTGGTTGATGGCCATGGTCTACACTCTCAGCCGTCATTCCGGGGCGCGCCTCTTGGCGCGAGCCCGGAATCCATACTCCCGATCGTGGTTATGGATTCCGGGCTCGCGCTGACGCGCGCCCCGGAATGACGAGCTAGTTACGACGCCCGCGCGTCAATTCTCGCTCGTCGCGTCCTTCAACACCTTATGCAGAGCATCGCCCTGCATGCGGGTGATGTCGTCCTGGTACTTGAGCAGCGCGCCCAGCGTGTCGCCGACCACTTGCGGGGTCAGCGAGCGGGCATCGAGCTCGGACAGCGCCGTGGCCCAGTCGATGGTCTCGGCAACGCCCGGCGACTTGTAGAAGTCCTGGTTGCGCAGCGCCTGCACGAAGCGCACGACCTGCTGCGACAGCTTGGCGGAGATGCCGGGCACGCGTGTCTTGACGATCGCGAGCTCGCGCTCGGCGGCGGGATAATCGACCCAGTGATAGAGGCAGCGCCGTTTCAGCGCGTCGTGGATCTCGCGGGTGCGGTTGGAGGTGATGATGACGATCGGCGGGTGCGGCGCCTTCACGGTGCCGAATTCGGGGATGGTCACCTGGAAGTCACTGAGGATCTCGAGCAGGTAGGCTTCGAACGCCTCGTCGGCACGGTCGAGCTCGTCGATCAGCAGCACCGGCGGACCGGCGACATCAGGCTCCAGCGCCTGGAGCAGCGGCCGCTTGATCATGTAGCGGTCGGCGAAGATATCGCTCGAAAGCTGATCGCGATCAGTGTCGCCCGCGGCTTCCGCCATCCGGATCGCGATCATCTGCGACGCGCTGTTCCACTCATACACCGCGGAGGAGACGTCGAGGCCTTCATAGCACTGCAGGCGGATCAGCTTCCGCCCCAGCGCCGCCGAGAGCACCTTAGCGATCTCGGTCTTGCCGACGCCGGCCTCGCCTTCCAGGAACAGCGGCCGGCCCATACGCAGCGACAGATACGTCACCGTCGCCAGTGAGCGCTCAGCGAGATAGCCGCGCGACGTCAGGAGTTCGAGCATCGCATCGACCGATGCCGGCAAAGCACCGGAAGAAGTGGCCGCTGAAGTCATGGAAAAGCCAGTCTCGCTACGCCCTCACCGGGGACAGGTCTGGACCGAGGAATGAGGTCAGCTCATTCCTTGGCATTGGCAGCATCGACGGCGCGCCGCGTCAGCACCCCGATGAGATGCGCGCGGTATTCGGCGCTGCCGTGGATGTCGCTGTTGAGGCCTTCTGCCGGTACCGCGATGCCCTCCAGCGCCTTCGAGGCGAAGCGCTTCCTCAAGGCTTCCTCGAATGCGGTGACGCGGAACACGCCTTCGGAGCCCGCACCGGTGACGGCAACGCGCACGTCCGAAGGACGCCGCGCCACGAACACCCCGACAAGCGCATAGCGCGAGGCCTGGTTGCGGAACTTGACGTAAGCGGCCTTCTTCGGCAGCGGGAACATCACCTTGGTGATGATCTCATCCGCTTCGAGCGCGGTCGTGAACAGGCCCTGGAAGAACTCTTCCGCCTTGAGGCGGCGCTTGTTGGTGACGATGGTGGCCCCGAGCGCGAGCACCGCGGCCGGATAATCGGCAGTCGGATCGTTGTTGGCGAGCGAGCCGCCGATCGTGCCCTTGTGACGCACGGCGGGATCGCCAATGCCGCCGGCAAGGTTCGCCAGCGCCGGAATGGCTTCACCGACGATGGCGGAGGTCGCGACCTCGGCATGCTTGGCGGTGGCGCCGATCACCAGCGAGCGGCCCTTCATCTCGATCGTGTTGAGCCCCTCGATGTGGGAGAGGTCGACCAGATGCGGGGGGCTGGCGAGGCGCTGCTTCATGACTGGAATCAGCGTGTGGCCGCCGGCGATCACCTTGGCGTCCTCGTTCTTCACCAGGAGGTTGGCCGCCTGGCGAACGGTCCCAGGGCGATGATATTTGAATTCGTACATCTGTATGTCCTGATCGCGGGAGGCGCGTTACGCGAGGTCGGATTTGGCCATCGCCTTCGCGCCGGCGGAGATCGAGGCGACGATGTTCTGGTAGCCCGTGCAGCGGCAGAGATTGCCTTCGAGCTCCTCGCGAATGGTGTGGTCGTCGAGCTCGTGGCCCTTGCGGTGCACGATGTCGATCGCGGTCATGATCATGCCGGGCGTGCAGAAGCCGCACTGCAGGCCATGGTGCTCGCGGAAGGCCTCCTGCATCGGATGCAGCGGCGCGCCGTCCGCAGCCAGCCCCTCGATCGTCTTGACCTCGTGGCCATCGGCCATCACCGCAAGCGTGGTGCAGGACTTCACGGCCTTGCCGTCGAGATGCACGACGCAGGCGCCGCACTGCGAGGTGTCGCAGCCGACATGGGTGCCGGTCAGCCGCAGATTCTCGCGCAGGAATTGCACCAGGAGCGTGCGGGGATCGACATTGGCGGTGACTGGATTGCCGTTCACGATGAGGGAGATTTTTGCCATAAGCACTCTCTGTCAGCACCCCGACGGGTCCCGTCGAAGCGGTTCTTATAATTATTCCAACCCATCATATGGGCCATTATGCCCCGGGGCAACATCGCCCCGGGCGCAAGGCGCCATGCCGAAGGCGCTACCCTAAAAGTATTGGACCTTCAGCTCTGTACGGCCTTGGCGAAGTTCGCGAAAAACTCGTCGGCCAGCTTCTTGGCGGCACCGTTGATGAGGCGCTGGCCGAGCTGCGCCAACTTGCCGCCGATCTGCGCCTCGACGTCGTAGGAGAGCAGCGTGCCGCCGTCCTTCTCGGCGAGCTTGACGGCCGCGCCGCCCTTGGCGAATCCGGCCACCCCGCCCTCGCCCTCACCGGAGATCTTGTAGCCGTTCGGCGGGTCGAGATCGGACAGCGTGACCTTGCCCTTGAAGCGCGCCGACACCGGGCCGACCTTCATTTTCGCCGTCGCGCGGAAGCCGCCGTCGTCGGTCTTCTCCAGCTCCTCGCAGCCGGGGATGCAGGCCTTCAGCACCTCGGGATCGTTGAGCTTGGCCCACACGGCCTCGCGCGGCGCCGCAAGCTGGACTTCGCCGTTCATCGTCATGGCCATGAGGGTGCCTCCCTGATCGCGTAACTATAGTACTGATCAAGTAACGCAGCGACGCGGCAAAGGAAAGACCGGCGCCCGGTCACGTGCAATGCATATTCGCAACTGCAAAATGACGTGTGCGGGCGGTGGGGGATTGGCACGGCCGGGCCATGATGATTAGGTCGCGCGCAACATGAGCACATCCATCTCCCCCCTGCTCGCACCGATGCTGTCGAGCGCCGCCATGCGCGTGGTCTGCGACGATCGGTCGACCTTGCAGAACATGCTCGATTTCGAGGCAGCCTTGGCACGCGCCGAGGCGGCAAGTGCGGTGATTCCCGCATCCGCCATCGGACCAATCGAGGCGGCGTGCAAGGCCGATGGCTTCGACATGGCCGCACTGGCCGAGGCCGCGACGCGGTCGGGCAATCTCGCGATTCCCCTGGTCAAGATGCTAACCGCCAATGTCGGCAAGAATGACGCGGAGGCCGCGCGCTACGTGCATTGGGGCGCGACCAGCCAGGACGTCATCGACACCGCGACCATGCTGATGCTGCGCGCCGGCATCGCGGCGCTGGATGCCGACCTCAGCCGCGCCATCAAGGGCTTTGCCGCGCTGGCGCGCAGCCACCGCAACACCGCGATGGTGGCGCGGACCTGGCTTCAGCACGCGCTGCCGATGCCGTTCGGGCTGAAGGCCGCCGAATACGCCTCGAGCCTTGCCCGCGCCCGCTGCCGCCTGCGGCGGCTCTCCCGCGAGGGCCTCGCGCTGCAATTCGGCGGCGCCGCCGGCACGCTCGCTGCGCTCGGCGACAAGGGGCTCGCGGTGGCCGAACGGCTGGCGCAGGAGCTCGAGCTGCCGCTGCCCGAGGCGCCCTGGCATACCCATCGCGACCGCATCGCCGAGGCCGCATCCTGCTTCGCCATTCTCGCCGGCAGCTGCGGCAAGATCGCGCGCGACGTCTCGCTGCTGATGCAGACCGACGTCGCCGAAGCGTTCGAGCCCGCCGGCGAAGGCCGCGGCGGCTCCTCGACCATGCCGCACAAGCGCAACCCGGTCGCCGCCGCAAGCGCGCTGGGCGCTGCGACCATGGCCCCGCAGCTTGCCGCGACAATCTTCGCCGCCCAGGTGCAGGACCACGAACGCAGTGCCGGTCCCTGGCACGCGGAATGGCCGACGCTGCCGCAATTAATGCTGGTCACATCAGGCGCGTTGGCGGCCGTCGTCGACATCGCCGAGGGTCTCGAGGTCGATGCAGCGCGCATGCGCAGCAATCTCGATGCGACGCATGGCTTGATCATGGCCGAGGCCGTCACCTTCGCGCTCGCCGAAGCCATCGGCAAGAGCAACGCGCATCATCTCGTCGAGGCCGCGAGCAAGCGCGCCGTCGCCGAGAAGAAGCATCTGCGCGAGGTGCTGTCGGCTGATTCGCAAGTCACCGCGCACCTTACGGCGGAAAAAATTGCGGCATTGTTCGAGCCGATGGCCTATCAAGGGGCGTCACAGGCGCTGATCGACCGGCTGCTCGACAACCTCGATCAAGATTAGGAACGGAGACGCCGCATGCCCATGATCGATGCCGACGGATGCCTCCTCAACGTCTCCGTCGAAGGCCGCGACGGCGGGCCGACCTTGATGCTGTCGAACTCGCTCGGCTGCACGCTGCAGATGTGGGAGCCGCAGATGAAGGCGCTGACGCAGGTGTTCCGCGTCATCCGCTACGATCGCCGCGGCCACGGCAAGTCGAACGTCCCGCCCGGCCCCTACACGATGGAGCGGTTCGGCCGCGACGTGCTCGCAATCCTCGACGACCTCAACATCGAGAAGGTGCATTGGTGCGGCCTGTCGATGGGCGGCATGGTCGGGCAATGGCTCGGCGCCAATGCGCCCGAACGGTTCGGCAAGCTGATCCTCGCCAACACCTCCTGCTACTACCCCGATCCAACTAACTGGCACAACCGCATCAAGGCGGTAAAGGAGGGCGGCATCGCCGCCGTCGCCGATGCCGTGATCGCGGGCTGGCTCACCCAGGATTTCCGCGAGCGCGAGCCTGCGATCACCGCGAAGATGAAGTCGATGCTGCTCGCCTCGCCTGTCGAGGGCTATCTCGCCTGTTGCGAGGCGCTGTCGACGCTTGACCAGCGCGCGCTGCTACCGAAGATCAAGAGCCCGACGCTGGTGATCGCCGGCCGCCACGACGTGGCGACGCCGATCTCGGCGGCCGAATTGATCCGCTCCAGCATTCCCAGCGCCAGCATGACCATCATCGACGCCGCGCACATTTCGAACGTCGAGCAGCCGCATGCGTTCACGGATGCGGTGGTGGGGTTCCTGACGCAGCGCTAGCAACAACCGTCATTGCGAGGAGCGTAGCGACGAAGCAATCCAGTCCGTCTCCGCGGGCACATTTCTGGATTGCTTCGCTGCGCTCGCAATGACGAAAGAGGAGAAACACCATGGACGACCAGAAGCGCCGCGATGGCGGCATGAACGTGCGCCGCAAGGTGCTGGGCGATGCCTGGGTCGACAAGTCGATCGCGAACCGCAACGCCTTCAACACCGACTTCCAGGATCTGATCACCCGTTACGCCTGGGGCGAGATCTGGACGCGGCCGCATTTCGACGAGCGGACGCGGCGCGTGCTGGTGATCGGCACCATGGTCGCGATCGGGCAATGGGACGAATTCCGCCTGCACGTGCGTGCGGCACTGGCCGAGGGCGGCTTCACGCCCGACGACATCAAGGAGATCCTGCTACAGCAGGCGATCTATTGCGGCGTGCCGGCGGCGAACCACGCCGTCAAGGAAGCCTCAGCGATTGTGCAGGAGCTCGGCCTGCTCAAGACCTAGAGGCTGAAGATTCGGCGGCGCGGCGACCTCGGCCGTCTTCGGCGCAGCTGCCGGCTTCTCGATCACGAGCACGACCGCGGCACCGAGCAGCATCAGGAGCTCGGTGGCGTGCAGCCGAAGCGCAGCCAGCTCGCCGACCTTCGAGGCCATCACCATGCTGGCAAAGGAGATCAGGCTGCCGATTGCCAGCGCAATACCGAGCGCCTCGTCACTGCCGCCGCTCTTGCGGGTGCGGGGAATGCAGAGCAGCACGAGGTAGATCGCGAAGAACGCCACCACGGTCAGCCGTCCGAGCGCCAGCAGCCAGGCGGCACGTACCGTGTCCATGCCCGCCATCTGCAGATGGTCGCTCAGGTACAGCGCCACCGCGACGCTCGGCCGCTCGTAGAGGCCGCGCACGGGCGCCACGATGATGCTGAAGGCTATGAGGCTCCAGACGGGAATGAAATAGGCCGCCAGCAGCGCGCCGTTGACCGAGCCGATCCGCCAGTTCCTGAACATGCCGCTTCCCGCCTGGTTTGCCGAGCCTTCGATGGAAGGCGGCGGCCATGCCGGAGCTAACTCGCATCAGACTGTGGCGGCAATTTAAACCCTTTGTTTACCTTAACTGCCCGTCCGCTTTCGTCATTCCGGGGCGGCTCGCAGAGCCGAACTATGGTGCACAATTGCACAGCCGAGAATCTCGAGATTCCCCGGTGCGCAGTTGCGCACCTGAGGTCTGGTGCTGACGCACCTCCCGGAATGACGGGCAAACGATGGCCCCAAGAAAAAAGGCCCCGCCTTCCGGCGGGGCCTCTCCTCACTCCTGGGTTCCCAAACTCGCTATTCCTGGTCGCGCTGGCCGCCCTGCTGCTGGCCCGGGCGATCGCCCTGGCGCGGATCCTGCTGCTGCTGTCCGGGTTTCTGACCCCCACCCTGCTGCTGCCCGGGGCGCTGCTGGCCGGGGTTCTGGTTCTGCTGACCCGGATTCTGGTTCTGCTGCTTCGTCATTCGGGGAAACTCCCTTGTTGGACGTCAGAGGCAAGACAACGGCCTGCATCCACTTTGGTTGCCTTGGGGACCAGGTTCCTCGCAGGACCGAGGGAACCCGGCACTGAAATGATCTCTGTACAAGCCTTAAGGCGGAGACCGGGCCAGTTGCAGCCGCCAGTTCCCTCCTGTTACAAAACCTGGTGAACGCTCAAGGGCTGCCGGGGCCCAAGAACTCTCTGCAAGAGCTCCCTTTGAGCCGCGTCAAGTTTGGGTACGGCAGCTTATGGATTATTTCGCCCAGCAGCTCATCAACGGCCTCGTGCTCGGCTCAATCTACGGCCTGATCGCGATCGGCTACACGATGGTTTACGGCATCGTCGGCATGATCAACTTCGCCCATGGCGACGTCTTCATGATCGGCGGCTTCATCGCCCTCATCACCTTCCTGATCCTGATCTCGCTCGGCCTCACGGCCGTTCCCGTGATCCTGCTCTTGGTGCTGCTTGTCTCGATGGCGATCACGGCGCTCTATGGCTGGACTATCGAGCGCATCGCCTACCGGCCGCTGCGCCATTCCTTCCGCCTCGCCCCGATGCTGTCGGCCATCGGCATGTCGTTCGTGCTGACGAATTATTCGCAAGTGGCGCAAGGCGCCCGGGTCAAGCCGATCCCGCCCGTCATCACCGGCGGCTATACGCTGCATGAAAGCGCGGACGGCTTCGTCATCCAGCTCTCCAACATCCAGATCATCGTCGTCATCACCACCATCGTGCTGCTGGCCATCTTCACCTGGCTGGTGTCGAACACCCGGCTCGGGCGCGACATGCGCGCCTGCGAGCAGGATCAGACCATGGCGGCGCTGCTCGGCGTCAACGTCGACCGCACCATCTCCATGACCTTCGTGATCGGCGCGGCGCTCGCCGCCGTCGCGGGCCTGATGTACCTGCTCTATTACGGCCTGGTCGACTTCTTCATGGGCTTCGTCGCCGGGATCAAGGCCTTCACGGCCGCGGTGCTCGGCGGCATCGGCTCCCTGCCCGGCGCCATGCTCGGCGGGCTTTTGATCGGCCTGATCGAGACGTTCTGGTCGGCCTATTTCTCGGTCGAGTACAAGGACGTTGCGGCGTTCTCGATCCTGATCGTCGTGCTGATCTTCATGCCGACCGGCCTGCTCGGCCGTCCCGAAGTCGAAAAAGTCTAACGGATCGGCCGCGTGACAGCACCCTCGACCCACACGACCAAACCTGCAACGGGCACCGCCGCCCTCCTCAAGACCGCCTTCATCAACGCCCTCATTGCGCTGGTGCTGTTCTCGCTGATGGTCGGCATCCGCACCGAGGCGGGGCCCGAGGGCCAGCTCACCTACTGGACGCGATTCGGCGAGCTCGCCTCCCTCGTCGCCGCGGTGTTCGGCGGCTCGATCGCGATCGAGCTGCTCAGGCAATGGATCGGCCCTGCCGGCACCGAGACGCTCGTGCCGCCGGCGGTGCAGAAGGGCATGTCGCTGGTCGGCCGCTATCTTGCGCCCGCGCTGCTGATCTTCACGCTGCTGGTGCCCGTGATCTTCTATAACCAGCGCTATATCCTCGACCTCGCCATTCTCGTGCTCACCTATGTGATGCTGGGCTGGGGCCTCAACGTCGTGGTCGGGCTCGCCGGCCTGCTCGATCTCGGCTACGTCGCGTTCTATGCGGTCGGCGCCTATTCCTATGCGCTGCTCGCCACCAATTTCGGCTGGTCGTTCTGGATCTGCCTGCCGCTCGCCGGCATCCTCGCCGCATTCTGGGGCGTGCTGCTCGGCTTCCCCGTGCTGCGCCTGCGCGGCGACTATCTCGCCATCGTGACGCTCGCCTTCGGCGAGATCATCCGCCTCGTCCTGATCAACTGGCAGGATCTGACCGGCGGACCGAACGGCGTATCCGGTATTCCGCGTCCGACCCTGTTCGGCATTCCGCTCGACAGGAGCGACGATGGGTTGGCCGCCCTGCTCCGCATCGAGTATTCGCCGACCCACCGCATCGTCTTCCTGTTCTATCTGATCCTGGCGCTGGCGCTGCTCACTAATTGGGTGACGATCCGCCTGCGCCGGCTGCCGATCGGGCGCGCCTGGGAAGCCTTGCGCGAGGACGAGGTCGCCTGCCGCGCGCTTGGCATCAACACCACGACGACCAAGCTCACGGCGTTCGCGACCGGCGCCATGTTCGGTGGCTTCGCCGGCGCCTTCTTCGCCACCCGGCAGGGCTTCATCAGCCCGGAATCGTTCACCTTCCACGAATCGGCGCTGGTGCTCGCCATCGTCGTGCTCGGCGGCATGGGCTCGCAGCTGGGCGTCGCGCTGGCGGCGCTGACCATGATCGGCGGGTTCGAGCTGTTCCGCGGCCTCGAAAACTATCGCATGCTGGTGTTCGGCTGGGCGATGGTGCTGATCATGATCTGGCGGCCACGCGGCCTGGTCGGCCATCGCGCGCCGACCGTCTACCTGAAGAAGTCGCAGGCCATCTCCTCCGACCTCGTCAAGGAAGGCCACGGATGAGCCGCAGCACGATCCTCAGCGTCGACCGGCTGACCATGCGCTTCGGCGGCATCGTCGCCGTGCAAGATCTCTCGTTCGCCGCCGAGCGGAAGAAGATCACCGCGCTGATCGGGCCGAACGGTGCCGGCAAAACCACCGTGTTCAACTGCATCACCGGCTTCTACAAGCCGACCGGCGGGTCGATTCGCCTGACCCATGACGACGGCAGGGAAATCGCGCTGGAGCGGCTCAACGATTTCCGCATCGCCAAGCAGGCCAAGGTCGCCCGCACGTTCCAGAACATCCGCCTGTTTCCCGGCATGACGGCGCTGGAGAACCTGATGGTGGCGCAGCACAACGCGTTGATGCACGCCTCGGGCTTCACCTTGCTCGGCCTCGTCGGCGCGCCCGCCTACCGCGAGGCCGAAAAGCGCGCGATCGATCTTGCCACCGACTGGCTGAAGCGGGTCAACCTGCTCGACCGCGCCGACGATGCCGCCGGCAATTTCGCCTATGGCGACCAGCGCCGGCTGGAAATCGCGCGCGCGATGTGCACCGAGCCCGCGCTGCTGTGCCTGGACGAACCCGCCGCCGGCCTCAACGCGCGAGAGAGCGCGGCGCTGAACGAGCTCCTGCTTTCGATCCGCAACGACCTGGGAACGTCGATCCTCCTGATCGAACATGACATGTCGGTGGTGATGGAGATCTCCGACCACATCGTGGTGATGGATCACGGCGTGAAGATCGCACAAGGCACGCCGCGCGAGGTGCGCGACGATCCCAAGGTGATCGCCGCCTATCTCGGCACCGACGAGGAAGAAGCCGCGGCCGTCATGGAGAGCGGATCGTGACGGCGGCGCCCCCCCTGCTCGCGATCCGGGGCCTGCGCGCGGCCTACGGCAAGATCGAGGCTCTGAAGGGCGTCGACGTCGACATCAATGCGGGCGAGATCGTGGCGCTGATCGGCGCCAACGGCGCCGGCAAGTCGACGCTGATGATGACGATCTTCGGCAAGCCGCGCGCCCGCGCCGGGCAGATCCTGTACGAGGGCAAGGACATCACGGCCGTCCCGACCCACGAGATCGCCCATTTGCGCATCGCGCAGTCGCCCGAAGGCCGCCGCATCTTCCCGCGCATGAGCGTCGCCGAGAACCTCCAGATGGGGGCCGACGTCACCGAGAGCACGCCGGCGGAACGGGAGAGCACGCTCGAGCGCGTGTTCGCCCTGTTTCCCCGCCTGAAGGAGCGTTTCGCCCAGCGCGGCGGAACCCTGTCCGGCGGCGAGCAGCAGATGCTCGCGATCGGCCGCGCCTTGATGAGCCGCCCTCGCCTGCTCCTGCTCGATGAACCCTCGCTGGGGCTCGCCCCGCTCATCGCGCGGCAGATTTTCGACGCCATCCGCACACTGAACCGGCAGGACGGCCTGACCGTGCTGATCGTCGAGCAAAACGCCAACCATGCCCTCAAGCTCGCCCACCGCGGCTATGTCATGGTCAATGGCCTGATCACGCTGGCCGGCAGCGGCGCCGAATTGCTGCAGCGCCCCGAAATCCGGGCCGCTTATCTGGAAGGCGGACGGCACTAACCCGGGCCCCGCCCTGCGCGAGGATGCGGCTAGATATCTTGGCGTATGCCCGTATTTTGCCGGTGACTTCTCCTCGAATTCATTCAAGAATGGCGCCGGTTTGAACCGGGCATGCCCGGCAACTTCCACAGGCGACCACCCGCGAGGTATCTCATGAAATCACTGAAGCTCATCGGTCTGGCATTCGGCGCATCGCTCGCGCTGTCGAGCGCGGCATTCGCGCAGGATGTCACCGTCGCAGTCGCAGGCCCGATGACCGGCGGCGAGTCCGCCTTCGGCCGCCAGATGAAGAACGGCGCCGAGATGGCCGTGGCCGACATCAATGCCGCCGGTGGCGTCAACGGCAAGAAGCTCGCGCTCAACGCCGAGGACGACGCCTGCGATCCGAAACAGGCCCGCTCGATCGCGGAAAAGATCGCCGGCGCCAAGATCCCGTTCGTCGCCGGCCATTTCTGCTCGTCGTCTTCGATCCCTGCCTCTGAAGCCTATGCGGACGGTAACGTCCTGCAAATCACCCCGGCTTCGACCAACCCGCTCTTCACCGAGCGCAAGCTGTGGAACGTGGCCCGGGTGTGCGGCCGCGACGACCAGCAGGGCCTGATCGCCGCGCAGTACATCGCCAAGAACTACAAGGGCAAGAACATCGCGATCCTCAACGACAAGACCACCTACGGCAAGGGTCTTGCCGACGAGACCAAGAAGGCGCTCAACAAGGCCGGCATTACCGAGAAGATGTACGAATCCTACAACAAGGGCGACAAGGACTTCAATGCGATCGTCTCGCGCCTGAAGAAGGATAATGTCGAACTCGTCTATGTCGGCGGTTACCATCAGGAAGCCGGCCTCATCCTGCGCCAGATGCGCGATCAGGGCCTGAAGACGGTGCTGATGTCGGGCGACGCGCTCGCCGACAAGGAGTACGCCTCCATCACCGGTCCCGCCGGCGAAGGCACGCTGTTCACCTTCGGTCCCGACCCGCGCAACAAGCCGACCGCGAAGAAGATCGTCGAGGCGTTCAAGGCCAAGGGCATCGATCCGGAAGGCTATACGCTCTATACCTACGCTGCGCTGCAGGTCTGGACGCAGGCGGTCAAGAAGGCCGGTACCACCGACGCCAAGAAGGTCATGGAGACCATCAAGGCCGGCAAGTGGGACACGGTGCTCGGCCCGATCGAGATTGACGCCAAGGGCGACCTCAAGCAGATCGACTATGTCGTCTACAAGTGGGACGCAAAGGGCAATTACGCCGAGCTCGGCGCCAAGGGCTCCTGATCAAGGGCTCTTGATCCAGAATGCTCTTCGGGGATCCCGATCAGCGATCCCCCGAAGGCTCCCGCCATCGCGACCACGCCCCGGCTTGCCGGGGCGTTCTTTTGCCGGTCAGACCGCGGCCGAAATCTCGCCGCCGGCCGCGGCCTGGGCCTTCCGCAGGGCCTGCAGCAGATCGTTCGGCCGAAACGACTTTTGCAGGCCGACCACGTTGGCGAGGTGGGGCGATTGGTCCATGAAATCGAGTGCCGTCATCCCGGATACCGCAATCACCGGCAGCGCCGGCGCGCGTTCGCGCAAGGCGGTGATGACGTCGACGCCGCTGGTATCACCGAGGAAGATGTCCACATTCGCCGCGTCAAAGCGGCCTTCCGCAAAGGCCTTCAGCCCCGCCGCGCCGCTTTCGGCCTCCACGACCTCGAAATGGTTGACCCGAAGCACGATCGCCACATCGCACGGACGTCCTTCTGGTCGTCGATGATGAGAACGCGGGGCATAGGGCAAACTCCCGATCTCGACATCAAAATCGCCTGTTTCAAACCTGGAACCGGCCGCGGCGGCAGGGCATTATGACACCGCCCCGTAAAGCGCCCCTTACCGATCCCTGTTCCGTGCGCTCACCGAAATTAGGTAAGCTGTAACCCTCGGTTGAGTCGTAAACCGGTTCCGTTGACCACCCGCGCCCAGAACCCGCTACGATGAACGGACAGCCGGCCAATGAGACTAGCGGAGATGCTTAAGCCCACCGACTCGCGCGAGATGGACGTGCCGGCGGCGATCGACCGAAGCACATTTCTGTCGACCCTGCCGGCCACCGGGGCCGACCGCACCGCAGCATTGACGATCGTCGCTGTGTCCTCGCTCCTGTTCGCCGCAGCCGTGCCCTTCGCTGGTACCCCGCTCCTGCCGGTCCCCGCCTTTGTCGCCAGCTATCAATCCGCGCTGGCCGTGAGCGACATCGTCACGGCCGTGCTGCTGCTGTCACAATTTGCGATTCTGCGGACCCGCGCGCTGCTGTGGCTCGCGGGCGGCTATCTCTTCACCGCGGCGGCGGCGCTGGTTCATGCCCTCACCTTCCCAGGGCTGTTCGCCCCGACGGGACTCCTGGGCGCGGGCCGGCAGACCACGGTGTGGCTCTACATGATCTGGCACGCCGGCTTTCCGCTCTGCGTGATGGCATATGCCTGGCTGAAGGAACAGGACGGTGGGCCCCGGATCCGCGGCGCGGTAAGCAAGGCGATTTATGCCTGCGGGCTCAGCGTGGTCGCCGCGATGGCGGTCTTCGCCTGGATCGTCACCGCGCAGCACGATCTGTTGCCGGTGCTGTTGAGCGAGGGCCGCTACACGGCAACCATGATCGGCGTCGTGTCCTTCGTGTGGTCGCTGAGCTTTGCCGCGCTGATCTCGCTCTGGTTCCGCAAGCCGCATACGGTGATCGACATCTGGCTCATGGTGGTCATGTGCGCCTGGCTGTTCGACATCGCCCTGTCGGCGATCGTCAACGTCGCGCGCTTCGATCTCGGATTCTATGCCGGCCGGCTCTACGGCCTCGCCGCGGCGACCTTCGTGCTGGCGGTGCTTCTGGTCGAGAATGTCCGCCTCCAGGCGCGTACAGTGGGCCTCGTCGGAAAGCTGCGCCAGCAATCGGCCTCGGAACGCGACTATTTCGGCAAACGCCTCGCGCTGTACGGCGCCGTGGTCGAATCCTCCAATGACGCGATCATCACCAAGTCGCTCGACGGCATCATCACCGGCTGGAACAAGGCCGCCGAAAATCTGTTCGGCTACGCCGCCGTCGAGGCCGTCGGCAAGCCGATCGACATCATCGTGCCGCCGGATCGCAAGGGCGAAATCAGAAGCATCCTCAACCAGATCGCCAGCAACGAGTCGATCGCCCAGCACGAGACGGTCCGAATCCGGAAAGACGGCCGCCCGCTCAACGTCGTCCTGAACGTCTCACCGCTGCGGACCGACGATGGAGAGATCATCGGCGCTTCCAAGATCGCCCACGACATCACCGAAGAAAAGCAGGCCAGAGAGAAGCTGCGCCGCGAGACCGAGGAACGCCAGCGCATCTTCGAGACATCGCAGGACCTGATCCTGGTCACTGACGGCTATGGCAATTTCATCCAGGTCAGCCCGAGCGTGCGGAACATTCTCGGCTACAGCCCCGAGGACATGGTCGGGCACAGCGCTATCGAGTTCATCCATCCCGACGATCTCGAGAAGACGCGGAACGAGATGCGTGCAGCCCGTCGCGGCGCGGTCAAGCGCAGCTTCGAGGCGCGCTACTACCATTACGACGGTCACGAGGTCACGCTGAACTGGATGGGCACGTGGTCGGAGCCGGTGAAACGCCACTTCTTCATCGGCCGCGACCTCACCGACAAGCAGGCCGCCGAAGCCCAGCTCCGGCAGGTCCAGAAAATGGACTCGATCGGCCAGTTAACCGGCGGCGTCGCGCACGACTTCAACAACGTGCTGACGGTGATCACGGGCACGATCGGCATTCTCAGCGACGCGGTCGCCGACCGGCCCGAGCTTGCCGCGATCACCAAGCTGATCGACGACGCTGCCGAGCGCGGCGCGCAGCTGACCAAGCATCTGCTCGCCTTCGCCCGCAAGCAGCCGCTCCAGCCGCGAGAGATCGACGTCAACGCACTGGTGCTCGAAGCCGCCAAGCTCTTACATCCGACGCTCGGCGAGCAGATCACCATCATGCCGCAGCTGACCGAGGATGCCTGGCCGGCGCTGGTCGACCCGGGCCAGCTTTCCACCGCGATCCTCAATCTCGCGCTGAACGCGCGGGATGCCATGCCCGAGGGCGGCACCCTGGTGCTGGAGACCCGCAACATCTTCCTCGACGACGGCTATGCCAGCATGAACCCCGACGTCGTTGCCGGCAGTTACGTGATGATCGCGGTCAGCGACACCGGCAGCGGAATTCCTGCCGAGCTGATCGACCGGGTGTTCGATCCCTTCTTCACGACCAAGGAGGTCGGCAAGGGCACTGGCCTCGGCCTCAGCATGGTGTTCGGCTTCGTCAAGCAATCGGGCGGGCACATCAAGATCTACAGCGAGGAAGGCCACGGCACGAGCGTGAAGATCTACCTGCCGCGCTCGACCGGCGTGCAGGAGACCGACTTCGAATCGCTCCAGAATGCGCCCATCACCGGGGGTAACGAGAAGATCCTGATCGTCGAGGACGATGCCCTGGTGCGGCAGTATGTCGTGACGCAGGTCAAGAGCCTCGGCTATACCGCGCTCGAGGCCGCCAACGGCGCAGAGGCGCTCAATATCATCGACAGCGACGAGACCATCGACCTGCTGTTCACCGACATCATCATGCCAGGCAACATGAACGGCCGCCAGCTGGCGGACGAAGCGCACAAGCGCCGCCCCGACCTGAAGACGCTGTTCACCTCGGGCTACACCGAGAACGCCATCGTCCATCACGGCCGGCTCGATTCCGGCGTGCTGCTGCTGGCCAAGCCCTACCGCAAGTCCGAGCTCGCCAAGATGCTGAGGACCGCGCTCGCCAGTTGAGCCTGCGGCATTGCTGCGCTATCGCAGATCGTGAATTGCTCTCGACGACGAGGCCGCCTTGAACAACCTTCTCACCGATATCGCCGGCGTCCGGGTCGGCCACGCCGAAGATCCGAAAGTCGGTTCCGGCGCGACCGCGATCATGTTCGATTCTCCTGCGGTCGCCGCGATCGACGTGCGCGGTGGCGGCCCCGGCACGCGCGAGGATGCACTGCTCGATCTCGCCAACACGGTCGAGCGCGTCGACGCAATCGCGCTGTCGGGCGGCTCGGCCTTCGGCCTCGACACCGGCGGCGGCGTGCAGGCCTGGCTCGCCGAGCAGGGCCGCGGCCACCGGGTTCGCGAAGCGCTGATCCCGATCGTGCCGGGCGCGATCCTGTTCGATCTGCTCAATGGCGGCGACAAGGCCTGGGGACGCTTCTCGCCCTATCGCGACCTCGGCTATGCCGCGGCGACCGCGGCCACCAGCGCGGATTTCGCGCTTGGCAGCGCCGGCGCCGGCTTCGGCGCCACCACCGCGACGTTCAAGGGCGGGCTCGGCTCGGCATCGGCCGTGACGCCGAGCGGAATCCAGGTCGCGGCGATCGTCGCCGTCAACGCGGTGGGCAGCGTCACCGTCGGCAATGGTCCGTGGTTCTGGGCGGCGCCGTTCGAGGTGGACGGCGAATTCGGTGGGCGCGGTCTGCCGGACAAGTTCACCGAGGACATGCTCCGCATGCGCATCAAGGGCGGTCCCGCCGCGAGCGCGCGCGAGAACACCACCATCGGCGCCGTCGTGACCAACGCGGTGCTGACCAAGCCGCAGGCCAAGCGGCTGGCGATGATCGCGCATACCGGCTTCGCCCGCGCGATCTATCCGGTGCATGCGCCGACCGACGGCGACGTGCTGTTCGCCGCCGCCACCTGCGAAAAGCCGATCGAGCCGCTGGTTGGTCTCACCGAGCTCGGCACGATCGCCGCCAACGTGGTCGCCCGCGCGATCGCCCGCGGCGTCTACAGCGCGACGGCCCTGCCGTTTCCGGGCGCGCAGGCGGCTTGGAAGGACCGGTTCGGCTAGAAACGAAACCGTCACCCAAGCGTTACCCGGCGGACAAGGTGTGCGGCCATGCCCTCTTCCGTGATCCGCTTCTTTCGCTATGCGCCAGATAGACGCGAACTGAAGGTGACGTTCGTCAGCGGGCGCCTCTATGTCTATGAGGATGTTCCGCCCGAGATCGCTGCTGCGTTCAGGGATGCGCGCGCAAAAGGAACGTTCTTCAATCGCGAGATCCGTGACCGCTATGCCTGTCGTGACATCACGCACGAACCTGCCGGTTAGCTTCGGCATGGGCTCACACGCTGATCGACATCGATGAAGCTGCTGATCCCGCGCTGGCCTGCGCTTGGCGCTGCATCATCTGCCCGAACCAGTCATAAGGCGAATTGCCGCCACCTTTCGCATTCGACGAGCTGGCGGCGCCCGGCACCGTGGTCGACATCTTGAAGCCGTCGGCATAGGTGACGGTGGTGGTGGTCGAGCCGTCGGCATTGGTTGTCGTGGTCGACGTCGAACCGCGGCTGGGTTGCGACGAGGAATCCGAGCCATCGCCCGCGCCTTCCGCGTGATCACGGCCGTGACCGCCCCTCAGCGCCTTCGTCATCTCGCCGAGATTGACGCTGCCGTCCGCATTCGCGTCCATCTTCGAAAACACGTCGTCGGCCTGGGCCAGATTGGTGCCGCCCGCGCCAAGCGCTTCCTCGAACTCGGACTTGGTGATCTTGCCGTCGCCATCCACGTCGATCCGCGAGAAGAGATCCTTCAGCGCAGCCTCCCGGCCCTTCGACGTCGAGGATGTGCCGTCGGCCGACTGGCTCTGCGCCGCGAACAGCGCATTCATCGTCTCCGCCGAGATCTGCGGATATTTACCTGCATTGACTGACGAGGTCGCGCCGGTCGTGCTGCTGCTGCCGCTGTCGATTGCGAACGGATTGGTCGGCGCGCTCTGCGAGGAGCCCGTCTTGTGCGCCGCCGACGACGATTTCGCGTTCGTCAGCGACTGGATCGCGTCGAGCGCGTTCGATACCGCACCAAGGGCGAACAACATTGCACAACTCCAACAGGATGCGGCATGCCGCGACCAATGTTCTGCGGCTGAAGTCAGCAAGCGCCGTGCCATCGCGAAAAGCTCAACGATATCCGCATCCGTCGGGTCGTGCAGGCCGCGGGAACATCGGCAATTCATGCCGCCGGCGGCAGAAATTTCCGCCCACAGGAAGCGCGCCCCTCCTGCATTGCCCGGCACAAGGGCCCATGTTAGGCGAGGCCATTCGTCGTCCGTCCGTCCCGGGAAAACGCGCCATGACCCAAGCTTTCGCCCCTCGCCCCCTGGCCATCGCGCCCTCGATCCTGGCCTCGGACTTCTCGAAGCTCGGCGAGGAGGTGCGCAGCGTCGACGCCGCCGGCGCCGACTGGATCCATCTCGACGTGATGGACGGGCACTTCGTTCCGAACATCTCCTACGGCCCTGACGTCATCAGGGCGATGCGCCCGCACACCAAGAAGATCTTCGACGCGCATCTGATGATCTCGCCCTGCGATCCCTATCTCGAGGCCTTCGCGAAGGCGGGCTGCGACCACATCACCGTGCACGCGGAGGCAGGTCCCCATTTGCACCGCTCGCTCCAGGCCATCCGCGCGCTCGGCAAGAAGGCCGGCGTCTCGCTCAATCCGGCGACGCCGATCAGCGCGATCGAATACGTCCTCGACCTCGTCGACCTCGTGCTGGTGATGTCGGTCAATCCCGGCTTCGGCGGCCAGGCCTTCATCCCCTCCGCGATCAACAAGATCCGGGACATCCGCGCGATGGTTGCGGGCCGCCCGATCGACATCGAGGTCGACGGCGGCGTCGGCCCCGATGTTGCGGGTGCGCTCGCCGCGGCCGGCGCCAACGCTTTCGTCGCGGGCACCTCGGTGTTCAAAGGCGGCACGCAGGAGGCCTACAAGACCAACATCGCCGCGATCCGCAACGCGGCACTTGGGGCACGCGGCGAGGCGATCTGAGACCATCGCGATCCGAACCGGAGCCGCGGCCGCTACGACCAAGTGGAATGGATAAACTCCGCGCCACTCCGTTTACTGCCGGCCTGCTTCGTCTTCTCGCCGAGTCCCTTCAGGATGGAGAGCAAGTGGTCTGGCAGGGGCAGCCCGACGCCATCGCCAACGCGACAATGTGGCGATTTCTCTGGTGGATCGGATTTCCCTGGTTGTTGCTGACCGTCATCGCCGTCAGCAACGATTGGATCGACCAAGCGACCCAACCTCTGGCAATGATTGGGGTTGGGATGATTGCAGCTCCGTTCGTGATGCTGCTGCAAGACCTGCAGACGCTTTATGTGATCACCGACCGCCGCGCGCTGATCGTGCGCACGGCCTGGAGCAGACGCAGCGTGAGTGCTACTTCGTTCGACGCCATGGATGAAGTGTTCGAAATCCTCGACATCGGCGGCGGCGTCGGCCACCTGAACTTTGCGTCAGGGCGCTCGACCCGTTCGCCCGATACCGACTACACCGGGCGCTATGGATTTCGCTGTGTTCGAGACGCAAGGCGCATCCGGGATATCCTCGACGATGCGCGCACCGGCAAAGTGCGTCGGCCGCACGCGGGAAGAACTGCGGCTTCCACGGGTTCTGCAAGGCGCAAACCTTAAAATTGTAGCCTTGGTCCGTACTTATCCGGGCTTCACTGATTCGCGCAAATCATTGCTAGTGATTCCTGCCTGTTTTCGCGGGAGCACATCATGACGACGACCCTGGTTTGGACTGGCGTGGCGTTGTGGATTGGTTTCAGTGCGTTTGTGGTGTTCAGTCCCTCGGCCGGACCGGTCGAGGCCCCGGCACGTCCGGCCCGCAACATCCGTCGCGACCGCACCAGGGGCTGACGTCATGCAGATCGCACTCGTGAGGCGTCAGCCGAAGCGCCGGTGCCGGATTCCACGGCGCCCGCATCCGAGCCTCGATTATTTCTTCGGCCGCCTCGAGCGCGCCGATGGCACGCTGGACGACGATGCCGGGCTCGACACTTCGGACCTCGACCGTTCGCTTGGCTCGCCGCGCCGACACTAAGAACTCTTTTCCGGACCGCCCATGAAACCGCATTGCCCGAACTGCCTGAAGGAAATGACCAAGGCGTCCGCGTCGCGTAACCTGTTCAATTGCGAGCCCTGCCGCGAGATCATCCAGTATTTCGGCGGCAGCGCGGATCACGGCGAGCCGGGACCGCAATTCGCCTGGCCGATCCGCCGCAAGCGCGCATTTGCCGTCCACGCGGCCTGATCCGGCCTGTAAAATCGCCCCGGCCGGCCTAACCTTCGCCGGCCTCCGGCCCGCCGACGTCCCCTGCCAATCGCGGTGGCCGCACCACGGTGACGGTGCAGCTCGCCTCCGAGGCCACCTTGGCCGATACGCTGCCGAGCAGCATGCGCCGGAACGAGCTCTGTCGCGCGCCGATGATGACATGGTCGACCTGGTTGGCCTTGGCAAACTCCAGGATCGCGGCGGCGGGATCGACCGCCTCCAGCACATGAGCCGACAGCCGGCTCTCATCCAGCTTGAGCGGCGTTGCCCAATGCCTGAGCGCGACCAGGCGATCGATATGCTTGTTGGAGCCCTGCTCGTCCAATGTCCGGTCGATCGCAATCCGGTTCAGCTTCAGCACGTTGACGCAGGCAAGCCGCGCCGAGGGCAAGGTGGCGAGGATGCGCTCGGTGGTCACGCGCAGCGCCTCGTTCAGCTCCGGAGCGCCCTCCGCCGTGTCGAGCGCAACAGCAAGGATCGGGCTCGATGCGATCTGGGCTGCGACATCCGATTTCGCGCGCGGCGCCATGGCGCCCTGGTTGAAGCGCCGGCGCCAGACGATGCCGAGGGGATCGCGCTTCACTCGCTCCGAGCGCGCGGTGAGCTTGACCTGGTCCGGATAAGCGAGATCGAAGGCAAGCTGGGCCGCGGTCGGATAGCGCCACACCGGCTCGATCTCCAGACAGCGCAACACCACCTCCTGAAGCCAGGGCGGATAATCCGCACGAAGCTTCCGCGGCGGATGCGGATCGCGCCACAGCCGGCGCCGCATCGCCCGCAGCGTCTCACCCTCGCCGAACGGCCGCTCGCGGGTGGTGAAGAAGTAGAGCAGCACGCCGAGCGAAAACAGATCGCTGCGCGGATCGTCACGCACCCCGAGCAGCCGCTCGGGTGCCATATAGGGCGCGGTGCCGTAAGGCAGGCGGAATTCCTCCTGCAACAGGTCCGGCAGGTGGTTGTGATGCGACAGGCCGTAGTCGATCAGCACCGCCTCGCCGCTCTCGCGGACCATGATGCTGCTTGGCTTGATGTCGTGGTGGATCACGTTCTGCCGGTGCAGATCCGCAAGCGCTGTCGCGATCCTGGCGACGAGCTGGCGCGCCTCGTCATAAGGCAGCGGCAGGTCGGGGAGCCGCTTGTACAGCGTGGCACCGGGAATGCGCTCGATCACGACATAGGCTTGGCGGGCGAAATCGCCAGTGCCGAAGCAGGCCGGCACGTGCGGCCCCGCGAGCCGCGGCAGGATCATCATCTCCATCTCGAAGGAGACGATCGCGGCGGCGTCCTCGCCCTCCGACACCCGCGGGATCTTCATCAGCAAGGGCACGTCGATGC
Source organism: Bradyrhizobium sp. CCBAU 45321 (assembly GCF_028128975.1). Lineage (NCBI taxonomy): Bacteria > Pseudomonadati > Pseudomonadota > Alphaproteobacteria > Hyphomicrobiales > Nitrobacteraceae > Bradyrhizobium > Bradyrhizobium sp. CCBAU 45321. The sequence continues at coordinate 388,490 of NZ_LFKZ01000128.1, forward strand.
CGGGATGGGTGACGGTCCAAAGCGTCGCCATGCCGCCGGCATGAACGCATTCGCCGATCGTAAAACCGTCGATCTCCGCGCCTGACTTGACCAGGGGTTTGGGCATCCGTCAGCGCCCTTGCAACAAGCGGTCGGCAAGCCAAGGCGGCAGGCCGTTGTCGCGGATCCTGCTCGCTGCGGTGTCGACGTCATAGGGCGCGCGGCAATAGGTGATCTGGCACGATTCGGTGTCGAACAGTGCGAAGGCCGCTGACGGATCGCCGTCGCGGGGCTGGCCGACCGAGCCGAGCACGGCGAGCCATTGCCGTCCGCGCAGCAGCTGCACGGGGACGTCGGACTTCGGCACGAAGCTCGTCATCTTCGCCGTCACCGACATCGAATAGAGCGCCGGCCTGTGGATGTGGCCGCAAAAGGTGACGTGGGCCCGTGTCGCAATCAGGCTCTTGGCGGCGTCCACGGTCGAGCGGACATAGTGCCAGCGCTGGGGATGCGAGGCTTCCGCATGCACGAACAGGCGGCCATCGTCCTCCACCTGCATCGGCAATTCGGCCAGAAATCGCCGCTGCGCCGTGTCGAGGCGACCGCGGGTCCATTCGATCGCGATCTGCGCCTCGGCGTTCATCGTCTCGGCCGTGGAATTGATCGCCTGGTCATGATTGCCGCGCACCGCGACGGCGCCCTGCGCGACCAGCTCCATCGCGGTGTCCACCACCCATTCCGGATCGGCGCCATAGCCGACGAAGTCGCCGAGCAGGACGAAGCCCTCCGCGCCCTTCGCACGCGCGATCTTCAGGCAGGCCTCGAACGCCTGCCTGTTGCCATGGATATCCGAGAAGACAGCGAGAAGCACGCACCCTCCACCCTCAGATTCTTATTGGAAGCCGATAAGGCCAAATTGAGGGAGGTCAACAAGATGCGCCAGCACTGGGCCGTTTCCCAGCACTGCTCTACGATGATGGTGATGGCCTATTGCTCGTCCTTGGGCGGCATCCGGGGCGGCGGAATCGGCGTGAACACCGCGTCCTGGGCACCGGCCGGCGGCGCAGTGAACTCGCCGGTCGAGGAATCGCCGCCGCTGGTCTCCAGGATGGTCTTAGGCGTCACATATTCTCGAACCAGGTCGATCAGGCTGCCGTTGCCGCCGCCGAAATCCGCCGCGCGCCCTCCTTGCGGATGTCCGGCCGCGATCTCGTTCTCGGCGGCGTGGGTCTTGTCGGCCAGCCGGTCATTGTACGGCACACGAAAAGCGCGCGGGATGCCGCTCGGGCGATTGTCCTCATCCAGCGCCTCGACCCAGAGATAGATCGAGCCGGGATCGCCATCAAGCGAATGCGGCTCGACGATGCGGGCCTTCAGGAGCTTGAACGTGGTCGGCAGCCGGTCCGTGCTGGCCCAACCGAGCAGGCCGCGCATTTCCGTGAAGCTGACGATGTAGAAGGTGCTGGTCACGACCACGGCGACCGCCTTCAGTGACCAGTGCAGCCGCGCATAGACCAGAACGACCAGCAGCAGCGCGCCGATGACGGCATACGCGACCGACAGCGTCAGGATGACCGTTTGCAGGTTACTCACGGCGTACCCTCGTAGCGTTCCTGCTCACGCCGGTCCTGGCATCGAGATCGCCGCCGTTGCGCCAGCTGCTGCGGAACGTCTCCAACAGCGATTTCGGCCGCTGATCGACATCGACGACCTTGCCTTCCGCATCGATCCGGAATCGGACCGCGGTCTTCTCGTCGCCGGTGTGGTCGAGCGTGAACTTGTTGTCGAAGATCACCTGCGCGGTCGGATTGAGCTTCTGCACCTTCACACTGGCCGTCACAGGCTCGCCCGTGGTGGCGACGAAATGCGAGACGTTCACGACGTACTCGCCGGCGAGGATGCCACGCACGGTGACGATCTCCTCGCGGATCGGCGAGGCGATCTTCTTGCCGTTGACGATGATGAAATTGTTGGCCCCGCCGCGGTCGTCGCGGTCGAGCGTGAGGAAGCCGGCCTCGCGGTGGCGATACCAGGCGATGTTGCCGGCGGGATCCTGCACGAACAGGTCGAGATCGTCGGGGTGGTTGTCCGGCCAGTCCAGCGTGATCATGAACTCCGCCTTGGAATCGATCTTGCCGTCCTTGGCGTCGGGGGAGACCGCCAGCAGCGCCAGGAAGAACAGGAAGGCGATCACCTGGAGCGCCTTGAACAGCATCACGCCCAGCGGATCGAACGGCTCCTCGCGCGGATAGAGACCGAAATCATCCATCATGACGGCGTTCCAGAACCCTTGCGCTCCAGCACCGGCGTCACATAGGTCTCGGTCAGCACCACCGCGTCCGAGAACACCCGCTGGGTCGCAGCGTCGAGCATGTAGTACTGGATGCGGATCAGGATCGAGCCGACAAGGCCGGCCAGCGTCGTGTACATCGCGATCGCCATGCCGTCGCTCATCAAGCCCATCGAGGAGCGCATCGCGACCTTGTCGGCGGCGTCCAGCCCCGCGATCGGCGCCAGCATGATGATGAAGCCGATGATGGTGCCGAGCAGACCGAGCTTCATCAGCGTATCGGAGACGAAGGCGCCGAACCCGTTGGAGCCGCGCAAGCGATCGGCGAGATTACGTAGCAGCAGCGTCTGGTCGACCGGCCGGTAGTCCTGCGCCGCGGCTTTCGTCACCAGGCTCTGGATATGGTCGCGCACCAATCCGCGCGGCAGCACCGCCGCGCTCGCATCCAGCGCCTTGCTGCCGTCCGGTGCCGCCAGCACGGCGCGGCAGCGCCGCGCCGCGGCCCCTTCCCGCGCGATGGCCCGGGTCCGCAGGAAGCAGTGGCCGCAGGTGAGGACGTAGAGCGCCGCGATCACCGCTGAAATGTAGGTGCGGTCCGAGGTCAGCATCAGATGAATCAGGCCGAAGCGCCACAGCAGCACGACAGCGAAGATCGACAGCCCGGTGAAGATCATCCAGAACAGCAGCGCGCTGCGCTCGGATGGATCGGCAGCCTGGCTTGCGATTGGTCCAATCGTCATCGAACTCATGCTGCACCGCTCCTGGCTTGCAGGCACCGGCCTGCAACGTGTCGTCACCGATTAGATCAAAGCCGCCGTTTCAGGTCCAAAGACCCATGCCCAATCCGGCTTGGGAAATTTGCCCGAGCTGCAATCCCTAGCGTTCCCTGCGATTGGCAAGGCACGGCGGCGTTGTTAGGCTGACCTTAGCAAACGTCGGGGGTGATCGCATGCGCCTCGTGCTTCAGCTTGTAGCCCGCCTGCTTCTGATCGTAGCGCTGTGCCTAGGAGCCGCGACCGTATGGGCCACGTTCGATGCCTACCGCAGCGTCGATCGGGCGACGGCGGCGTCGGCGCAGCGGGTCGCGCAGGCGCTTCAGGCGCTATATTGGCGCGAGCTGTTGTTGCGCAGCAGCAGGGCGCGCGAGCATCTCCTGCCGGTTCCGGACTGGCGCACGCTGGAGACGATGAAGCTGATCTCGCCCGGCGTCTGCGTCGAGTTCCAGCCCGCGGCGGCCTTCGAGAAGCCGCTCTGCGGCCAGAGCGAGGGGCTGGGCAAGACGCCGCCGCGCTGGTTCGCCGCCATCGTGCCGACCTTCCTCGGCAGCCACGCCGAGGTGGTGCGGCCCGTCAGTCCCCGCGCCGCAGCCGCCGGCACTGTCGTTGCGACGCCCCATGCGGCCGCCGCGATCGCGCTCGCCTGGGACTACGTCCTCAACGTCATCGACGTCGCGCTGCTGATGGCGGCGGCGATCGCCCTGCTCGCTTCGCTCGCCATCGCGCACGCGCTGGCGCCGGCGCGCGCGATCGTCACCGCGCTTCAGCGCATGGCACGCGGTCAATACCGCACCAGGCTGCCGCGGTTCCGCTCGATGGAGCTGGCGATGATCGGCAGCGCCGTCGGCGAGCTCGGCGGCCGGCTGGAGGAAGCGACCGAGCAGCGCGCCGCGCTGACGCGCCGCCTGATCGAGATCCGCGACGACGAGCGCCGCGCGCTCGCCCGCGAGCTGCACGACGAGTTCGGGCAGAATCTGTCCGCCATTCTCGCCTTCGCCAACACGATCGAGACGGCGAGCACGAAGCGGCACAAGGATGATGGGATCGCGCAAGACGCGCGCATGATCTCGCAGGCGACACACCATCTGATGGCCTCGCTGCGCGACGCGCTGAACCGGCTGCGCAATCCGCTGCCGGAGGAGCTCGGGCTCGAGGCGAGCCTCGTCAATCTCGTCGACAGCTGGCGCTCGCACAGCGCGGCGCGGCCGGCGATCCAGCTCGATCTCAGGGGCGACCTCACCGACATCAGCGGCCCGGCCGCCACCACCGCCTATCGGGTCGCACAGGAATGCCTGACCAACGCGCTGCGCCACAGTGCAGCGCGCGAGATCTCGCTCCGCGTCGAGCGGCGCGCGGGCGAGGACGACGCGCTGCTGATCCGCGTCGAGGACGATGGCGGCGGCGATGCAGAGCGTGTCGCGCAATCGGCCGGCTTCGGTCTCACCGGTATCCGCGAGCGCGTCACGGCGGCCGGCGGATCGCTGTCGATCCTGCCCGCCCGCGGCGGCCTCAGCGTTGCCGCGACCATCCCGCTTGCTGCGTGAGGCGGGAATGAGCGAGGTTGCGGCAACAGGCATCTCCGTGCTGTTGGTCGACGACCATCCGATCGTGCGGCAAGGCTATCGGCGCGTGCTGGAGAGCCAGGGCGATCTGCATGTCGTGGCGGAAGCCGACAACGCCGCCGACGCCTACGGCGCGTTCAAGGCGCATGACCCCGACGTGGTGGTGCTCGACATTTCGATGCCCGGCGCGAGCGGGCTGGAGGCGATCCGCAACATCCGCGCCCGCAGCCCACGGGCGCGGATTCTCGTCTTCACCATGCACAACGAGGCCGTGCTGGTGAAATCGGCCTTCGGCGCTGGCGCCTCCGGCTTCGTCACCAAGAGCAGCGAGCCGTCCGCGGTCGTGAACGCCATCCGCAGCGTCGCGCGCGGCGAGCGCGCCATGAGCGACGACATCGCACATGTGCTGGCGGAGGACAGCCTGTCTCCGACCGGCTCGGTGCTGGACCAGCTGGGTGAGCGCGAGATCGAGATTTTGCGCCAGTTCGCCGGCGGCGCCACCACCGAAGAGATCGCGGCGCATCTCAATCTCAGCGTCAAGACCGTCCAGAACTATCACTACCTGATCAAATCGAAGACCGGCGCGCGCACCGATGCGCAGCTGGTGCGGCTCGCCGCGACCTGCGGGCTGACGAGGATCTAGCAGCAAAGCTGCCGCACAGCCTCATCCCTCGCAATCCTCAATCTGCTGAACGAAATTGGAACGGTTCCGATCCGGCTCCGGTTAGTACGGCAGACAAGGAGTAAAGGGTCATGAGTAAGGGTCACCCCAAAGCAGCCGACCATCCCCCCATCATCACAGTAGGCGAGCTCATCGACGAACTTTGCCGCCTGCCGGACACCGCCATCGTCCACTTTCGCTGTCCGATGTTCGATCAGGAGCTGACATTCTACCGGCTTCGAAGGCGATCGAAGGACGCCGTCGAAATCGCGGTCAACGCTTATCCGGATAGTCCGCCGGTCGTGCCATCGTCCGATCCTGCCTTCCACACGCGAAGACATTCGGCATCCGCACCCTTGCCCCGCGACGGCGCCGCTCTTCAGAAAACGCGAGGTTGATTGACAGCACCCAGGGCTGAACGGGTTCTGCGGCCTTAGGCCGCCTTCAGCCCACGCAGCAGCAGCGCCAGCGTCGCATCGAGGCGTGCGGGGAGATCGGCGTCCTTCCATTCCTCGGCATGGGCCGGATGGTGGAAGCGGACGGTCGCATCGAAGATCGCGCGCGCGGTCACCTTGGCGTCGCCCACGGCGAACTCGCCCTGCTTCACGCCGTCGGTCAGGATCGCGGCGATCTGGTCGATCATCGCGTCCTTGTGGCATTTGACCGCCGCACAGGCCTCGCGTGCCAGGGTCAGATAAGTCTCGAACATTTCAGGATCATCGAGCACACGCGAACGCTTGGCCGCGAACAGCGTGCGCAGCCAGCGGTCGAGCCTGTCGGGCGCCGACCCCTGCTCCCTGGCGATCGCCAGCAGCGGGGCGTCGATGCGGTCCAGCCAGCGCTTGGCAACGGCCTCGCGTAGCGAAGCCTTGCTGGGAAAATGGCGGTAGACGCTGCCGTGGCTCACGTCGAGCGCACGGGCAACGTCGACCACGGTGGCCTTGGCAAGCCCGTAACGCCTGAGCACGTCCTCGGTGACTTCGAGGATCCGCTCCGGCGTCAAGACAACAGCTTCATTCATGCCAGCACCATGTTCCCATTCAGGGCTCAGTTTACTCCGGCACTAGGGCTGCTTCCGAAGCGCCCTGGCCGGTCGTTCGGAAAGCCTATGCCTTAATGCGGCAGTTTTGCAGCCTGCGCCGCGATCTGGCGCGCCACCAGCAAATTGAGCCAATGCCCAATCACGCCGGTGAAATTGAGGATTTCGGTCGTCATTGTCTAAGTCTCCATTCGTCCGCGGTCCCCGCTCTTCAATCCGCCCTCCGATCCGAGCGTGGCTCGGATGTCGGGCTCCCCGGGGCTTGTCGCGGGACGCCCAATCGGAGCGTCCGAGAACGGATATACACGTCTCGCTGACAGATTTCAATATCTGTCAGTCAATGATCCGTGATTGACAGTTAATATCTGCGGCCAGGCGCCGCCATCCCGGCCGGCCGGTCCGGTGGAAAGGTCGGCGATGCCCTTCTTCCGGGGCCCCAGACCGTTTGTTTCGCCCTGCCTGCTCTGTTACATCACGGCGTAAAAAGCATTTTGGCCGGCGCCGCCGTTCTCGGGACCGCCCGCCCACCTTCCTGGAGCGCCCCATGATCCCCCGCTACACCCGCCCGGAAATGGCCTCGATCTGGGAGCCGCAGACCCGGTTCAAGATCTGGTTCGAGATCGAGGCGCATGCGGCGGACGCCCTCGCCGAGCTCGGGACCATCCCCAAGGAGGCCGCCCGGACGGTCTGGGTCAAGGCCAAGGACGCCATCTTCGACGTCGCCCGCATCGACGAGATCGAGCGCGAGACCAAGCACGATGTCATCGCCTTCCTCACCCACCTCGCCGAGATCGTCGGTCCCGAGGCGCGCTTCGTGCACCAGGGCATGACCTCGTCCGACGTGCTCGATACCTGCCTCAACGTCCAGCTCACCCGCGCCGCCGACCTCCTGCTCGCAGACCTCGACAAGGTGCTGGCCGCGCTCAAGAAGCGCGCCTTCGAGCACAAGATGACGCCGACTATCGGCCGCAGCCACGGCATCCATGCCGAGCCCGTGACCTTCGGCCTCAAGCTCGCTTATGCCTATGCCGAATTCACGCGTGCCAAGGAACGTCTGATCGCGGCGCGCAAGGAGGTCGCGACCTGCGCGATCTCCGGCGCCGTCGGCACCTTCGCGCAGATCGATCCGCGCGTCGAAGAGCATGTCGCCAAGGCCATGGGACTCGTGCCGGAGCCGATCTCGACCCAGGTGATCCCGCGCGACCGTCACGCGATGTATTTCTCGACCCTCGGCGTGATCGCCTCCTCGATCGAGCGCATTGCCGTGGAGATCCGCCACATGCAGCGCACCGAGGTGCTGGAGGCCGAAGAGTTCTTCTCGGAGGGACAAAAGGGCTCCTCCGCCATGCCACACAAGCGCAATCCCGTGCTGTCGGAGAACCTCACCGGCCTCTCCCGCATGGTGCGCGCCTATGTGACGCCGGCGCTGGAGAACGTCGTGCTCTGGCACGAGCGCGACATCTCGCACTCCTCGGCCGAGCGCATGATGGGCCCGGACGCCACCGTGACGCTCGACTTCGCGCTGGTGCGCCTCGCCGGCCTGATCGACAAGCTGCTGGTCTATCCCGCCAACATGCAGAAGAACCTCGACCGCCTCGGCGGCCTCGTGCATTCGCAGCGCGTGCTGCTGGCACTGACTCAGAAGGGCGCCAGCCGCGAGGACGCCTACAAGCTCGTGCAGCGCAACGCCATGCCGGTCTGGCGCGGCGAAGGCGACTTCCTTCAGCTGCTGAAGAAGGACAGTGAGGTGAAGACATATCTCACCGACGCCGAGATCGAGGAGCAGTTCGACCTCGGCTATCACCTCAAGCACGTCGACACGATCTTCAGGCGCGTGTTCGGGGAAGCGTAGGATCGTAGGGTGGGTTAGCCTTGCGGCCTGCGCGAAGCGCAGTCCGCTGGGCGTAACCAACCTCTTTCGCTCCCACGGAAACCGTGGTGGGTTACGCCCGTGGATGCGCTTGCGCATCCACGGGGCTAACCCACCCTACAAACGACAACCAGAAAACGGATTCCCTCATGCCCATCGTCAATCGCGTCGCCGCCCTCTCCGACGAAATGGCCGCCTGGCGCCATGACTTCCACGAGAATCCCGAGCTGCTCTACGAAGTCCACCGCACCGCCGGCATCGTCGCCGATCGCTTGCGCGAATTCGGCTGCGACGAGGTGGTGACGGGCATCGGCCGCACCGGCGTGGTCGGCGTGATCCGCGGCCGCAAGTCGGCCTCCGGCAAGACAATCGGCCTGCGCGCCGACATGGACGCGCTGCCGATCATGGAGACGTCGGGCGTGCCTTATGCCTCGAAGGTCCCGGGCAAGATGCACGCCTGCGGCCATGACGGCCACACCGCGATGCTGCTGGGCGCGGCCAAATATCTCGCCGAGACGCGCAATTTCGACGGCACGGCCGTGATGATCTTCCAGCCGGCCGAGGAAGGCGGTGGCGGCGGCAAGGCCATGGTCGAGGACGGGCTGATGACGCGCTGGAATATCCAGGAGGTTTACGGCATGCACAACATGCCGAACCTGCCCGAGGGCCATTTCGCCACCACGTCGGGTGCGATGCTCGCCTCCTCCGACAACATCCAGATCACCGTCCGCGGCAAGGGTGGCCACGCCGGCGCCGGCCCGCATAAGTCGGTCGACAGCGTGCTGATCGGCTCGCAGATCGTCAACGCGCTGCAATCGATCGTGGCGCGCAACGTCGATCCGCTGAAATCGGCGGTGATCTCGATCACGCAATTCCACTCCGGCACCGCCTTCAACATCATCCCGGAGGTCGCCGAGCTCGCCGGCACGGTGCGCACGCTCGACCCCGAAGTGCGCGATCTCGTCGAACGCCGCATCGGCGAAGTCGCCGACAGCATCGCCCGCGCCTATGGCGGCTCGGCCGAGACGAAGTACACGCGGATGTATCCGGTGACGATGAACCATGCCCGCGAGGCCGGCCTTGCCGCCGACGTCGCCCGCGACATCGTCGGCGCCGATCGGGTCAACGACAAGTTCGTCCCGATGATGGGCGCCGAGGACTTTTCGTTCATGCTGGAAGCACGCCCCGGCGCGATGGTGCTGGTCGGCATGGGCGACGGCAACGAGTGCCACCACCCAGCCTACGTCTTCAACGACAACATTCTGGGTCACGGCGCCTCGTTCTGGGCGCGCCTGGTGGAAACACGAATGCCGGCGGGCTAGCGGGCGGGCACTCGCCGGTTCAGTTGCAGACTTCGATCATGCTGGTGCCGCCGCCGGCCATCAAGCCAGCAGCCCTGTTGGCGCCCCACGTCTCGAGCCGACAACCTTGCCGGACCGGCCGGCACCCTGCACTGTTGCAAAAGACCTGACCGGTCGCCTGCGGCTTTGACGGCGCGGACTCGCTTGCCTTCCGCTCATCGTCTCGCGGTCTGGAGTTCTCGCGCGTCGCAACAGGCTTCTTCTCCTGCACCTTTTCGCATTCGTTATCGTCATTGACACGATAACCGGCCCGGCAGGTGATCTTGACGCATTGATCGCCGTCGGCCTTGAATCCGAAATTGCACACCAGCGGACAGACCCGTCCCGGCTTGGCCTTCAGCGCGTCGAGTGCGTCGACGCTGGCCAGCTTCACGTCGAACTTGGTGCCGGCATATTTGTTGAACAGCGTCAGCGAACGCTGAGCGGCCGAACTCCACTCGCTCTCCGCAAACGAGGTCAGGCAGCCGACGCGGCGCAATTCGCTTTGTACCGATTTGGAAAGCTCGGCTGCCGATAATGTGGATGTGGGTCCGGGCGCGAGCGCAGCCACTTTCTGGTTCTCGACTTCGGGCATCTGCCGATCGGCGGCCGGTTTGGCGGCCTGCTCCGCTTTCTCGGCGGCCTGCTTGGCGGCCAGCTCGGCCTTGGCCTTCTCTGCCGCCTGTTTCTCGGCCAGCGCTTTCGCGGCCGCCGCCTCGGCGGCCTTGCGCTGCTGCTCGGCCGCTTCCGCCCTGGCCTGTTCGATCTGCTTTTGCTTCTCCGCGGCGATGCGCGCCTCTTCGGCGGCCTTGGCTGCAGCAGCCGCCTTCTCCTGCTCGGCTTTCTGAGCGCGCTCGGCGATAAGCCTTGCCTTTTCCTGCTCGGCCGCCTTGGCCTTTTGCTCGGCAGCCACGCGTGTCTCTTCGGCGCCGATCTTGTTCAACTGTCCCTTGGCGAGGTTGGCATAGAAGCCGTCCGGATAGGCCGCCAGAAACGCCTCCCAGGCATCGCGCGTCGCAAGCTGGAGCGCGAGCTCGTAGTCCCTGCGAACCGCGTCCTGCGGGTTGGCCTGCGGTCCGGTTGCGGCCGGCTTCACCACGAGCGGCACGTCGTCGCCGCCGAGCGAGCCGTAGACGTAAGGCTCCTGCTTGTAGCCGGTTGTTTTGAGCACGTCGTCGCGGACGAAGCCGAACGCCTTGCGCAGATCGAGGCCCGGCTTCGGCAGGTGCTCGACCAGCGCGGCAGCGAACGGACTGTTGCGAGAATCGCCGTCGGATGCGGTCGAACCGGCCTTCGCAGCGAAGGCAATCATCGTATTCGGGCTGGTTGGCTCGACCTTGGCGAGGCCCCGTCCGATCGCTCGCGAGGCCAGCGTGCGCTTCATCGTCTTCGCAAACGGGTTATCGCGGCAGGCATCGAGAATGATCAGGCGCAGCTGCTTGGCGGGCTCGACTGCGAACAATGCGCGCTCGACAGGGATGGTCTCGTCGAGGACGTCGCCATCCGTCTCCAACGTCGCGTCAGTCGGAATGAGATAGTTGTTGCCGTCGAGCTCGATGCCGTGGCCGGCATAGTAGATCACCGCCATGTCCGCATCGCGTGACCTGCCGGCGAACTCGCGCAACATGCGCCGCATCTCGCTCGCACTGAGATCCAGCCTGACGTCGACGGAATCGAAGCCCGCCTTCTTGAACATGCCGCCAATCAGCGTGGCGTCGTTCGCGGGATTGGTGAGCTTGGGCGCGCTCTTGTAGGCTGAATTGCCGATGACGAGCGCAACCCGCCGATCGGCGTGTGCCGATCCGCAGGCCAGTAAGGTCGCAAAAATCAATAAACCAAACAGCCGCAACGGAATCACTGCAGCCCCCTCGGATGCAATTTCCTGAGACTATTCGGAGCGTCGACGAAAGCCAAATTTTTCTATGTGAGGTCTATCACACAAGCTCCTCGATCGCGACTTATAGCTAATGCAGTCGACCCTCGCCGTGCACGCGCGGCGCGAGCCTGGTCGATCCGACGTGCCATCATACCTATCCCTGCACCACCTCGTGGCGCATCACGAAGGGTGCGAGCAGTGCGTGCACCTCCCCCTTCACCGCTTCGCGCTGGCCTGCCGGCAGGCCCGTCAGCGTTACGGTCGCGATCGAGCCGTGGCTGCCGTGCGGACCGACCTTCACCTTGCAATCAATGCCGCGCTCGACCAGCGGCGCCAGCACCTTTGTGAACACCCGCTCGGCCGCGTCCCAGCGCAGCTGCGGCTTGAACACCTTGCCGACGCCCGTCACCGGCATCGGGTCGATCGGGATGACCTGCACCGGGACGGCGGCGCGCTCCGGCGTGCGCTCGCGCACCCAGGCTTCCAGCTCACCCGGCTCGACCTTTGCGCCGGGCTTCAACTGCACGTAGCCCACCGGCAGTTCGCCGGCGTAAGCGTCGGGCTGGCCGACCACCGCGGCGAAGCCGACGGCGGGATGGCGGAACATGATCTCCTCGATCGGCGCCGGATCGATGTTGTGGCCGCCGCGGATCACGAGATCTTTGGCCCGGCCGGTGATCCACAGATAGCCGTCGGCATCGAGCCGGCCGAGATCGCCGGAATTGACCCAGACCCCGTCGATGAAGGCATTCTTGTTGTGCTCGTCGTTGAGATAGCCGCCGAACACGCCGGGTCCGGCCATGATGACGACGCCGATCTCGTCCGGCTTGCAGTCGCGGATCAGGCGGCCATCGGCGTCGAGCTGCACGATGCGCACCCGCGCATAGGGCATGGGAAGGCCTACCGAGCCGAGCCGGATCGGCCGGCCCGGATAAGCGAGCGTGTGCACGCTCGAGGTCTCGGTCATGCCGTAGACCTCGACCACCGGCAGCTTTAGCTTCTCCTGAATCGCCGAACCGACCGCGACCGGAATCGCCGATCCGCCGCCGGCCGCATATTTCAGGCTCGAGATATCCGCATTCCCCGGCGGCACCGCGAGCGTCGCGGCGAGCACGGTCGGCACGCTCGACAGAGCTTCAGGCTTGAAGCGCGCGACGAGCTGCCAGATGTTCTTCACCGCGTTCGGGTTGCGCCAGCCGCTCGGCGACAGCACGACCAACGAGCCCCCGCCCGACAAAGTCGTCAGCACCTGTGTCAGCGATCCGCCGACGTGAAACAGCGGCATGCCGAACAGCAGGTTGGCGCCGGGCTTGCCCTTCAGCAGCAGATTGAGTGCCCAGGCCTGATAGACCTGATTGGCATGGGTATGCCGCACCAGCTTGGGCGTACCCGTGGTGCCGCCGGTGTGGAAATAGGCGGCGATGTCGCTGCCGCCAATCTTGCGCCCGCTGACCAGCCGATCCGACGGCTGCTGCTTGATCAGGTCGTTGAAGGCGAAGATGCCATTGGCCGGATCGCCGCCGCCGAACACCTGCACGATGGCTTTCAGATGCTTCAGCTGCGGGCGGATCTGCTCGACCTTCTGCCAGATGTCGGTGCCCGGCATCGGCCCGAGCGCCACCAGGATCTTGGTGTTCGCGGCTTCCAAGATTTCGGCGAGCTGGTGCGGCTCGAGCAGCGGATTGACGGGATTGGCGATGCCGGCGGCCTCGGCGCCGAACAGAGTGACGAACGCATCCGGCACCAAGGGCAGCATGAAGCTGATGACGTCGCCCTTCTCGGCGCCGAGCGCGTGAAACATGTTGGCGGCCTGGGTGACGCGCGCGATGAAATCGCGGTGCGTGACCACCAGCGGCGTGTCGGCAGGATCGGCATTTTGCAGGAACTGGATCGCCGCCCCGTCGGGATTGCGCTCAGCACCAAGCCTGATGGCGTCATAGGTGCTCTTGGCCGCGACGCGGTCGGCGTAGGGGACCTGCTCGAATGCCCGGACCTCCTCGTCCGTCAACAGTTCCGGATAGTCGTTGCCGATCAACCGATCGAGCGCGTGGATGCCCGCCATGAATTCCGTCCTCCCTCAGATGCATGTCCCCGCCGCCGTATCTTTTGACAGTTTGGTTCGGCGAGGCCTCGGCCGTGTTCGGCCGAGCCGGACCAGAATGATGGATGATTTGCCGTTCGTCCATTGCTTACCGGCTGCGCCGCTTGAACCTGTGCGGCTGATCGGGGGACCAAGTACTGGCACTGAATTCGCTCGCCAGCGTCCTGCCGCAAGACAAGAGGTCATCATGACGACGCCCCGGCGGAACCGGATCGCACGGCTGGTCACTGCGTTCACAATGGTATCCGCGATCGCCCTGCCCGGTGTTGCGCTTGCCGACAGCCAGCTCGATAAGGTTCGCGTTAAGGTCGCGGCCTTCATTGCCGACAAGATGGAGAAGCTGGGCGGATCGCGTATCGTCTACAGGGTGGACACCGATGCCTTGCGGGCGGCGGTCGTCACGGATGTGCGCGACGACGTCTACAAGACCCTGCGCGAGGGCCGCATCGCGTTCTCCGGACTTGCGATCCGCGACGGCGGCGTCGACGTGAAGATCGCTGACGCCAAAGGCCGCGAACAGCTCACGCGCAAGCTCGCCGCGGCGGCGGAGGGGTTGCCGACACACGCGCTCAACGTCACCGACGCCGGCGACGGGCTGCTCAGGCTCGCGCCGACCGATGCCGCATCCGCCGCGCGGCTGCGCGATCTCGTCGAAGAATCCATCGCCATGATCGAGCAGCGCCTCAAGGACGCCGGCGTCAAGCTCGTCAGCGTCCAGCCCGAGGGGACGGATCGTATCCGCATCTTCCTGCCCGGATTGATGGAGCCCGAGCAAATCACCACGATCTTCGCCAGGAAGGTCAAGGTCGGCTTCCGCTTGATCGACCTCTCGATGTCCGCAGAGCAGGCGCAATCGGGCACGCCGCCGGCGGGCACGGAAGTCCTGCTCGGCTTCAAGGACAAGCTTCCCTATCTCGTCGCCAAGGACAGCGCGCTCGAGGGCGGCGATATCAGCTATGCCGGCCCGGGATTGACCGGCGAGAGCAAGGAGCCGATCGCATCGTTCCGCTTCAACGGTCGCGGCACGCGGCGCTTTGCCCATATCACGGCAGAGAACGTCGGAAAGCCCTTTGCCATCGTGCTCGACGACAAGGTGATCTCCGCTCCCGTGATCCGCGAGCCCATCACCGGCGGCTCAGGGCAGATTTCCGGCAATTTCACCCTGGAAGAGGCCAACAGCGTCGCCATGCTGATGCGCGCCGGCTCGCTGCCGGGGCGGCTCGGCCTGGTCGAACAGCAGGTCGTGCAGCCCGCCACCAAGCCGTAAGCGAAGGTCGCTTCGGCCCGTCCGCGACGCTCAAGCCCGCAGGGATGGCCCGAATCACGGCTGCCCGCGCCGGACGCGCAACCAACGGGCAATTGCCGAAACGCCCGATCAGGCTAAAATTTGCCCCTTGCGGCACGATGGCCGGAAGCGTCATTCAAGCGGTCGTCATTCGAATTCGGCTATACGGGTGCCGACCAGGACTGAATGCCTTACGTGGGGTTAGTACCATGCCGTCCGGCAGCGCAGACGTTTCGTCGATCCTCGACCGCATCCTCGAAGCGGCCACGGACAACCTCAGGATCGCGAAAATCCTGGTCCAGATGGGCCTCGATCCCGACAGCGTCACCTACGAGGCGATCTTCAACCGGCTCTTGGAGATCTTCGTCCACAACATCACGCTCGCCAATCTGTTCGCCGTGGTCGGGGCGGTCTTCTTCGTCGCCACCCTCCTGATGCGGACGATGGTCCCTCTGCGCGTCGCCAACATGATCGGCTGCGCGTTCTTCGCTCTCTTCGGCGCGCTCTCCGCCAACGTCGCCACGTTCCTGCTCTATCTCCTGATGCTTCCGATCAACGCCCTGCGCCTGCGGCAGATGCTCAAGCTGGTCAAGAAGGCGCGGCATGCGGCCGAAGGCGACATGTCGATCGAATGGCTCAAGCCGTTCATGACCGAGCGCAAATACCGGCACGGCGACATCCTCTTCAAGATGCGTGACCCAGCCAACGAAATGTTCCTCACCGTCACCGGCAAGTTCCTGGTCAAGGAGATCAACGTCGAGATCGGGCCCGGGGCGCTGATGGGCGAGCTCGGCTTCCTCACGCCGGACAACCGGCGCACGGGGACGGTCGAATGCATCGAGGACGGCCAGGTGCTGACCATCACCTATGACCGGCTGCTCGAGATCTACTTCCAGGATCCGCAATTCGGCTATTACTTCCTGGTGCTGACCAGCCAGCGCCTGTTGCAGAACATCGACCGCCTGCAGAAGCAGCTGGCAACCGAGCGCGGGACCACCACCAACAGGATCGCGTGAGCGCCGCGCGGCCGATGTGACGCCGGGGATGACGACGCAGCGCGTCCGTGACACGAGACGCCCCCCGGGTCTTTGCGGGATCGCCGCAAAATCGCCCTAAAAACCGAATGGTAACCATGCCGGGCTAGGGTGGCGACGTGACCAATTCTCCGACGATCCTGGTGTTCGATTCCGGCCTTGGCGGGCTCACGGTGCTCCGCGAGGTCGTGGCGGGGCGGCCCGACGCGCATTACGTCTACGTCGCCGACGACGCCTTCTTCCCCTATGGCCACCACAGCGAGGACGAGATCATCGCCCGAGTCGTGCCGCTGATGGGGGAGCTGATCGGCCGGCATAGTCCAGACCTCGTCGTCATCGCCTGCAACACGGCGTCCACCCTGGTCCTGTCTCGCTTGCGCGCCGCCTATTCCGTAGCCTTCGTCGGCACGGTGCCGGCGATCAAGCCGGCCTGTGCGCAGTCCAGGACCCGCCGCGTTTCGGTGCTCGGCACCAAGGGCACGGTGAAGCGCGAGTACACCAAGGCGCTGATCCGCGATTTCGCGCAAGGATGCGAGGTGACGCTGGTCGGCTCGCCCGAGCTCGCTTCGCTGGCCGAAGCCGCGCTCGGCGGCATCCCGATCAGCGACGAAGCCATCCTCGCCGAGCTCGCTCCTTGCTTCGTGGGCGACGCCTCGGATGCGAGCGCGCGCACCGACACTGTGGTGCTCGCCTGCACGCACTACCCGCTTCTGCTCGACCGGATGAAGAAGCTCGCGCCCTGGCCGGTCGACTGGATCGATCCGGCGCCCGCGATCGCCCGCCGCGTCTCCGACCTGCTCGGCCCGCCGACCGGCGGCATCGCGCAGTCCGGCGCCGAGATGTTTTTTACATCGAACCGCGTGCATGGTCTCAGCGCCACGCTGACGCCGTTCTTCGGCGGACGCGCGGTGGCCTGAGCTTGCGCACTGGCGGCGCGCTGCTAGGCTTTGCCGTCGCCATCGTCCCGCAGGTTTTCCATGTCGGTCCCGACTCCGCCGCTCAACCGTCTCCGTCAGCTCTGGCGCGAGGGTCGCCCCGCCTTCGGTGCGATCGCGACCATCCCGAGCGTGCAGATGGTGCAGATCATGGCGCGCTCGCTCGACTGGATCATCGTCGATCTCGAGCACGGCCCGATCGGATTGACCGAAGCCCACGCGATGATCGCCGCGACCACGGGCACGCCGTGCACGCCTCTGGTGCGGATCGCCGCCAACGAGCCGTGGCTGGCGAAAGCGCCGATGGACATCGGTGCCTTCGGCATCAACTTCCCGATGATCACGAGCCGCGCGGATGCCGAGAAAGCGGTGCGCAGCGTGCGCTACCCGCCGCGCGGCGATCGGCTCTGGGGCCCCTTCCACGCGCCGTTCCGCTGGGGCCAGTCGATGCCTGATTACATGGCCTCTGCCGACGACGAGATGATCTGCATGATCACGATCGAGCACGTCGACGCGGTCGATCGCATCGACGAGATCATGGCAACACCCGGTATCGACGTCGCGGTGATCGGTCCCGGCGATCTCGCCACCTCCATCAACAAGCGCGGCCAGATGGATGATCCGCAATTGCTGGACCTGATCGCGCGCGCCGAGGCCGGCATCCTCAAAAGCGGCGTGCCGATCGGCGGCGTGGCGCGCACCGCCGACCAGGCCAACGCGTTGATCGACCGTGGCTACCGTGCGATCGCGCTGGGCTTCGACTGGTCGCTGTTCCAGCGCGGCATCATGGCGGCCTGCGAGGGAGTCAGGCGCTGAACAAGCCGATTGACGCGTGACGACCGGCGCCGCCAGGACCGCCCGCTCAAGATGTAAATAATTGAAAATAGAGTATTTTTTGGTCTAAAGGAGGCTCCTCATTGGCGATCCCTTCTGCGGCGAACCGACTGGTCCCAAGCGGGTTGGTTCGTGCTAGAGCGAGCGGGCGGGCCCCGCTCGCTGCACATATTTTGATCTTTTGATTTGGAACCGGAGGCCTATGCGCGGGACGCCCAAGACCATTTCGCTGCGGCGCCGTCTGATCTGCGACCTCATGCACGCCTCGATGGGCGTACCTTTCGTTTCGCTGGCCCGTTCGCTCAATATCCGCCCCCTGCTGGAGGCCCGTGCGGACGCAGCCGCACCCGCTGGCTGGGCCGCGATGTTCGTCAAGGCTTTCGCCCTGGTTGCAAAGGACGAGCCGATTCTGCGCACGGTTTACACCAAATGGCCTTGGCCGGCCCTCTATGAGCTGCCGAGGAGCGTGGCGACGGTCGCGATCGCGCGCGTCGATGATGGCGAAGAATGCGTTCTGCCGCAGCGGATCGCAGGTCCCGAGGACCTTTCGCTGGCAGCCGTCGATGGGGAGATCCGACGCGGCAAGATGGCCCCGATCGAGGACGTCCCGATGTTCCGAAAGATCATGCGGGCGACGCGCCTGCCGCTGCCATTGCGGCGCCTGTCCTGGGCCGCCGGCCTGAATTTCGGCCGTCAGCGCGGCAATTGGTTCGGCAGCTTCGGGGTAAGCTCGGTGGCTGCCTATGGCGGCGGCGAGCTCCACCCGATCACGCCGGGCCCCTACGTCTTGAGCTATGGGCTGGTCGAGCCGGATCAGACCATCCATGTCGTGATCCGCTGGGACCACCGCGTCACTGACGCCGCCCCGATCGCGAGAGTCCTGACCCGGCTGGAACAGGTCCTGAACACTGAAATTGCTGCCGAATTGCGGGCGGCGGGGTCAAAGCCGGTCCGGGCGGTCAGGACATAAGAATACCGTCGTCGCAGGTCCCGGAATGACAGGCTAAAGAATTGACAGCCAACCCCAAAGTCCCCTAAAAGCCGCCTGCTCGCGGGCCGGTTTCGGCCCGCGAAGCGTTTCGCGACCCGTGGTCCTCTTCCCTTAAGCTTTGGGGATCGGACCTGTCGGTGCCGGGACCATCCCGTCACACAGGAGGGCGCGTTTCCTCAAACCATGACCTGAAGAGGACGCGATGACTAAGCGCAGTGAGGCGAAGTACAAGATCGATCGCCGTATGGGCCAGAACATCTGGGGCCGCCCGAAGAGCCCCGTCAACCGCCGTGAATACGGCCCCGGCCAGCATGGCCAGCGCCGCAAGGGAAAGCTCTCCGACTTCGGCGTGCAGCTGCGCGCCAAGCAGAAGCTGAAGGGCTATTACGCCAACATCTCCGAGCGTCAGTTCCACGGCATCTATGTCGAGGCCAGCCGCCTCAAGGGTGACACCGGCGAGAACCTGATCGGCCTGCTGGAGCGTCGTCTCGACGCGGTCGTGTACCGCGCCAAGTTCGTCTCCACGATCTTCGCCGCACGCCAGTTCATCAACCACGGCCACATCAAGGTGAACGGTCGCAAGGTCAACATTTCGAGCTATCAGCTCAAGGTCGGCGACGTGGTCGAGGTCAAGGAAGCCTCCAAGCAGCTCGCCCACGTGCTCGAAGCCAGCCAGCTTCCCGAGCGCGAGGTCCCCGACTATCTCGAAGTCGACCACGGCAAGATGACCGCGAAATACGCCCGCATCCCCGGCCTCTCCGACGTGCCGTTCCCGGTACAGATGGAGCCGCACCTGGTCGTCGAATTCTATTCGCGCTAAGATCTGAATATCGAAAGGCCCCGGTTCGCCGGGGCCTTTTTGCTTAAGAGCCACACTTCAGTGGCCGCACTGCTTAGGAGCCGTCGCATGCTCTACACCCCTCCCCCCGTCGATCCCAAGGCGCCGCCGGTGCGCATCAATCTGCTCTCGGACACGCAGACCAAGCCGACGGCAGGCATGCGCGAGGCGATGGCGCGGGCGGAGGTCGGTGACGAGCAGGTCGGCGATGATCCGACCGTGAACGCGCTGTGCGAACGCGTTGCCGACCTGCTCGGCAAGGAAGCGGCGGTCTACATGCCCTCCGGCACGATGTGCAACGTCACCGCGACGCTGGTGCATTGCCGCCCCGGCGACGAGATCCTCGCCCATGAGACCGCGCATATCATCGCGCGCGAAGGCGGCGCGCATGCCGCGATCGGCGGTTTCCAGGTCACCCAGCTCAAGGGCCCCGATGGCCAGTTCACGCCGGAGACTCTTCGCAAGGCGCTGCATCCGCGCACGCGCTACCAGCCGCCGCAGACCGTCGTCAGCGTCGAGCAGACCGCCAATATCGGCGGCGGCACGATCTGGAAGAAGGCGGTGCTCGACGAGATCGTCGCGATCGCCAGACAGCACGGCCTCGTCACCCATATGGACGGCGCGCGCCTGCTCAACGCCACGGTCGCGAGCGGCATCTCGCCACGCGACATGACCGCGGGCTGGGACTCGGCCTGGATCGACTTCTCCAAGGGCCTGGGCGCACCGATCGGCGGCGTGCTCGCAGGCTCGCGCGCCTTCATCGACGCGGTCTGGCAGTGGAAGCAGCGGCTCGGCGGCTCGATGCGGCAGGCCGGCATCTGCGCGGCAGCCTGCATCTACGCGCTCGACCACCACGTCGAGCGCCTGGCCGACGACCACGCCAACGCGCGCGCGCTCGCCCGCGGACTGTCGCAGATCTCGGGCATCGAGGTGCAGGAGCCCGAGACTAATCTCGTGTTCTTCAAGCCCGACGGCGCCGGCATTCCCGGCGACAAGATGGTCCCGGCCCTCCGTCAGCGCGGCGTGACACTCGCGATGATGGACGGCCGCATCCGCGCCTGCACCCATCTGGATGTCAATGCGAGCCAGATCGAGGAGACGATCGGGTACGTGCGCGAGATCGTGCGCGGGGCGTAAAGCTCAGCCCCGTAGCCCGGATGGAGCGCAGCGAAATCCGGGATCTATCCACGCGGTGAGGACGTCCCGGATTGCGCTTTGCTCCATCCGGCTACGCAAAGGGGGAGAGGTCTCACCGCCCCATCGCCTGATAGATCAGCGTCTTCAGCTCAAGCTGGATCCGGCCGCGCTGCGAGGGGGTCTGCACCATGAAGATTCCGAACAGGTCGTCTTCGGGATCGATGAAGAAGAAGGTGCCGCCAACGCCGTCCCAGCGATATTCGCCAAGCGGCCAGTTCGTGCCCGGCGGCACCGCGGTACGTACGGCGAAGCCGAGGCCGTAGCCGCTGGTCTCACCCGGATAGTAGTGCTTGTCGCGCGCGACGCCGGTTTCGGGACCGATATGGTCCGACGCCATCAAGGCGATGGTTTCCGGCTTCAGGTAGCGTCGACCTTCAAGCGTGCCGCCGTTGAGCAGCATTTGTGAGAAGCGCGCATAGTCGCCGACCGTGCCGACGAGGCCGCCACCGCCCGACTCCCATCGCAGCGGCTTCCTGATATCGCGAACCTGCGTGATCGGGCTGATCGCCCGATCGTGCGGCATCGGCTCGGCGATGCGCGGCCATTTGGCGGGATCGGCGACGTAAAACGCCGTGTCCTTCATCCCGAGCGGGTCGAGCAGCCGCGTCTTCGCGAACTCGAGCAGCGATGTCCCCGAGATCACCTCGATGATGCGCCCCAGCACGTCGGTGGAGTGGCCGTAATCCCAGATCGTGCCGGGCTGTTCGGCGAGCGGCAGCGCGGTGATCTTCGCGACGAATTCGGCATTGGTCGAATTCCTGTCGAACAGACCGGCGTCGGCGTAGAGCTTGTTCACCAGGTCCCCGCCATAATAGCCGTAAGGGATCCCGGCGGTATGCCGCATCAAATCCTCGATCGTCACCGGGCGTTTGAGCGGCTCCAGCTCCAGCGAGACCTTGTTGTCCTCCGCCTTCTTCTCGACGCCGACCTTCATGCCGGCAAAGGCCGGAATGTATTTCGAGACGGGATCGCTGATCGCAAGCTTGCGCTCCTCGACCAGCATCATCGCCAGGACCGAGGTGATCGGCTTGGTCATCGAATAAAGGCGGAAGATCGTGTCCGCGCTCATCGAAAGTTGGGTCGCGACGTCGCGGACGCCGAAATTCTCGCAGTAGACCGGCTTGCCGTGTTGCTGGAGCAGCAGAATCGCCCCCGGAAATTTGCCGGTCGCGATCTCGTTCCTGATGTAGTCGGAGACTTTTGCCAGGCCTTCGGGCGTGAATCTGTGCGCGCGGCCCTCCGAGCCCGCCCGCGCACTTACGGCGCCGAACAAAAGAACGAGCGCCGCGAACAGCGCGCGGCGCCCGTTCATGTCACTTCTCCATGGCTTCATAAACCAGCTGTTTCAATGTCCGCTGCACGCGCTGGCGCTCGCTCGGGGTCTGCTCCAGCAGCACGAAGAACATGTCCTGCTTGGGGTCGATCACGAAATAGCAGCCGGAGGCGCCGTCCCACTTGAGTTCGCCGAGGTTGCCGGGCGGCGGCGGCTTGGCGTTGCCGGGATCGGTACGGACCGCAAGCCCAAGGCCGAAGCCAAAACCGTCGCCGGGGAAATAGAAATAGTCGCGCTCGACGCCGGAGCCGGGGCCGACCTGATCAGTGGTCATCAGCTTGAACGTCTCGGGCTTGAGGATGGTCTTGCCCTCCAGACTGCCGCCATTGAGCAGCATCTGCGAAAAGCGCCTGTAATCCGCCATGGTCGTGACCATGCCGCCGCTGGCGAACTGGATCTTCTTGACGACCGTCGGATCATTGATGCGGCCGACGCGGAAATCGGCATCGTTCGGCACGGGCTGGGCCAGGAGCTTCTGCTTCGCGGGGTCCGTGACCAAGAAGCCGGTATCGACCATGCCGAGAGGATCGAGCAGCTTCTCGCGCATGATGTCGATCAGCGGCTTGCCGGCGGCGATCTCCATCACACGCGCCAGCACGTCGGTCGAGTGGCCGTATTGCCAGAGCGCGCCCGGCTGGTTGTGCAACGGCAGCTTGGCGATGCGTTCGGCGAACTCGGCCAGATCGAAATCGCCGGCATAGATGTTGGCCTCGCGATAGGCTTTGCGGACCAGGCTGTCGCCATAGAAGCCGTAGGTGATGCCCGAGGTGTGCGTCATCAGATCGTGCACGGTCATTGCCCGCTTCGGCGGCACCAGCTCGAGCGCCTTCGTGCCGTCCTCGGCCTTCTTCTCGACACCGACCTTCACATTGGCGAAGGAGGGAATGTATTTCGAGACGGGATCGTCCAGCTTGATCTTGCCTTCCTCGACCAATTGCATCGCGACCACCGCAGTGATCGCCTTGGTCATCGAGAATAGGCGGAAGATGGTCTTGTCCGTGATCGGAGCCTTGCTGACCACGTCCTGCACGCCGAAGACTTCGTGATAGACCGGCTTGCCATGCTGCTGGATCAGCACGTTTGCACCGGCGATCTTGCCGGTCGCGACCTCGTTCTTGAAGAAGTCGGTGATCCTGCCGAGCTTCTCCTGATTGAAATGCGCGCCGGCCGGAATCTCGTAAGTGCCCTGCGCGTGCGCCGGCGACATCGCGGCAAGCGACACCAACGCGCCGCAGGCGAGCGCACGCAGTCCAAATTGTGAAATCATATCCCCTCCCCGGAACATGGCGCCTCGGAGTGTACCGACCAGCTCAATCGGCACAAGGGCCGCCCTGTCGCGCAAGCGCCTCGGCATGGAGCTTTGCGCCCGGCTCAGAGAAGCAGCAGAACACGACGCGAGCGACGGTCGGCGCCAAAGTCAGCCCTTCGATCATCGTGCGCACGGCGATATCGGCCGCCCGGTCGGCAGGAAAACGGTAGATGCCGGTCGAAATCGCGGGAAATGCCACCGAGGTCAGCTTGTGCTTCCCGCAAAGCTCCATGCACCGCCGATAGCAAGAGGCGAGCAGATCGTCCTCGCCGAGCGTGCCGCCATTCCAGACCGGACCGACGGTGTGGATGACATGCGTGGCCTTGAGGCGATAGCCCCTGGTGATCTTCGCGTCGCCCGTCTTGCAACCGTGGAGCATGCGGCATTCGGCGACGAGCTCGGGGCCGGCTGCCCGGTGGATCGCGCCATCCACGCCGCCCCCACCAAGGAGCGACGTGTTCGCGGCGTTGACGATGGCGTCAACGCCGAGCGTGGTGATATCGGCGACGAT
The DNA here is from genome assembly GCF_028128975.1 of Bradyrhizobium sp. CCBAU 45321. Lineage (NCBI taxonomy): Bacteria > Pseudomonadati > Pseudomonadota > Alphaproteobacteria > Hyphomicrobiales > Nitrobacteraceae > Bradyrhizobium > Bradyrhizobium sp. CCBAU 45321. The sequence goes on from NZ_LFKZ01000128.1 coordinate 412,251, forward strand.
GACATCGAGCTCCGCGCCGCCAATCCGGCGCGTCAGCAGGGTCACGTGTCAGGCCGCGACGACGACGCCCTTCTCGGAGAAGAGCTGCTGCAATTCGCCGGCCTGGAACATCTCACGGACGATGTCGCAGCCGCCGATGAATTCGCCCTTCACGTAGAGCTGGGGGATGGTCGGCCAGTTCGAATATTCCTTGATGCCGTTGCGCAGCTCGGCGGATTCGAGAACGTTGAGGCCCTTATAGCCGACACCGATATGGTCGAGGATCTGGACCACCTGGCCGGAGAAACCGCACTGCGGAAATTGCGGCGTCCCCTTCATGAACAGAACCACGTCGTTCGACTTCACTTCATTGTCGATGAATTCCGCGATGCTCATTTCCGTGTCCTTCTGGGGCAGAGCCCTCACCAATTGCTTCGGGCCGGCTCAGCCGATTTAACCCGATACCTGCCCATATATGTAGCCCAAACCGTTGTGCATCCAAAGTAAAATGGCGGCGACGGGTCTCCGGCGGCCGGATTGACCCCAGCCGGGTCCATAGGCTGATGACATCAATATCATCGCCGCAGAGGACTTTCATACCGTAACGGAGCCCCTATCTAGGACGAACCCTGTTCATGGAACCGGGTCGTGCGAACAACGTTCTCTTGTCCTGTCTGGAGAAAAACGTGACGAAACAAGCCTCAGCCACGGCCTCCCTGCGTTCGTCACCGTCCTCCCGCGAGGACGACCTCGCCCAGCGGCTGGAAGCGGCGTTCTCGACTGTCCGCAATGAGACCGAACGCCGGGCCGCACCGCTGTCGCCCGAGGACCAGCAGATCCAGTCCATGCCGGATGCCAGCCCGACCAAATGGCACCGTGCCCATACGACCTGGTTCTGGGAGCAATTCCTGCTCGGCGAGCATTCTGCGGGCTACCGGCCCTTCCACCCCGATTTCGCATTCCTGTTCAATTCCTATTACGTCAGCGCCGGCCCGCGACATGCCCGCAATCATCGCGGCGACATCACCCGCCCCAGCGCCGACGAGGTTGGCGCCTATCGCAAATACGTCGATGCGGCCGTCGGCAAATTCTTCCGCGAGGCCGGCGCGGACAAGCTCCGCGCAATCGCCCCGCTGGTCGAAGTCGGGCTCAATCACGAGCAGCAGCATCAGGAGCTGATGTTCACCGACATCCTGCATGCCTTTGCGCAGAACCCGATCTATCCGGCGTATGACCCGGCCTGGCGCTTCCCGGCCGCGACGCGCGGCGGTGATGACTGGCTCGCACTGAACGAAGGCATCCACACCGTCGGCCATGTCGACGACGGCTTTCATTTCGACAACGAGAAGCCGGCGCACCGCGCCCTGGTCGGTCCGGTCAGGATCGCCCGCAATCTGGTCACCAATGCCGAATGGCTCGCCTTCATGCAGGACGGCGGCTACCGGACCGCGACCCTGTGGCTGATGGACGGCTTTGCCGCAGCGAGCAAGGAAGACTGGCAAGCCCCCGGCTATTGGCGCGAGGTCGACGGCGCATGGCAGGTCATGACGCTCGCCGGCCTCAAGCCGGTCGATCCGGACGCGCCGGTCTGTCACGTCAGCTATTACGAGGCGGATGCGTTCGCGCGCTGGTCCGGCAAACACCTGCCGACCGAGATGGAATGGGAGGTCGCGGCGCGCGCTGGCCAGCTCAACGACGCCTTCGGCCTCGTCTGGCAATGGACCCGCAGCTCGTACGCGCCCTACCCCGGCTACCGCGCCGTCGAGGGCGCGCTCGGCGAGTACAACGGCAAGTTCATGGTCAACCAGCTGGTGCTGCGCGGCTCCTCGCTTGCAACTCCGCAAGGCCACAGCCGTACCACCTATCGCAACTTCTTCTATCCGCACCACCGCTGGCAGTTCACCGGGCTGCGGCTTGCCGATTACGACTAAGTATTCCGACGACAGATGCGCGCCGGACAGCGCGTTCAGGAGAGTATCATGAATGTGCACGCCAGCGCTTTGGCCGAGGCCCATCTTCCCGACGAGCAGACCACCGCTTTCGCCCGTGAGGCCATCGAGGACCTCTCGCAGCACCCGAAAAAGCTGTCGCCGAAATATTTTTATGACGCGACCGGATCGGAGCTGTTCGAGGCGATCACGAAGCTGCCGGAATATTATCCGACGCGCACCGAGCTATCGATCCTGAAGCAGCGCGGCAGCGAGATCGCGAAGATCATCCCGGAGCACGCCGCGCTGGTCGAGTTCGGCGCCGGCGCGACCACGAAGGTGCGCCTGCTGCTCGATCATTGCAAATTCGCGGCCTATGTGCCCGTCGATATCTCCGGCGACTTCCTGAAGGCACAGGCGAGCGGCCTGAAGCGGGATTTCCCGGCGCTCGGCATCTATCCGGTCGCGGCCGACTTCACCACGCCGTTCGAGCTGCCGACGGCGGTCGCCTCCATGCCGAAGGTCGGCTTCTTCCCCGGCTCGACCATTGGCAATTTCGAGCCGCAGGAAGCGCAGGCCTTCCTGACAAGCGCGCGCAAGATCCTCGGCAAGGGCGCGCAGATGATCATCGGCGCCGATCTCGAGAAGGACGAGCGGATCCTCTTCGACGCCTATAACGATGCAGCCGGCGTCACCGCGCGCTTCAACCTCAATGTGCTGGTGCGCATCAACCGCGAGCTCGGCGGCAATTTCGACCTGTCCGCCTTCACCCATCGCGCGATCTACAACCGCGAGCGGCACCGCATCGAGATGCACCTGATCAGCAGGAAGAGCCAGACCGTGCGCTTGCTCGGCACCAGCTTCTCGTTCCGCCCGGGCGAGAGCATCCACACCGAGAACAGCTACAAATACAGCATCGCGCGTTTTGCCGCGCTGGCCCAGAGCGCGGGCTGGCGCGTGCGCGAGAGCTGGACGGATGCGGCGAAGATGTTCTCGGTGCACGCGCTGGAGGTCGCGGAGTAGACCGGCAGCCGTCGTTTGGCCGGTTTCATTCGAGCGGACACGATTCTACCGACACAAGCCGTTGGTGCCGGATCACGGCACGGAAGCTGTGGGTGCTAGCCTTGCCGCATGACCAGGAGAAATTCTCACCATCTCGCTGGAGTGGCTCGCCGAGCCAGAAAACCACCTTTGAGACGTGGTCGCCTGGCTTGACACGATCGAGCCACTGCGGCGGATAGGCCCAATGCCCGCAATCGCCTTGCCAGTAGCACGCCGGCATGATGCAGCGTCCGGCGGCTGGAGCAGGCTTTCCTCCCATGGCACGGCAGGCGGACGGGATTTGGCCAAGCGCCCAGCCCTGCGTCGCTTCCTCGACGATAAGTATCGCAGCCAGGGCCGCGCCGACGATGAGGAGGTGTCTCATACCCGCCTATTGCTCGGTCCCCAGCGACACCGATTCCCACACCGCCACCAGGATCAGGATCATCGTCGTCGCGACCGAGAGCCAGAGCGGCGACACGTCCGAGGCGAACCAGCTCAGCGCCAGCAGCAGCAAGATGCCGATGCCGTGCGAGAGCTGGAGAAAGCCGCGGATCGCAAGCTTGAACAGGATTGTGCCGATCAGAAAGATCAAGGGCCCACCGATCGTGCTCACGATCGTGCGCATGTCGGAATGGCCGGTCGGATGCTTCAGCACCAATTCGTCCGACACCGCGGTCAGGATGATGCCGGCAACGATCGGCAGGTGCAGATAGGTGTAGGCGAGCCTTGCCAGACGCCCGGATTCGGCCGACTTCGAGATCCACTCGGCGCCGGCTTCCGCGCCCTTGTGGAAATAGACCCACCACATTGCGATGGCACCGACCAGGGCCGAGACGAAGGCCAGGATGTTGGCCGCGGTCCATTCCAGCGCGGCGAAGGTCGCGCCGTTGACGATGACGGCCTCGCCGAGCGCAATGATGACGAAGAGAGCGCAGCGCTCGGCCATGTGGCCGCCCTCGACGGCCCAGGCCTCGACAGAGGAGAAGCCGAGCCCGGGCACCCAGAAGCGGGCCGCGGGCGAGATGTATTCGATCGCAAGCGCGGCGATCCAGAACCACAGCCGGGCTTCGTGATGGGCGAGGCCACCGAGGATCCAGAAGACGGCGGAGACGGAGAGCCAGACCAGAATTCGAATCGCGTTGTGCCGCACCGCGGTCCGGTGCGGTGGCGTTGCGAACAGCCAGAATGCGGTACGTCCGACCTGCATGGCCGCGTAGGCGATGGCGAACCACAGGCCACGCCCCTCGAACGCGGTCGGGATCGAGGTCGACAGCACGAGGCCGCCCAGCATCATCGCAAACAGCAGCAGGCGGACCGGCGTCAGCTCGGGATTGAGCCAGTTGGTGACCCACGCGGTGAAGACCCAGACCCACCACACTGCCAGGAACAGCACCGCGACATGCACCGCGCCGATCAGCGTGAAATGATGCAGCAGGGCGTGCGAGACTTGCGTGACGGCAAAGACGAAGACGAGATCGAAGAACAGCTCGGCATAGGTCACGCGGCTGTGCCGGTTCGGCGTGATGACGCGGAACATCGCGCCGTGCGGATTGTCCGCAGCCATCATCGTCCCCCGTGGCGCTGGTCAGGTCAGGTGCAGCTTCGTCAGTTACCTGGCACGCCGGTTTGCAGCGCCAGCGCGTGCAGCACGCCGCCCATCTGGCCGCGCAGGGACTGGTAGACGATCTGGTGCTGCTGGACGCGCGATTTGCCACGGAAGGATTCCGAGATCACGGTCGCGGCATAGTGGTCGCCGTCGCCGGCGAGGTCACGGATGGTCACCTCGGCATCGGGGATCGCTGCCTTGATCATCGCCTCGATATCGTGGGCGTCCATGGGCATTCGGGTCTTGCTCCTATCTCGGCTGCAAAGCAGCCTCATCATCGAATCGCTGCCGGGGGTCCCCTCACCGGCAAGGTCAAACTTAGCGTGAACGGCCTTCTACGTCACGCTTTCCGGCACTATATCCCTGATCCCATCAGGACATAGGCACGACAAAGTGCCGCGCGCGGCAGATTGATCGAAAAGGCGTGAAATCATGAAGCTTCCAGGGCCCGACCACCCGATCACGATCACCCCAAATCCCCGGCGCGTCCGCGTCACGGCGGGCGACATCGTGATCGCCGAGACCAGCAAGGCGCTGACCTTGAAGGAGGCCAGATATCCGGCAGTGCAATATGTACCGCGGGAGGACGCCAACATGGCCCTGTTGGAGCGTACCGACCGTGTCACCCATTGCCCCTACAAGGGGGACGCGAACTATTACAGCGTGAAGGCCGACGGCAAGACGCTGGACAACGCGATCTGGACCTACGAGACACCCTTCCCAGCGATGACGGAGATTTCAGGCCATCTCGCGTTCTATCCGGACAAGGTGAAGATCGAGGAAGTGGGATAAGCGCCGCACCCCCAATCGTCATGCCCGGGCAGCCACCATCTGTCCGCGGTAGGCGTGGATGGCCGGGTCGAGCGCGGCCATGACGGCGAAGAGGGCTCAATCAGCTACGCCCTGAGATCGTGAGTCCCAATATCAGCAGCACCAGGAAGATCACGACGAAGACGTAGAACAGGAAGCGGGCGATGTCGGCCGAGGCGGCCGAGATGCCGGTGAAGCCGAGCACGCCGGCCACGATCGAGACAAGGAGGAAGATCAGCGCCCATTTCAGGATCGACATCGCCAGCTCCGAACTGCCGCGTCTCACGGCCTACGCTGTTTTCGGCCAACGCTAACATCGCTGCGAGGAACTGGTTCCTAGAGGTGGTCGGGGGCGACCTACCGAACAAACTACCCTTGCTGAATCGAGTTCCCGGCGGCAGAGTCCAGCCGAGGTTAGGATCGGGGCGGCCACGATGACGATGTCACATTCAGCGACGATCGGCGCGGAGGTGCATGCCGCGCCCCAGAGCAAGGTGCGCAACTTGGCGATCGATCGCGCCCGCACCTTCCTCACTCTGGTGGTGCTGCTGCATCACGCGGTGATCCCGTATACCTATTTCGGTCATACCGATCCGAGTTATTTCTTCGGCTTCGACATGATCGTGCTCGCCACCGACAGTTTCTTCATGGCGATGTTCTTCTTCCTGTCGGGACTGTTCGCCTGGTCCGGCATCGCCCGGAAGGGAGTGCGGAGCTATTTGGCAGATCGCCTGCTTCGGCTTGGCCTACCCTTCGCGATCTGCGCCTTTACGGTCATTCCACTCGCCTACTACGCGATCTCCCTGCGGCACCATCCCGAGATCGGTTTTGCGGAATTCTGGTGGAATATGGTCACGAAGGGTCCGTGGCCGAGCGGGCCGATTTGGTTCCTGTGGGTCTTGTTCGCCTTCGACCTGGTTGCCTGCCTTTTGTACCGGCTGTCACCCAATCTGCTCGATCCGATCAATCGCCTCTCGCTGCATGGTCGCCGCCGGCCCGCCGTGTTCTTCGCGGTCATGCTGGCCGTCACCGCCGCGTTCTACATTCCTGGGCTGGTTCACTACGGACACAGCAGCTGGTTCGAGTTCGGGCCGTTCTCGGTCCAGCACGGGCGCGTGATGCTGTACGCGACCTATTTCTTTTTCGGTGCCGGCATCGGCGTTGCGCAAATGGATCGTGGGCTGCTCTCTGTCGACGGCCGCATGGCAAAGGTCAGCTGGGACTGGATGGTCCTCGCGATCGTTCCGTATTGCCTGTTGTGGGGGCTGATCTTCATCAAGCGCGAAATACTGGGCAACCCGTCGCCGCTGCCGGACTGGTATGAAGCGCTCTATGCCATCTGCTTCACCGTCTTCAGCGTGGCCATCATGTTTCTGATCCTGGCCCTTTTCCAGAGGTTCAAGCAATCAGGCTCAGCCAGGTTGCTCGATCCAATGCAGGGCGACGCGTTCGGCATGTTCCTGGTGCATTATCCGATCGCATTGTGGCTGCAATACTGGCTGTTCGACTATGACCTGCCGGCGATCGTCAAGGCCACGATCGGGTTTGTGCTGACTGTCGCGGCGAGCTGGGCGCTGACGCGCGCGTTGCGGCAGATCCCGGGCGCGTCACGCGTGTTGTGAGGCGCGGTCTCTCAGTCCGTAGCCCTGATGTAGCGCAGCGCAATCCGGGACCTTGCCACAAGTGATAGCGGTCCCGGATTACGCTTACGCTCCATCCGGGCTACAGATCTGATTTGCGGCAGCGCCTTACGCCGCCTTCCCGCCCATATATTCCGGCAGCCAGCGCTCGAACGAGGTCCGCAGCGTGTCGATCGCAACCGGCGCTTCGCCGGCGATCGCGATGGCATCGCCGCCGGTGGTGCCGATGCGCACGCAAGGCACCTCGCAGCCGCGCATCTTGGCGAGCACGCGGCCGGCTTCGGTTTCCGGCACGGTGACGAGATAGCGCGCCTGGTCCTCGCCGAACCAATAGGCCTGCGGCACCAGCGCAGTCGGCGCCGCCAGCAGCTTGGCGCCGATGCCGCCCGCCATCGCCATCTCGGCCAGCGCGATCAGGAGGCCGCCGTCCGACAAATCATGCACCGCAGTCGCGGTGCCCGCATGGATCATGCCGCGCACGCAATCGCCATTCCGCTTCTCGGCGGCGAGATCGACCGGTGGCGGCGCCCCCTCCTCGCGGCCGCAGATGTCGCGCAGATAGACGGACTGGCCGAGCCAGCCATGGGTCTCGCCGATCAGGAGGATGGCCTCGCCCTCGGCCTTGAAGGCGAGCGACGCCGACTTGGTGAAATCATCGAGCAGGCCGACGCCGCCGATCGAGGGCGTCGGGAGGATCGCACGGCCGTTGGTCTCGTTGTAGAGCGAGACGTTGCCGGACACGACCGGGAAGTCCAGCGTGCGGCAGGCTTCCGAAATGCCCTTCAGGCAGCCGACGAACTGGCCCATGATCTCGGGCCGCTCAGGGTTGCCGAAGTTGAGATTGTCGGTGATCGCGAGCGGCTTGCCGCCGACGGCGGTGATGTTGCGCCAGGCTTCCGCGACCGCCTGCATCCCACCTTGATAAGGATCGGCCTCGCAATAGCGCGGCGTGACGTCGACGGTGAGCGCGAGGCCCTTCGGCCCGTCCTGCACGCGCACCACGGCCGCATCGCCGCCGGGACGCTGCATGGTGTTGCCGAGGATGACGTGATCGTACTGCTCCCAGACCCAGCGCTTAGAGCACATGTCCGGCGTGCCGATCAGCTTCTCCAGCGCAGCTCCAAGGCCCATGGGTGCCGGCACGTCGCGGGCATGCACGACCGGCAGCGCTGTGGACGGGACGTGCGGGCGGTCATAGACCGGCGCCTCGTCGCCAAGCTCCTTGATCGGCAAATCGGCCATGACATCGCCGCCATGCTTGACCACGAAGCGCTTGCTCGGCGTGGTGTAGCCGACCACGGCGAAGTCGAGGCCCCACTTCTTGAAGATCGCCTCGGCTTCCTTCTCCTTCTCGGGCTTGAGCACCATGAGCATGCGCTCCTGGCTCTCCGAGAGCATCATCTCGTAGGCGCTCATGCCGGTCTCGCGGGTCGGCACCGCATCGAGGTCGAGGTCGACGCCGAGATCGCCCTTGGCGCCCATCTCCACCGCCGAGCAGGTCAGGCCCGCCGCGCCCATGTCCTGGATCGCGATGACGCAGCCCTTTTCCATGATCTCGAGGCAGGCCTCTAACAGCAGCTTCTCGGCGAAGGGATCGCCGACCTGCACGGTCGGGCGCTTCTCCTCGGACTTGTCGTCGAACTCGGCCGAAGCCATCGAGGCGCCGTGGATGCCGTCGCGGCCGGTCTTGGAGCCGAGATAGACGATCGGCATGTTCACGCCGGAGGCCGCCGCATAGAAGATCTTGTCAGAATCGGCGAGGCCCACCGCCATGGCATTGACGAGGATGTTGCCGTCGTAGCGGGTGTGGAAGCGTACCTGGCCGCCCACCGTCGGAACGCCGAAGGAATTGCCGTAGCCGCCGACGCCCGCCACCACGCCGGAGACGAGATGCCGCGTCTTCGGGTGCTCGGGCGCACCGAAGCTCAGCGCATTGAGGCAGGCGATCGGGCGCGCGCCCATGGTGAAGACGTCGCGCAGGATGCCGCCGACGCCGGTGGTCGCGCCCTGATACGGCTCGATATAGCTCGGATGGTTGTGGCTCTCCATCTTGAAGACCACAGCCTGGCCGTCGCCGATGTCGATCACGCCGGCGTTCTCGCCGGGGCCCTGGATCACCCAGGGCGCCTTGGTCGGCAGGCCGCGCAGATGGATGCGCGAGGATTTGTACGAGCAATGCTCGTTCCACATCGCCGAGAAGATGCCGAGCTCGGTGAAGGTCGGCTCCCGCCCGATCAGCTTCAGGATGCGCTCATACTCGTCGGGCTTGAGCCCGTGGGCGGCAACCAGTTCGGGGGTGATCTTGGGTTCATTCTTCATGGATTCGAGGCTTTCGGCGGCGGTTTGGCCGTTCTTAGGAACATCGGACGGCTTCGAAAAGCCCTTTATGGCGCATTTTCCCGCTGTCCCACGTTTTGCGCCGGCAGGGCCGGCGGGAACGGGAATTGCGCGGCGCGGTCGGATCGGATTTAAGGTCTAAAGACCCGCAATTGAAGGCCTATTTCCTTGCACGAATTGACCAAAGCGCCCCCGCCGCGCCGCCCCGACCTCCATGTCGCCACCGAGGGCGAATTTGTGGGCTGGCGGACCTGGATTCGCGACAGTTTTGAGTCCCATGTCGGCCCCTTCTGGCACCGGATCGAGGCGGACGGCAGCGTCCGCAGCGCCTTCCGCGTCGAGAAGAAGCACCTCAACGGCTCCGGCAACGTCCATGGCGGCTGCTACATGGCCTTTGCCGACTATTCGCTGTTTGCGATCGCCACCCATGTCCTGGACAGCCGGGCGGTGACGACCAATTTCGCCTGTGAATTCCTCGATGCGGCACGCGAGGGCGAGCTGATCGAATGCACCGGCGAGGTGACCCGCGCCGGCGGCTCGCTGATCTTCCTGCGCGGCAAGATGATGTCCGGCGAGCGCCTGCTGCTCACCTTTTCCGGCACGATCAAGCGGATGAAGCGGAAGGCACTCCCTCAGCCAAACGCATAGCTCGACGCCTTCCCTTTTCGCGCCCCCTCGCCCAGACTTCCCACCAAGCGCTTTCGCGCCGGGGAGCAAGAACAAGGTGCCGCAGAGCACATCCGAGGCGGGTCGCGCGAGGCCGGCCGCATCATCGCCGTTGCCGTCCATCGCCACCGGCGCACGCAACTGGCGCGATTATGCGCTGCTGCTGGCGCTCGCCTGCTGCTGGAGCTCCACCTATCCGCTGACCAAGCTGGCGCTTCCCACGATCCCACCCATCACCTTCATCTCGGCGCGCTCGCTGATCGCCGCCGCCTTCCTGTTCGCGATCCTGTGGATGCGCGGCACCAGGATCCCCACCGACGCAAAAGCCTGGAAGCTGTTCGCGACCCAACAACTGATCAACTCGACCTTCCCGTTCCTGATCATCACCTGGTCGCAGCAATATGTGCCGGCCTCGAACACGGTTGTGCTGGCCTCGACCACGCCGATCTTCGCCTTCCTGATCACCTCGCTGATCACGCGGCACGAGCCAGCGACACTGCTCAAGCTCACTGGTGCGATTTTGGGACTCGCCGGCACCGTCGCTATCGTCGGGCTCGATGCGCTGCGCGGCTTCGGTAGCGAGATCGTGGCGGAGATCGCGATCCTGCTCGCCACCATCTCCTTTGCCTGCGCGACGATCTTCGGCCTCCGCCTGTCCGAATACGATCCGATGGTGGTGGCAGCCGGCTCGCTGCTGTTCGGCGGCCTCGTGCTGCTGCCGCCCTCACTACTGATCGACCAGCCCTGGACACTGCAGCCCACGCCGACCGCGATCATCGCCACCATCGTCATGGGCATCGTTTCGAGCGCGCTCGGCCTGATGTTGTTCTATGTCTGCCTCGGCCGCCTCGGCACGCTGACGACGAACGCCCAAGGCTATTTGCGCATCCCGATCGGCGTCGGCCTCTCGGTGCTGCTGCTCGGCGAGAGCGTGCCGTCGAACCTCGCACTGGGGTTATTGCTGGTGATGGCCGGTGTTGCGGCGATGACGGTGCCGGCGGAGGTGTATAAGCGGTGGTCGGGGCGGGTGCGCGGGCTCTGAGCGCTAACGCAACGAGGCGCACGGAGGCACAGTCACAACCTGATTGACACATGTTGGACGAATGTGAGGTAGTCGCGCGCAAGCCTGTCGTGACGCATCCCTCCCTCAAGGCCCAGCATGGAAAGTCGTTCTCCGGCCGCCATTGGTGATTCAAAAACCGATCGCGTGCCCAGCGTCTGGTGGTTCGCACTCGCGCTTGTCCCGCACTTTGCATCCCAGCTCATGCGACTGCATCAGCACACTGCAGCGGGTTGGCTTGTCTGGGACTACGCCGGCCGGATCGCCGCTCTGGCCATTCTTGCGGTGATTCCAGCAGCACGGACCGTTGCCTATCGACGCGAGCAACGCCGAATTTCCTTTCTCGAGATCGGCGTCTGGATCGCAGGAATTGCGCTGCTGGACCGCTTCGGTCAGTGGCCGCAGCATCTCATCAATGCAGCACTTCCGGCTACCGTCATTGGCAAGTATCCGCAGCCGACCGGCTGGCTTAATGTCTTCGATCTCGTCGTTGGCCTCGCGCTGGTCGCGGCCAGCGAAGAGATCATCTTCAGGCGATTGCTTCGGAACGCATCGCAGCCTTACGTGGGTGATGGAGTCGTCGCCATCCTCATCACGTCGCTCGCCTTCGGCGCCTATCATTGGTGGGCCGGGATCGGAAACATCCTGCTCTCTGCAACAATCGGCATCCTTTTCATGGTGATGTACCGGCGCTCAGGCGCGCTTTGGCCGGTTATGCTCGTGCACTACCTGGTTGACCTGATCGCCTTCTCTGGAGTTTGGCGTTAAGGTAGCGATCAGCGCGACGCCGACAATTGCTTCTCGGCGATGTTGAGCCACTCCGCCTGCGCCTTGCGTAGATATTTCGGCGCGCGCCGCATCTGGATCAGGAGCTCGTTGAAGACCATGCGCGCCTCTGCGGTGCGGCCGACCGTTTGCAGCAGCATGCCGTAGCGCACCCGCGCCTCGGCGCCGGGGAAGTAACCGGCGAGCGCGTGATATTCCTCCAGCGCCTCGTCGGCACGTCCGACCTCGGCGAGCGCGCGGGCATAGAGCAGATGCGCGTCGGCGGAATCGAAATCGGGCCATTGCTTCTGCAGATCGTCCAGCGTCGCCAGCGCATCGGCCGGGCGGCTGGCGGCAAATTGCGCCTGCGCCCTGCGCAGCGCGTAGGCAGGATCGTGGCCCATCGGCAGCTTCAGGATGTGATCATAGTGCGCTTCAGCTTCGCCGAACCGGCCGATATTCGCGCACTCTTCCGCCAGCGCCGCGCGGTTGGCGATGGTGTCGGTGCCGGCGAGTTGGTCGGACAGCTCGCGATAGCGCTTCTCGGGATCGAGGCGATTGGCGACACGCTGGCGCGCCTGCCGGGCACCGGGGCTGGAAAACCATTCGGGAATGAGCTCGACCGCGATATAGGCGATCGCGCCCATCATCGGCACCAGCAGGATGATGAAGGCCCAGGGCCGCAACCGTCCGGTTCGCGAGGCGTGATAGATCAGCGTGATATCGAGCAGCAGAACGACCAAAGCAACAGGCATGTGACATCCGGAAAGCACAACGACAGCCGGCCTCCTGATATCGCAATCGAACCAATGAAACAACTTTGAGTTGCCTCGACCGGCAAAAATCAGCGAACCCGGACGCGCGCCGTAATGGTGACGAGGAGTCAGTCGCCGCAAAACCTATGCAGGTTCACGCGCCTCGCGTAGCAATCCACTCGCCAGCGCTCGAAACGCGTCGACGGCCTTGCTCAGCACGCTCCTGGGATCATCGGCGGCCGCGACCCACAACGCGGCGCTGAGCGCAGCCCCGTTCAGCAACCGCCCCGCCGCTTCGACATCGACCGGCTTCACGATTCCCTCCTCGATCAGCGCACGGATCGTTCGCATGGTGATAGTGAGACAGGCGTTCTCGCCGGGCCATTTGGAGGGATCGCCGAGCACCGCAGGTCCATCCAGAAGCATGATGCGCTGAATCTCGGGTTCGAGCGCCATCTCGATATAGGCGCTTCCCTCCGCGAGCAGGCCCAGCCACGGGCTGGGCGCTTGCTCCCGGACGATGCGGAGCCGCTCCGCCATTTCACCGTCGATCTGCTCGACGACGGCCCAGAGCAGCCCCTTCTTGTCTTCGAAGTTGTGATACAGCGCGCCCCGCGTCAGACCGACGGCCGCAGTGAGCTCGTCCATCGACGCGTCTGCATAGCCCTGCGTGGCAAATGCCGCGCGTGCGGCGCGGATGAGCCTGGCCCGATTTTCCGCCATGGCCGCGGCGCGCTTTCCCTTTGCCATGCCTGCCCCCTCTTGACATACGCCTCGTATGTGAGCGATATCTCACATACGAAACGTATCTGAAATTGCCGTGACGCGCCACCCGCGGAGCCCACGGTCCAACCGCCCCCATTGAAAGGTTCCTGCCATGCCCCAGCGAGAGGCAATCTTCCCCGCGAACCGCCACGCGCTCTATCAAGTGCATCGCTACTCCGCAGCGATCCGCTCCGGTGACCTGCTGTTCGTGTCGGGGCAGGTCGGCAGCCGCGAGGACGGCTCACCCGAGCCGGTATTCGAGGACCAGGTCCGGCGCGCATTCGCCAATTTGCGTGCCGTGCTCGCCGCTGGTGGATGCACGTTGGACGATGTTGTCGATGTCACCACGTTCCACACCGATCCGGCGAGCCAGATCGAGACGGTGATGGCCGTTCGCGCCGAGGAGATCGGCGGACCGCCCTATCCGAACTGGACGGCCGTCGGCGTGAACTGGCTTGCCGGCTTCGACTTCGAGATCAAGGTCATCGCCCGCATTCCTGTGCTCCAGTAAGCCTTCCGGGCGGCCATACGCCGGCCGCCACCAGGGTGAGCAGGCTACTTGTTGGCGTCGTCCGCGAGCATCTTCCGGTATTTCTCGACGTCGCGCGTCACGAGCTTTTGCAGCACATCGGGCGCGTGCTCGTCGGCATCGGGCGCGACGGTCGACAGATCCGCGAAGCGCTTCTTCACCGCTTCGGTCTCGACGGCCGTGCGCGCCGCGGCATTCAGCTTGGCGATCCCGGCCGGCGGCGTGCCCTTGGGCGCGAACAGGCCGTTCCAGCCTTGTGCCTCGAACTCGGGCAGGCCGGCTTCCGCCGAGGTCGGCAGATCCGGCAGCGTGGCGAGCCGAACGGTCGAGCCGACCACGAGGCCCTTCACCAGCTTGTCGTTGATCGACTGCGACACCGAGGCGGCCGCGTCGCAGACGCCGTCGATCTGGCCGCCGACCGCGTCGGTCAGCGCCGGCGCGGCGCCGCGATAGCCGATCAGCGTCGCGTCGATCCCGGCTGCTGTGACGAAGCTTTTGCAGATCAGATAGTTCGAGGAGCCGACGCCGGCATGGCCGAGATTGATCTTGCCTGGATTGGCCTTGGCATAGGCAATGAACTCTTTCAGGTCCTTCGCAGGAAAGTCCTTGCGCAGCGCGATGATGCCGAACGTCTTCGCCACCATCGCGATCGGCACGAAGGAATCAGGCGTGAACGGCAGTTTTGGATAGATCGTGTAGGTCGCGGCATTGGTGCCGGCATTGCCGATCGCAATCGTATAACCATCGGGTTCGGCGCGGGAGGCCCGCGCCAGCGCGGTCGAGCCGCCGGCACCGGCAACATTCTCGATCACGATGGTCTGGCCGAGCGCGATGCCCATCTGCTCGGCCACCGCGCGCGCGATCACGTCCGAGGTGCCGCCGGCCGCGAACGGCACGATCATGGTGATGGGACGCTTGGGATAATCCTGCGCGGATGCGCAAGTCGCTACCGAAAATGTCGCGAACGCCAGCGCCGCGATCGCGGCGAGCGCACGCTTCACCACGAACGAGATCACGCGGCTTTTTCCAGATGCTGGGCGAGACCGGCGAACAGGCCACGGCCGTCGGTGCAGCCCATGATATCTTCGACGTGGTTTTCCGGATGCGGCATCATGCCGAGCACGTTGCCCCGGTCGTTGACGATGCCGGCGATCGAATGCGCCGCGCCGTTGATGTTGTTGAAATCGTCGACTTCGCCGGCAGCGGAGCAGTAGCGATAGAGCACCCGCCCCTCGCCTTCGAGCCGCTTGATGGTCTCTTCGTCCGCCTCGTAATTGCCCTCGCCATGGGCAACCGGCACGCGGATCACCTGGCCGGCATTGTAGCCGCGGGTGAACGGCGTGTCGGAGCGCTCGACGCGCAGATGCACGTCGCGGCAGATGAATTTCAGCCGCGCATTGCGCATCAACACGCCCGGCAAGAGGCCGGACTCGCAGAGGATCTGGAAACCATTGCAGACGCCGAGCACGAGGCCGCCCTTGGCCGCATAGTCGCGCACCGCATCCATCACCGGCGCACGCGCCGCGATCGCGCCACAGCGCAGATAATCGCCGTAGGAGAAACCGCCGGGCACGACGACGAGATCGGTGCCTGATGGCAGCGAGGTCTCGGCGTGCCAGACCATCGCGGGCTCGCTGCCGGAGATCAGCCTCAACGCGCGCGCCATGTCGCGCTCGCGGTTGATTCCGGGAAAGACGAGGATGGCGGCTTTCATGGCAGGGGTTCCGACGCGGCTGGGAATCGAAGCTGGCCAACGGGCCAATTCGCGAACAGACATAACCATTTGACGGGGATTTTACCAGTGCTAGCGTTGCGGAGCGCCCTTGTACACAGGCCATAGCCACGCGCCTTTGGCCGCTCGATTTGCCCGGGATTGAAGCCATGAACGTCCCGTCGCTGCCCGCGTCCCTCTCCGAACCGGTATCCGCCGAGGGCGTCGTCGCCGCCGGCGCTTATGTCGACGGCCGCAGAGTCGCCAATATCGCCATCAGCGAGGCCTCGAGCTGGCGAGCCAAGCCCGGCCATGTCGTGTGGATCGGACTGCACGAGCCCGACATGGCGCTGCTCGGCGCGGTGCAGAAGCAGTTCGACCTGCACGATCTCGCCATCGAGGACGCCAACCACGCCCATCAGCGGCCCAAGATCGAGCAATATGGCGAGGCCCTGTTCATCGTCGCGCGCACCGCGCAGCTGATCGAGGGCCGCATCGCCTTCGGCGAGACCCACATCTTCGTCGGCGAAGGTTATCTGGTCTCGGTTCGCCACGGCGCTTCGACCTCCTACACGCCGGTGCGCGAACGCTGCGAAAGCTGCCCGCGGGCGCTCGCGCGCGGCGAGGACTACATCCTCTACGCCATCCTCGATTTCATCGTCGACAATTACTCGCCCGTGCTGGAGAGCATCCACGACGAGATCGAAGGCATCGAGGACGACGTGCTCTCCAAGCAGATCAGCAAGGCGCAGATCGAGCGGCTCTACATGCTGCGACGCGACCTCTTGCGGCTCAGGACCGCAATCGGACCGCTGGTGGAGGTCTGCCGCCGGCTGGAGCACGACGAGTTGTCGATGGTGCGCAAGGCCATGCAGCCGCTATTCCGCGACGTCACCGACCACGTCCGCAACATCCAGGAGCGCATCGATTCTATGCGCGAGGTGCTGGCCTTTGCTTTCGAGGCGAGCCTGCTCGTCGGCCAGGCCCAGGAGACGGCGGTGTCCAAGAAGCTCGCATCCTGGCTCGCCATCATCGCGGTCCCGACCGCGCTCGCCGGCATCTACGGCATGAACTTCAAGCACATGCCGGAGCTGGAGTGGGAGTACGGCTACTTCATGCTGCTCGGCGTGATGCTGACCGCGTGCGGCTCGCTGTACTGGCGTTTTCGGCGGGCGGGATGGCTGTGAGTATGTTGCCTTGTAGCCCGGATGAAGCGAAGCGCAATCCGGGGCAGTGCCACCGCGGATAGACCCGGATTCCGCTTCGCTCCATCCGGGCTACAGGCGCGGGTCTAGCTGAGCAGCTCGACCCGGTAATTCTCGATCACGGTGTTCGCCAAGAGCTTGTCGGCGGCCTCCTTCAGCGCCGCCTCCGCCTTGGCCTTGTCGGCGCCGGCGAGCTCGATGTCGAACACCTTGCCCTGGCGGACGCTGGCGACGCCGTCGACGCCGAGCGACTTCAGCGCGCCTTCGATGGCCTTGCCCTGCGGATCGAGGATGCCCGTCTTCAGGGTAACGGTGACACGTGCCTTCACGTCAAAAGTCCTCTTCAGCTCTTCACCAGCACCGGGCCGGTGCCCTGGGGACGCTCGTTTTCCATGAGGATGCCGAGACGCTTTGCAACTTCCGTGTAGGCCTCGAGCAGGCCGCCGAGATCCCTGCGGAAACGATCCTTGTCGAGCTTCTCGTTCGACTTGATGTCCCACAGCCGGCAGCTGTCCGGCGAGATCTCGTCGGCGACGATGATGCGCATCATCTCGTTCTCGAACAGGCGCCCGCACTCCATCTTGAAGTCGACGAGGCGGATGCCGATGCCGAGGAAGAGGCCGGTGAGGAAGTCGTTGACGCGGATGGCGAGCGCCATGATGTCGTCGATCTCCTGCGGCGTCGCCCAGCCGAAGGCGGTGATGTGCTCTTCCGACACCATGGGGTCGTTGAGCTGGTCGTTCTTGTAATAGAACTCGATGATCGAGCGCGGCAGCTGCGTGCCCTCCTCGATGCCGAGGCGCTGCGACAGCGAGCCGGCGGCGACGTTTCGCACCACAACCTCCAGCGGCACGATCTCGACCTCGCGAATCAACTGCTCGCGCATGTTGAGGCGGCGGATGAAATGGGTCGGCACCCCGATGTCGTTGAGGTGCTGAAACAGGTACTCCGAGATCCGGTTGTTGAGGACGCCCTTGCCCTCGATCACCTGATGCTTTTTCGCATTGAACGCGGTGGCGTCGTCCTTGAAGTGCTGGATCAGGGTACCGGGCTCGGGGCCTTCGTAAAGAACCTTTGCCTTGCCTTCATAAATGCGACGCCGACGGCTCATGGGGATGTACCGTGTTTTGTTGAAATCCATGAATTTGGTGTGCTCCGGTTGACTAGGATTACGACCCACAGCGGAGCTGCCGTGAACGGCCAGGAACCCACCTATAACCCGTTGGAAACAGAACGGGAACCAAGCCTTAGGCAACCTATCCGATTGGCTGTCCGAGCACAATCGATCCGGCCGTCCGGCACCAACTTATACCGTCTTGCCTGCGGCTTAACGGCCCGTTGTTTTGCCGATTCGTGCTATCTATGTAGGCATGCAGCCGGGTCGCCGCAACGGAAGGCTCCCGCTCCATTCAGCGAGGATTTGGAACAGGCATGAGCGAGTTCGACAAACGCCAGGAAGGCTTCGAGAAGAAGTACGCCCTCGACGAGGAGCAGAAGTTCAAGGCGGAGGCCCGCCGCAACCGGCTGCTCGGCCTGTGGGCAGCCGAGAAGCTCGGAATCACGGGTGATGCCGCCACCGCCTATGCCAAGGAGGTCGTCGCGGCCGATTTCGAGGAGGCCGGCGATGCCGACGTCCTACGCAAGCTGACGGCCGATTTCGCCGCCAAGAACGTTGTCGTCACCGAGCAGACGATTCGCGCCAAGATGAGCGAGTTGCTCGCGGTCGCCGCCGCCGAGGTGAAGGCGGGGAAATAATCGAGTCAACCGACCCGCCGGCGCGCAATAGCCTTGCGCGCCGGCGTTCTTCTTCTGCCTTCCCGCGTGGTCGAGACATTCGGCCCGGCATAGTTGCGGCGGATGGTTTCGAGCAGGCGCTCTGCGGCGGCGCTCAAAAACCCGCCACGACGCGTGACGAGGATGATATCCTGGTGCGCATCAAGGTCGCCCACGGCGACCGTCGCGATCGAGCCCGCACGCAGCTCCTCCGCCACATGGCTTTTTGCCAGCAGTGCAAGACCGAAGCCCGATTCCACCAGCCGCTTCTGCGCAGTGAGGCTGTCCACGGCCGTCCATTCCACCTCGCCAAGTCCCCGCGTCAGAAACAGCGCGAACACGTGAGCCGCGGCAATCTCGCGGCGTCCGCGAATCTCGGGGAATGCGATCCAGCGCTCCCCACCAAGCTCGGCGAGGCGTTTCACACGCTGTCCGGCGCGAGGATGGTCTGGCGCACAGACCACTTGCAACGATTCGCGCAGGACCTGCTCGCAGGCGAGATCGCCGGAGCCGTCGGCGTTGTAGCGCAGGCCTATCGTGGCCTCGCCGCGCCGGATGAGATCGCTGACCTCCGCGCTGGTCGCCGTCCGCAAGCTCAGCACGACGGCGGGATGCTCCTTGGCAAACCGCTTCATGATGGTCGAGAGGCGGCTGTCAGCGAGCGTCCCGGTCACGGCCAGCGAAACCGGCCCTGCATTCTGCTTGGTCAGTGCGCGGATCGCCTGTTCGGCATCCTGCGCCGCGGCCACTGCGCGCTCGGCATAGGGGATCAGCACGCGCCCGGCATCGCTGAGTCGCGTGCGGCCTGCCACCCGCTCGAACAGGGGAACGCCGAGTTCCTGCTCCAAGAGAGCGATACGGCGCGAAATCGCCGGCTGCGAGCGGTGCAGGAATTTCGCGGCATGCGAAATCCCACCTCTGCGATGAACCGCCAGGAAGGTGTTGAGGGCGTCACTGTCCATCGCGACCTCATGCAAAAAGCTGATGATATCTGACAGAATAACAAATTTGGCGGATGACGGAAGTGCGCCTAAAGCTCGTTGGGACGGACAATGGAGACGAGCCATGACGAGCCAGTTGGACAAGGCGAGAGCGTTTCGCGCGTTGCACGAGCGGCCCAGTGCCTTCATCATTCCCAATCCTTGGGATGCCGGCACCGCCAAGCTGCTCGCGGCGATGGGCTTCGAAGCCCTGGCTACGACGAGCCTCGGGGTCGCCAATATGTTCGGCAGCAGCGGCGTCAGCCTCGACTTCATCCTCGCCAACGCGCGCGCGATCGTCGAAGCCACCGACCTGCCCGTCAGCGTCGACCTCGAGAATTGCGGCGCACATGAGCCGAGAGGCGCCGCCGAAGCTATTCGGCGTGCCGCAGACACCGGCGCGGTGGGCGGCTCGATCGAGGATTTCAGCGGCGATCGCGATCGCCCGATCTACGACTTCGCCCACGCCGTCGAGCGCGTCCAGGCCGCGGTAGAGGTGGCACGCGCGCTGCCCATTCCGTTCACGCTGACGGCGCGGGCCGAGAACTTCCTGCACGGCCGCAAGGACATCGACGATACGATCCGCCGCCTGCAGGCCTTCGAGGCCGCTGGCGCCGACGTCCTCTATGCGCCGGGCCTGTACGATCTCGCCACGATCAGGACGGTGGCGTCCTCGCTGGGCAAGCCGTTCAACCACGTGATGGGCTTTGCCGACCCGACGCTAACCGTCGAGCAATTGTCCGCCGCCGGCGTCAAGCGCATCAGCGTCGGCGGAGCCATGTCGCGCTACGCGCTCGCAGCGTTCCTGAACTGCGCGCGCGAGATGAAGGACAAGGGGTCCTTCACCTACATCCGCGAGATGGCGTCGGTCGGCGAGCTGCGCGCCGCCTTCGCCGCGGTCACTCCTCCTTGAAGCCGTACTCCGGCACGTTGCCGCTGGCGCCGTAATATTTATACGGCAGGAACTTGCCGCTCATGGTGATCTTGACGCGGTCGCCTTTGGGGTTGGCGACGCGTTCGATTCCCATGTCGAAGTCGATCGCCGACATGATGCCGTCGCCGAACTCCTCCTCGATCAGCGCCTTCCAGGCCGGACCGTTCACCATCACCATCTCGTAGAAGCGGTAGATCAGCGGGTCGGTCGGCGGCATCGGCGTGCCGGTGCCGCGCATCGGCACCTCGTTGAGCATCGCAACTTCCGCCTTCGACAGGCCGAACAGCTCGCCGGCATTGGCAGCCTGGGGCTTCGTCAGCTTCATCTGGCCCATGATCGCCCCGACGATCAGCACTTCGGAATAGCCGCCGATCTTTTCGCAGATGTGTTTCCAGCTCCAGCCCTTCTCGCGCTTGATGTCGAGCAGCTTCTCGGTGAGGTCTTCGCGTTTCATTAGGGTCTCCTGTTAGGCGGTGAGTCCGGGACTGGGCCCGGGTATCCAGGTCTGTCTTTGCTCCTCGCCGTTCGAGGCGATCGTCAGTCCGGGCTTGCCGATCTGGATCAGCGGCACGTTGCGCGGATCGTGGCCGGGCGTCTCGGCGGCAAAGGTCTTGCTGCGCGTCACCAGGAAATCGATGATGTGGTTGCGCAGCGCGTAGTACAGCGGATGCCGGTGCAGATCGGTGCGGCCGCGATCCCGCGGCAGCGGGTTCTCGACCACCTCCGCCAGCACCGCGCCGGGACCGTTGGTCATCAGAAAGATCTTGTCGGCGAGATAGATCGCCTCGTCGACGTCGTGGGTGATCATGAACGCGGTCTGACCGGTCTCCAGGCAAATGCGCCGCACCTCGTCCTGCAGCGTGCCGCGCGTCAGCGCGTCCAGCGCCGAGAACGGCTCGTCCATCAGCATCATCTTCGGCGTGATCGACAGCGCCCGTGCGAT
Organism: Bradyrhizobium sp. CCBAU 45321; assembly: GCF_028128975.1. Classification (NCBI taxonomy): domain Bacteria; kingdom Pseudomonadati; phylum Pseudomonadota; class Alphaproteobacteria; order Hyphomicrobiales; family Nitrobacteraceae; genus Bradyrhizobium; species Bradyrhizobium sp. CCBAU 45321. The sequence continues at coordinate 433,681 of NZ_LFKZ01000128.1, forward strand.
GCCAACGCGCTGCTTCATGCCGCCCGACAGCTCCGAGGGACGCTTGTGCTCGGCGCCGGACAGGCCGACGAGATCGATGAACTTCTGCGCATGCGCCCTTACCTTGGCGCGGTCCCAGCTGCGCCATTTCGAGCTGACGGCATAGGCCACGTTGCCGAGCACCGTGCGCCAGGGCAGCAGCGCATGGCTCTGGAAGATCACGGCGCGGTCGAGGCTGGTGCCCGAGATCGCCTGGCCGTCGACGATGACCGCGCCCTCGCTCGGCGCATCGAGCCCGGCGAGGATGTTGAGCACCGTGGTCTTGCCGCAGCCGGAATGGCCGATCACGCAAGCGAACTCGCCGCGCGCCATCGAGAGCCAGAGGTTCTGGAAGATGGTGGTCGTCGCGCCGCCCGCGCCGGGATAGCGCTTGGCGATGCCTTCGATCGAGATGAACTTGTCGGTCATCGCCTCTACTCCGGAAACGTGACCATGCGCGTGAAGCGCGCGAGGATCTGGTCGAGCAGCATGCCGACGACCCCGATCAGGAGGATCGCGATGATGACGTTGGTGATCGACAAATTATTCCACTCGTTCCAGACGAAGTAGCCGATGCCGGTGCCGCCGACGAGCATCTCGGCGGCGACGATCACGAGCCAGGCGATGCCGATCGAGATGCGCATGCCGGTCAGGATGGTCGGGGCCGCCGCGGGCAGGATCACGGTGAAGGCGCGCCTGACGGTGCCGACCTCGAGCGTCCGCGCGACGTTGATCCATTCCTTGCGCACGGTCGCGACGCCGAACACCGTGTTGAGCAGCATCGGCCAGATCGAGCAGATGAAGATGACGAAGATCGCCGAGATCGAGGAATCCTTGATGGTGTAGAGCGCGAGCGGCATCCAGGCCAAAGGCGAGATCGGCTTCAAGACCTGGATGAACGGATCGAGCGCCTTGCTCAAGAGCGGCGACATGCCGATCAGGAAGCCGAGCGGGATCGCGACCAGCACTGCCAGCAGATAGCCGGTGCCGACGCGCGCAATGGAATAGCCGAGCTGGATGCCGAGCCCCTTGTCATTCGGCCCGTTGTCGTAGAACGGCCGCTTCAGATGCTCCCAGAGCTTTGCGCCGACATCGAGCGGCCCCGGCATCGCCGATTTGCCCTGCGTCGCGGTTAGGCCCATCAGCTTGGCGTATTCCGGGCTCATCGTCGTCACCTGTGCGGTGGAGCGCGTGGCGAGATGCCAGATGCCGAGAAAGGCGGCGAGCAGCACGAGGGAGACGAGGCCGGCGCGAAGGCGGAGGGAGGCGGTCATCATTCAAACCTCACCGGTTGTGTCCCGGACGCGATGCAGCACGTAGTGCTGCTTCGCAGAGCCGGGACCCAGTTGGGCCGCATGGGTCCCGGTTCTGCGTCGCACCGCTTCGCGCTGCGCCGCGCCCGGGACACGAGAGTGCAGCTCATCACGACGCCTTCTTGATTTTGAAGCTCGCCAGATAGTCCTCGGGCTTGGCCGGATCGAAATTCTTGCCCATCACCGCGAACGACTTGTAGGCACTTGCCGGCGGCGTGAGGCCCATCTCGGTCATCAGCTTCTTGGTATCGGTTGCCAGATACACCTGCTCGGCCACCGCCTTGTAGTCGACGTCGCCCTTGATCTGGCCCCAGCGCTTCATCTGCGTCAGCATCCAAACCGCAAAGGACTGCCAGGGGAACGGATCGAAATCGACCCGCTTGGGATCGGTCTTCACCCCGCCGAGGCCGTCGGCATAGGTGCCGGTCAGGACCTGCTCCAGCACGGTGACAGGCGCGTTGATGTAGTTCGCAGGCGCGATGGCTTCCGCGATCTGCTTGCGGTTCTCCGCCTTCGAGGCGTAGGCGGTGGCATCGACGATCGCCCGCGTCAGCGCCGCGAAGCTGTTCGGCGCCGTCGTGATGAACTCGCGGCTGGCAGCAAAGCTGCAGCAGGGATGGCCGTCCCATATCTCCTTGGAGAGCAGATGCATGAAGCCGACGCCGTCATAGATCGCGCGCTGGCAGATGTTGTCGGGCGCGAGGAAGCCGTCGATGTTGTCGGCACGCAGATTCGCGACCATCTCCGGCGGCGGCACCGAGCGCAGCTGCACGTCGGTATCGGGATCGAGACCGTGCTCGGCGAGGAAATAGCGCAAGAGATAATTGTGCATGGAATAGTCGAAGGGGATGGCGAATTTCAGCCCCTTCCAGTCCTTCGGATCGCGCTTGTCCTTGTGCTTGCTCGCCAGCACGATGCCCTGCCCGTTGATGTTCTCGATGGCCGGGACGGTGAACGGAATGGCGTTGGCGCCGAGCCCGAGCGAGATCGCGATCGGCATCGGCGCCAGCATGTGCGCGGCGTCGTATTCCTTGTTGATGGTCTTGTCGCGGATCACGGCCCAGCCGGCGGTCTTCACCACTTCGACGTTGAGGCCGTGCTTGGCATAGAAGCCCATTGGCGCTGCCATGATGATCGGCGTCGCGCAGGTGATCGGGATGAAGCCGACCTTGAGGTCCTTCTTCTCGGGCGCGCCGGCTTGCGCGAACACCTCGGTCGCCGTCTTGATCGGGAAGAATTGCGTCAGCGCGGCGAGCGCCGTCGAGGCGCCGACCGACTTCAGGAAAGCGCGCCGCGCCACGTCCTGCGGAAACATCGCGCGCATCAATGCGGAGGCGACGACGCCCTCGTAGCGCTTCTCTTCGCTTGCGACCGGCTCGCAATGCAGCGCCGTGGCCTGCTCATGCTCTGCGTCGGAACCATGCTGGCCGCAAACACAGCCGGCTCGAAGCTTGCGATCGGGATCAAACGGATTGTCGAACGTGGACATCGGCCCTCCTGCGCGTCAATGCGAGGAGCAATTACGCAAGGAGCATGCCACCGACGAAGAAGCGGATATTGCCTTGATGACGCAGCATTTTCACCCGCGCTTGGCCGCTACGAAAACTCGTGATAAACGAGATTTCGTAGTTCAATTACGAGATTTCGCAATGGCAACGACGCCAATGCCCGTCCACGACGAGGTGGCCTCCGTGATCGACCCGCGCATCGCGGCCTTCGAATCCTCGGTCGAGGCGATGCTGCTGGTCGATCCCTATGGCGACCGGATCGTCGATGCCAATCCCGCCGCCTGCGCCCTGCTCGGTTACGACCGCGCTTTGCTGCGGCAGACCAGGGCCAGCACGCTCCACGCCGGCGAGCTTGCCGCCCTCACCGTCTTCACCCAGGCCGTGCTGCACAAGGGCGCCTACTGGACCACCGCGCTCAATCCCCGCCACGCCACCGGGCAAGATCTCAAGCTCGAATATGCCGGCTGCCTGCTGCCGCATGACGGCCGCACACTGCTGCTGCTGACGCTGACTGACCTCGAAGCCCGCCGCCGGCGCAATGTCGATGCCGCCGCCGAGGACCATATGCGCGGCGGCATCTCCACCTGGCAGCGGGTCGAGCGCGTGTTCCAGGACATCGAGCGCGAGAACCAGCTGATCCTGCGCGCCGCCGGCGAAGGCATCTACGGCGTCAACGCCGAAGGCAAGACCACCTTCGTCAACCCTGCGGCCGAGCGCATGCTGGGCTGGACCGCCGAAGAGCTGGTCGGCAAGGAGATCCACCCGATCGTCCATCACACCCACCACGACGGCCGACACTATCACAATCATGACTGCCCGATCTATGCGGCATTCCGCGACGGCGCCGTGCACCAGGTCGACGGCGAGGTGTTTTGGCGCAAGGACGGCTCGCCCGCCTGGGTCGAATACACATCGACGCCGATCCGCGATCGCGGCGTCGTGGTCGGCGCCGTCGTGGTGTTTCGCGACGTCAGCCAGCGCCGCGAGGCCGACGAGAAGCTGCACGCGGCGCTTGCCGAGGTCGACCGTCTGCGCGAACGGCTCGAGCTGGAGAACGCCTATCTCCAGGAGGAAATCCGCATCGAGACCAACCCGCGCGGCATCATCGGCGGCAGCGAGGCGATCCAGAAGACGCTGCGCCAGGTCAAGCTGGTGGCGCCGACCACCGCGGCGGTGATGATCACGGGCGAATCCGGCACCGGCAAGGAGCTGATCGCGCGTGCCATCCACGAGGACTCCACCCGGAGCGACCGGCCGCTGATCCGAGTCAACTGCGCCGCGATCCCGCGCGAATTGTTCGAAAGCGAGTTCTTCGGCCATGTCCGCGGCGCCTTCACCGGCGCGACGCGCGACCGCATCGGCCGCTTCGAGCTCGCCGACGGCGGCACGCTGTTCCTGGACGAGGTCGGCGAGATCCCGCTCGAGCTGCAGGGCAAGCTGCTGCGCGTGTTGCAGGAAGGCCATTTCGAGCGTGTCGGCGAGGCGCGCACCCGCGCCGTCGACGTTCGTGTCATCGCCGCGACCAATCGCGATCTCAAGCAGGAGGTGCAGCGCGGCCGTTTCCGCGAGGATCTCTATTTCCGCCTCAACGTGTTTCCGATCGAGACCGTCCCCTTGCGCGAGCGGCGCGAGGACATTCCCCTACTTGCCCAGCATTTCCTGACGCGCGAGAGCAAGGCGCTGAAATCGAACCTGCGTCTGTCGGAGGGCGACGCGCGGCGGCTGACCCGCTACGACTGGCCCGGCAACGTCCGCGAACTGCAGAACGTGATCGAGCGCGCCGCGATCCTGTCGCAGAACGGTCGCCTGCGCATCGATCTGCCTGACGCCTCCGGCGCGCTGGCTCTGGCCGGCGCCGCCCGCCAGAAGGCCGACGCGCGCCCCGCAATCATGACGTCGTCGGAAATGCGCGACCACGAGCGCGCCAATATTCTCGCCGCGCTTGAGGCCTGCGCCGGAAAGGTCTTCGGCCCCGGCGGCGCCGCCGAGATCCTCGACATCAAGCCGACCACGCTGGCCTCGCGGATCAAGGCGCTGGGAATCGCGCCTCGTCCGCAAGGGGCCCATCCTTCGAGACGCCCGCTTTAGGCGGGCTCCTCAGGATGAGGTCGGAGTGCGCGGCAACAGTATCAACAGACACCGGTCCCGCTTAGCCTCATCCTGAGGAGACCGCGAAGCGGTCGTCTCGAAGGACGAGGCGCTTGCTCACGCCGCCTTGGTCGTCACGCCAGCCGCCATCGGGAGGCCCTGCTCGATCGGCAAGGACGGATCGCGCGACCATTCGTTCCAGGAGCCGAAATACATCCGCACGTCCTTCACGCCGGCGTTCTTCAGCGCCAGGAACGTGTTCGAAGCGCGCGCGCCCTTGAAGCAATAAAGATAGACCGGCGTGGTCTGCGAGATGCCGACGGTGGCGCATTCCGCCAGAATCTCGTCCTTGGACTTGAAGCGCGGGCCTTCGGCGGTCGGCTTCATCATCCGATACCATTCCAGCCACACGGCGCCCGGAATGCGGCCCTTGCGCGGGCAGAAATCCTTGCCGTAAGGGGATGAGCTGTCGCCGATCCACTCGTCGACGTCGCGCACGTCGAGGATCGCGATGCCGGGCTTGCCGACCGCGGCGAGCATGGTCTTGGCGTCGATCAGGATCTCGCCCGCTTCGGGCACGATCGAGAACGAGGCCTTCTCAGGCGCGGGCACATCCTTGGTCACCGGGAAGCCCGCGGCCGACCAGGCGTCGAAGCCGCCATGCAACACCTTCACCTTGGGATAGCCGAGCATGGTGAGCAGGTAATAGCCGCGGCAGGACTGACCGAAGCCGGAGTTCATCGACTGTTCGTAGATCACCGCCGTCTCCTTGCCGGAAAGACCGGCGCCGCCGAACGCATCGGCGAACTTGGTCTTCAGCTCGGCCATGCCTTCCGGCGTCGAGGTCGCCAGGAACGTAAAGATCTCGTGCACGTTCACGGCGCCCGGCAGGTGCCCGGCGGCGTAAGCATCGGGGTTGCGGGTGTCGATGACGACACACGGCTCGGTCTTCAAGAGATCGGCGAGTTCGACGGCAGTGATCAGAACGTCAGTCATGGCAGCCTCTCCGTTGAGGTGGTGGGGTGGACTCGTAGAACTCAGAAATCGGCGAGCATCTTGCGCAGCTGCTTGGTGGCGGGCGTGACGATCGCGACGAAATAGGCCTCGCGCAGGCGCCGCTGCGCCCGGTGGCTTTTGAGATAGCCGCGGGCGCCACAATGCAGCATCGCCGCATGCGCCGCCGCGACGCTGGCCTCGCCCGCGCGAAGCCGCAGCGCGATCACCTTGCGCCAGTAGGTCTCCTCCTCGTTGTAAGGATCGCGCGCCAGCGCCATGGTCTCGGCCTCGAGCTCGGCGGCGAGCTCGCGGAAATGCACCGGCTGCTGCGGCAAATAGCGGTTGATATGGCCAAGGGGATTGTCGACCTCGTCCATGATGTTGATGCAGTCCTTGATCACCCCCAGCGCCATGCCGGCCTGCAGCAGGATGAAGCCGGCGCGGATCTTCTTGACGAAGGGCGCGGCGGGATCGGCCAGGATCAGCTCATCGGGCACGAAAGCGTCGCGGAACTGCACGCCATAGGTGCCGGTGCCGTCCATCGCGAGGAACGGCTTGCAGGGGGTCAGCGTGATCGCGGGGTCGGAGCAATCGGCCAGGAACATGACAGTGCCGGGCTCGCCACTTGCGATGCCCTGCTCGTCCTCGCGCTCGAAGATCGTGCCGAAGAAATGATCAGGCCCGAGGTTGGAGACCCAGGGCAACGCACCGCGCACGATGTAGCCGCCCTCGACCTTGCGGCCCTTCAGCTTGAGCTTCTCGATGCCGAAAAAGCTCTTCATGGGATTGGAGAGCCCGGTGCCGCCGAGCACGTGACCAGTCGAGAAGGCATCGCCGAAGCGCTTTGCGAGCTTCACATTGGTGGAATTCGCCGCGTACCAGACCAGCGTGTTCTGGCACCAGGCCATGAAGGCCGTCGCACCGCAGACCTCGCCGATCGCCGCCATCGCCTGGATCGCGCAGCGCAGATCGGCGGGGCCTTCGTGCGGTACATGACTGCCCCACGCCCCGACCGCGCCGAACTTGCGCAGCACCTCGGCCGGATAGACCGAACCGTCGTCGATGCCGGCGGCCAGCGGCGCGAGTTCTTGGCGCGCGATCCGCGCCACCTCGTCCGCAATCGACGGTGCGGGCTGATCCAGAACGTCGGCCCGCGATAAAGCCAGTGAACCCATGATCGTCTCCCGCACCCTGTCCTGATTGCCGCCTGCTAGATGCCGACCTCGAGATTGACCGGCCGGGTGAAGGTGTTGGCGACCGGCGACCATTTCTTCACATGGGCCACCAGCGCATTGATCTCGTCCGGCGAGATGCCCTCGCATTCCATGTCGACCTTGACGCGGACATCGGTGAAGCCGACCGGCTTGTCGGAGGTGTCGCCGGTGCCCCAGACCGCGGTGATGTTGAGATCCCCTTCCAGCTCCAGCTCGAGCTTGTTGACGATCCAGCCGCGATGCACGGCGTTGGCATGCAGGCCGACGGCAAGGCACGAGCCGAGCGCGGCCAGCGAGGCCTCCGACGGATTGGGCGCGGTGTCGTCACCCAAAAGCCCCGGCGGCTCGTCGACGATGTAGGGCGGCAGGTTGCGGATATAGTTGGCGTGGCGGAATTTGCCCTCCGCGACCGTCTTGCACTTCAAGGTCTTGATGACCTTCGGGTTTGCCTTGCCGTTGGCAATCAGTTGCTCGAGCCCGTTCTTGTCGATGGGCGCGAGGCACCCCGTCAGCACTGTCTTCTGAACGACGGCAGTCATCAATCTTCTCCCTGGCAGAAGTGGAAATCGGCAGGATACCGAACGGTCTGTTTCCTTGCATGGAGCGTGCCAGAGCCCGCGAAAAACAAAAGCCGAGGCTTTGGAGCCGCTTAAGCCTTCATGCCTGCGGATTGAACAGCCGGTCCTTGCTCAAACGCGATGCAGAGCGGCCAGGCTTTGCGAATCTTTTCAGCGCGAAACAGATGCGGCTTGCTGATGCGGCACGGCTGCGGGTAAGTTTGAGTCCATGGCAAAGACGTCATCGAAGAAGAATTCGCCCCACGCCGCTGCTGGCGACGACGAATCCGCACGCGGTCGCCTTCTCAACGCGGCGACGCATCTGTTCTGCAAGAACGGCATCAACGCCACCGGCATCGATGCGATCATCGAGGAAGCCGGCACCGCCAAGACCACGCTCTACAAATTGTTCGGCTCCAAGACCAACCTCGTCAACGCGGTGCTGGAGAGCGAAGGCAAGCAATGGCGCGAATGGTTCATCGGCGCCATGGAGCAAGGCGGCGGCGATGCGCAGGCGAAACTCACGCGCATCTTCCCTGCGCTGAAGAGCTGGTTCGCCGAAGAGCGCTTCTACGGCTGCCCCTTCATCAACGCCGTCGGCGAGCACGACAAGGACGCCAAGCAATTCCGCAACATCGCGCTGAAGCACAAGAAGATCGTGCTCGGCCACATCGAGAAACTCGCCGGCGAGCTCGGCTCAGCCGAGCCAGCAGTGCTGGCGCACCAGCTCGGCCTCATCATCGACGGCGCCATCGTCGCCGCGATGATCTCGCGCGACCCGGGCGTCGCGGATACCGCGGCGCTTACGGCAGGTCCCCTGCTCGGCCAGGCCAAGGCGAAGAAGAAGCGCGCGGCGGATCAGCTGGAGGCGGTGTGATCGCGCCGGTCTCGTAGCCCGCATGCAGCGAAGCGGAATGCGGGGACACCGTCCCGGATTACGCTCCGCTCCATCCGGGCTACGAAGATTTCGTAGGGTGGGCAAAGGCGCAAAGCGCCGTGCCCACCATTCCGTCCCGACTGTAAGCTTGATTTGCCCGCCTACGGACCCGTCCGCTTGATCAACGACTCGCTCCCAGCGCGCCAAGCTCAACGTCGGCGGCCTGTTTCTCGATAAAAGTGTTCGGGCAATCGGCTGCAGCCAGCTCGAACAACTTCAATGCCTCTTCTTTGGAGCCGCCCTGCAGTGCAATCTCCGCGACATAGAAATTCGCCTCGCACATTTGCGCCTTCTTCTTCATGGGGTCGGCATCGTCCGCCGCGCTGCGCACTTGCTCCGGCGTCGTCGTACCCAGGAAGAGGTTGACGACCGGCGCGGGCCATTTCGCCGCGTCGAGCTGCTTTGCAGCCTCGCTCATCCGGCTCGGTTGATCGCTGCGCCTTGCAACAATTTCGCGCCACATGACCGGATAGGCGTCCTTTGGATTGAGCTGGATCGCCTGATCGAGATCGGCCAACGATTTGGCGAATGAAGCAATCTGCCAATAGACCCTTGCACGATGAAAATAGGCGCGCGCATCCTTCGAATCGAGCTGCACGAGTTGATCGTAGTCCGCAAGCGCGCGGCCGAAGTCCCCTTTGGCCCTGTACGCGTTGGCGCGGAGCCCGAATGCATCCTTGTCCTTGGGGTTGAGGCGGATCGCATCATCATAGTCCGCGATAGCGCGGTCGAGCTCCCCCTTCGCGTTGTAGGCCGCTCCTCGAGCGCGGAGCACAGGACCATCCGAGGAAGCGAGCACGATTGATTCACCCGCGACGGACGCAGTAATGGGGTCGCGGTCCTGACCTTGAATCTGAGTCTGCCGATCGCCGGGGCCTCCTTGGCCCTGATGGGCCAGCTGGATGACCCGGTCGAAATCGGCAATGGCGCGATCGTAGTCGCCTCTTTGAGCATAGGTGACGCCCCGGGAGCCATAGACAGACCGGCTTTGTGGGTTCAGCTCGATAATCCGGTCATAGTCGGCGAGGGCACGGTCGAATTCGCCCAGTCGACAAAAGGATTCGGCTCGGAAGTAGTAGAAATACTCGTTCCTCGGCCTGATCTGCATTGTTTGTTCGAGCTCGGCCAATGCACGCTCTCTGTTACCCTGGGCAACGTAAACCCGGCTGCGGCACAACTGGCCGATGCCGGCGTGCGGGCTAATCTCGACCGCTCGATCACAGTCAGCAATGGCATGACCCGGTTCCCCCTTGCGGATGTAAGCGAGGCCTCGGTCCACACGCACGATGACGTTGTCCGGATGGACGAGAAGGGCTTGATCATAGTCAGCAATGGCGCGGTCCATATCTCCTCTGGCCCAATAGATTCGGGCACGCCCCAGACGAGCGTACACAGACTTGGGGTCAAGCTCGATGACCTTGTCGTAGTCGGCAAGCGCAGCGTCGGTTTGTCGCCTCTCGGCTTGCGCAAAAGCTCTCTGAAGACGGGCGTTCAAATTGCCCGGATCGTGCTCGATGATCCGGTCGTAGTCAGCGATCGCAAGGTCGGGTTCGCCCTTCTGACGGTAAAACATGGCACGGCGAAAGTGCGCCATAACTACGCTTTGCCGCATAGCCGATCCCGCTTGAATGATAGCGGTGCAGCCAGCGATGCGATCATCGAGTGTGACGTTGCCAACTGTATTGCACTTGGCGGACAAGGGCATTTCCGCGCGAGCGATCGACATGTCGATCAACGTCGCCAGGGCCAAAGCGCCGGCGCTTGCTGCCACACGTGCGAGCGTGCGGCCTGTCATTCCAAACATGCAGTCCCCAACTCAATTCCCGGGACTGTCATAGCAACCAAACGCGCGTCTGCACAGCCCGTGGTTGCGATCCTGGCATGTGTTGGATCGATTGAACCTACGCGCCCCGCCACATCTTCCCCTGAAGCCGCACCAGCTCCGACTCCAGATCACGCTCCAGATCCACTCCCAAATGTCGAACGCGACAATCCGCGCCTCGAGCCACGTCCGCCTACGCCTCGGCCATCTGCATCAAGGCCTGGCGAAAAGCCAGCGCGGCTGGTCCGAGCGGCTGGTCCAGCCGGTGCGCGAGATAGGCTTCTGCGGCAACCTGGCTGCGCCGTCCAAGGGCGGTGGTGGCAAGGCGCACAAGGCGCCTTTCCCTCAGATCGCGCTCCACCTGCCAGAACGGCAGGCGGCCCCAGCCGAGGCCGGCTAGAATCATCGCATGCTTGGTGTCCTGATTGGTGACCCGGCAGGTCTGGGGCGAAAGCACACCGAACATGCGCCCTTCGGTCAACGGCGTCGGATCGGACAGAACGATCTGCAGATGATCCGCCAGATCCTGAAGGCTGATCCTGTTGCGCGATTGCCGCCTCCCCAATGGGTGCTCGACGGAAACGACGGCAACCTGCTCGACCGACGAGATCGCCTCCAGTGCAATCCGCGGATCGCGGAAATCCTCGCCGACCACGATCGCGAGCGAACTGCGCTTGTCGATCAGCGACGCGATCGGTCCACCCAGCGGCTCGACTGCAAGCCTGATCGAGACCGAGGGATAGGCAGCGCGCATCTTCGTCAATGCGGCGCCCACCATGCCGATCGGAAACAATGTGTCGACCGTCAATGGAAGCTCGAGTTCGATCCCCTCGCCAAGGCCCCGGGCTCTCGCCCGCATCGCATCGACTCTGAGGAGAATGTCACGCGCGTTCGCGAGCAGTGACTGCCCCTCGGCCGTCAGGACCGGCCGGTGACCCGTGCGATCGAACAGCGCAACACCCAGCTCGGCCTCCAGATTGGCGACGGCATGGCTGATGGCGGACTGAACACGGGACAGCTGAGCGGCGGCCGACCGAAAGCTCCCGCATTCCGCCACCGTCACGAATGTTCGCAACTGATCAAGCGTCAGCACATCCAGCATGATCTATCCAATCGATCAAACTCATCGATCTTATCGCGCTACCGCCGATCAAGGACAGACCTATTTTGGCTGCTAACCCACCTGAGAGAGCGAGGAAGGAAAATGACGAAGGTCCTGGTGCTGTACTACTCGTCCTACGGTCACATCGAGACGATGGCCGAAGAGATTGCCCGGGGTGCACGGGAGGCCGAAGCCGAAGTCGCCATCAAACGCGTGCCGGAAATTGTTCCCGACCACGTCGCGCAAAGGGCCGGATACAAGCTCGATCAGCGCGCCGAAACGGCCGCCGTGGCCGAGTTGCCGGACTTCGACGCGATCATCTTTGGCACCCCGACGCGTTTCGGGAACATGGCCGCGCAGATGAAGAACTTCCTCGACCAGTGCGGCGGCCTGTGGTTCGAGAACAAGCTCGTGGGCAGGGTCGGCAGCGTCTTCACGTCGACGGGCAGCCAGCATGGCGGCCAGGAAAGCACCATCCTGTCCGTGCACACCGTGTTGCTGCACCTCGGCATGGTCGTGGTCGGGCTGCCCTACACATTCAAGGGACAGATGCGCATGGACGAGGTCACCGGATGCTCGCCCTACGGCGCATCGACCCTCGCCGACGACGGCAGCGGCGGGGATCGTCGTCCCAGCGCCAATGAGCTGGCAGGGGCACGCTTTCAGGGACGCCACGTCGCCGAGATAGCTCGCGCCTTGGCCGCTGCACGGCTCAAGGAGGCGGCTTGATGGCGACAGCACCTGCCCCGTCCTTGCGAGATCGACACTGGCATGTGGTGAGCATCGTCGTGGGCTCCGGCGTCGTCGCCGCGATCCAGGTGGGGAAGGCTGCCATAGCCACGCCCATGCTGCAAAAGGACTTTGGCCTCGATCTCGCCGCTGCCGGCTGGCTGACCGGGATACTGGCCGTTCTCGGCCTGTTGGGGGGTATCCTCGCCGGCTCTCTCGTGGCTCGCGCCGGAGATCGGCGAAGTCTCCTTGTCGGCCTCGGGCTGCTCATTCTTGGTGCCGTCATCGGCGCGCTCGCAACCGGCTATGCGGTGCTTCTCGCATCGCGCATTTTGGAGGGGGCAGGATTTCTTCTGATCATTATTGCGGGACCGGCGATCCTGAACAGAGCAGTCCCGTCGGGGCAGCAAGACGTTCCGCTTGCCCTGTGGAGTTGCTTCATGCCAGCCGGCATTGCGCTCGCGATGCTCGTCGGGCCGTTCTTGAGCGACTGGCGCACACTGTGGTGGGGCAGCGCCGGCCTTGCGGCGATCACTATTGCTGCCGCCTGGATGAGTATTCCGGCTGCCCCGAAACGCACCTCGGCATCGTGGAGGCGCACGATGTCGGATGCCATGCGCGTGGCGGCAAGCAAGGGCCCGCTTCTGCTGGCCGGATGTTTTGCCCTCTACAGCCTGATGTTCTTCGCGCTGTTCAGCTTCCTCCCGGTGCTGCTGATGGAGCGGATGAACATTCCCCACGGGACTGCCGGCATGCTCAGTGCTCTGGCCACCGCAAGCAACATCGTCGGCAATGTCGCTGCCGGCTACCTGCTCGCGCGCGGTGCCCGGCGTTCAGTGCTGCTCGTTGCGGCCTATCTAGCGATGGGGTTTTCAGGTCCTGGAATCTTCCTGCAGATCTTCGGCGATACGCCCACGCTTCTGCTCTGCATCCTGTTCGCGGCGGTCGGCGGCCTGATGCCGGCCGTCCTGATCTCATCAATCCCGTTGCTCGCGCCATCCGCCGCACTCATTCCTGTGGTCACCGGCCTGGTGATGCAGGGCAGCAATCTCGGCCAGGTGGCCGGACCTGTCGCGGTTGGGATTGCAGTTGAGACCCATGGGTGGACAGCCGCACTGGCCATCATCCTGATCGCCGCGCTGCTTGCAGCCATCGTCACCTCATCCGCCCGCCTCGATGACAGCGCGGCCGGCTGAGATTCTACTGTCCCAACATCCCCGCGAGCCGCACCAGCTCCGCCTCGAGATCGCGCTCCACATCCACTGCCCGAATGTCGAGCACCCGATAGTCGCGCGCTTCCAGCCACGTCCGCCGCGCCGCGCGATCTGCCGCGATCGCCTCGCCCTCGCCCGGGTTCACCAGCTCGATCGCGATCCGGTGCGGGAAGGAGACGAAATCCGGGATGTGCCGCCCGACCGGGGTCTGGCGCTTGAACCCACCTGCGAAGCGGCGATCACGCGTCAGCGCCTGCCAGAGCAGGCGTTCGGCGTCGGTCGGGTTGCGGCGGAGCAGGCGGGCAAGGCCGCGCACGGTCGAGCCGCTGTCGGGGACACCGCCGCCCTGCCCGTGCTCGGCCAGCAGCGCGCGCAGGCGCGTGGCCTGCTCGCCGTCGAGCACGCCGCCCTTGGCCGGCCCCTTGCGCCCCTCGGCGATTGCCATGATCACGCCGTGCAGGGTGTGCATGTCCTGCTTGGTCGGCTCCATCCGGGTGAAGATGTTGCGCAGGTTCACCAGCATGGTGTCGCGCTTCTCGGCCGGACGCAGGAACTCGACCTTGTCGAGCTCGCGCACGAGGTTGTCGAAGAAGGCCTGCATCTGGTGCTGCGAGGCGCGCTCGGATCTTTCAGGCATGGCGTGCGGCAGCGCGCCCGACGTCGCACGCTTGAACCATTCATAGCCGACCAAGAGCACGGCCTGGGCGAGGTTGAGCGAGGCAAAGCCCGGATTGACCGGGAAGGTGATGATGCGGTTGGAGAGCCCGACCTCCTCGTTGGTCAGCCCCCAGCGCTCGCGGCCGAACAGGATGCCGGCCCTGCCGCCGGTCGCGACGTGACCCGCGATCTCGGCCGCTGCGGCCTCCGGCCCGACCACGGGCTTGGCTTGGTCGTGGGGGCGTGCGGTGGTGGCGAACAGGAGGTCGAGATCGGCAACCGCCTGCTCGACCGTGTCGAACAGCTGCGCCTTCTCCAGGATATGGTCCGTGCCGGCGGCCGCTCGCTGGGCGGCGATGTTTGGCCAGCCGTCGCGCGGGTTGACGATGCGCAATCGGCTCAGGGCAAAATTGCCCATGGCGCGCGCGGCCATGCCGATGTTCTCGCCGAGCTGCGGCTCGACCAGGATCACGATGGGACCGTCGAGGGAAAGGCCGGCCTTGCTCTTGTCAGTCCCCGACATGTCGTTTCACTTTCGCGCTGGTTCTCAAGGCCTAGCCAACCAACTTTCTCGAGCCGGCTGTTCAGGAATGGATTGAGAGGGGGCCGTGAGCCGGCCCGTTTCTGTGTCCTTGCGTTTGCCTGTCCTGTCAGAATTCTCAAGCAAAATAATGAGGTTAAATTCCACTTTTCGCGCAGCTCCGGAGCTGCCTTGAACCCGATCGCGGCTTGTAGCGACGCAAGCGCGTGATGTCCGCAGCGCCGCCAATGTCCCGCTCTCGCTCTCCCTCACCCTCGCGCGCCTCGGTTATGGGACGCCACCGTGCGCACCAGCTTGCTGCCACGAACGTTCCGGCGGCGCTCCAGGCAGCGCGCGGCTGCCCAGATGCCTGGTATCGCGTCCAGGCGCTGGCGTCGGTCGCCGAGCATGCCGACCCGAAGCTCGCTTTGTCGATTCTCGAGGAGGCGGCGCGCGAGGCTCTCGCCTGTCACGATGCCTATGGCACGGTCGCCGTGATGTCGTGGCCGCTGAGCGTGGCGATGGCGCGCGGCTTTCGCGATTTCGTCGAACGCGAGTTGCCCCGATGTCTGGCGCTCGCAGGCCAGGTCACTCCCGCAGCGTCGCAGGCTTATGCGCTGGAGACGCTGTGGACCGCCTGTTTCGCGGTCGACGCCCACTGGGCCAAGCCGGTCTGGACCAGGATCCTGGCACTCTGTCATCCCGACCGGAGCTGGCGTGCCGCCCGACTGTACCTCCATGTCGCCGAGCGCCAGCAGGGCAAAAGCCCTGACGGGGCCGCCCGGGTGGTCCGGGCAATGCCCCAGGGCAAGACGCGTTCGTGGCTGGAGCGACGGTTCTGCCTTGCATAAAGGCCAGTCAATTCCTCCGGCCCATTCGCCTTCCACCCTCTTCACCGCGGTGCTATAGGGCCTGACCGGGACGCGCTGTTCCCTACGACACCCTCAAAGTAAGGCCCCATCCGCCATGGCAAAAATCAAGGTATCCAATCCCGTCGTCGAGCTCGATGGCGACGAGATGACCCGGATCATCTGGCAGTACATCAAGGACAAGCTGATCAACCCGTTCCTGGATGTCGAGCTGCTCTATTTCGACCTGGGCATGGAATACCGCGACCACACCAACGATCAGGTGACGATCGACGCGGCCGAGGCGATCAAGAAGGTCGGCGTCGGCGTCAAATGCGCCACCATCACCCCGGATGAAGCCCGGGTGAAGGAGTTCAATCTCAAGCAGATGTGGAAGTCGCCGAACGGCACCATCCGCAACATCCTCGGCGGCGTGATCTTCCGCGAGCCGATCATCTGCAAGAACGTGCCGCGCCTGGTTCCCGGCTGGACCAAGCCGATCATCATCGGCCGTCACGCCTATGGCGACCAGTACCGCGCCACCGACATCAAGTTCCCGGGCAAGGGCACCCTCTCGCTGAAGTTCGTCGGCGAGGACGGCACCGTGATCGAGAAGGAAGTGTTCAAGGCGCCCGGCGCCGGCGTCGCGATGGAGATGTACAATCTCGACGATTCCATCATCGACTTCGCCCGCGCTTCCTTCAATTACGGCCTGCTGCGCAATTACCCGGTGTACCTGTCGACCAAGAACACGATCCTCAAGGTCTATGACGGGCGCTTCAAGGACATCTTCCAGGACATCTTCGACCGCGAGTTCAAGAAGGAGTTCGACGCCAAGGGCCTGACCTACGAGCACCGCCTGATCGACGACATGGTGGCCTCGGCGCTGAAATGGTCAGGCGGCTATGTCTGGGCCTGTAAGAACTACGACGGCGACGTGCAGTCCGACACGGTCGCGCAGGGCTACGGCTCGCTCGGCCTGATGACCTCGGTGCTGCTCACCCCCGACGGCAAGACCGTCGAGGCGGAAGCTGCCCACGGCACGGTGACCCGCCATTACCGCGAGCACCAGAAGGGCAAGGAGACCTCGACCAACTCGATCGCCTCGATCTTCGCCTGGACGAGAGGCCTGTCGCACCGCGCCAAGCTCGACAACAACCCCGAGCTCGCCAAGTTCGCGGCCACGCTGGAGAAGGTCTGCGTCGACACCGTCGAGGCTGGCTACATGACCAAGGACCTCGCGCTCTTGGTCGGCGCCGACCAGCGCTGGCTCTCGACCACCGGCTTCCTCGACAAGGTCGCCGAGAATCTCACGAAAGAGCTGGCGGCGTAAAACCGGCCGCACTTTCGCCCGACCGGGCCAGACATCATCACGGGCCGCGCGACCAGCGCGGCCCGTTTCTTTTTGAGAGCTTTCGCGGAGATGCGACCATGTCGATCAAGCTTGCCGTGCCGTGCCTGTTGCTGCTCGCCGGACCGGCTGCGGCCGCCGACCCGCTCCCCGACGCCATCGCCGCACTGGGCGAGAGCGTCGTGCTCAGCGTCCACGCCGAGGGCGCGCAGGTCTATGAGTGCAAGGCGGGCACCGAGGGCAAGCTCGCCTGGGCCTTCCGCGAGCCGATCGCAACGCTGCTTTCAGACGGCAAGACGATCGGCCGCCACTATGCCGGCCCGAACTGGGAGCATGCCGACGGCAGCGCCGTGGTCGGCAAGGCCGTCGGCAACGCGCCAGGCGCGTTGGCCGCCGATATTCCCTGGCTGAAGCTGGAAGTCACGGCCCACCGCGGCAACGGCGTGCTCACATCAGTCGCCACGGTCCAGCGCATCAACACAAATGGCGGCAAGCTCGACGGTGTCTGCGACAAGGCCGGCGAATTCAGGAGCGTGCCCTACTCGGCTGACTACGTCTTCCTGAAGAAGGGCTGACCGCTTTACGGGCCGAACGGCGCGGAAAGGCGCCACGCCGTTGCCATTGAAGCCGCGACGCGCGCCTTAAGCGCCCGCCATCGCTTTTTCGATCGCGCTCAGGGCCTCGGACGCCTTGGCGCCATCGGGGCCGCCGGCCTGGGCCATGTCGGGCCGGCCGCCGCCGCCCTTGCCGCCGAGCGCCTCGGAGGCGATACGCACGAGATTCACGGCATTGAAGCGCGCGGTGAGGTCCTGCGTGACGCCGACCACAATTCCGGCCTTGCCGTCCCCGGTGACGCCGACGATGGCGACGACGCCCGAGCCGATCTGCTTCTTGCCGTCGTCGGCGAGACTCTTGAGATCCTTCATCTCGATGCCTTCGACCGCACGCGCCATCAGCTTGACGCCGCCGGCCTCGCGCACGCCCGACGCTGCGCCATTATTGCCGGCGGCAGCGCCGCCGCCCATCGCCAGCTTCTTGCGGGCATCGGAGAGCTCGCGCTCGAGCTTCTTGCGCTCCTCCATCAGCGCTGAGATGCGCGCCGGCACGTCGTCGAGCGAGGTGCGCAGCTCGTTCGCCGCAACCTTCGCCAGAGCCATGGTGTCATTGGCATGCTTTCGCGCGTAATTGCCCGTCAGCGCCTCGATCCGGCGCACGCCCGACGCGACCGCGCTCTCGCTCGTGACCGTGATCAGGCCGATATCGCCGGTGCGCTTCACATGAGTGCCGCCGCAGAGCTCGACGGACCAGCCGAGCGCGTTGGCGCCGCGCTCGCGCGCGGTCCTGCCCATCGAGACGACGCGGACCTCGTCGCCATATTTCTCGCCGAACAGCGCGCGCGCCCCGGCCTCGCGGGCCTCGTCGACGCCCATGACGCGCGTGGTGACCTCGTCGTTCTCCAGCACCACGTCGTTGGCGATGTCCTCAACGCGGGCGAGCTCCTCGGCCGTGATCGGCTTCGGATGCACGAAGTCGAAGCGCAGCCGATCCGGCGCGACCATCGAGCCGCGCTGGGCAATGTGATCGCCGAGCACCTGGCGCAGCGCCTCGTGGATGATGTGGGTCGCAGAGTGATGGGCGCGGATGGTCGAGCGCCTGGAATGATCGACCTCGAGCTGCAGCGCCGTGCCGAGCTTCACTTCGCCACTCTCGACCGTGCCGATATGGACGAAGAGATCGCCGAGCTTCTTCTGCGTATCGGTGACGCGGACCTTGATGCCACCCTCGCCCGACAGCACGCCGGTGTCGCCGACCTGGCCGCCGGACTCCGCATAGAACGGCGTCTGGTTCAGCACGATCGCGCCCGTCTCGCCGGCCTTGAGGCTCGCGACCTCGGCGCCGTCCTTGACCAGCGCCGACACCACGCCTTCGGCGCTCTCGGTCTCGTAGCCCAGGAATTCGGTGGCGCCGAGCTTCTCGCGCAGCGGGAACCAGATCGCCTCGGAGGCCGCCTCACCCGAGCCCTTCCAGGACTCGCGCGCCTTGGCCTTCTGACGCTCCATCGCGTCGGTGAACGCCGCCTGGTCGACGCCGATGCCGCGCGACTTCAGCGCGTCCTGGGTCAGGTCGAGCGGGAAGCCGTAGGTGTCGTACAGCGTGAAGGCGACGTCGCCGTCGAACATGTCGCCCTTCTTCAGACCGGCGCTCTTCTCGTCGAGGATGGCAAGGCCGCGCGACAGAGTCTTGCGGAAGCGGGTTTCTTCCAGCCGCAGCGTTTCCTCGATCAGCTTTTCCGCGCGCATCAATTCCGGATAGGCCTGGCCCATCTCGCGCACCAACGCCCAGACCAGCCGATGCATCAACGGCTCCTTGGCGCCGAGCAGTTGCGCATGGCGCATCGCCCGGCGCATGATCCGGCGCAGCACATAGCCGCGGCCCTCGTTGGAAGGCAGCACGCCGTCGGAGACCAGGAAGGCTGAGGAGCGCAAATGGTCGGCGATGACGCGGAACGAAGCCGCGGTGCGCTGGTTCGGCCCGGCGCCGAGCGCGGATGCGGCCGCATCGATCAGGTTGCGGAACAGGTCGGTCTCGAACACGCTCTCGACGCCCTGGAGGATGCAGGCCATGCGCTCCAGGCCCATGCCGGTGTCGATCGAGGGACGCGGCAGACCGACGCGCTCCTCCTTCGTCACCTGCTCGTATTGCATGAACACGAGATTCCAGAATTCGAGGAAGCGGTCGCCGTCCTCTTCCGGCGAGCCGGGCGGACCGCCCCAGATGTGATCGCCGCGGTCGATGAAGATCTCCGAGCACGGGCCGCACGGCCCGGTGTCGCCCATCGCCCAGAAATTGTCCGACGTCGGGATGCGGATGATGCGGTCCTCGGAGAAGCCGGCGATCTTCTTCCACAGGCCGGCCGCCTCGTCGTCGGTGTGGTAGACGGTGACGAGCAGCTTGTCCTTCTTCAGCCCGAACTCGCTCGTGATCAGCTTCCAGGCGAGCTCGATCGCGCGCTCCTTGAAGTAATCGCCGAACGAGAAATTGCCCAGCATCTCGAAGAAGGTGAGATGGCGCGCGGTGTAGCCGACATTGTCGAGGTCGTTGTGCTTGCCGCCGGCGCGCACGCATTTCTGCGAGGTGGTGGCGCGCTGATAGGGCCGCTTCTCGACGCCGGTGAAGACGTTCTTGAACTGCACCATGCCGGCATTGGTGAACATCAACGTCGGGTCGTTGCGCGGCACGAGGGGCGAGGACGGCACGATCTCGTGGCCGTTCTCGGCAAAGAAGTTCAGAAAGGTCGACCTGATCTCGTTGACGCCGCTCATGTTCATCCAATCGGGTGTGCTAGAGCATGATCCGGAAAAGTGCGAAGCGGTTTTCCGGAAAGATCATGCTCAAACAAAGAGCTAAAGCGCGATGACTCATCGTGCTTTAGGGCCCGCTTTTCGCGGTCCAAACCGGACCGTTGAGGCTGATATCTGCGGGCCAAAGCGCTTTTAGACAAGGCCAGCTTCGCTGTCCAGAAACTGTGCAAGGAGATCAGAGGGTTGCCGCAGCCGCGCAATCCCGTTGGATAGGGCGCGCGGACGCGTTGACAGGCTTGGCTCCCCTGTGGTCTCTACCCATCTGTATCGTACGGCCACGTCGGGAGAGACCGGCTACCAGTTAGCCGGCGCCGAAGGAGCAACCGCCCCGGAAACTCTCAGGCAAAAGGACCGCGTGGCTTTGACAGCATCTGGAAAGAGGCGCCGACGGGTGTAGACCCGGACAGCGTCCGCCGACGGGATAATACTCTCAGGCACAGCGACAGATGGGGCTTCGACTGGTGTCCATCGGGGAATCCTCCCCGGGGAACCGCCGAGGGCCCTCAAGATGCTAGCGCACGACCAAGACTCCCTGAAACGCACCCCCCTCTACGACCTCCATGTGTCCCTGGGGGGCAAGATGGTGCCGTTCGCGGGCTATGACATGCCCGTGCAGTACCCCGCGGGCGTCTTGAAGGAGCACGTCCATACCCGCACCAAAGCGGGCCTGTTCGACGTCTCCCACATGGGCCAGCTCGCGCTCCGGCCGAAATCCGGCAATGTGGAGGACGCCGCCCGCGCGCTGGAGCGGCTGGTGCCGCAGGATATCGTGGCGATCGCCGCAGGGCGGCAGCGCTACGCCCAGTTCACCAATGACGACGGCGGCATTCTCGACGACCTCATGGTCGCCAATTTCGGCGATCACCTGTTCCTGGTCGTCAACGCCGCCTGCAAGGCTGAGGACGAGGCGCACCTGCGCGCCAACCTGTCCGACGCCTGCGTGATCGAGCAGCTTGCCGACCGCGCGCTGATCGCGCTGCAGGGCCCGAAGGCCGAAGCTGTGCTGGCGAAATTCTGTGCAGAGGCGCCCGCCATGACATTCATGGACGCCGGCCCGCACGAGGTCGCCGGCATCAAGTGCTTCGTCTCGCGTTCCGGCTACACCGGCGAGGACGGTTTCGAGATCTCGGTTCCATCAGGCGATGCCGAACGCTTGGCAAAAATGCTGCTGGAAAATCCCGACGTGCTCCCGATTGGCCTCGGGGCCCGCGACAGCCTGCGGCTGGAAGCCGGGCTCTGCCTGTACGGCCACGACATCGACACCACCACCACGCCGGTCGAGGCCGCGCTGGAATGGTCGGTGCAGAAAAGCCGCCGCAGCGGCGGTGCACGCGCCGGCGGCTTTCCCGGCGCCGCGAAGATCCTCGCCCATTTCGATAACGGCGCATCCCGCCGCCGCGTCGGACTGCGCGCCGAGGGCCGCGCGCCGGTGCGCGAGGGCGCGCTGCTGTTTGCCGACGCTGCGGGCGGCGAGCCGATCGGACAAGTCACCTCGGGCGGTTTCGGCCCCAGCCTGAACGCGCCGGTTGCCATGGGCTACGTGCCCACAAATCTGAGCGCGCTCGGCACAAAGCTCTTCGCCGAAGTGCGCGGCCAGCGGCTGCCGCTCGCGGTCGCCGCCATGCCCTTCGTGAAAAACACCTACAAACGCTGAGGACGCGACATGACCACGACGCTGTACACTTCCGACCATGAATGGCTCGCCATCGACGGCGATGTCGCGACCGTCGGCATCACCGACTACGCCCAGCAGCAGCTCGGCGACGTCGTGTTCGTCGAGCTGCCCAAGGTCGGCCGGAGCTTGAAGAAGGCCGAAGCCGCCGCCGTCGTCGAATCCGTCAAGGCGGCCTCCGACGTGTACGCGCCGATCTCTGGCGAAGTGCTCGAGACCAACGCCGAGCTCGCGGCCGAGCCGGCGCTGGTGAACTCGGACGCGCAAGGCAAGGCCTGGTTCTTCAAGATCAAGATGGCCGACAGAAGCGAGCTCGGCGGCCTCATGGATGAAGCCGCCTACAAGGCGCATAC
Source organism: Bradyrhizobium sp. CCBAU 45321 (assembly GCF_028128975.1). Taxonomy (NCBI): domain Bacteria; kingdom Pseudomonadati; phylum Pseudomonadota; class Alphaproteobacteria; order Hyphomicrobiales; family Nitrobacteraceae; genus Bradyrhizobium; species Bradyrhizobium sp. CCBAU 45321. The sequence goes on from NZ_LFKZ01000128.1 coordinate 455,942, forward strand.
GGCGTGAGATGACGAGTGTAGCCGCCCAATACTCAGTGTCATCACCCGCGAAGGCGGGTGATCCAGTACGCCGCGGCTTCTCGGCTCTAGCAATACTGCCTGCGTTTACTGGATGCCCCGCCTCCGCGGGGCATGACAGCGAAATCTAGCGAGGACCCATGATGACCGCGCACCGCAAATCCAACGGCGACACCGCCTCCTTCGTTCGCCGCCACATCGGCCCCTCCGCGCGAGACGTCACCGCGATGCTGGAGGCCGTCAGCGCCAAAAGCGTGGACGCGCTGATGGCGGAGACACTCCCCGCCTCGATCCGGCAGGCCTCTCCGCTCGATCTCGGCAAGCCGCTCAGCGAGACCGAGGCGATCGCGCACATGGCCGAGCTCGCAGGCCAGAACCAGGTCTTCACCTCGCTGATCGGCCAAGGCTATTCAGGCACCATCCTGCCCGCGGTGATCCAGCGCAACATCCTGGAGAACCCGGCCTGGTACACGGCCTATACGCCGTACCAGCCGGAGATCAGCCAGGGCCGGCTGGAAGCGCTGTTCAACTTCCAGACCATGATCTGCGACCTCACCGGGCTCGACGTCGCCAACGCCTCGCTGCTCGATGAAGCCACCGCCGCGGCCGAAGCCATGGCGCTTGCCGAGCGCCACTCGCAGGTGAAAGCGAAGGCCTTCTTCGTCGACAAGGACGTGCATCCGCAGACGCTTGCGGTGATGCGCACCCGCGCCGAGCCGCTCGGCTGGACTCTGGTCGTCGGCGATCCCCTCGCTGACCTCGACAAATCGGACGTGCTCGGCGCGCTGCTGCAATATCCCGGCTCTTCCGGTGCGGTGCGCGACCTCAGGCCGGCGATCGCGGCGCTGAAGGCCAAGGGCGCACTCGCGATCCTAGCCGCCGACCTCCTCGCGCTGACGCTGCTCGCCTCGCCCGGCGAGCTCGGGGCCGACATCGCCATCGGCTCGGCCCAGCGCTTCGGCGTGCCGATGGGCTATGGCGGGCCGCACGCGGCCTATATGGCCGTGCGCGACGCGCTGAAGCGTTCGCTGCCCGGCCGCATCGTCGGCCTCTCCGTCGATTCCCGCGGGGCGCCGGCCTACCGGCTTGCGCTGCAGACCCGCGAGCAGCACATCCGGCGCGAGAAGGCGACCTCCAACATCTGCACCGCGCAGGTGCTGCTCGCCGTGATCGCCTCGATGTATGCGGTATATCACGGTCCCGAGGGCCTCACCCAGATCGCCCGCAACGTGCATCGCCGCACCGCCGTGCTCGCCAGCGGCCTGCGCAAGCTCGGCTTCGCGCCTGAGAGCGAAAACTTCTTCGACACGCTCAGCGTCGATGCCGGCGGCAAGCGCGCCGAGATCGTCGCGCGCGCGGCAAGCGAGAAGATCAATCTCGGCATCAGCGATACGGCGCTTCGCATCGCGCTCGACGAGACCACGACGCCTGCGACGGTCGAGGCGGTCTGGCGCGCCTTCGGCGGCTCTCTCGCCTATGCCGAGATCGATGCCGAGACGCGCGAGGCGCTGCCGGACGATCTGAAGCGCACCACCGCTTTCCTGACCCACCCCGTGTTCCACGCGCATCGCTCGGAGACCGAGATGCTGCGCTATATGCGCAAGCTCAGCGACCGCGACCTCGCGCTCGACCGCGCCATGATCCCGCTGGGATCCTGCACCATGAAGCTGAACGCGACCACCGAGATGATGCCGCTGACCTGGCCGGAATTCGGCTCGCTGCATCCGTTCGTCCCGCGCGAGCAGGCGGCCGGCTACCACGCGCTGTTCGCGCGGCTGGAAAAATGGCTGTGCGACATCACCGGCTATGACGCGATCTCGCTGCAGCCGAACTCGGGCGCGCAGGGCGAATATGCCGGGCTGCTCGCGATCCGCGGCTATCATGCCGCGCGCGGACAGAGCCATCGCAAGATCTGCCTGATCCCCTCCTCCGCCCACGGCACCAATCCGGCCTCGGCGGCGATGGTCGGCATGGACGTCGTGGTGGTCGCTTGCGAGAAGAACGGCGACGTCGACGTCAATGATCTTCGCGCCAAGGCGGAGAAGCATGCGAACAATCTCGCCGCGGTCATGATCACCTATCCCTCGACCCACGGCGTGTTCGAGGAGCACATCCGCGAGATCTGCGACATCGTGCACGGCCATGGCGGCCAGGTGTATCTGGACGGCGCCAACCTCAATGCGCAGGTTGGCCTCTCGAGGCCCGGCGATTACGGCGCCGACGTCAGCCATCTCAACCTGCACAAGACCTTCTGCATCCCGCATGGCGGCGGCGGCCCCGGCATGGGCCCGATCGGCGTCAAGGCGCATCTCGCGCCCTTCCTTCCGGGCCATCCGACCACCAAGGCCGATGCTCCGGTCGGTCCGGTCTCGGCGGCGCCGTTCGGCTCGGCCTCGATCCTCACCATCTCCTACATCTACATCCTGATGATGGGCGGTGAAGGCCTGAAGCGCGCCACCGAGATCGCGATCCTCAACGCCAACTACATCGCAGCGCGCCTCGATCCGCACTTCCCGGTGCTCTACAAGAACGAGAAGGGCCGCGTCGCGCATGAGTGCATCGTCGATCCGCGTCCGCTGAAGGCGACATCGGGCGTTACGGTCGACGACATCGCAAAGCGCCTGATCGATTACGGCTTCCACGCCCCGACCATGAGCTTCCCGGTGCCGGGCACGCTGATGATCGAGCCGACCGAGTCCGAATCCAAGGCGGAGCTCGATCGCTTCTGCGACGCCATGATCGCGATCCGCAAGGAGATCGCAGAGGTCGAGGCCGGCCGCTTCAAGATCGAGGCCTCGCCCCTGCGCCACGCCCCGCACACCGTGCACGACATCGCCGACGACGATTGGAAGCGCGCCTACACCCGCACCGAGGGTTGCTTTCCCGCCGGCGTCTCGCGCACCGACAAATATTGGTCCCCGGTGGGCCGCGTCGACAACGTCTACGGCGACCGCAACCTCGTGTGCTCCTGCCCGCCGGTGAGCGATTACGCGGAAGCTGCGGAGTGAGGTTTCGTAGGGTGGGTTCGCGGGCGGCGGCGCGAAGCGCTGTCGCCTGCGTAACCCACCACGTCTGCTTTCACCGAGATGAACAGTGGCGGATTACGCCTTCGGTTACCCCACAACAGTGAATGTGTCTCTAGGGCGCAACCAACAACCGGCGTTCGTCATCCCAGCGCCAAAGCCGTTCGTTGGCGAGAAGGGTGCCGCCCCACCAGCGCCGAAGCGGATTATGGCGGCAGAAGTCCTCGTCTCCTGCGAGGATCGCCTTGCCGAGATCCGTGAGCGACAAGCGGGATTGCTTGTATCGTGCATGACGGAGGGCATCATCATGCATGTCGAGCGTGAACGGTCCCTCCTCCAGGCCGGATACGGCCGGCACCGGGCAGCGCGCAAGTCCATCGAGCAACGCCCCCACCTCCCAGTAGTCGAAGACGCGACGCTCGTTAGGCTTCTGATATCCCGGGAAGACGTCATAGGGCTGCACCCCACCCGGCGCGATTGATTCCAGCATCCGCATTTCCGTGGCGCCAAGGCCACTGGTCACGTTTGGAAGCTCTTCGAGCAGGGCGACGACGCAATGCTCGAGCTTCGGAAGCAGGCGCAAGTCCGTTTCGAGCAGGCCGAACCAGGCCTGTGGCGTCGGCGCACGATAAGCTCGCCACGCGCGACCCGCCAGGCCAACGTGATCTTGCGTGAGCCTGACCAGCGGCGGGTTCAGCTTCGCGAGGCCCTCGGGACCGAGACCGCTCACGGCGATGTCTAGCGGACGCATCACGAGTTTGGAGGCTGCCGCTCTATCGCTGCCGCAATGGTCGAGCAGCCAGAGCAAGATCAATTGCGCATTTGGCTCTGGCTCCATCCACAGTTCGACCGTGTCATACTCTAAGAACAGCTCGATCAGCCCGTGAGGGCCCGAGCCTTCGAGGCGCCAGAATGCATCGAGTTCCGCGGTGGACGGCAGCGATCCCTAAACAAGCCGGCGCTCGATCGCCATGACGAGGTCGGCGAGGCCCGCCCGCTGTATCGCGCCGGCGGCGGATGAATCTGTCGTCAAGATCAGCCGCTTCATTGCACCACCCGACGATCATAACGCAAAAGCGAAACGGGCACCGAAGACGTCGGCAACTCAACGTCCTCAGTGCCCGCTCCTCGCGAAAAGCTCTTCGCGTTAAGGCTTACTCGTCCGCCGGCTCCTCGCCGTCGGCGTCGCGCTCGGGCGTGCCGGCGAGAATCTGTTCGGCGATCAGACCGGAATTCTGGCGGATCGCGGTCTCGATCTTGGCGGTGATGTCGGGATTGCCCTTCAGGAACGCCTTGGCGTTCTCGCGGCCCTGACCGAGGCGCTGGCTGTCATAGGAGAACCAGGCGCCGGACTTCTCGACGATGCCGGCCTTGACGCCGAGATCGAGGATCTCGCCCATCTTGGAGACGCCCTCGCCGTACATGATGTCGAACTCGACCTGCTTGAATGGCGGCGCCAGCTTGTTCTTGACCACCTTGACGCGCGTGGTGTTGCCAACCACCTCGTCGCGCTCCTTGATCGCACCGATGCGGCGGATGTCGAGGCGGACGGAAGCGTAGAATTTCAGCGCATTGCCGCCGGTGGTCGTTTCAGGCGAGCCGTACATCACACCGATCTTCATGCGGATCTGGTTGATGAAGATCACCATGGTGTTGGACTTGTTGATGGAGGCCGTCAGCTTGCGCAGCGCCTGGCTCATCAACCGCGCCTGAAGACCCGGCAGCGCATCGCCCATCTCACCCTCGAGCTCGGCCTTCGGCACTAGCGCCGCCACCGAATCGACCACGAGAACGTCGACCGCGCCCGAGCGCACCAGGGTGTCGCAGATCTCCAGCGCCTGCTCGCCGGTGTCGGGCTGCGAGATCAGGAGCTCGTCGATGTTGACGCCGAGCTTGCGGGCATAGACCGGATCGAGCGCGTGCTCGGCGTCGATGAAGGCGCAGATGCCGCCCTTCTTCTGCGCTTCCGCCACCGTATGCAGCGCCAGCGTGGTCTTGCCGGAGGATTCCGGCCCGTAGATCTCGACGATGCGTCCCTTGGGCAGACCGCCGATGCCGAGCGCGATATCGAGCCCGAGCGAGCCGGAGGACACCGCCTCGATGTCCATGGAGCGGTCGTTCTTGCCAAGCTTCATCACCGAGCCCTTGCCGAACTGCCGCTCGATCTGGGAGAGCGCGGCGGCCAGAGCTTTACTCTTGTCCATGGAGGATCCTTCGACGATACGCAGGGCAGTTGCGGACATTGGGTCGTGCTCCTTATGGCGAGGATTCGCGTGAGGGACAAACAGTTGCGAGGCAGCTCGGCGATAAAAGCAATGTACCTCATTTGTTCTCAGTTCGCAATATGTTCTTTTGCGGATTTTGTCTTTGTAACTGGACCAGGAGACAACGGAGCTGGTCGAACCTGCCATACTGGATCGTCACGCCGTCCGCACTGAGTGCACAACTGAACAGACGCGGATCCATTTCTGGATCCTAATGCATCATCACCGCGCGGACCGTGGCCACTTCGGTGATGAGACCGCTGACCTCGCGCTCCCGCCTCCTCGCACGGAAAGAGCGCGCCATGTTGAAGCGACGACGTTTCAAGCAGCAACTGACCCTTCAGGACCGGCTGTCGGCGTGGGTGCAGCAGATCCGCGAGCAGGCCTCCAAGCTTCCGCCCGGGCCGGAGCGGGACGCGCTGCTCAAGAAGGCCCGTCAGGCCGACGTTGCCAATCATCTGAACGATTGGGTCAAATCGCCGGAGCTGCAGCCGCCGAAATAGCCGGGGGCCTCCCCGGGTTCCTCGAAGCGAACATGACCGGGATCAACGACGCGCGACTGGGCCGCCGTCATGTTTCCGTAATCCTACGGCACCGAACCTTTTGGCGGTCTCGGGCCTTCTGTGGGGATGGGACCGCAACTTTTGGGGATCTCTGGTCATGACGAACAACGACACGCACCACGACACGCTCAGGCGAAAGCCGCTGCTGGACGCTGCCCACGAGGAGATGGTGAAGTTCGAGCGCAAGGAAAACGAGTTCCGCAAGAAGGACCGCGAAGAGCGCGCCGCCGAGCTCCGTCTGCCGCTGAACGAGATCAAGGTTCATTAAGCACTGCCAGGACCGCCCTCCGGAGCGGGCCTGGCCCGCCCGCGATGCGGCACTCCGCTCCGGTCCTTGGCCGGAACCTCCGATCGGCATCGCCGGTCGGGGCGCCGCGACCGCAGATGCACCGGGTAGCTAAATACTACCAGCGAGCCATTGGCGAAGCGATGAAATCGCCAGGACCTACTGTGCATGGGGTTGTTTTGCCACTTTTGAGAGGCAAGGCGCGCCGGCGCCGTCGATGGGACGTCCCGGCACGTCAGTTCCGTCTGCAGCAGCGCCTGCTAGAGCACCGCCAGCAAAACCAGGCCTATCACCAGCACGACGAAGCCAGCCGCCGTCGCGGCGGCGAATGACCGCTCTACGTTATCCATATGATGCCACCCCGTTTTCGGCGCGCCACGTTTCCCCCATGGCTGCGCCGAACGGATAAAATCTTGCCGACGGGTGTGTCCGCAGTGGTGCGGACGGATGTCGAAATTGGGACCGGTACGGGGCCAGTGTGCGGCCTTTCGCTCGCGCGCCTGCTTTCGTCAGCCAGCCGGCTAGGCTCGCCCGGCTACCGGCCGGCGCGGGGCTCCCGCTCCTCCTGGGTCAGGCGCAGCGAGAAGGCGCGGATCGCGGGCGCCGCCAGCAGCACGACCGGCAGCATCGCGGCCCATGCGATCAACCAGGACACCATCCAGTGCCGCACGAAGAGCATCGGGCTGCCTGCGGGAAAGCTGGCCACTCCCGCCGCGATCAGCGAGGTCAGCCCGGATTGGATGATGCCGAAGACGAAATGCGAGTAGCGGCGGGGAATGCCGAGCATGAAGCGCCCATGGTTGCTTGCCCGGGGATCACGCAAGCAAGGCAGATGCCGTCGAGCGGATCCGGCGCTTCGATTGGAACCGCGCTGCGGGACCGCCGGATGCACCCCGGCCGGCTCCAGGAACTTTGTTCATGGTCGGAGAACCACGGAGGCCGCGGGCGACATTTTTCTTGCCAGCGAATATTGCGACGACCAACATGTTTGCAGGCACAAGGGTGAATCGTGGGAGGTGACCATGAATCACAGGGGCGTCGAGTTCACCATCGCCAAGACGGCGATTCCCGGAATCTGGCAGTGGCAGTTCCGCATCGGCGACCGGATCAAGACCGGCAAGACCGAGACCAGGATCGATCTGCTGGCGATCCGGCGCGTGCAGCTGCGCATCGACCGCGAGCTGAAGGCGATCGGGCGAAAGACGGCCTGAACCGTTTCGCCTTCTGCGTCATAGCGCGCGTCAGTCGGCGCTGGGCAGCCGACGCATGGTGAACTCGATATCGCCGCCGGGCAATTCGCGCCAGGTCTCGACCTCGCTCATATAGCCGGCCTTGGGGTAGCGGGCGAAGAAGGCCTGCGCCCGCTCCCGCGCCGCCGCCCGCGGCAGCGTGAAGGTCTCGCGCAGATAGCCGTCGCCGGCGGACTGGCCGGACTTGCCGGCGGCCTTGCGCCGGCGCGCCATCCGCTCGGCGAGATCCTGCGGACGATCGGCCATGTCCTGCCTTCCTCTGCGCACTACGCTACGGACAATGTAGGGCGCCGGCCGGATCAAGAGGAGTCCTTCCGAGGAGCGTTGTGCCTCCCCGGAACGGATCAGTTGGCGGCCGTCCCGCTCTTGGTCTTCTTCGGCGCACTGGTTGCGGCCGACGCCTTCGGCGCCGCCGGCTGCTTCGGCTGTTCGGCGCGCATGCCGCCCCAGGGATCGCTGGACGGCTTGGAATCCGGAATCTTCTTCAGCGTTTCCTTGTAGGCCTTCTCACGCTCGGCCTCGATGGCCTTCTCCTCCGGCGACTTGCTCGGGGCATCCTGCATCAAATTGATGTTGGGCATTTGCGCGTAGGCAGGTCCCGCCAGCACGGCCAGCACCGCGGCCAAACGGAAAAGCTTCATCATCCACTCCTTAAGTCTTCCATGAGGCGCGGATCGCTGCGCGCCGTGTCATCCTCGTCAGCCCGGTCACGACCCGGTGGCCGCTAGTGCCGATCCGATCGGCATGATTTGGGCGCCTGCAGCCAATCGTCCCAGATCGGACCGCATTTGGTGCACCCGCTCAGCGCGAGACCGAGCAGGCCCATGCAAAAGACGAGGACACACCGACGCAACATCATCCACCCCTACCCAAGCGAGGCATCATATCGGGCCAAGTCAGGCATTTTCAAGCCGAGGCGGCCGGCGCGAGACCGGGTGACTTTGCCTCGGCGATGCGCACAATGCGGCGAAACATCCGGCAACACAGGAGAGCGCGACAGCAATGCAAATGCAGCCAGAAGCCGAGTTCGGCCCCGCCGACGCCAGTCGCATCCTCGGCGAGGTCTTTGCGCCCTGGGTCCAGGATCTCAACCTTGCGGTCGAGCGCATCGAGCATGTGCCGCCCGCAGACGTCCCCGATTGGCAGCCCGGCGCGCTGCTGCGCATGCCGTTTTCGGAGCGGCTGTGCCGCAATGGCGGCGTGGTCTGCGGCCAGGCCCTGATGGCGCTCGCCGATACCGCGATGGTGATCGCGATCCTCGCGGCCAATCGCGGCTACCGTCCCATGACCACGGTCGATCAGACCACGCATTTCATGCGCGCGATCGCCGCGTCCGACGTGCTGGCGGACGCGCGCGTGGTGCGGCTCGGGCGCACAATGAGCTTTGGCCGCGTCACGCTGCTCTCGGCCGCCGACGGCAAGCCGGCCGCGATGGTGTCGAGCGCGTTCGCAATGCTGCCGGGGTGAACGCGCCCTGAAAACAAGAGAGCCGCGCGAAGCGCAAGGCTTGGCCCGGCTCTCGATGGAAATCGTGTCGGGACAGCAAGCGCGATCGCGCTTGCCGTCATTGCGCCGGGAATGTCACTTGCCGAGGATCTCGTCGGCCGCAGTGACGACGCTGACGGTCGGATTCTTTCCGCAATAGGCGCCGAACTTCTTGGCATTCTCGATGAAGACGTCGGTGTCGATGATCGCGTTGTCCTCGTCGCCCTTGTACCAGCCGTCCATCCAGGTTAGCACGACGCCGATGTTGTCCTCGCCGCTCTCGAGGAACTGCTTGCAGGTCATGGTCGAGAGGTCCCACTTGACGGCGTGGGCGGGCATCGAGGCCAGCGAGAGCGCTGCGGCGAACAAAATCGAAAGCGAAGTCTTCATCAATATCTCCATCGGCGCGTCGCGCCATAAAGGAAAGGCACTTGTGTGGGCTCTTGGCTCTTTGGGCAGGTTCGTGGGAGCGGCTCGCCGCTCCAACGTCGTAAACAAAGTCTGAAACGCCGTGCAAGTAGCGCCAGTATTGAGTTTAGTTCAACGTAATTTCTCTGCACTACTTCCTACTCATCGGCAGGACTAACGCGGATGATTGAGAAGCGCACATCGCAACGTCACCGTGTTTTCAAGGGTGGAAAGATCACCTTTGAAAACGGCGGCATTGCTTGCACGGTGCGCAACATGTCGGCGGGCGGCGCGGCGATCGACCTCGACACTCCCGTCATGTTGCCGCCATCGGTCACGCTCTCGATCGCGTGCGACGATTTCGTACGGCATTGTCGCACAGTTTGGCTAGCGACAAGCGCGTCGGCCTCGCTTTCGTGCAATAGCGGGCGCGATGTGAACGAAGGTTCGCATCGCATGCACAACACGATCACGATTGCTTAGATGCGGCGGCGCCGGCCCGCGACTCGCAATCACGAGCCTAGCGACCACGCGCGCGATCGAAGATGAAACCGCAACAGATCGTGTGCGACAGGAGCGACGGCGCCTCGCCGAAACCAAGAGGCAGGTCCGCACCATCCGCTCACGTCATTTCGGCGGCGTCAGCACCAACACGGCGCCCGCGATCACCAATATGCTCACCACAGCAATCCCCCGCCTCTGGGGTAGAAACTAGCCCGCAATCGCGGAATAGCAATGTCGCAGGTTCCAAGACTTCAGCAAATCTTGATCGGCCGCGACTTCGTCGGATCGCAATCGTGCCTATCTGTTGGCCCGCAGGGGACCTTCACGGATGTTGCGGATCATTGCTCATGCGGCGCTGCTCGTCGGCGCGCTTGCGCTCGGTGCCTGCGGCTTTGCCGACAGCCGCGCACCGGTGCCGGAGTTCATGCGCATGAAGGAGGCCGAGCAGCCGCCGCCGGAAGCGCCGCCCGACGTCAAGCGCGTGCTGCGCGAACAGATCGACGTCGTCTTTCTCGCAACGTCCTATCCGCGTGAGGTTCACGTCGCCCCGCCGCATCGTGAGCTGCGAGGACCGGGCTGGACGGCGTGCGTCCGCGCGCAGCTCACCTCGGCGACCGGCACGTCGCTCGGCGCCCAGACCTACGTCGTGACGATCAACGCCGGCAAGGTCGTGGACCGCCGGCGCGCCGACGCCGACGACATCTGCGGCACCGAGACTTACGAGCCGATCTAGGAACCCGCCTTAACGACAGGGTTCCGGGAAAAACCAGTACCGCGACCGGGAACGATCACCGCCTCCCCTTCTTGTTACCGCCGAGGGCAGTTTCGAGGAGGACATGATGAGGACGTTGACTATTGCGCTGTTAGCAGGCGTGGGTGCCTTGGCCGCCGCCTCGGGGGCCAAGGCTTCCGATATCTATACGAGCAGCGAATACACCAATCCGGATCTCGTGCAGCAGGTGCGACTCGTCTGCGACGAGGACGGCCGCTGCTATCGCACTCGCGGCGGTTCGCGCGTGATCGTGCGCGATTCCTATAACTACATGCCGCGCGATCGCTATTACGAGCGCCGGACCTATCATCGCCACTACGACGACGGCCCGCGCGCCGGCGTCGGCATTCGCGCGCCCGGCGTCAGCGTCGGCGTCGGTGTGGACGACCGCTGGTAAGCGATGAAGGCTTGATGGTCGGGGACCGGGCGAGACTATTTGCCCGGTCCGTGACTTCAGGTTTCGAGTGGATCGGCCGGCATGACGTAGCGCGTCGATGACGGCAGCTGAGCGATGAAGCGGGCGAGCACCATGCCGGCGCACATCGCCAAGACGAAGATGACGGCGGAGAGCGAGCCAAATCCGAGCGCGGTCAGCGCCGGCCCCGGGCAAAAGCCCACCAAGCCCCAGCCGACACCGAAGATCGCAGGACCTGCGACGATCCTGGGATCGATGTCTCGCCGAGTCGGCAAATAGAAGCGATCAGCGAAGAATGGACGCGGAAGCTTGAGAACGCGGCTGAAGCCGACGAAGGTCACGGCCACCGCGCCCGCCATCACGAAGGCGAGGCTTGCATCCCATGTCCCTGCCGGAATGCCGGCGACGTCCAGGAAGTTCAGCACTTTCGCTGGGTCCGACATGCCGGAGACAATGAGGCCGAGACCGAAGATCAGCCCGATCGCGAATTGAACCAGGATTGCCATCGCCTTCAGCTCCAGTGCCGCATCAAGAACACGGTCGCCATGCCGGCGGCCATGAAGGTGATGGTCGCAACCAGGGAGCGCACCGACAGCCGCGACAGGCCGCAAACGCCGTGGCCCGAGGTGCAGCCGCTGCCCCACACCGAACCGAAACCCGTCAGCATTCCGCCGATGATCAGGAGGGCCGGCCCCGCCGCGATCGTCTGCTCCGGCAGACCTCCGGTGACGAGCCGCACCAGCACGGGCGCAGCAGCGAGACCGGCGACGAAGGCGAGGCGCCCGGCGAATTCGCGATCCTCATAGGGCGGAAACAGCCGCGCAGCGATGCCGCTGACGCCGGCGATCCGCCCCGTTGCCCACATCAGCAGAACGGCCGCGAGGCCAATCATCGCACCGCCAACGAGCGACGCGATCGGCATAAAAGACGTCGTGACCATGACCTCTCCCGAGCGAGAGCGCCCTTGCGTTGGGCGCAAATACCATGGCGGCACTATTCCAGCATCTCGGAAATGATGCGCGCATTGAGCCTGGTCAAACCGAGGCGGGACGGCCGAACGATATACTACAGCATCGCGAGCCAAAGTCCGCGCAGTGCTGGAGGTTTTGTACCGCCTCTTCTGCGCCGCCAGGTGGGACTCTCGCCTTCGCAAGACGCGGGGAGCACTGCCATGACCGACGACACCTTCATCGAGGGACCTCTCTACGAGAAACGGAAGAAGGTCTATCCGCAGTCGGTCCATGGCCCTTTCCGCCGCATCAAATGGGCGATCCTGTGCGTCACGCTCGGAACCTATTACCTGCTGCCGTTCGTGCGCTGGAATCGCGGACCCGGCCTGCCCGACCAGGCCGTGCTGATCGACTTCCCGCATCGGCGCTTTTACTTTTTCTTCATCGAGCTGTGGCCGCAGGAGGTCTACTACTTCACCGGCCTCCTCATCATCGCGGCGATGATTCTGTTCCTGATGAACGCGGTCGCGGGGCGGCTGTGGTGCGGCTATATGTGTCCGCAGACCGTGTGGACCGACCTGTTCTATGCGGTCGAGCGTTGGGTCGAGGGCGACCGGCGCGAGCGCATGCAGGGCGACAAGCGCTACTGGACGTACGACCATCTTCGCAAGGTCGCGCTCAAGCACTTCCTCTGGATCATGATCGCCTGGTGGACCGGCGGTGCCTGGGTGCTCTACTTTTCCGACGCGCCGACGCTGGTGAAGGAGCTCGCCACCTTCCAGGCCCCGTTCATCGCCTATCTCTGGATCGGCATCCTCACCGCCACGACCTATGTCTTTGCCGGTCATGCCCGCGAGCAGATGTGCATCTACATGTGCCCGTGGCCGCGGATGCAGGCGGCGCTGACCGACGAATGGGCGCTCAACGTCACCTATCGGCGTGACCGCGGCGAGCCGCGCGTGTCGGTGAAGAAGGCGGATGCCGCGCGCGCCCATGGCGATCCCGCCGGCGACTGCGTCGACTGCCATCAGTGCATCAATGTCTGCCCGACCGGCGTCGACATCCGCCACGGCATCCAGCTCGGCTGCATCCAGTGCGGCCTGTGCATCGACGCCTGCGACAACGTCATGCGCGAGATCGGCCGGCCCCAGGGCCTGATCGGCTACGACACCGACATCAACATGCAGCGCCGACGCGAGGGCAAGCCGCCGATCTACCGCATCATCCGTCCGCGCACGCTGATCTATGCCGCGGCAATCGCCATTGTGGGCAGCATCATGCTGTACACTCTCGCCACCCGCGCGACGATGGACGTCAACGTGCTGCACGAGCGCAATCCCGTCTTCGTCCAGCTTTCGGACGGCGGCGTGCGCAACGACTACACCGTGCGTATCCTCAACAAGAGTGCACAGCGATCGTTTGCGCTCGAAGTCTCCGGTCTGCCGGGCGCGACCATTCGCGTCGCCGGCATCGAGGCGGAACCCGGCGGCAAGCCCATCATCGAGGTCGGGCAGGATCAGACCCGCGAGGTCAGGCTGTCGGTACAGGTCGGGCCCAGCGACCTGCCGAAGACCTCCCGCGACATCGAGATCACCATCACCGATACCGCCAGCGGCGGCCGCGCAAGCACCCGCGATCATTTCGTGCCGGGAGACTAGCCAAGATTCCTCAGGGTCACCCCCGGCCGGATACTGAATGGAATGTTAATACTACCGCTCGAATTGCGGCGGCTTGCCAACGGTATTTTCCAATCTTTGCGCTAAGCATGACCGGTGGCACGAGCCCAGCTCGTGTGAACGGGGACGACGGGACGTGGTCGACATCGCGCATCAGGCTGCGATCAATCCGGCATCGGCAAGGGATGCCGCGATGGCGCGCGCGCCTGTCCCGCTCGCCGCCGTCGACACCGGCCAATGGCGCGCGCTGGCGCAGCGGGCGATCGAGCCGAACGGATATTACCTGCCCGCCTGGGAGCTCGCCGTCAGCGCAACTGCGCGCGGTCGCACGGATGCCTCGGCACTGTCCGCATTTGACGGCACTTCGGCCCGGCTGATCGGCCTGATGCCGGTGGTCTCCCTCTGGCGCGCCCTGAAGATTCCCCTGCCCGCCCTGGTGAGCGCGCATCCCTATGGCACGCTGTGCAGCCCGCTGCTCGACCGCGACGCTCCGCTCGAAGCCGCTGCGCATCTGCTGCAGCAGGCGCGCGAGGCCGGCGCGCATGCGCTCGTGCTGAGCGACGTCGCGCTCGACGGCGCAGCGATAGCATCACTCAAGCAGGTGCTGAAGCGCGACCGCCTGAAGCCGAGAATCCTCAGCTCCTACATCCGCGCCAGCCTCGATGCGACGCAGGATGGAGACGCACTGTTGCGCGAGGCGCTCGGCGCCAAGAAGCTCAAGGAGCTGCGGCGCCAGCGTCATCGTCTCGAGGAGCACGGCTCCGTCGTGTTCGAGATCGCGCGCAGCTCCGACCAGATCGGACGTGCGCTCGAAACCTTCCTGCAGCTCGAAGCCAGCGGCTGGAAGGGCAAGCGCGGCACCGCGCTGGTTCAGCACGCGGGCGACGCAACTTTCATCCGCCGCGCAGTTCCCGCGCTGGCGGAGACCGCGCAGTGCGAGATCGTCACCCTTCGCGCCGGCGCGACGCCGATTGCCGCCGGCATCGTGCTGCGCCACCAGGACCGCGCCTTCTTCTTCAAGCTTGGGATCGACGAGCGCTTTGCAAAATATTCGCCGGGCGTGCAGCTCACGCTGGACCTCACCCGCCATCTCTGCGCCGACCCCGCCGTCGCCAGCGCGGACTCGACGGCGAATGCCGATCACCCCATGATCAACCCGATCTGGCGCGGCCGCCTCGCGATCGGCGATGTGCTGATCCCGCTGCGGCGGCACGATCCGGTCGTGGGGCTCATTCACGGCGCGCTGGTCGGCCTCAACGCCGCGCACGAGGCCGCGCGCGGCGTGGTTCGCCGGCTCCGCAAATGAGCGAGGCTACTCCGCCGCCTGCGCGTTGATCTCCTCGGAGACCTGGCGGATGGCGCGGGCGAGCAGGTTTGGATCCTGCGCGCCGGAGACGGCGTACTTCTGCGCAAAGACGTAGGTCGGCACGCCGGAGATGCCCTTGTCGGCGGCTTCCTGCGCATCTGCCGAGACGCGCGCGACGTCCTCGTCGGTGGCGAGGCGCTTGCGCACGTCGTCGGCGTCCAGGCCGATGGCGGCGGCCGCCTGCACCAGCACGTTCACGTCGGTGAGATCGCCGCCGTCGCGGAAGTATAGCTCCATCAGGCGCTGCTTCATCTCGGGCGCCTTGCCGATCGCGTCCGCCCAGAGGATCAGGCGGTGGCAGTCAGTCGTGTTGGGCTGGCGCGCCACGAGCTCCGGCTTGTAGACGAGCCCCTCCTCGCTCGCGGCCGCGACAACGCGTCCCGCAATGCCTTTATAGGCCTCGACCGAGCCGAACTTCTGGGTGAGATAGGCCTCGCGGCTGATGCCCTCGCGCGGCACCCAGGGATTGAGGAAGAACGGACGGAAATTGAGCTTGACCGGAACGTCAGGCACCAGCGCCAGCGCGCTCTCGATGCGATGCTTGCCGATATAGCACCAGGGGCAGACCACATCTGAGACGACGTCGATCTGGAGCGGTTTCAGCGTGCTCATGTCAGGCGCCTCCTTCGGGCACTTCGAGGGTCCGCCCGAACATAGGCCGAACCGGGGGCGGCGCAAGGCACCCGTCCTGCATGGCTTACGACTTCACCTCTGCGGTTATTGTGACCGGTTCTCCCCGCCCCGATACTTACGGCCACGATCAAGCCCAAAGGGGAGACCGCGATGAGCGCCATTTTCAAGCCGGACGGCGATCTGTTCCGGGCCACCGAGCATGCCGGCGGGCCGTGGTCGCCGGACATGCTGCAGGGAAGCGCCACCACCGCGCTGATGACCCGCGAGGTCGAGCGCCTCGCCGCCACATCCGGCTTTGCGGTGCGCCGCCTGACCTTCGATCTTTGGCGGCCGGCGGGCCTGCGCCTGTTCAGGCCGGTCAGCGAGCTGCTGCGCGACGGTCGCAAGGCCAAGACCCTGCAGGTGCGGCTGATGGACGGCGAGACCGAGATCGGCCGCTGCACGGCGCTGCTGACGGCGCCGAGCGGCGAGTCGCCCATCGATCCCTTCGCGAGGCCCTTGGCCCCCGACAGTGGTCCCGAGGCCGGCAGCCCGCCGCCCGCCTTCGCCCAGAAATGGAGCCGCTACTTCCAGAACGTGTCAGTGCGCCTCATCGAGGGCGCGCTGGAGCGGCCGGGCCCGGCGGCGGCCTGGATGCGGCTCGATGCGCCGCTGGTCGAGGGCGAGCCGAACACGCCGCTGCTCCAGGCGGTGCAGGCCGCCGACTTCTCCAGCGGCGTCGCGCAGATCGTCGACATGCGCCAATGGACCTTCATCAACCCGGAGATCAGCCTCTATTTCTTCCGTCCGCCCGAGGGTGAATGGATCCTGATCCGCGCCGCGACGCGCGTCGGCGCCCATGGCGCGGGCCTCACCACGGCGACGCTGAGTGACCGCAACGGGCCGTTCGCGGAGGTGATGCAGGCCATGAGCTTCGAGCGGCGCGAGGCCGTGCAGGCTCAGGCGTCCTGAGCTGCAAGCGCGACCAGGGCGGCCTCGGACGCCGCATCAACAGGCATGAACATCTCGACGCGAAGCTCCTGCAGCGTCACGTCCTGCGGGGTGCCGAGCGTCAGCACGGCACCGATCAGACCAACGCCGATATCGCCCTTGCGCAGCCGCACCTCGCAGAGCGGCCCTGGCACGGCGCTATCCTCGATCGGCGCAGGCAGCTGCGGCAGCCGCATCAGTTCGCGCCAGGTCGATTGCAGGGCCTCGTCGAGCGGCGCGGCCATTGCCTCATGCCGCGCCCGCGTCAGCAGCGCGGCCGCAACAATCGACCAGTTCTCGACGAACGGCTTGAGCTCGTCGGGAGCGAGGAACATCCGCATGTGGTTGAGCGGCCGCTGCATGCGTAGAGGACCAAGCAGCATGGTCATCAGGCGCGAGGCGGCGCGATTGGCCTGCATCACGTTCCAGCGCCGGTCGGTGACGATCGCCGGGAACGGCTCGTGACGGAGAAGCAGAAGATCGATGGCACGCCGCGCCTCGGCAAGCTCCGGCGCCGACAGATCGCGCTCGCCATATTGCCGCGCGAAGCCGCCGGCTTCGAGCAGCGCATTGCGATCACGCAAGGACAGATCGAGCGCAGAGGCGAGCTGCAGCAGGATGTCCCGGCTTGCCGCCGCCTTTCCGGTCTCGACATAGCTCAGATGCTTGACAGAAATGCCGGCCTCGAACGCCAGCTCCGCCTGGCTCAACGCGCGGCGGGTGCGCCAGCCGCGCAGGAGATCGCCGACGGGATTGGCCGGCCGCAATCGCCGGAACGCGCGTGTGTCCATCCGCCAATTATGCGAGCGCTGCTCCGTCCTGTAAACGGCGCTAGCGCAGCCCGGCCGCCATCTGCTTCAGCCGTTCGGCGGTGCGCTCGTCCGCCGGAAAGAACGTCTCCAGCGCCAGCTCGGACAGGGTGATGTCAACAGGCGTGCCGAACACCATGGTCGTGGAGAAGAAGCTGAGGATCTCCCCGCCATGCCGCAGCTTGAAGGGGATCGCGACGTTGTCGCTCGACAGCGGGGCCGCGCGCGCCGGAATCGGATAGCTCTTCAGATCGTTGTAGAGCTTGATCAGCTCCGGATCGGCCGTCGCCTCGCACTGCCGATGCAGCCGCTCCAGGAGATGCCCGCACCATTCGGCGAGATTGACCGTGCGCGGTGCCAGCGCCTCGGGATGGAAGGCGAGCCGCAGCACGTTGACGGGCTGGCCGAGCAGATGCTGCGGGATGCCCTCGAGCAGCGGCGCCACCATGCGGTTGGCGGAGACCAGGTTCCAGTGCCGGTCCACCGCGAGCGCCGGATTGGGCTCATGCGCTTTCAAGACGAGGTCGATCGCCTGACGGGCTGACTTCAAGGCGGGATCCTCCAGCGGGCGCTGCGGAAAGGCCGGCGCGAAACCGGCTGCGACCAGCAGCACGTTGCGTTCGCGCAAGGGCACGTCGAGCCGCTCGGCGAGCCTGAGCACCATGTCGCGCGAGGGCGCGGCGCGACCGGTCTCGACGAAGCTCAAATGCCGCGCCGAGATCTCGGCTTCGCCGGCGAGATCGAGCTGGCTCATGCGGCGGCGCTGCCGCCATTCGCGCAAATGGTCGCCGATATGGACCGGCTGGCTGCGTTCGGTGCGTGCGGTGGAAGCATGTGCGTTCATGGTCAAAAGCTAGCACGTGGATTTAGGCGCTTCCATTACCACCGAGGTAATCGAATTGGGGGACGAGAACGCGCATCTTGGGTCGCAACAGGAGATGACCATGATCGCGTTGCTGCTCTACCGGACCGTCGCAGACCACGTCTTGCCCTGGGCCATGGCGTTCGCAACGCGGATGCTGGCGCGGAGCCTCAACATGCCGGAGCCGCTTCTGCATTCGACCGGCGACTATGTCCTCGCGCAGGTCATCGCCTTCGAGCACGGCGTCGGCAGGAGCCTCTGCCCGTTCCGGCTCGCCCGTCTGCTCCGCGCCTGGTGGCGTGGTCGGCGCTAAAGTTCCACCCCAGCCCAACCAAGGAGACCTTGAGATGATCGATGCATCCACCTTTCTGCGCCGCGCCCTGTTCGCCGACGCCATCTTCAGCGGCGTCGCCGCACTCGGCTTCACCTTCGGCGCGACCGCGTTCGCAGCGCTGTTCAATCTGCCCGAAGCGCTGCTGCGCGAGACCGGCCTGTTCCTGATTGCCTACACCGCCTTGGTCGGCTGGCTCGCCTCGCGGGCCACGGTCGCGAAATCGCTCGTGCTGCTGGTCGTGATCGGCAATGCCGCCTGGACCGTCGGCAGCATCGCGCTGCTGCTCTCGGGCATGGTGTCGCCGAACCTCGCCGGCCAGCTCATGGTGGTCGCGCAAGCCATCGCCACCGGCGTGTTCGCCGAGCTGCAATATGTGGGCTTGAAGAAGAGCGGGCGCGCCGTGGCGGCGTGATCCTTGCGTGCCAGCTCCGCGGCGCAAACCGGGGAACGCGAAGGCTTCGTCATATCGGATCTTACCCGGATGCATGCATGACCTCGCGTACTCGCGACGGATTTCGCCCGAGCTTTGCTTCGTTGCTTGCGCCCTTCGGTTGCCGGAGGGCGCAGGGAAGGCCGGGCGCCGGCGGCACCCGAGTCCGTGTACAAGGAAATGCACACGGGGTGGACTACAGGTGATGCCGGTCGCCCGGCCTTCCCTGCGCGGATGGTTTTAACGGTGTCCTTCGTGCTCTCCTCGGGGAGCGATGCACTATTGCCCCCGTCGCCTTGCGGCTTCTGATGCGCGCACCCGGTCGGGCCGCCGCATCACCGCAAGGCTTGACGCACAGACCCCGGGCGTCAGGACCACACGACTTCTCCGTCCGCGGACGATTTGGCCTCAGCGCCCGGGGCTTAGTGTGCGCACCCCAGACCATCGACCAACCGCTGTGACCGCGCCGTGTCGTATGCGCATCGCCTGAGACTCACGGTTGCCCGCCCTGTCCTCAAGCAAATCGCGCCGGCGCTACCGCGTCCACCGCACCCCGGCCCGCATCTCGTGACGATCGCGAAGCGCCCCTCCGGCAGGGCCGGGTTGGCGGACGTATGCCACAAATCCGAAATTCGGAAAAGCGATATATTTTCGCGCGCCGAGATTGACAGATTTTGGGTGTTTTGCCCGGCGCCTCGCCGGTAGGCAGCGAGTACGGCGAGCGGCGCGGAAAAGCGATAGGTTTCGCAAGGGCTCAATTCATCCGACGGGGCCAGAGGCGCTCGCGCAGCGAGCCTCGAAGTATGAACGACCCCGATGCAAGCGGGCCGCCCCCCTTCGAGGGCCGCCGAAGAGGCGGGCCGCCTCAGGGTGACAGTCAGACATCTGAACGCGCTGTATCAACAGCGTCATTGCGAGCGCAGCGAAGCGATCCAGTCTTTCCGCGGTGGGATTCTGGATTGCTTCCGCCTTCGCCAAGGCTTCGGCGGACAAGTCGCTTTCGCTCGCAATGACGGAGTGCGTGGAGACTCCGCTGCATTTCAGCCGGCAGCCTGAGGATCAATCAGGGGACACGTGAAAGCCGGCGGGTACTGCGTGAGGCTACGCCTTGGCGCGGCCGACCTTGCCGGGGAAGTGCTTGCCGTTCAGCTTCTTCTTTTTCGCAGCGGTGGTTTTCCCGGCCGCCTTCTGCGCCTTACGTTCGGCCCGCGCCTTCACCTTGGCGGCTTCCGCCCTCGCCTCGGCGCGCAGTTTCTTGCGCTTCTTCTCGCAGGAATCGCATTTGCAGCCGATCGGCTTCAGATAGGCTTTGAAATAGTCCGTGCCGTAATCGTAGTTGATCTCGTCGCCCGGCTCGATGTTCCTGATGGCGCGGATATAGACCTTGCGCTCGCGCGGGCGGACGTCCGATTCCGCGTTGGGGCGGCAGGAATGGTTGATGTAGCGCGCGAGGTTCTTGCGCACCGATCCGTCGATGGTCCAGCGCCCGTTGAGCTCGAACAGATATTTGTTCTCGATCTCGTCGTGCTCTGGAATCCTGGAATCCAGGATCGGTCCGAAATAGCGGATGATCCGGGTCCCCTTCTTGATCGGCTTGGTGGCGAAAAGGCCGAGTCCGGTCTTGGAGCGGCCGACGCGATACGGTTTGTTCGAGATGGCTGGCATGATCGAGAAAATGAGAACGCGAACCAGGCAGGAGGAGCCCAAGAAGCCGCACTTGTAGAACGATTCCGTGCGGCTGTCAGGTATATCCCAACTCTGTTTGAACCTTGCCCACAATCAAGACGTCTGATGGGACGAAGTTCCCGCTCCACCAAAGCCTCACATGAACCGTATCACTACTATTAGCTTCGCCGTCCTGATGACTTGCATTGGCCTGAGCGGCGCCGAGGCTCAATCCGTGGGCAGCAGCTACACCTCGACGGCACCAAAAGATTGCCGGCAGATCGGCAAGCCCAGCGCGGTCGACGGCAGCAGCACCCGGGTTTGTCCGGGCAAGGACGGGCTGATCGTGCTGATCGCCGAGGACGATCTTCGCGAGATCGTCTCGGTCGGGCGCAACCGCAAGGCAGCAAGCGAGGAACCCGCGGCCAACCTCTGGTTCGCCCCGTTCAATTCATCCGAGACGACCATCGAATGGCGCGCGGCCGGCGCAAAGCCGTTTGCGATCATCCAGCGCTGGCACATCGCCGACAATTCCGATCCCGACAAGCAGGGTCGGCCGAACACCAAGGCCATGCTGGTCGTGACCCGGCTGCCGCCAGGCCCGGTCTGCCACGTCGCCTATGTCGATGGGATCGCCAACCCGAACGCCAACGAGCTCGCGCGCAAGGCCGCCGACGATCTCGCCCGCGGTTTCGCTTGCGGCAAGGACGAGGTCAAGATCATCGGCACGCGCGGCCGCGCCGTCGAGCTGGCGACGATGCGCTAGTTTAGCCTCTCGCCTTGACGCGCCGATAGCGCGCAAGCAGCCGCTCGCCCTTGGCGGCGATACGCCGCGCCTCTGCCACTGTCTTCGGAACTGGCTCGCCCCAGGCATGCGCTGACAATGCGTGCCGCGTCGGCCGGCCAGTGCCATCGACCAGCGGCGGCAGCTTCGCGCGGCCATAGAAGCGCACGGCCCAGCTGCCCTTCCTCCGCATCTCCTGCGGCGTCATCTCCGATTCTTTCTTTGTCACGCTAGGGCGCAAATGGGCGCCCTGCTTGCGCGCGAACGCTTTGCGGCCCGCCGCCGTCAGGCCGCCGCGCGGATCCTTTTCACGGGCGGATGCGCTGCGTTTGCGGAATTTGGCCTTCTTCGCGGTGCGCTTACGGGTCTTCCTTGCTGACGTCTTCGACTTTGCTTTCGACGCCTTCGACTTTGAGGTCTTCTTGGAGCTCTTCGTCTTGGCGGTCTTCTTCTTCGCTGCCATGCGCATGTTGTCCACAAGGTTGGGATAGCGGCGGCCCGCGCGGCGGGCGCGCGCTTTCGCAGCCGATTTCTGCGCGGCACTGAGGTGCTTGGAGGCCTTGCCGGCCCGCTTGCGGGGATTTGTGCGTTTCCAGGGCGCGCGTGCTGTCTTTGCCATGCGGCGTCAACGCATGATCACGACGAGGGTTGCGTGCGTCGTTGTTGATCAGGGCACGGGAAGCTTCGGCGTCGCTGGCACCGTCAGCATCGTCTCGAGCAGCCGCTCCGCCGTCGTTCCCTCCGGCAGCCGCGCGAGAATGTCCTTCAACCGTCCGTCGAGCAGCAGCATGGTGAAGCCGTGCACCAGCGACCAGGCGCGCGCGATTGCCGCGCCCTGGTTCAGCGTCAGCGCGTCGCCGCTGATCTGCTCCTGCCGCATCATGCCGATGGCATTGGCAAGTCCGGCGAAAGACGCCTCGGCCGCCTCGTGCAGCGACGGCCTCGAATAGTCCAACCGCTCGGTGCGGAACATGATGCCGTACATGCCGGGATGGGCCTGCGCATAGGCGATATAGGCTTTCGGCCGCGCCAGCGCGGCTTCGAGCGGCGTGGTGGCGGCATCGCACGAAGCGGCCATGACCACGTTGAATTGGCGGAAGCCGACGGCCGCGAGCTCGCTGAGCAGGCCCGTCAGGTCGCCGAAATGATGGGTGGGGGCGGCGTGCGAGACGCCGGCCTCGCGCGCCACTGCACGCAATGTCAGGCCGGCAAGCCCGTCGCGCTCCAGCACCCGTTCGGCGGCCTGGAGCAGCGCTTCGCGGAGCGCGCCGTGATGATACGGCGTCTCGGTCTTGGCGCTTCTGGCGCGCCGCGCGGTGCGCGATGCCGCGGTCGAGGTGGTTTTTCTTAGGGTACGCGGGCTGCGCGCCGCGTCGCCCCTGGTGTCTGTCTTGGCCATTTGCAAGCTATATGACGCAATATTGACAGTGTAAAGATTTCGCTTGACGAAAGCTGCGATCGGGTCTATCCAATCTTTACGATGTAAAGATAGGGGAGGATTCGCCGTGCAGCACGACGCAATGGCCGAGCGCAGCAACAATATCGCGCCGATCCCGTTCGAGGCCGACGCGCCCTTCCTGAAGATCGTCGGCGAATTGCCGCGCGAGCTGAACGGCACGCTCTATCGCAACGGCCCCAATCCGCAGTTCGATTCGCCCGGCGCGCACTGGTTCGTCGGCGACGGGATGCTGCACGCATTCCATCTCGAGAACGGCCGCGCCAGCTACCGCAACCGCTGGGTCCGCACGCCGAAATGGCTCGCCGAGCACGACGCCGGCCGCGCGCTGTTCGGCGGCTTCGGCCGCAAGCTGCCGGATGCGCCGGCGAACCTGACCGATGGCGGCGTCGCCAACACCAACATCATCTTCCACGCCGGCAAGCTGCTGGCGCTGGAGGAAGCGCATCCGCCGACGGAGATCGAGCCGGGCACGCTGGCGACGCGCGGCTATCACAATTACCAGGGCCGCATCGCCGGCAGCTTCACCGCGCACCCCAAGATCGATCCCGTCACCGGCGAGCTGGTGTTCTTTGGCTACAACGCCGCGGGTCCGCTGACGCCTGCCCTCTCCTACGGATCAATCGACGCAACAGGCAAGGCGACGCGCTTTGAACGGTTCGAGGCGCCCTATGCCAGCATGGTGCACGACTTCATCGTCACCGCGAACCATGTGCTGTTTCCGATCCTGCCGATCACGGGCAGCATGGAGCGCGCGATGAGCGGAAAGCCGCCCTATGCCTGGGAGCCGGACAAGGGCGCATATGTCGGCGTGATGAAGCGCAGCGGCACGGCCAAGGACATCGTCTGGTTTCGTGCCGAAGCCTGCTACGTCTTCCATGTCATGAATGCGTGGGAGGACGGGAGCCGCATCGTCGCCGACGTCATGCAGTTCGAGGAAGCGCCGCTGTTTCCGCATCCGGATGGCCGCCCCACCGATCCCGAGAAATCGCGCGCCCGCCATTGCCGCTGGACCTTCGATCTCGCAGGCAATACCGACCGCTTCCAGCAGACGTATCTCGACGATCTCACCGGCGAATTCCCGCGCATCGACGATCGCCGCGCCGGGCTGAAGAGCCGTCACGGCTGGTACGCCTGCGCCAATCCGAAATTGCCGATGTTCGGCGCGCTGTCGGGCATCGTCCATGTCGACGGCAACGGCAGGCGGCTCGGCCAATACCTGCTGCCGGCCGGCGACACCATCTCCGAGCCTGTTTTCGTCGAGCGATCCAGGGATGCCGCCGAAGGCGACGGCTGGCTGCTCGCGGTGGTCTGGCGCGCGCGGGAGAATCGCAGCGATCTCGCCGTGTTCAATGCCACCGATATCGAGGCCGGCCCTGCGGCCCTGGTGCAGCTCGGCCACCGCGTCCCTGACGGCTTCCACGGCAATTGGGTCGGCGCGGCGTAGCCCCTCGTCAATGGGAGAGCGAGGAGGTGGCGATCCCGGAACCCACGTGGATATTGCGTGGTCAAAGAAAGCCCGATGCACATGCTCTCGATCACCGCGTATTCCACCGCAGTCATCGCCCCGGCCGGCGCCGTACTTGCATGCTTGGCGATACGGCTGCGCCGGCGAAGCCTCACGTTCTTCGAAGGCGGCGTCCTGCTCGCTGCCGGCCTTCTACTCGCGGCCGCACTCCCGATGGTGTCGCGCCTGCCCTGGACGGGGTTGGTCGAAGAGATGACCAGCCAGCTCGTTGCAGCACTTCATTTTCTGGAGGTCGTTTACGTCGTCTTGACATTGTAAGAGACGGGTGTCCGGCGCGGCTTCCTGTCTCGCGCATCGCGCCCTGCTTGTTGCGGTTTCCGAATCCCGCGCTGCTGGTCCCGGCCTGGCATTCTGGTCGGGAAGCTGCCATGCGCCATCTCGTACCAGCACGGTTGTCTTCACAAAGTGATATGCCGGGCATCGCCGGATCAAGTAGGGTGCGCCCGTCTGCGCCCTGCCCACGACCGCGAAACAGGAATGACGATGAAGGACGTATTCGCCCGCCTCGCCTCCGACCTCCTCTCCGTTATCATCTTCCTGGCCGTCTATCTCCTTACCGACAACGTGATCCTCGCAACGGCGGTGGCGATTGCCGGCGCGTTCGCGCAGGTGATCTATGCGCGCCTCAAGGGACAGCCGCTTCACTACATGACCTATGCGAGCCTCGCTCTGGTCATCGTGCTCGGCGGTATTACGCTGCTGACCAATGATCCGCGGTTCATGCTGGCAAAACCCTCGATCGCACATTTCGCGATCGGCGTGATCATGCTCAAGCGCGGCTGGATGCTGCGCTACATGCCGCCCGTCATCGTCGAGACCGTCCCGGAATATGTCACCATCGCGGGCTATGCCTGGGCGGCGCTGATGTTCGTGATCGGCGCCGGCATGATGGCAGTCGCCGCCACCGGCGATCTGAAGCTCTGGGCGTTCTATCTTATGGTGGTCGCAGGCGGCGCCAAGATCCTGGCTTTTGCCGTGCAGTACTTCGTTCTGCGGCTGATCGTAACCAACCGCCGACGTGCCGCTGCCCGCGCCTAAGTGCCCTACCGGAGCGTTAGGCAGGAGCTGCGAGTTGGGCTATAGGCTCGGCTAGGGACGGCCGCGGATCGTCGCGGACCGCCGCAATCTGTTCGGGAGACGGGAATGGCCGTAGACGGCAACTGGAATCTGACCATGACGACGCCGATGGGCGAGCGCCAGGCGACGCTGAGCCTGAAGGCTGCGGGCGGCACGCTCACCGGCACGCAAGGCGCGGAAGGCAATACCACCGAGATCTTCGACGGCACGGTCTCGGGCGACAACGTCTCCTGGAAGGTCTCGATCGACAAGCCGATGCCGCTCACGCTCGAATTCACCGGCACGGTCTCCGGCGACAGCATCAGCGGCGAGATGGGCATCGGCCCGATGGGCAGCTTCCCCTTCACGGGCGCGCGGGCGTAAACCGCGCGCTGCACCGATGCGTGCGCTCCTCCTCATCGCGGCGGCAGTCCTGTCTGCCGTAGCACAGGCCGCGCGCGCAGGTGACAGCGAACCGGCGTGGCGCGCGAGCGCGCTCGCCTTGGTGCCGGCAGGCTATGTTGCCGGCACCGCTTATCGAACCGAGGGGTCGACCGGTTATCTCGCGGTCTATCCCGCGACATCGAACGATCCGAAGACACCGGCAAGCGCCTTTGCGGCGCGCCAGGTTCTGGTCGTCACGCTGACGGCGGATGCGACGCGGGCGACGTCAGCCGAGTTGCAGCCGCGCACCGGGCCGGCCCCTGATAACGACGACAATGATTTCCCCAGGCTGCACGCCGAGCTCGCCGCCAAGCGCGCAACGCTGCCTGCCGGCACCGAGCCCTGCGATCTCGGCGCCTGGTCCATCGACAAGGATTCCAGCGGCCTCAACGTGCGTGCCGAACCCTCGGTGAAAGCGCGCGTGCTTGGCACCTTGCCGCCGCCTTACCGGCTGAGGCTCGGCGGCGCCGAGAACACGCCTGAGGGCGGCTGGCTCACCGAATTCCGCATCATCGGCTTCAAGGACGGCTGGTTCCTGATCGAAGGCGCGAGGCCGCCCGGCAAGGACTATGAGGACGAGAAGCGATATCCGCGCAACGCGCCGAGGCCCTATGCCGGCCGCGGCTGGGTCGCCTCGAACAAGGTCGGCGCGAACTATGCCAATGGCGCCACGCGCATGGGCGGGCTGTTCCAGGCGCCCTTCACCGATGCCAAATGGATGCCGGCACAGCGCGAGCTCGGCGGTGCGCTCGACACCGACGGCGGCCCGAAGCGCATCTTCGCCTGCAGTGGGCTCTGGGGTCTGGTCGAGAGCCACGACGGCGTCCGCGGCTGGTGGCGCGCGCTGTGCTCCAACCAGGTCACGAATTGCAGCTAGCGAAATAGGCGAGCAAGCGCCGCGCTCGTGTCCCGGACGCGGCGCAGCACGAAGTGATGCGACGCAGAGCCGGGACCCAGGCTCCACGATGGACCCCGGATCAGCAGCGCAGCATTTCATGCTGCGCAGCATCCGGGGAACGCCGCCTCAGCCCAAATTCAACTCCTTGAAGAAGTCGTTACCCTTGTCGTCGATGATGATGAATGCCGGGAAATCGACGACTTCGATGCGCCAGATCGCTTCCATGCCGAGCTCGGGATATTCGAGCACCTCGACCTTCTTGATGCAGTGCTCGGCGAGGTTCGCAGCGGCGCCGCCGATCGAGCCGAGATAGAAGCCGCCGTATTTCTTGCAGGCCTCGCGCACGGCTGGCGCGCGGTTGCCCTTGGCCACCATCACCATCGAACCGCCGGCGGCCTGGAACTGGTCGACGAAGGAATCCATACGGCCCGCGGTGGTCGGACCGAACGCGCCGGAGGCGTAGCCGTCGGGCGTCTTGGCGGGACCGGCGTAATAGACCGGATGGTTCTTGAAATAGTCCGGCAGCGGCTCGCCCTTCTCCAGCCGCTCGCGCAGCTTCGCGTGGGCGCTATCGCGCGCGACGATCATGGTGCCGGTCATCGAGACCCGCGTCTTGATCGGGTACTTCGAGAACGTCGCCAGGATGTCCTTCATCGGCTGGTTGAGGTCGATCTTGACGACCTCG
Source organism: Bradyrhizobium sp. CCBAU 45321 (assembly GCF_028128975.1). NCBI lineage: Bacteria > Pseudomonadati > Pseudomonadota > Alphaproteobacteria > Hyphomicrobiales > Nitrobacteraceae > Bradyrhizobium > Bradyrhizobium sp. CCBAU 45321. The sequence continues at coordinate 483,475 of NZ_LFKZ01000128.1, forward strand.
CCGCCGAGCGACTCTTCGACCTGCGGCAGGTATTGCGCCGGATTGTGCTCGAGCTCCTCGAGATAGACGCCGTCCCTGGTGATCTTGCCGAGCACCTGGCGGTCGGCCGAGCAGGACACGCCAAGCCCGATCGGCAGCGAGGCGCCGTGGCGCGGCATGCGGATCACGCGCACGTCGTGGCAGAAATACTTGCCGCCGAACTGCGCGCCCACTCCCAGGCTCTGCGTCATCTTGTGGATTTCCTTCTCCATCTCGACGTCGCGGAAGGCGTTGCCGTCGGGCGAGCCGTGCGTCGGTAGCGCATCGAGATAGCGCGCCGAAGCGAGCTTCACCGTCTTCATGCACAGCTCGGCCGAGGTGCCGCCGATCACGATGGCGAGGTGATAGGGCGGGCACGCCGCGGTGCCGAGCGTCAGGATCTTTTCCTTCAGGAACGCGAGCAGCCGGTCCTTGGTCAGCACCGAGGGCGTGGCCTGGAACAGGAAGCTCTTGTTGGCGGAGCCGCCGCCCTTGGCCATGAACATGAACTTGTAGGCGTCGTCACCCTCGGCGTAGATCTCGCACTGCGCCGGCATGTTGTTGGCGGTGTTCTTCTCCTCGTACATCGAGAGCGGCGCGACCTGCGAGTAGCGCAGATTGCGGCGCAGGTAAGCGTCACGCGCGCCTTCGGACAGCGCCGCCTCGTCGTCGCCGTCGGTGATGACGTTGCAGCCCTTCTTGCCCATGATGATCGCGGTGCCGGTGTCCTGGCACATCGGCAGCACGCCGCCAGCCGCGATATTGGCGTTCTTGAGGAAGTCCAGCGCGACGAACTTGTCGTTCGGGCTCGCCTCGCCGTCCTCCAGGATCGCGCGGAGCTGCTTCAGATGGCCCGGGCGCAGATAGTGGTTGATGTCGCCAAAGGCCGCCTCCGACAGCGCCCGCAGCGCCTCGCGCGACACCACCAGCATGTCCTTGCCGAGCACCTTCTCGACCCTGACGCCCTCGGAGGAAATCTTCTTGTAGGGCGTCTCGTCCTTGCCCAGCGGGAACAGCGGGGTGTGCTTGTAGGGCGGAACGGGCTTGGACTGGTCGGGGAAGGCGGTGGGAGCGTTCATGGGGCAAATCTCGGGGTTTTGGGGCCGTGGCGGGCCTCTCAGCATAGAAGCGTTCTAAGCGCATTCTAGCCAGAAAAGAAAGGGAGCGGTGCGCATGGGAGGGGTAGGTTCGGCACGGGAAGGCATTGGCACAGCTCGTGGAAATGCCTCTGACCACCCTTGCGCTTCTGGTCCGCCGACGCTTGAATGCGCGCCCTAAGGGGCTTTTCATCATGACATTGAACTTGAACGTCCGCGGCGCGATCCTGGTCGCCGCCGCCTTCACCGGCCTTGTGGCCCTCGCTTCGCCTGCCCGCGCCGATCGCTGCGACGACAGCGCCAAGGAGCTGGCGAGCCAGGTCGATCGCCTCAAGGTGAATTTCCGCGCCGCCAACGTCGTCTATCTCACGCACCCGGCGGCCAAGGAGCTGTCGGTCGGCTGCCGCGGCGACAAATATTCCATCGAGCTCTACGCCAAGGGTGATCGCAAGCCGAGGCCGGAATTCTACGCGCTGGTCGGCTCGATGGCGGCGATCGTCTTCACCGTGACCAAGGACGACACCACGACGGGCGCGACGCGCTGCCTGAAGCGGATGGGTCTATTGCGCGGCGACAAGGTCACCATGCGCTACCGCCGGCTCAACATGGAATGCACCCGCACCAAGACAGAGTCGTCCATCGCCATCACGCGCGGCAAGGACGAATAGGGCACGCGCCAGCTTTTTCCGCACCCTTGCAGGGTGCGTATCACGCGATGGCGTCCGCCGCGTACTCCGTCGTTGCGAGCGCAGCGAAGCTATCCAGAACTGTATCCGCGGAAGCAGTCTGGATTGCTTCGTCGCAAGGGCTCCTCGCGATGACGGGGAGAGGCTTCGTCGTCTCGGTTTGCACCGCGCGGATGCCACGCGTGCGCAGCCTTCACCGCGCCAATTCACTCACATTTTAACGATTGGCTTGAAGGAAATTTCGCTCCTCGCAGGGCAGGCTTGATTGTTTCCATGTGTGAGGATTTGCGGATGAAGGTTTCTACCGTTGCGCCCCCGCCGATCGCGATCGTGGTTCCGAACTACGACACGACCAAGCCGCAGGACGATCAGACCAAGGTCAAGGACGAGAATCCGACCTTCAAGCCGCAGCCGCCGGCGCCGCTGCCGCCGGGTCAGGGCACGCGGATCGACCAGCTCGCCTGATCAGGCGTCCCGAGACCGAAGCGCCCGATCCGGTCGATCGGGCTTTTGGCGTGTCCGGCCGCATCTTTGCCGGATAGCTGCACGAGGATCATGCGCCGTTCACTCGGGACCTGCGCATGTTCGCACGGCTGCTATTGCGGAACACGGTGTTCGTCGTCGGCATGGGCGCGCTGCTGTTCGCGTGCGCCGGGACGCTGCATTGGCCGTCGGCCTGGGCCTTCCTCGCAACCTCCGTCCTGCTCGGCCCACTCTGCGGCTGGTGGCTCTACCGGACCGATCCGGCGCTGCTCGCCGAACGCCTGCGGCCGGTGCTGCAAAAGGATCAGCCCGCCGCCGACAAGATGTTCATGGCGCTGTTCATCGTCGCCATCCTGGCCTGGCTTGCCGTGATGGGGCTCGACCGGCGCGTTCGATCCTCAGACATGCCGACGGCGTTGCAGGTGCTCGGCCTCGGGCTATTCCTGGCCTCGACACTGTTCACCATGTGGGTGTTCCGCGAGAACTCGTTCGCCGCGCCCGTGGTGAAGCTGCAAGCCGAGCGCGCGCAGCACGTGATCTCGACCGGTCCCTACGCCTATGTCCGCCACCCCATGTACAGCGGCATGACCCTGTTCTTCACCGGCGTGCCGCTGCTGCTGGGATCGTGGTGGGGACTTGCGATGATGCCGCTCCTCCTCGCCTTGCTCGCGGTCCGCATCCCGATCGAGGAGCGCACGCTGCGCGAGGGCCTGCCCGGCTATGCCGATTATACGGCGCGGGTGCGCTATCGCCTCATCCCCGGCGTCTGGTGAACGCGCCAACTGCACGAAGCCGCTATCGATCCAGCTCGCGATAGCGGCGGAAGATGCCCTGCTCGTTGAAGGGAATGCGGCGCTCGCTTGCGAGATAGGCTTTGATGTTGGGCCGCGCGGCGATGCGCTCGTGCAGGCCGACGAGGCCCGGGACATCCTTCTCGAACGCCTTCATGCGCTTGGGGAAAGCATAACGCAGCCCATCGACGAGCTGGAACAGCGAGAGGTCGACATAGGTCAGGCGCCGGCCCGTCACGTAAATGCCGCCGCTCCCGGCGAGAAGCCGCTCGAAATAGCCGAGATATTTCGGCACGCGCTCGTCCCAGAAGTCGGCCGTGCGCTTCTTCGCTGGCGCCTTCTGATCCTCATAATAGAGCGAGGGCCCGAGCGGATGATGGGTGTCGTGGATCTCGACGACGAAGTCGGTGATCGTGAGCTGAAGCTGGTGCACCCAAAGCCTGCCGGCTTCCGTCTTCGGCGCAAGCCCATGGCGGGAGCCGAGATAGAGCAGGATGTTGGCGGTCTGGCCGATGACGAGCTTGCCCGCTTTCAGGAACGGCGGCGCAAAGGGCGGCGTGCCCTTCTGCGCATCCATCATCTTCATCATCGCGGCCGATCCGCGCGGACCGCGCGCGACATCGACGTAAGCGGCACCCGCCTCCTCCAGCGCCAGCCGCACATATTCGCCGCGGCCCTGGATCTCGGGCCAGTAGTAGAGCTCGTATTTCATGGGAGAGGTCCGTGAGCGTGGAGGCGATCGGACCAATGTAGCACGTGGCTGAAGGTTCCGTCAGCGTGAGGCAACGGCCGCGCAACCTGCCCGTCATTGCGAGCGCAGCGAAGCAATCCAGACTGCCTCTGCGGAAAGACTCTGGATTGCTTCGTCGCAAGAGCTCCTCGCAATGACGGCTGGAAAGAACTTAGCGCCCCAAACTCAATTCGTCGCGAAGCAGTACAGCAGACCGTCGCCGCCGGTGGTCTTCAAATCGGCCTGCGAGCAGCCGCCGTCGGGCCCGCGCGAGGGGTGAGAGCTGTTCCAGGATTTCGAGGGCTCATCGTCGCGCAGACCCCGGCGATCAAAATGGCCGACCATCGCGGCGCCTTGCGTGCTCGACGTCCAGTTCTTGCAGGTGCGATCGTCCGGCCCGGCGAACGCGGTGCCGTCCGGTTGCGATCCCGTGAGGATGTCGTGCCGGTTCGGCTGGTCGCCGGCACCATTGATGACCTCGCCCTTCTCGCTGAGCGCGGTCTGCTTGGTGAGATTGTTCCTCGCGCCGTGCAGCTCGGCGACGTCCTTGGCGATCACCGTGCCCTTGGCGTTCTGCCACGGCCCCTTGTCGATGCGATCCTTGGCGTTGATGGCCGGCTTGCCGTCGGCGGCCTGCGTCGACAGATAGGCGCGCCAAGTCTTTGTGCCGGCGCCGGCGGCTTGTGCAAGCTTCTGGCATTGCGCGTCGGCTCCTTCGAGACCGCCGAGATCGGCGCCCTTGCCGGGGCCGTTGGAGGTCACGAAGAAGGTCATGTCGGCCGACTGCGCCAGCGCCGATGGGGAAGCAAGCAAGACCATGGCCAGCGCTACACCGGAAATCGTCATGGATCTCTCGATACGGATCATCCTGTCCTCCCAACGTTGTTTTTGTTCGCCGCCTGACTTCAACCCGAGGCGCCCCCGCTTATTCCGATGCCGTGCTGCGAGAGGCCCAAAAGAAAAGGGCGCCGTGCCGAAGCACGACGCCCTGGTTCCTCATCTCGTCCGCGATCAGTTGGTCTGCTGAATCGCTGACAATTCCCAGCCTGTGCCCGGCCGGCGGGCGAAGGTCCAGATCTCGGTCGCCTCGCCCGGCTGCTCGCTGCCGGCGACGATTGCGCCGGTGTTGCGATCCACCGTCTTGTCGGTGAGCGCGAAGCGCAGCGCCACCGTGGCATAGTCGGTCTCGCCTTCGCGCCAGGCTTCCGCGAGGTCGCCCTGCAACAGCTTCACATCCGTGACCTTGTTGACCACATTGCGGGCGCGGTTCTGGGCGAGGTCCTGCTCGAAATAGGAGACCATTTCCGGCGTCGCGAGCGTGTGCAGCTTGGCCACGTCCTCGTTCGACCAGGCGGCCTGGACGTCGCCGAGCAGGCGCTCGAACGCCTCATAGTCGTCCGGCTTGATCTCGAGCGGCGCGTTGTTGGCGCCGAAGCCGAAGCCGCCGAGGCCGCCACCAAGGCCACCACCGAGACCGCTGCGATAGTTCGTCTGCGGTCCGGGCGCTGCGCCGGCCTCAGCATTGGCGTAAGCCGCCCGCGGAGCGTGACGGCGCTGCCACCAGGACATCGCCAGCCGGACCACGAGCACCACCAGCGCGATCTGGATGATCAGGCCGATGATCGAGGACAGGCCGCCGAGGCCGCCGAACAGGCCGCCACCGAACAGCATGCCGAGCAGGCCGGCGCCGAGGAAGCCGGCTGCAAGGCCGCCCATGAAGCCGCCGGCGCGGCCAAACAGGCCGCCGCGCGCCGGCGCGGTCGCCGCCGAGTTCATGCCTGCGCCCGGCTGGGTGTAGGTGCGGTTGAACTGCGAGGCCGAGCCGGGGGCGGTCGTGGTCGACGGCGGCGCCGAATAGGAGCGCGTACCGCGCGAACCGGACGACATGCCGCCACCCGCGCGGGCGTCGGCCGACGAGATCGTCAGCGCGGTCGGCAGCGCAAGCGCCAGAACGACGGCGATCGCGTTGAAGAATTTCCGGGAGCGAAGCGAGAAAGTCATGTGCGTTTCCCAAATCCCCGGCATGGGGACGTGCCCCTAAGATGGTCAGACTTCCCGAAAAGTGAAGCCGGTTTCGAAACTTGCGGCTGCGGCCCTCAGTCGCGGGGATGTGGCAAAAGCCCATATATGACAGGGGTTTTACGGGAACCATTGGAGGATGCTTACCGCCGGGTTTACGACCCGATTTCCGCTTTTCCCCGGGTCCGCGAGCCGAGCTGGCCCACCAGCCGTCATTGCGAGGAGAGCGGCAGGTCTCACCCCTGCTTCGTCATCGTCTCCTTCACCGCCGCCACCAGCTGGCTGAGCGTGAAGGGCTTTGGCAGGAAGTCGAACTGCTGGCCTTCGGGCAGGCTCTTCTCGAAGGCATCCTCGGCATAGCCGGAGACGAAGATGAACTTGATGTCGGGGTTCTTCTCGCGCATGGCCTTCAACAGCGTCGGGCCGTCCATCTCCGGCATGACGACGTCGGAGACGACGAGATCGATCGCGCCACTTTGCTCGTCCAGCACCTCCATGGCCTCGACGCCGTTCTCGGCCTCGACCACGGTGTAGCCGCGCGAGCGCAGGCCGCGGGCATTGAGCGCGCGCAGGCCCTCCTCGTCCTCGACCAGCAGGATGGTGCCCTGCCCGGTGAGGTCGGTACGCGGCTTCGCCTCTGCCGCCGCGGGCGCGGCTTCCTTCGCGGCGCCGCTGGTCGCGCCGATTGCGGCTGCGGGCTGCTCGACCTGCACCTCCGGTTCGGCGATGTGGCGCGGCAGGAAGATGTGGAACGAGGTGCCCTGCCCCGGCTCGGAATCGACGTAGATGAAGCCGCCGGTCTGCTTGACGATGCCGTAGACGGTGGAGAGCCCGAGGCCCGTGCCCTTGCCAACCTCTTTGGTCGAGAAGAACGGCTCGAAGATCTTGTCGCGGATGTCGGCGGGGATGCCGGTGCCGGTGTCGGCGACCTCGATGCGGACATAATCCGCGGCCGGCATGCCCTTATAGGCGAGCTTGCCCGAATCGTCGCTGGTGACGTTGGCGGTGCGGATGATCAGCTTGCCGCCGTCAGGCATGGCGTCGCGCGCGTTCACCGCGAGGTTGACGATCACCTGCTCGAACTGGGAGACGTCGACCTTCACCGGCCAGAGGTCGCGGCCGTGGACGAGGTCGAGCTTGACCTTCTCGCCGATCAGCCGGCGCAACAGCATGGTGAGATCGGACAGCGCGTCCCCGAGATCGAGCACCTGCGGCCGCAGCGTCTGCCGCCGCGAGAACGCCAGCAACTGCCGCACCAGGGTGGCGGCGCGCGTTGCGTTCTGCTTGATCTGCATGATGTCCTGGAAGGACGGGTCGGTCGGCTTGTGCGCGTTTAGCAGGAAGTCGTTCGCCATCATGATGGCGGACAGCACGTTGTTGAAGTCGTGGGCGATGCCGCCGGCGAGCTGGCCGACCGTCTCCATCTTCTGCGACTGGTTGATCTGGTTTTCCAGCGCGCGCCGCTCGGTGGTCTCGAGCATGTGCACGATGGCGGCTTCCGCCTCGGTCTCGGCCGAATCGACCGGCGTCACGAAGAACTGGCCCCAGCGTTCCTTGGCCCCTTCCAGCGCCACCTCGACCGGCGCGATGTCGGCCTTGCCTTCGGCGGCCTGGTTGATGGCCGCGATCAAGAGGTGCCGGTCGCGCGAATTGACCGCGCGGAAGATCGACTTGGAGGAGGTGTCGAGCCCCAGCGCCTGACTGAGCTTGGCGTAGCGCGCATTGGCTCGCACCACGTTGCCGGCGCGATCGACGGTCGCGATCGCCATTGGCGTGTGGTCGAAGAACCGCATGAAGCGCACTTCGGCGGCACGATCAGGGTCGCTGCGCTCGTCGCGGGCGCGGCTGATCACGAGCGTGCGCGAGGGCCCCGGCGCGCCGTCGGCGCCGAAGGCGAGCTTGTGATAGAGCCGCACCGGCATGGTCTTGCCGGTGCGCATGCGCAGGTCGATGTCGAACACCTCGGTCTTCACCTCGCCCGGCACCGCCACGATCGAGGTCAAGAGCGAAGCGCCGTCGCCGGAGACGATGTCGGTGAGCTTCAGGCCGCCGGAGCCGATCTCGGCGAGGTCGTAGTCGAGCCAGTTCGCCAATGTCGCGTTGACATAGGCGAGCTCGCCGGCCGGATTGACCGAGAAGAAGCCGCACGGGGCGTGATCGAGATATTCGATCGCGTGCTGGAGCTCCTGGAACACGTCCTCCTGGCGTTCGCGGTCGCGCGTGATGTCGGCGATCGACCACACCGCGTATTTCGCCTCGCGCTTGCCGGTGCCGAGCGGGCGCACGCGCATGCGCAGCCAGCGGCCCTGATTGCCGTCGTGGCCGGAGATGCGCACCTCTTCCTGCTGCCGCTTGCCCTCGCGGGCGGCCTTGAGCAGCCGGAACACGGCTTCCGAGACGTCGGGATTGCCGATGAAGACGCGCTCGACCGGGCGGACGTCCTGCGGGCCGGTGGCGCCGGTCAGCGTCAGATAGGCGGCATTGGAATAGACCACGTGTCCGCGCGCGTCGGTGACCGCGAGGCCGTCGAAGGCGTGATCGGAGATGCGGCCGATGACGGGATCGTCGAGATTGCGGTCGGCGAAGCGGATGATGCCGGCGGCGAAGGCGAACAGGTTGAACAGGCCGACCATCGCCAGCACGGCGAGGATACCGAGGATATAGGGCTGCGCCTGCGCGCGCCCGAGCGTCATCAGCCCGACGGCCACGGCGACGAGGCCGGCTGCCACCAGCAGCACCAGCGCAATGCTGCCCGAGCGCGGCGACGGCTCGTGCGCCGCAACGGGCTCGCGTGTGAGGTCGTGGTCGGTCTCGGCGGTCATTCTCGAGCTGGCGCAGCCTGTCGGCAGAGAATCAACGCGCCACCGGGCGCGTGGGGTCCTCCCTGCCTGAATCGGACCCTAAGGTGCAAGGGCAGCAAGGGCGAAAGGTACGCTGATTCCCAGATTACGGCCATTTCCGGTACTTTTCGGGCATCTTATCCCCGCCCGGCGCTGAATCCGCGCTTCAGGCGCATGACGTAGCCGATGACTTCGGCAACGGCATGGTAGTGCTCGGTCGGGATTTCCTGGTCGATGTCCACGGTGGCGTAGAGCGCGCGGGCCAGCGGCACGTTCTCCACGATCGGGATGTCGTGCTCGCGCGCGATCTCCCGGATCTTGAAGGCGAGATTGTCGACGCCCTTGGCAACGCAGATCGGCGCGGTCATGCCGCGCTCGTAGGACAACGCCACCGAATAGTGGGTCGGGTTGGTGATGATCACGGAGGCCTTGGGAACCGCCGCCATCATGCGTTTCTTGGCGCGCTGCTGCCGCAGCTGCCTGATCTTGCCCTTGATGTGGGGGTCGCCTTCGGACTGCTTGTACTCTTCCTTGATCTCCTGGAGCGACATCTTCTGCCGCTGGAACCAGCTTCGGTACTGGAAGAAATAGTCGGCGATGGCGACGATCGCCAGCGCGGCGACCACCGCGCCGAGCAGTTGGATGGTCATGCTGGTGCTGGCGCCGAGCATGGCGGCCGGATCGAGCCTGACCATCGCCTCCATGCGATGCCGCTCCGGCCACAGGATCATGGTCATGACCACGGCCAAGGCGACGAGCTTGCCGATGCCCTTGAGAAAATTGGCCGCCGCCTGTTTGCCGAAGATGCGTTTGAAGCCGGCGCCGGGCGAAATCTTGTTGAACTTGGGTTTCAGGGATTCGGCCGACCAAACCAGCCGGTGCTGCAGCATGTTGCCGGTAATGGCCGCCAGCACCAGCATCAACAGGGGCACGCCGACCGCGGCAAGCACGGCGAGCTCGATCTGCTGCATCAGCGCGAGCAGGGCCTTGCCGTCGGTCTTGATCATCCAGGAATTGGCAAGCAGGTTGCGCATCGGCGTCAGCAGCCCGCTGCCGACCGAGCCCGAGAAGGTAGAGACGACGAGCGTGCCGCCCGCCATCATGAACCAGGTGTTGATCTCCTGGCTCTTGGCGACGTCGCCGCGTTCGAGCGCATCGTCGAGGCGCTTTTGCGTCGGGTCTTCTGTTTGACTTTCGGGATCGTTGTCTTCGGCCACCGATCGATCCCCCTCACTTGAGCGGCATCATCTGGTGCATGACACCGATGAAGTAGTCGAGAAAGGTGCCCATCATCGCGGTGAGCACCACGGCAAGCACCAGGAAGCCCGCGAAGATCGACAGCGGCACGCCTACGAAATAGACCTGCATCTGCGGCATCAGCCGCGCCAGCACGCCCAGTCCGATATTGAAGACGAGGCCGAACACCAGGAACGGCCCGGAGAGCTGCAAGCCGAGGCGGAACGCGGCGGAGAAGGCGCGCGTTGCCAGCGAGGCGACGTCGCCGCTCGACACGGTCTCGCCCGGCGAGAAGATCCTGTAGCTGTCGTTCAGCGCCGCGATCACCAGATGATGGCTGTCGGTGGCAAACAGCAGCGTCACGCCCAGCATGGTCAGGAAGTTGCCGACCAGCACGCCCTGCTGGCCCTGCGTCGGATCGACCGAGGTGACGAAGCCGAGCCCCATCTGCTGCGCGATCACGGATCCCGCAACCTGGAGCGCCGACAACGTCACGCGCGCGGTCGCGCCGAGCACGATGCCGATCGCGATCTCATGCAGCATCAGCACCAGCAGCGGCGCCAGCGAGCCCATGTCGACCTGATAGGCGTTGCGATGTAGCGGCAGGATGATCAGCGTGAGCAGCAGCGCGATCGACAGCTTGATCCGCGTCGGGATGTTGGTCTCGCCGAGGCCGGGCAGCAGCATCACCATCGCGCCGACCCGGGCGAAGGCGAGCATGAAGGAAGCGGCGAGCGCCGGCAGCAGCGAGACGTCGATGCGCATAATTCACGCATAGTGCCTCAGCCGCCTATGATTCGCGACGATATCCGCAGCATGTGGGCGTGCATCGAATCGGCCATGAACGGCAGCGCCAACAGCATCGTGGCAAAGATGGCGAGGATCTTCGGCACGTAGATCAGCGTCTGCTCCTGGATCTGCGTCAGCGCCTGGAACAGCGACACGATGACGCCGACCACGAGGCCGACCACCATCAGCGGCGACGACACGATCACGATGGTCCAGATCGCATCGCGCGCGACGTCGAGGGTCTCGGGTCCGGTCATTTGGAGGTTCCGATGGGGTTAGAGGAAGGCGCGAGAAGCGAGTAGCGAATGGCGAGTAGCGGATGGTGGCCAGAGCTGGCCATTCGCCATTCGCCACTCGCTTCAAATCAGATCGGCATCTTCATGATGTCTTCATAGGCCGCGATGACACGGTCGCGGACCGAGACCAGTGTGGACACCGCGACATCGGTGTCTGCGACCGCCGTAACCACGTCCATCACGTTGGCCTTGCCGGAGGCCATTGCCACGGTCTGCGCGTCGGACTTGCGGCCGGATTCCACGACGCTGCCGACGGCGTCCTTCAGCAGCGCGGCGAAGGATTGCCCGTTCGGTTCGCTGCCCTTGCCGGCGCCGGTGTTCTCGAGCACGCGGGCGAGGCTGGCGTAAGCATTGGCGGCGATTGTCGGTGATGCCATGGCTTAAATGTCCTGTTCAGCTCTTGAGGATGTCGAGCGTGCGCTGGATCATCCGGCGCGTCGCACTGATGATGTTGAGGTTGGCCTCGTAGGACCGCTGTGCGTCGCGCATGTCGGTCATCTCGACCACCGAGTTCACGTTGGGATATTTGACGTTGCCGCTGGCATCCGCCGCCGGATTGTTCGGCTCGTATCTGACGCGGAAGGCGGACTGGTCGGGCTTGATCCTGCCGAGGGTGACGACCTGCGCGTCGAGCGTGCGGTCGAGCGCGGATGAGAAGGTCGGCACCTTGCGCCGGTAGGGATCGCCGCCGGCAGTCTGCGCCGTCGAATCCGCATTCGCGATGTTCTCCGAGATCACCCGCATGCGGCCGGCCTGCGCGCGCAGGCCCGAGGTCGCGATTGCCATGGAGCGGGCGAAGTCGCTGCTGTCATTTGCCATGATCCGCCTCCTTTAGGGCCTAACCTTTGCCGATCGCGGTCTTCAGCAGGCGCAGGCTCTTCGAATAGAGCGAGGTCACCGCCGCGTAATCCATCTGGTTGCTGGCGGCCTTCATCATCTCCTCCTCGAGATTGACGGCATTGCCGGCCGGGCGGGTCTCGAAGCCCGCATTCTTGTTCTGGTCGAAGGCGGAAGGGGCCCCCGACGGCGCCAAATGCGAGGCGCTGGTCCGGGTCAGGACCAAGGGCCCCATGGACCCCGTGACGGTGCCGGCCTTGTCGAACTTGGGCTCGACCAGGTCGCGCGGCCGGAATTTCGGCGTGTCGGAATTGGAGACGTTCTCGGACAGGACGCGCTGGCGCTCCTGATGCCACTGCATCTTGGTGCGAAGCACCGACAGTTCCGGAATATCGTTGATGGACATCGTCGCGGCCCCCTCCGCCCCGACGGACCCTAGGGACCGCCGCTAGGCAGAATTTGCCGCCTGTATGGTTAACAGCTGGTTAAGGACCGGTCGTGATGCATGTCCCCAGCCGAAACTGATTCTTGCGCCCCGCCATTCGACGCCGCGAAAAGTGGCATTAACCCAGCCGTTTGGCGAGACGTGCACAGGGCAAGAAGTCGTTTTGGATCGGGCGATTCATGGGTTATTAAGAGTTGGGGACGGCAAAACTTGCCGTGGAACGTTAATAAATCGCAGTTTGGGGCATCGTCCGCCGGTGGTCGATTCGACTGACCATGGGCACGAAAAAAGCGCCATTTGTCGGGGACAAGTATGCAAGGCAGCCCTATCACCTTCATCGTCGCGTTCATCGTCGTTCTGGCGTTGATCGGCGTCGCTGCATGGCTGGTTCGCCGATTCGCCGGAAGCCGCATCGGCGCCAACACCCAGCGCGGCCGGATGCCCCGCCTCGCCGTGATCGACGCCGCCGCGGTCGACGGCCGGCGCCGCCTGGTGCTGGTCCGGCGCGACAATGTCGAGCATCTGCTGATGATCGGCGGCCCGACCGACATCGTCGTCGAGCCCAACATCGTTCGCGCCGCGCCCAGCCGCGACCAGATTCCGCAACGTCCGAGTGCCGCCGAACCGCCGCGCCTTGCCCCCCTGCCCGATGCCGGCGGCTGGGCCGACGACGCGCCGCGGCCCGAGCTGCTCGATCATCCCGAACCGCAAATGCCCGAGCCACCGCCGCGGCCCGCGCGGCCATCCTTCGCCGACGAAGTGCGCCGGCCTGCGCCTGCACTGGCCGAACGCCGCAGCGAGCCGGCTCTTGGCGGCTTTACGCCGGAGCCGATCG